>NZ_DLHQ01000039.1:0-150 GCF_002483305.1 Brevundimonas sp. UBA7664
GAAATCGCCCAGGTCGGCACCATCTCGGCCAACGGCGACTCGGAAGTCGGCGACATGATCGCCAAGGCCATGGAAAAGGTCGGCAACGAAGGCGTCATCACGGTTGAAGAGGCCAAGACCGCCGAGACCGAACTCGACGTCGTCGAGGGC
>NZ_DLHQ01000039.1:197-29497 GCF_002483305.1 Brevundimonas sp. UBA7664
CGCGGCTACCTGTCGCCCTACTTCATCACCAACGCCGACAAGATGGAGGTCCAGCTCGAGGAGCCTCTGATCATGCTGCACGAGAAGAAACTCTCGTCGCTGCAGTCGATGCTGCCGATCCTGGAAGCCGTGGTCCAGAGCGGCCGCCCGCTGCTGATCATCGCCGAGGACATCGAGGGCGAGGCCCTGGCCACCCTGGTCGTCAACAAGCTGCGCGGCGGCCTGCGCGTCGCCGCCGTCAAGGCCCCGGGCTTCGGCGACCGCCGCAAGTCCATGCTGGAGGACATCGCCGTCCTGACCGGCGGCCAGGTCATCTCGGAAGACCTCGGCATCAAGCTCGAGAACGTCACCCTCGACATGCTCGGCAAGGCCAAGAAGGTCACCATCACCAAGGACGACACCACCATCGTGGACGGCGTTGGTGAGAAGGACGCGATCGAGGCCCGCATCGGCCAGATCAAGAAGCAGATCGAGGACACCTCGTCCGACTACGACAAGGAAAAGCTGCAGGAACGTCTGGCCAAGCTGGCCGGCGGCGTCGCGGTCATCCGCGTCGGCGGCTCGACCGAGGTCGAGGTCAAGGAGAAGAAGGACCGCGTCGACGACGCCCTGAACGCCACGCGTGCAGCCGTTGAAGAAGGCATCGTCCCCGGCGGCGGCATCGCCCTGCTGAAGGCGACCAAGGCGCTGGAAGGCCTGAAAGGCGACAACGCCGACCAGACCGCCGGCATCGCCATCATCCGCCGCGCCATCCAGGCCCCGATCCGTCAGATCGTCGAGAACGCGGGCGTCGAAGGCTCCATCGTCGTCGGCAAGGTGCTGGAAAACCCCTCGGCCACCTACGGCTTCAACGCCCAGACCGAGGAATACGTCGACATGATCCAGGCCGGCGTCATCGACCCCGCCAAGGTCGTGCGCACCGCCCTGCAGGACGCGGCCTCGGTCGCCGGCATCCTGATCACGACGGAAGCGGCCGTGGCTGACGCGCCGAAGAAGGCGGCCGCTGGCGGCGCCGGCGGCATGGGCGGCGGCGGCATGGGCGGCATGGGCGATATGGATTTCTGATCCACGCTCAGTCGTCAGGCTGAACGAACGGGAAGGGCGGGGCCGCGAGGCTCCGCCCTTTTTCGTTGTCCGGGCCGCTCGTTTGTGTTCCTGTTTTGTTCCATTGGTGGGCAATATCAGGAGCGTAGCGTGTCGCGCTACACCGTGTTATGATCCGGAGCTGGAAATCCCGCGACGCGCGGCTGGTCTTCGAGGGCCGCGCGCCGAAAGGCTTTCCGGCCGATCTGGTCCGGGCGACGCGGCGGCGGCTGGAACGGCTGGACGCCGCCGTCACCGTCGAGGACCTGCGCGCGCCGCCGGGCCACCGGCTGCACAGACTGGGCGCCGACCGCGCGGGACAGTGGTCGATCAGCGTCAACGACCAGTTCCGCATCTGCTTCGTCTGGGGCGACCACGGCCCGGAGCAGGTCGAGTTCGTGGACTATCACTGAGGACGCCGGGATGACCGCCCACGATTACACGACCTTCGCCGAGCCCCTGGCCCATCCGGGCGCGCATCTGCGCGAGGACTTCCTGCCCGACTACGGCCTGACGCCCGGCGCCCTGGCCCGGGCCATGGGGCTGAAGGACCGGACGCGGATCGAGCGGCTGGTGCGCGAGCAGCAGCCGGTGACCTCGGACACGGCCCTGCGGCTGGCGCGGGTGTTCGGGACGACGGCGGAGTTCTGGATGAACCTGCAGACGCAGCATGATCTGTCGAAGGCGGCGATCGCGGGGCGGGAGGAGTTGGCGAAGATTGAGCCGTTGCGGGCGGCGTAGGGGGGGGCGGGCTGGCCGGCATACTGAACATCCCCTCAGCGGCCGTGGCTAATGCGCCGGAGAAATCGCCGGGCACCGACGCCGGCTCCATGGGTGGCGGCGGCATAGCCTTCTGATCCGAACGGAGGCGGGCGTCAGCCCGCTTCGGCACGGCCCCGGCGGTAGCCCGGGACGGGAGTTCAGTTCGCTGAGGTGAAGCAGAGGGCGGGTCCGGAGATGGCCCGCCCTCTTGTTTTAACGCGGACTGCCTAACTCAGTGCACCGCTGAACTGGAATGCACGCGCGTTGCCGCAAATCGAATCGTATTAGTGAAGGTGTGGGGGGAGCGGAAAGATGACGGTTCAGCGCTTTCTTAAGCAAATGGCGACCGCATGCGCGGGGAAGGCGGCCCGATTTATAGGCCTGTATACGAGTCGAGAATGGCTCCTATTGGTGCTTCCGTTCGCCATCTTCGTATCGTTCGTTGTCGGCGTTGGCCCTCAATTTCAAGTAGCCGCCCTGTCCCTGTTAGATTCGGGCGCTCCAAGCTACTTTGAAGCTGCATATCAGAACAGCATACCGGTATTTCCAGATTTGGGTGTTTGGCTCCTCGCGTCAGCGAATGTGCCGACAATAGTTATAGCTCTTATTGTCAGCATCTACTCACTAAGAGCAAGGAAATTGAAATCAGTCCTAGTCTCAGTGGCGATTTCATTGTGGATTTCATACTCTATATTTGATACCGCCGTTATTCTGTTCAGCGACAGTATAGATATGGGCAGTATTTTATTAAATATTGCATCAAATTTGGTCGGCGGCGTTATACTGGCTGCGCTATCGGCGATAGTTCTTTCCCTATACCGCACATTAAAACAACTTTCTGACGGTATGGGGTACATATCAATGATTACCCCTTGCATATCTCTCATAGCGAGCGGATTAATCGTCTCAAGCTTGATCCACTTAACTAGCAGAATTCTTTACAATCCAATACCTATTGAAGTAACTCTGGAATCTGAAGGCGCGCTGTCTGCATTCTATGCGACAACTTCAAGACCTCCTCGCAAAGACGATGAAGATCCGACAGAAGAATTTAGCTGGATCGGCAATCATCCAATCACGAGCCGAGTTATCGTGGAGCCGTTCCGTTCAAATCCAAAAGCTGCCTGGAGAAAAGGCGCTGGCGATCGTCACTTTCGCGTGGAGGTTCGTCTATTTGCAGATTGCTTTGGGGGAGCGAGTGAGAGGAGAGCCGCCGAGGGAACCCCATTTCTGTCAGTTAACGATGCGCAGAGCTTTGATATCGCGCTCCTTGAGGGTCCGTCGGCATTGATAATTGTGCCAGAGAATGGGGCAACATACACACAGCATGGTTATGGTTCAGGAATCGTCTTCACTTCCTCTACCGTCAATGACGGTGAAACAACTCGATCGCTTAGTGTTACGACTATCGACAACGAAATTGGGCTGATTTCAAGCTTTCGAGACAGCACGGTGTTTGTAGTGCGTCCGGCCTTATTCGACTTTGACCGAGAGGTCATGGCCCCGGCTGGAAAAGCCGTCGAGTTCTCCTTGGACGGCAAGAGCTACAGGCTACAAGCCTTGCCTGTGCCAAGGGAGCGATACGATGAGGCACCGAGGTGCCGAAATGTTTCCGGTAATATCTCAGAGGGGGGCGGCGGAGCGCTTACGCTGGACGATCCTGTCGTCGTCCTAGAACTGATATTCAGCGTCATTGCCGGACCTGAGGAATTGCGGGCTTTTGAGAGAGGGGGGCATCAACTGACCATCCCCCCCTTCAGCGGCAACCTGATGATCAGCGATGCAGGTGATGATCGAGGTTCGGGGACATCCGCGGGTCTTGGCCGACTCTCTGGCCGGACCACGAAAGGCACTCTAACCGTCGATGGAACGACAACAACCTTGACCAATCGAGATACCATCAACCTGACGGGCCGGCTAAACTCCGTGCATCTGGACGACCGGACGATTGTCTCTGGAACGGCCGACACGGCGTGGCGTAACCAAACCCGTCTCAATCGGACGAAATGGGAACGCCTCTCGTCCGATTGGCAGCTTTGGATCATCGGCGGGCTCTGCGGGGCCCTCGTCGCGGCATGGGGGTTCGGACGGAAGTTCATAACCGACGTCCTGGAGGAAGACGTTCAGAGTTGGATTTGAGATCGACTGCGACGGGCTTACCGGCGTCGGGTGCCGTGACCCTCTGCTCACAATCCCGAAATCATAGTCGGGTTCGGCGGGAAACGCCGGTCGTCTCAAGACACTGACGGCTTCTCGCGGCGATCAGCCAAGCGCAGGAGCCCTCACCGCGCGAGGCAGTCAAGTCTGCTGAGAGCCACCCGCCCCGGCGCGCCTCAAGGACGCTGCGCGCCGCTCGCGCGGCAGGCCGGGACGGCCTGTCCTTGACCCGCGCCGGGTCGGGCGACCGGGGCTGGGCGTGTCGGGTGCGCGGGGCGCGCCGATCCTTGGGATATCTGGCTTTTTAGAACCGCTCATCCCGGCGAAAGCCGGGACCCAGGGCTTTTGGTGATGGCGGGTCGTGCCTGGAACGCGCCCGGTCGTCCTGAAACGCCGGCGACAAGCTGGACAGGACTGGGTCCCGGCTTTCGCCGGGATGAGCGGATTGTGGGGTGCGCGCGGGACCGGGGTGCGGGGGCGGGTGCGGGCGCCGCGGGGGCCTGCAACCGTTTGGGGGAAGGGGCGTTCTCCCCGGTCACATGGCGACGCTTGTGAGGGGGAAGGCGCTTGTTCTGTCGGGAGAGACGAGGTGCGGTGGCGGCGGCGGCCTTGCTGTGCGCCGTTCCGGCGGCGGCGCAGGCCCGCGCGCCCGGCCACGACGAGGTCGTGACCCGGGGCCAGAGCCTCGGCGGCCCGGGCGATCCCGGAGTCCAGGACCTGGCGCGGATGTCGCTGGAAGAACTGGCCATGGTCGAGGTGGTCTCGGTGTCGCGACGGCCCGAGGCCCTGGCCGATGCGGCGGCGGCCATCTTCGTCATCTCGGCCGAGGACATCCGGCGCTCGGGCGCGACCAGCCTGCCCGAGGTGCTGCGGCTGGCCCCCAATCTGAACGTGCAGCGGGTCAATTCGGTCGACTATGCGATCAGCGCGCGCGGGTTCAACGGCTATGAGACCTCCAACAAGCTGCTGGTCATGGTCGACGGGCGCAGCCTGTATTCGACCCTGAGCTCGGGCGTGTTCTGGGACGCGCGCGACCTGATGCTGGAGGACATCGAGCGGATCGAGGTGATCAGCGGGCCGGGCGGGGCGCTGTACGGGTCGAACGCCATGAACGGGGTGATCAACATCATCACCCGGTCGGCCCGGGAGACCGTGGGGACGCTGGTCAGCGTGGGGACCGGCAATGAGGAGACGACCTTCGCCGTGCGCCACGGAGGGCGGCTGGGCGAGGCGGGGGGCTGGCGGGCCTATCTGATCGGGGCGGCGCGCGACGACAGCTTCCGCCTGACCGGCGGCGACGCCACCGATGCGGCTGAAGCCCTGCGCGGCGGGGCGCGACTGGACTGGCACGCCGGGGTCAATGAACTGACGCTGCAGGGCGATGTGTTCGACAATGAGGTGACGGTCAACGAGGACTTTTCGGGCACGGAGACGCGGGTCAGCGGACACAATCTCCTCGGGCGATGGGCGCGGCCGCTGGCGGGCGGGCAGCTGCCAGATCGCCCTGACCGACAGTTTGACGCTGACGCTGGGGGCCAAATACGAGGACAACAGTTTCTCGGGCGAGGAATTCCTGCCCAACGTCCGGCTGGGCTGGAAGCGGCCCGGCGGGGATCTGGTCTGGGCCGCGATCAGCCGCGCCAGCCGCACCCCGAACCGGATCGAGCGCGGCCTGACCCTGCCCGGGTTTCTGGTCGGCGGCGAGTTCCAGTCGGAAACGCTGACGGCGTACGAACTGGGCTACCGGGCCAATCCCCTGCCCCGGGCCTCGTTCTCGGTCTCGGCCTTCTACAATGTCTATGACGACCTGCGGACCACCTCGCTGAACCCGGCCACCTTCCTGCCGCTGACCTTCACCAACGGCGGCGCGGGCGAGGCCTGGGGGGTCGAGGCCTGGGGCAGCTATGATGTGACCGACCGCTGGCGGCTCAGCGCGGGGCTGAGCACGCTGGAGAAGGATTTCTCGGCCCCGCCGGCGGCGCTGGACATCTCGGGCCTGGCCTCGGTCGGCGACGATCCGGGCTATCAGGTCCTGGTGCGGTCGCAGTCGCGGATCTCGGACGACCTGGACCTGGACCTGAGCCTGCGGGCGGTCGATGCGCTGGCGACCGTGGACAGCTATGTCGAGGCCGATGTGCGGCTGGGCTGGCGTCTGACCGAGACGCTGGAGCTGTCGGCGACCGGCCGGAACCTGATCGAGGACCGGCGGGTCGAAACCGGCGATCCGGTCCGGCGGCGGGCCTTCGGCCGCAGCGTCTTCGCCGCCCTGCGCGTGAGCTTCTGAGATGGACCGGGAGGGGCGGCTCGTCGCGATCCTCGTGGCCGTCGCCTGGGTCCTCGCGGGTCCGGCGGCGGCGGCGACTGTCCTGCCCCAGAGCCCGCTCGAATATGCGGTCAAGGCCAACTATCTGGTCCGGTTCACCGCCTTCGTGGAATGGCCGCCGCGGGCGTTCGCCGACGCCCGCGCGCCGGTGGTGATCTGCGTCGCCGGCCGCGATCCCTTCGGTGCGACCCTGGACCGGGCGGCGCGGGGCCAGACGGCCTATGGACGCCCCCTCGCCGTGCGCCGCCCGGCGACGCGGGAGGCGACCGCCGGCTGCCATATCCTCTACGCCGGAGCCGGGGCCGAGACCCTGATCCCCGCGGCGGCCGGCCAGACCGGCCTGCTGCTGGTGACGGACTCGGCCATCGCGCCGGAGCGCGGCATGGTCCATTTCGTGCTCAGCGACGCCCGCGTGCGGTTCCACATCGACCAGCAGGCGGCGACGCGCAGCGGCCTGGCGATCAGTTCGCGCCTGCTGAACCTCGCCCTGTCCGTGCGGGCGGGCTGAGATGCGGATGATCGCCCGCCTCAGACACAGCCGCTTTCCCCTGCTGGCGCTGGGGTCGCTGCTGCTTCTGCTGATCGCGGGCGTGGCCATCGGGGTGCTGAGCGAACGCGCCCTCAAGGGCCAGATGGCCCGCGAGGCCGGGGCCCAGGCGGACCTGCTGGCCTCGGCGGTCAGCGGCGCCCTGGCCTTCGACGACCGGGCGGCGGCCCAGGACTATGTCGACGCGGTGCAGGTCAATCCCAACGTCATGGCCGCGGCCGTCTATGACGAGAACAACCGCATCGTCGCCAGTTTCGCGCGCCCGGGCGAGACCATTCCGCCGGTGGCCACGCCGCGCGGGCGCACGACCCGGTTTCAGGACGGACGCCTGTATGTGGTGAGGCCCGTCGAGGAAGCCGGCCAGACATTGGGGACCGCCCGCCTGCAGCTGCTGGACACGCCGGCGTCACAGACCTTCAGCCGGTTCGCCGGCCTGGTGCTGGTGCTGGGACTGGCCGGTCTGGTCGTCATCGTGCTGGCGGTGGCGCAGGGGGCGTTGCGCCGGGCCAACCGGGAACTGGCCGACCGGGCGGAGATCCTGGCCGAGACCAACGACCTGCTGCACCAGCAGATGGCCGAGCGGGAGAAGGCCGAGGAAGCCCTGCGCCAGAGCCAGAAGATGGAGGCCATCGGCCGGCTGACCGGGGGCATCGCGCATGACTTCAACAACCTGCTGATGGTGGCCTCCAGCGGGGTGGAGCTGCTGGACCGCACCACGGACCCGGCGAAGCGCCAGGCCCTGACCGAGGGCGTGCGGCAGGCCGTCGAACGCGGGGCTGCCCTGACCCGCCAGATGCTGGCCTTCTCGCGCCGGGCGCCGCTGAAGACCGAGGTGCTGCATCTGCCGACCCGGATCGAGGGCCTGCGCTTCCTGCTCGACCGGGCGCTGCGCGAGGACATCGAGGTGGTGCTGGACCTGCCCGACGATCTGTGGCGCATCGAGGCCGATCCCGGCGAGCTGGAGCTGGCCCTGCTCAATCTGGCGGTCAATTCGCGCGACGCCATGCCGAACGGAGGCCGGATCATCCTGTCGGCGCACAATATGACGGGCGAGGGCCCGACGCCCGACATGGTCTGCCTGAGGATCGCCGACACCGGCACGGGCATGGCGGAAGCCGTGGCCTCGCGGGTGTTCGAGCCCTTCTTCACGACCAAGGAGGTCGGCCGGGGGACCGGTCTGGGTCTGTCGCAGGTCTATGGTTTCGCGCGGTCGTCCGGGGGGGAGATCAGCGTCGAGTCCGCCGAGGGGCTCGGCACGACCTTCACCCTGTGCCTGCCGCGCACGGACAAGCCAGCGACGGCGACGGCGACGGACCGGTCGCCGGCGGCGGCCGACCCGGAGCGGTTGACGCGCAGGGCGGAGGGACGGTTGCTGCTGGTCGAGGACGATGACGCCGTGGCGGCCGGGGTCGGTCATATGGTCCGCGACCTGGGCTACACCTATGTCCGCGCGGCCCAGGCGGCCGACGCCCTGCGCCTGCTGGAACAGGGCGAGCGGTTCGATCTGGTGTTCTCGGACATGGTGATGCCGGGCGAGATGGACGGTCTGGCCCTGGCCAAGGCCATCCGGGAGCGCCATCCCGGCCTGCCCGTGGTCTTGACCACCGGTTTCAGCGAGGCGGCGGCGACGGCGACGACGGAGCGGTTCCGGCTGTTGTCGAAACCGTATGGCATCGAGGCGTTGGCGGCGGTGCTCGGCGAGACCCAGGACCGGGTGAGGGCGGAGACGCGCTGAGCCCTTGTCATCCCGGACGTCGCGAAGCGGCGATCCGGGACGCTTTGGCCCAGACAGCAAAACTCCCGGAAGCTGCGTCAGCAGCTGTCCGGGAGAAAGGTCAGGACACAGCGCGGCGCCGGCCTGTCTCCCGGATAATCGCGCTGCGATTTCCGGGAGGATTGATGAGTGGCGGCATGCCGTCCCGGATCGCCGCTGTGCGGCGTCCGGGATGACAAGCGCGTGCGGCCTGGATCAGCCGGCGCGGCGGGCGTCGGCGACGGCGAGGCGGGCGCGCAGATAGGCGTCCTGCGACACGGCGCCGGAGATGGCGTTGAACCGCTCGCGGGCGAGGCCCGAGCTGTCGATGGCGGTCGCCATTTCTTCCTGCTGGTCCGCGGTGGGGGCGGCGCCGTTCAGGGCGGCGGCGATCGGCTGCACGGCGGCCATGGCCACGACGAACTGTTCGACCTCAGCGTCGGTCACGGCGGCGGCGGCCGAACCGGCCGGCGAGGGCTCGGTGGTCGCCAGCTCAAGGCGGGCCCGGACGACCGCATCCGTCGAGACGGCGGTGGAGATGGCGTTGAATCGCTCCAGCGCCAGTCCGGACGCTTCGATCGCCGCGGCCATCTGGGCCTGTTGTTCGGCGGTGGGAGCGGAGCCGGCGGCGGCCGCGATCGGGCGCACCGATTCCATCGCCGCCGCGAAGCTGACCAGCTCGGCGTCGCTGATCGTCTCGGCCTCGGCGGCGTGAAGGGCCGGCGCCGGAGTGGGCGCGAAAGGCGCGGCAGCGGCGGGCGCAGCGGCGGCGGTCAGCAGGGCGGCGCAGGAAACGGCGGCGGGAAGCGAAATACGCATGGGTCGTCCTTGTATTGGTCCGCTGCGGCCCGAAGGCCGTGACGCGAAAACAGGTTCGCGAACCCCGCAGGCGCGGAGGGGAACTGGGGAAGATGCGGGAAGCGCGATTCTAGACGGAGAATGTGGTCACAACAAATCCGGCGGCGAGCGCGGTCCTGCCGGACATCCGTCGGAAACGGGCTGTCAGTCCTCGAGGGGCGGCAGGCCGGCTTCCTTGCGGGCGGCGGCGGCGGCCTTCTTTTCGGCCTTGGCGGCGGCTTTCTCGGCGGCCTTCTTGGCGTCGGCGCGGTCGCGCTCCTGACGTTCGAAACTGTAGTTGGGCTTACGGGCCATCGGCGGCTCTTTCTCTTTTGTGGGCGCTGACGCGCGTCGCGCTGTTTGAACGCAGGAAGCGCTGCATCCGCGCCTTCAGTTCCCCAAGGTGGGGCAAGCGGGGGGCCGGGGCAACCATTGACGGTCAATCGACGGCGATGACCTCGACGGTCCGGCCGGCGACGACGGCCTCGTCGCCCACGCGCTTGCCGATCAGGGCGACGGCGAGGGGCGAGACGTGGCTGACCGAACCGGCGGCCGGGTCGGCCTCGTCCTCGCCGGTGATGCGCCAGGTCTGGCTGCGGCCGTCGTCGCGTTCGAGGGTGACCGAGCCGCCGAAGCGGACGCGACCGTCGGGCGTGGTCTCGACCAGCTGGGCGGTGGCGCGACGGGCCGACCAGTAGCGCAGGTCGCGGGTGGCGCGGGCCATGGCGGTGCGGTCAGCCTCGATGTCGCCCTGGGCCTGGGCGGCGGAGTATGCCGCGCGGGCCGAGGCCAGGGCGGACTCGATCTGCGCCAGGCCCGTCAAGGTGACCAGGTTCGGGTGGGGCGATATCGGACGGTCGGGAAGGTCGGCGGCCGTGGCCTCCAGGTCTTCCTCGCGGGTGAAGGCGACGCTCATGGGGGATGAGCGTATGGCGGCTCAGCGCGTTCCGGTCCATCAGGAGCGATGACCATGCGCAAGACAGTCCATGTGATCGGCGCCGGGCCCGCCGGACTGATGGCGGCCGAGCGGCTGGCCCGGGCGGGCGCAGCCGTCGTGGTGCACGAGGCCATGCCGTCGGTGGGGCGCAAATTCCTGATGGCGGGGCGGGGCGGGCTGAACCTGACCCATTCCGAACCGATGGCGGGGTTCGTGAGCCGCTATGGGGCCGCGGCAGAGTCGGTGGGGCGGTGGCTGGAGGCCTTTTCGCCGACGCATCTGACCGGCTGGTCCGAGGGGCTGGGGCAGACCACCTTCACCGGCTCGTCAGGCCGGGTGTTTCCGCGGGCGATGAAGGCCTCGCCGCTGCTGCGGGCTTGGCTGGGGCGGCTGGGCGAGCTGGGGGTCGAGGTGCGGACGCGGTCGCGCTGGGTCGGTCGCCGCGACGGCGGCTGGGTGTTTGAAACGCCGGACGGCGAACGGGTCGAGCGGCCCGACGCCGTGGTGCTGGCCCTGGGCGGGGCGAGCTGGCCGCGGCTGGGGTCGGACGGGGCGTGGCGCGCATGGCTGGAGGCGGACGGGGTGGCGGTCGAGCCGTTCCGGCCCGCCAACGTCGGCTTCGACGTGGACTGGTCGCCGGTGTTCGCGGACCGGTTCGCCGGCCAGCCGCTGAAGCCCGTCGCCCTGACCCATGCGGACCGGACGGTGCGCGGCGAGGCCATGGTCACCCGCTACGGTCTCGAGGGTGGGGCGATCTATGCGCTGTCCGCCGGGCTGCGCGAGGCGATCGACCGCGACGGGACGGCGAGCCTGACGATCGATCTGCGCCCGGACCTGTCGGTCGAGGCGCTGGCGGGACGGCTGGCCAAGCCGCGCGGCAAGGACAGCGCGACCAACTGGCTGCGCAAGGCGGGGGGTCTGTCGCCGGTCGCGGTCGGCCTGTTGCGCGAGATTCCGGGCGAGCTGCCGGCGGGGGCCGACAAGCTGGCGAAACGGATCAAGGCGGTGCGGCTGAGCCTGACCGGGGTGCAGGGGCTGGAGCGGGCCATTTCATCCGCCGGCGGGGTGCGGCTGGACCAGGTCGACGCGGGGCTGATGCTGACCGCCCTGCCCGGCGTCTTCGTGGCGGGAGAGATGCTGGACTGGGAGGCGCCGACGGGCGGCTATCTGCTGCAGGCGTCAATGGCCTCGGGCGTGGTCGCGGCCGACGGCGTGCTGCGATGGCTGGAGGCGGGGTGACGCTGGACGCCCGCCTCGCTAGGACATCTCCATGACCGCCCTTCCCGACATCCACGGCCCCTGCCCCGCCCGGTTCGCCGCCGTGAAGGACGCCTTCGCGGCCAATTTCACCGAGGCGCCGGAGGGCCTGAACGAGCGCGGGGCGCGGTTCACGGTCTGCATCGGCGGCGAGATCGTGGTCGATCTGCGGGCGGGCTGGGCCGATACGGCGCAGACCCTCCCCTATGGCGAGACGACGCTGACGCCGGTGTTTTCGGCGGGCAAGGCGGTGATGGCATTGATGATCGCCACCTGCGTCGAGCGGGGATTGCTGGACTATGAGCGGCCCGTTTCCGACTGGTGGCCGGCCTTCGGACAGGCGGGCAAGGCCGCGGTCACCGTCGGCCAGATGATGAGCCACCAGGCGGGGCTGCCGGGCTTCGACACGCCCGAGGACCCGGCCATCTGGTTCGACCGCGAGGCGACCCTGGCCCGGCTGTGCGCCCAGGCGCCGATGTGGCCGCCGGGGACGGCGTCGGGCTACAGCCCCATCGTCATCGGCTATCTGGCGGGCGAGCTGTTCCGCATCGTCGACGGGCGGACCATGGGGACGGCGCTGCGCGAGGATTTCGCGGAGCCGCACGGCCTGGACCTGTGGGTCGGCCTGCCGGAGGCCGAGCATGGACGGGTAGCGCAGATGCGCAAGCCGTCGCGGATGGCGGACCTGGGGCCGGCGGACGCGGTCAAGACGGCGGCCTTCCTGGACCGGGGATCAGCGCCGGGGCGGGACTCGGCCGAATGGCGGATGATCGAGATTCCCTCGGCCAATCTGCACGGGACGGCACGGGACCTGGCGCGGATCATGGCGGTGTTCGCCGACGGCGGGCGGCTGGAGGGGCGGCAGGTGCTGTCGCCGGCGACGCTGGCGGCGGCGACGCGGTCGCGGATCCACGGGCGGGACAAGGTGCTGCCGTTCGTCATGGGCTGGGCCGCGGGGCTGACGCGCAATGAGACGGTGGACATCTTCGGGCCCAACCTGGAGGCGGTCGGCCATTGCGGCTGGGGCGGAAGCTGCGCCTTCGCCGATCCGGACGCCGGGCTGTCCGCCGCCTATGTGATGACACGGCAGTCGCACCACCTGATCGGCGACCCGCGGGCGCAACGGTTGATTCAGGCGCTGTACGACGGTCTCTAGACCGGCTCCGCGCATCGCTTGAGCGCCTCGCGCGCGGCGCGGTGGCGGTGGAAGGCGGCGGCCGCGAACACGGCCGCGCCGCCCCAGATGAAGACGAAGCTGATCACCCGCAGCGGCGTCAGGGCCTCGCCGGCCCAGACACCGACGGCGAACTGCAGCGTCGGGGCGAGGAACTGGATGAAGCCGAGGGTCGACAGCGGCAGGCGGCGCGCCGACCAGGCGAACAGGGCCAGCGGCAGGACCGTGGCGGGGCCGTTGAGCAGGGCCCAGGCCGTGTTGACCGGGCTGTCGAAGGCGACGCCCGCGCCGGTGTGCTGCAGCCACAGCACCCAGGCGAGGCCGAACGGGACCAGCAGCAGGCATTCGACCAGAAGCCCGGCCTGGGCGTCGATGGGGACGCGTTTGCGGATCACGCCATAGCTGGCGAAGCTGAAGGCGAGGACCAGGGAGATCCACGGCGGGCGGCCGAGGGCGGCGGTCTGGAACAGGACGCCGACGGCGGCGAGGCCGATGGCGACCCAGCCCCATTTGTCGATCTTCTCGCGGAACAGCCACAGCCCCACGACCATGTTGAGCAGCGGGTTGATGTAGTAGCCGAGGCTGGCCTCGAGCGTCGCCTCGTGGGTGGTGGCCCAGACGTAGAGGCCCCAGTTGACCCCGATCAGCAGCGTCGAGAGGGCCAGCCAGCCGAGGGTTTCGGGATGGGTCAGGGCGGACCGGACCTGGCCGCCCTGTTTCGCCAGCAGCACCAGCAGGCCGGCGAAGGCCACGGCCCACAGGGCGCGGTGGGCGAGGATCTCGAGCGAGTCGAAGCCGAGCGCGCCCTGGGCCATGAACAGCAGGGGCATGAAGCCCCACATGACATAGCAGCCGAAGGCGGAGATCAGGGCGGCGCGGGGGGCAGCGGTCGGGGCAGGCGCCACGACGGTCAGACCGTGATCGAGCGATACCCCGAGGCGGGCTTGATGATGCCCGTCTCGTCCAGCAACTGGGCGATCTGGACGGCGTTGAGCGCCGCGCCCTTGCGCAGATTGTCGGAGACGATCCAGAGGTTCAGGCCGTTCTCGACGGTCGGGTCCTTGCGGATGCGGCTGACGTAGACGGCGTGTTCGCCGGCGGCGTCGACCGGGGTGATGTAGCCGTCGTGCTCCTGCTTATCGATGACCATGACGCCGGGGGCGTCGCGCAGGAGGGCGCGGGCCTCGTCGGGCGAGATGGGGCGGTCGAACTCGAGGTTCACCGACTCGCAGTGGCCGACGAAGACCGGCACGCGCACGCAGGTGACGGTCAGCTTGATGTCGGGATCGAGGATCTTGTGCGTCTCCTTCCACATCTTGGCTTCCTCGTCGGTGGAACCGTCGTCGAGGAAGGACCCGATGTAGGGGATGACGTTGAAGGCGATCTGCTTCGGGAACAGTTTCGGCCGGGCGTCGCCGAGGCCGTAGATGGCCTTGGTCTGGTTCCACAGCTCGTCCATGCCCGCCTTTCCGGCGCCCGAGACCGATTGATAGGTCGAGACCACGGCGCGCTTGATCTTCGCCGCGTCATGCAGGGGCTTGAGCGCCACGACCAGCTGGGCGGTCGAGCAGTTGGGGTTGGCGATGATGTTCTTCCGCGTCGCCAGCTTGATGGCGTCGGGGTTCACCTCGGGCACGATCAGCGGCACGTCCGGGTCCATGCGGAAGGCCGAGGAGTTGTCGATGACGATGGGGCCGGCCTTGCCGATCTTCTCGGACCAGGCGCGCGAGGCGTCGCCACCGGCGCTCATCAGCACCAGGTCGACGGTCGAGAAATCGAACAGTTCGATGTCCTCGCATTTGATCGTCTTGTCGCCCCAGGACACCTCGACGCCCTTGGACTTGCGCGAGGCGACGGCGTGCATGGTGTCGACGGGGAAGTCGAGTTCCTCGAGGATGTTCAGCATTTCCCGACCGACGTTGCCGGTGGCGCCTACGACGGCGACGCGATAGCCCATGACATTATTCCTTGCGCTAACGCTCGCCGCGCGGCGGCTCGCTTCTTGAGCGCGATTGGGGTTGGTCCTTCGAACGCCTCGCCGCCCGGCTCGCGGAGCCTCGCTGCTTGAGCGCTGATTGTGTTGGTTCGCCTATGTGGGCCTTCGCGGGCGCGAAGCAATCGCTTTTCAGCGGTCGCGGGCGCCGCTAAGCCCGAGAACGATGCCGTCACGCATACGCACCGCTTATGACCGTCGTTTGGCCGACGGCCGGCTGACGCCCGATCCGTCGCAGGTTCCGGTCGTCGAAGCCCTGTCGCGGCTGGAAAAGGACCTGAGGAAAAAGGCCCCGCTGGGTGGCCTGTTCGGCCAGTCCGCGGTGCGCGGCGTCTATCTGTGGGGACCGCCCGGACGGGGCAAATCCATCCTGATGGACCTGTTCTACGCCTGCACGCCCGAGCCGCGGAAGAAGCGGGCCCATTTCCACGCCTTCCTCGCCCGGGTGCACGACCTGATGCGGCAGTGGCGCGAGGGGGATGCGAAGACGCGCAAGGCCGTGTTCGGACAGTCGAAGGGCGACGACCCGATCAAGCCGGTGGCCGAGCTGATCGCCTCGGAGGCGCGGCTGCTGTGTTTCGACGAGCTGCAGGTCACCGACATCGCCGACGCCCTGATCCTGGGCCGGCTGTTCGAGGCGCTGTTCGAGCAGGGCGTGGTGCTGGCGGTGACCTCGAACCGGGCCCCGGACCAGCTGTATCTGAACGGGATCAACCGCGAACTGTTCGTGCCCTTCATCGCGCTGATCGAGGCGAAATGCGTGGTCGTCAGCGTCGCGGGCGCGCGCGACTGGCGGCTGGACCGGCTGATGGGCGACAGGGTCTGGTTCGCGCCGGCCGATGCGGCCTGCCGGGCCGCCTTCGAGACGCTGTGGTCCGATCTGAAGGGCGAGCAGGAAGAGTGTCCGGCGCATCTGAAGGTGCTGGGCCGCGACGTGGTCATCGAGCGCACCGACGGCGGACTGGCGCGGGCGACCTTCGGCCAGCTGTGCGGGGCGGCCCTGGGGCCGCAGGACTATCTGGCCGTCGCCGAACGGTTCCACACCCTGTTCCTCGAGGATGTCCCGGTTCTGGGACCCGCCAATCATCAGGCGGCGCGGCGGTTCGTGACCCTGATCGACGCCCTGTATGAGGCGGGGACGCGGCTGGTGGTGCTGGCCGAGGCGGCGCCGGAGGCGCTGTACCGCGAGGGGGTCGGGGCGTTCGAGTTCCAGCGCACCGCCTCGCGCCTGAATGAAATGGCCGGAGCCGACTGGCTGGCGCGAGAGCGGGCGGCCTAGACCCGTCGCCACAATTTCGCTCGGCCTGATGGCTCTAACATTTGCGACACCGGAGATCGCCCATGCGCCGCCTGCCCGTCCTGTTCGCCGTCCTGACCCTCGCGGGCGCCGCCCCCGGCCTCGCCCTGGCCCAGACGCCGCCGCCAGCCGCGGTCTCAAGCAACGGCGTCACGATCGCGCAAACCCAGGCCTGGCTGACCGGTCTGGGCGGCACGGTGAACCCGCCGACGGTGGTGGACGGGGTGACCAGCCTGCATATCGCCGACCAGCCCCTGCCGTGGAACCTGACCTTCTACGCCTGCGGCGCGGCCCTGTGCGACGACATCCAGTACAGCGCCGTCTTCACGGGCCCGATCACCATGGACCAGATCAACGCCTGGAACCGCGAGAACCGCTTCCTGAAGGCCTTCTTCGTCCCGGCGGCCGAGGGCGGCCAGGCGGGCGCCGTGGTCCAGTATGACGTGGTTCTGACCGCCGCCGGCACCGACCAGCTGCGCGAACCGACGGTGATCTGGATCCAGATGCTGCGGGCGTTCGCGCAGTCGCTGGCGGCGGCGCCGGGGGCGGCGCCGGCCGCACAATAGCAATCAAAGGAGAAGGCCGCGGATCGCTCCACGGCCTTCATCTATTCGCGCGTCAGCGGCGGCCTTAAGCCAGCGAGCCGTCGATGTCCTTGCAGGCCTGGATCAGGCCGTTCACCGACTCGACCGATTTGGCGAACATGGCCTTCTCGTCGTCGTTGGTGGTGAACTCGATCACCTTTTCGACGCCGCCGGCGCCGATCATCGCCGGCACGCCGACGTAGAGGTCCTTGAGGCCGTATTCGCCCGACAGCCAGACGGCGCAGGGCAGGACGCGCTTCTGATCGAGCAGATAGGAGCGGGCCATGGCGATGGCGCTCTCGGCCGGGGCGTAGAAGGCCGAGCCGGTCTTGAGCAGGGCGACGATCTCGCCGCCGCCCTTGCGGGTGCGGTCGACGATGGCGTCGAGCTCGGCCTGGCTGAGGAAGCCGGCCTTGACCGCGTCGGGCAGGGGCAGGCCGCCGACGGTCGAGTGGCGCACCATCGGCACCATGTCGTCGCCGTGACCGCCCAGGGTCCAGGCGTGGATGTCCTGCACCGAGACGCCGGTCTTCTCGGCGAGGAAATACGCAAAGCGGGCGCTGTCGAGCACGCCGGCCATGCCGACGACCTTCTCCTTGGGCAGGCCCGAGAATTTCTGCAGGGCCCAGACCATGGCGTCGAGCGGGTTGGTGATGCAGATGACGAAGGCGTTGGGGGCGTGCGCCTTGATGCCCTCGCCGACGGCCTTCATCACTTTCAGATTGATGCCGATCAGGTCGTCGCGGCTCATGCCCGGCTTGCGCGGCACGCCGGCGGTGACGATGCAGACGTCGGCGCCCGCGATGTCGGCATAGTCATTGGCGCCCTTGAGCGAGACGTCCGCGCCGATCACGGCGGTGGCCTCGGCGATGTCCAGCGCCTTGCCCTGGGGCGTGCCCTCGGCGATGTCGAACAGGATGATGTCGCCCAGCGCTTCGCGCGCGGCCACATGGGCCAGGGTGCCGCCGATCATGCCGGCGCCGATAAGGGCGATCTTCGCGCGAGCCATGGGTGTCGTCTCCGGGAGGAAGGTTCTTGGGAGGATGGATCTTTGCGGTTGCGAACCGCGGTCGGGCGGGGTCTAGACCCGCGCGCGCGGGCCTGCAACCGTGACGCTGCGTAACCGAGCGCCCCGAGAACCGACCATGGCCCGCCCGCCTGAAACCCGCCCCGAGTTCGTCGCCGTCGAGGACACGCCGTCCGACCTGATCACGGTCGTCGACGCGACCACGGTGCGGGCCGAGGTCGCGGCCTGGCGGGCGAAGGTGCTGAAGCGGCCGGGGCTGTGGGACCGGGCCACGCGCGGGACCCAGGAGCGGATCAACAAGGTCATTCCGGAACGGGTCCACGCCATCATCACCGCGGGCGTCGAGGCGATGACCAGGGGCATATTGTTCGGCTCGGACCTGATCCAGACCCGGCCCATGGCCGACGGCTCGCTGGCGGCGCGCGAGCGGCGGGCGCGGGCGAGGATCAAGGCGTACCGCACCACGGCCAGCGTCGAGGGCGGGGTCGCGGGGGCGGGCGGCTTCGTGCTGGCGGCGGCGGATTTTCCGGCCCTGATGGCGATCAAGGTCAAGATGCTGGGCGATGTGGTCGGCGCCTATGGCTGGGGCGGCGACACGGTGCGGGAACGGCTGTTCCTGCTGCACATCTTCCACCTCGCCTTCGCCAGCGCCAAACGAAGGCCCGGGGCGCTGGCCGAGCTGGAGCGGTGGATCGCGGGCGTGGACCAGCCGGAGGCGATCACGGCGTACGACTGGCGGCGGTTCCAGATCGAGTACCGGGACTATATCGACCTGGCCAAACTGGCCCAGCTGATCCCCGTCGTCGGCGCCCCGATCGGGGCGGCGGTCAACTGGCGGCTGGTCGACCGGCTGGGCGAGACGGCGATGATGGCGTGCCGGATGCGGTGGCTGGGCGAGGCCGGGTAGGGCGGGCTTGGGGGGCGTCGGGCCGGGGCGCTGCGCGGGGACTTCCTTGCAGGAAATGGCATTTGCGCCGCCCGGCGCCTCAGCGGTCTCCGATCGCGCCAGGGCGATGCGACGACGCCACCCTCCCCTGTGCACGAAAAGAACAAATCACGAACGTTCCGATTGACTCCGCCCGCCCCGGCAGGCTGGATCATCCCGGGTCGGCGTTACAGAAAGAGGACACAGATCATGCGTGCCGAAGACCGCATCGCCGCCCGCCTGCTGGAGGCCCTGGAGGGCCTCGACCTGACCAGCGCCGACGGCCGCGCCGGCATCGGCACCCTGCTGTCCGAGATCGAGCGCGCCTGTCCCGGCGCCATCCTGCAACAGGCGGCGCGGATCGAACTGCGGGCGCTGGGGGTGGGAAGAGGGGTCCGGGACCCTGTCCCGGACCTTTATGACGCGGCTTAATCCCGGCCGACAATCCGTTCACGAATGCGAGGATCGGGCCCCGGCGGACGCGGTCTGCCAACGATCGGCTGGCCTTCACTCAGTGCGGTGAGTCCGCCAGCGAACGAAAGGCGTCATGGCCGGCGTTCGCCGGCCATGACGTTCGGCTCAGAAGCTCCAGCGTGCGCCGATGCGGACCGATCCGCCCTGCGCTTCGCCGGAGAAGGCGGCGTCGCCCCGGACGAACAGGTTGACCCCGCCCTGATCCAGCAGATTAACACCCAGGCTGACCTTGCCATAGGTGTCGGACTCGATGTCCTGAAGGCCGAATGCGGTCGCTCCACTGTTGAAGACGGCCGTATTCTGGCCCTCGAACTCCTCGACCGCGAACACGCCGACAAACGGCTGGATGCGGCTCGACCCGAGGGCGAAATCGCCGCCCATGCGGATCCCGGCCTCGCCCCTCAGGCTCTGGCCGTCCTCGAAGGAGAAGACGCCGCCGGGAACCGTCAGGTCGTCGAGGTCGGTATCGACATAGGCCAAGGTGGCGACCGGCTCGACGAAGAAGCGGCCGAGGTTCACGCGATAGCCGACCTCACCCTTGGCCCCGTAGCTCGTGCCGTCGATTTCCTCGCGGAACAGGGCCGTCCCGGAGAACACCGTGGCCTCGAAGCGGTCGGCCTTGACCAGACCGTTCAGGAAGAAGCCACCGGCGCTCAAGGCGGCGTAGGCGCCGATGTTGCCGCCCGAGAAGGTGATCGAGTTTCCGCTGGCGAACTCCAGGTCCGACCGGCTGAGGCCGCCGGTCAGACCGAACACCATCCGGCCCGAACCCATGGAGCGCTGCATGTCGCCGCCCAGCTGGAAGCCCTGGAACTCCTGGTCATAGGACAGGTCGACTGTGACCGGCGTGCCGCCCGGATTGAAGCTGCGGACCTGGTCCTGGCCTTCCGAGCCGGCATAGCCCTGGGCCCACATCTCGAAGCCGTCGGCGCGTTCCTCAAGTCCCGACCACGCCACGTCGCGCAGTTCGGTCATGCGGGCCGACCAGGCGTCGCCGCTCTGGTTCCAGCCATTGGTGACGCCCGCTTGCAGACGGCCGATCTCGAACACCTCGGTATCCGGGGCGGTGACCAGCAGGAAATTGCTGGTCGCGCCGTCGAACACCAGGTTCGCGCGGGTGAAGCCGAAGTCGGTATTACCGCCCAGCTGGAAATTGCCGGCCGTCGCGGCGCCGGCGTCGACCAGCAGAATGCCCGTCAGGTTCAACGTCGGGGCGGCGCCGGGCGCCGTGTTGTTCAGAAGCAGCGTCGTCGAGCCCGCCGCGGTTCCGATCACCAGCCGGTCGGCGGTGTTGTTTGCGAAGGAGACGTCAAGACCGACCTGACTGCCGGCGCCGCCCGTGAAGGTCGTTCCCGACAGGGTGAGGACGTCGCCGGCGGCGCCGTCCCGCAGATCGATCAGCCCGGTGTTGTTGAAGCTCTCCAGCCCGGTGAAGGTGGCCGAGGAGAAGGCGGTCAGAACGCCGGCGTTGGCGAAGCTGTCCGTACCAGCGCCGAAGTCGCTGGCGCCCACGGCGGCGAACCGTCCGCCGGCGCCGTTGGAGAAGACGTCGGCGTTGTCGGTCAGGTCGATGCCGCCGTTGACCACTCCGGTGTTGACGACGCTTGCGGCGCCGCCGTCCACGTTGAGGGCAAGGCCGCCGGTCGAGCCGATCGTGCCGGCGTTGGCGACCGTGGCCCCGTCGACGGACAGGATGTTCACGCCGCCCAAGGCGCCGTTGACGCTGGAGCCGGCGCCGACCGTCAGGTTCGCGGTCGAGCCGCTGTCGAGCCGGATGCCCGTGCCCTGGGCCGAGGCGATCACGCCCGTGGTGTTGACGGTGATCAGGCCCGGGCCGGTGTTGATGGCCTGGATGCCGTCAGAGCCGAGGCCGGCGGTCGTGATGCGGCCGGCGGTGATGTCGATGTCGCCGCCGAGGGCCGAGGTCGCGACCACGCCCGAGGCGCCGTCGCCCTCGGTCAGGACTTCATTGGCCGAGATCCGGGTGTCGGCGCCGAACAGGGCGTTGGTGACGATGCCGGTGCTGTTCGCGCCGCTGGTGCGGACGCTGGCGGCGGTGATGTCGACGGTCCCGCCGGGGGCGGCCGGGATGCCGAAGAGGATGTTGCCCGCCGTGCCGCTGGCGGCGCGCACGCCGACCGAATTGTCGCCGCTGGTGGTCAGGCTGCCGGCGCTGACGGTCACCGCGCCGGCCTGGCTGGTGATGTCGATGACGGCCGAGTTGTCGCCGCCGGTGAAGGCGTTGCCGGTGCTGACCGAGGCGTCGCCGTTGCGGGCGCGGACCTGGATGGCGTTGGCGTTGTCGCCGCCGGTGCCGATGAAGAAGCCGCTCTGGGTCACCGCGACGCTCTCGCCCGAGGCGACGATGCCGCGCGAGCCGTCGCCGTCGGCGGTCACGGCCGTGGCGTTGACGGTCACGGCGCCGCTGGTGCTGTTCACTTCGATCGCGTCCGAGCCGGCGCCGGTGGTCTGGGCCTGGAAGACGTTGACGGCGATATCGCCGACGGCGGTGCGGGCGTTGATGGCGTCCGAACCGATACCGGAGGTGACGATGGCGTCGCCGCCGTCGCCGATGGCGATGTCGCCGAAGGTCGTGTCAGCCGATATGCCGGTCGAGCCGTCGCCTTCGGTGATCACGGTTGAGACGACCGCGCGGATGTCGCCGTTGTCGCTGTCGGCGAAGACGCCGTTGGAACCGGCGCCGGTGGTCTGGACGGTGAAGGCGTCGATGCTGATGTCGCCCAGGTTGGTGGTGCCCTGGATGCCGTCGGCGCCGTCGCCGCTGGTGCTGACCGTGCCGGCGTCGACGGTGATGTCGCCCTCGGCGGAGGAACCGATGATGCCGATGGCGTTGGCGCCGGTGGTGGTCACCGAGCCGATTTCCAGATTGATGTCGCCCAGGTCGCTGGCGGCCAGGATGCCGAAGCCGCCGTCGGCGTCGGTGGTGATGCTGGCGCCCATGCCCTGCAGGTCAAAGCTGGCGTCGCCGAGGCCGAACAGCAGGATGCCGGGGTTGAGCCCACCCGAGGTGTCGATATTGACCCCGTCTTCCAGGATCACCGTCAGCGGATCGGCGAAGGTCAGGTAGAAGACGCCGTTCGGATAGTCGTTGCCGGCCGGGGTGCAGGTCACCGTGCCGCCGCCGATCGGGGCCGCGCCGCACTCGTCCTGGGCCGCTGCGGGGGTCGCGGTCAGGCCGGCCAAAGCCAGCAGACCCCCGCCGAGGATGGTGCTCATACGCAGGGCGCCGCGACGGCGATCGGCCGTCAGGCGTGAGGAAAGGGCGGCGTGAGATCCGTGGATATTCGACATAAGCGGTCCTGGCAAAAGGCGTCCCTTCCCCAACGGAAATACGACGCGTGAACCGGCAGTTACGTGTCCGCTACGGGAAAGTTGCTTCAAAGCCGACAATATTTTGCCGGGATTTCAAGGAGTAAGCTTCACCTTATAGCGGTCGTCGTGTCGCGAGGGCCGTGTGTGCGCGGAACAATCAAGCAAAGCCTCGCTGAAACCGGTGCGGTTCTAGGACCTCTGTCGGGAGGTGTTCCTTCGCAGGGCGGCGTCGGGTCAAAGACCTAGTGCGCCTCGTCCCAGTTCCCCGCCGCCCGCGCATCCACCACCAGCGGCACGGTCAGGGCCACGGCCGGTTCCGCCGCCCCCTCCATCGTCCGCTTGATCACGGCGATGGCGCGCCCGGCCTCGGCTTCGGGGGCCTCGAAGACCAGTTCGTCGTGGACCTGGAGCAGCATCTTCGTTGACAGGCCGGCCTCAACCAAAGCCCCCGGCATCCGCATCATGGCGCGGCGGATGATGTCGGCGGCGGCGCCCTGGATGGGGGCGTTGATGGCGGCGCGTTCGCCGAACTGGCGCTCGGCCCCGGACTTTGAATGGATGGCGGGGATGTGGATGCGGCGGCCGAAGACGGTGCTGACCATGCCGGTCTCGCGCACCTGGGCCTTGGTGGCGTCCATGTATGTGCGGATGCCGGGGAAGCGCTCGAAATAGGTCTTGATGTAGGCGCCGGCCTCGCCCTGGTCGATGTTCAGCTGGGCGGCCAGGCCGAAGGCGCTGATGCCGTAGACGATGCCGAAATTGATCGCCTTGGCGCGGCGGCGCGTCTCGGGGTCCATCTGGTCGACGGGGACGCCGAACATCTCGCTGGCCGTGGCGGTGTGGATGTCGATGCCGGCGGCGAAGGCGCGCTTGAGCTCGGGGATGTCGCCGATATGGGCCAGCAGGCGCAGCTCGATCTGGCTGTAGTCGGCGCTGATCAGGACATGGCCGGGGGCGGCGATGAAGGCCTGACGGATCTGGCGGCCGGTCTCGGTGCGGATCGGGATGTTCTGCAGGTTGGGGTCGGACGAGGCGAGGCGGCCGGTGGTGGCGGCGGCGAGCTGGTAGCTGGTGTGGACGCGGTCGGTGGTCTTGTCGGCGGCCTCGATCAGGGCGTCGGTATAGGTGCCCTTGAGCTTGGACAGCTGGCGCCAGTCCAGCAGGACGCGCGGCAGGTCGTGGGTCAGGGCCAGGGCCTCGAGCGTGGCGGCGCCGGTTTCCCACTGGCCGGAGGCGGTCTTCTTGCCGCCGGTCAGAGCCATTTCGCCGAACAGGATGTCGCCGATCTGGCGCGGGGAGCCGACGTTGAACGGGCGGCCGGCCAGCTCGTGCGCCTGCTGCTCCAGCTCGGCCATGCGCAGGCCGAACTCGGAGGACAGCCGCTTGAGGCGGTCGGGGTCGACGCGGATGCCGGCCCGCTCCATGTCGGCCAGGACGGCGGGCATGCCGCGCTCCAGCGTCTCATAGACGGTGACCAGGTGCTCTTCGGCCAGGCGCGGCTTGAGGAGGCGCCACAGGCGCAGGGTGACGTCGGCGTCCTCGGCGGCGTAGCAGGTGGCCGGTTTCAACTCGACGTGTTTGAACGATTTCTGCGCCTTGCCCGTCCCGGCGACGGTCTTGAAGGCGATGGGGTCGTGGCCGAGGTGGAGCCGGGCCAGCTCGTCCATGCCGTGGGCGTGCAGGCCGCCCTCGAGCACGTAGGAGATCAGCATGGTGTCGTCGATCGGGGCGACGCGGATGCCCCTCTGCGCCATGACGGCGAGGTCGTATTTGCCGTTCTGGGTGACCTTGAGGACGGCGGGGTTCTCGAGCAGCGTCTTGAGGCGGGCGAGGGCCGTGGGCTTGTCGATCTGGGTGAGGGCCTCGCGCTGCTCGCTCTCGCCGCCGAAGTCGAGGCCGCCGGCGTTGGGCGCGGGCGGGTGCTCGTGGGTCAGGGGGATGTAGCAGGCGTCGTTGGGGCCGATGGCGAGGGACACGCCGCACAGGCCGGCGTGGGTCGCGGACAGGGCGTCGGTCTCGGTGTCGAAGCCGACGACGCCGGCCTCGGTCGCGCGGGCGATCCAGGCGTCGAGCGCTTCCAGCGTCTGGACGCAGGTGTAGGCCTCGGTGTCGAAGCCCTGCGCCTCGGCCGGGCCGGTCGCGACCTGGCCGTAGCGGGGCGTGGCGACGGGGGCGGAGGGGACCTTGGGCCGGGCGACGAAGGCGGTGCCGTTGGTGGCCGGGGCCTTGCCGTCGCCGACGCGGTTGCGCAGCGAGCGGAACTCCATCTTGTCGAGGAAGGCGGCGAGGGTCTCGGGGTCGGGGTCGCGGATGGCGAAGTCGGCGATGGGCTCGGGGGCGGGGGCCTCGCAGTCGAGGCGGCAGAGCTCGCGGCTGAGCCGGATCTGGTCGGCGAATTCGATCAGGGTCTCGCGGCGCTTGGGCTGTTTGATCTCGCCGGCGCGGGCCAGAAGCGTGTCGAGGTCGCCGTATTCGCCGATCAGCTGGGCGGCGGTCTTGGGGCCGATGCCGGGGGCGCCGGGGACGTTGTCGACGCTGTCGCCGATCAGGGCCTGGACCTCGACCACCTTGTCGGGCGTGACGCCGAACTTTTCGAACACGGCCTCCTCGGCGAGGCGGCGCTCCTTCATCGGGTCCCACATGACGACCGAGGGGCCGATCAGCTGCATCAGGTCCTTGTCTGACGAGACGATGACCGCCTCGCCGCCGGCGTCGCGGGCCTTGCAGGCATAGGTGGCGATCAGGTCGTCGGCCTCGTAGCCGGGCAGTTCGACGCAATGGACGCCGAAGGCGGCGGTGGCCTCGCGGACCAGCGGGAACTGGGGGATCAGGTCCTCGGGCGGGGCGCTGCGGTTGGCCTTGTACTGGTCGTACATGGCGTTGCGGAAGGTCTTCTCCGAATGGTCGAAGACGGCGACGAGGTGGGTCGGACCGTCGTCGCCCTTCATGTCGCGGATCAGCTTCCACAGCATGTTGCAGTAGCCCTGGACGGCGCCGACGGGCAGGCCGTCGGACTTGCGCGTCAGGGGCGGCAGGGCGTGGTAGGCGCGGAAGATGTAGGCCGAGGCGTCGATCATCCACAGCCGCACGGCGGGGCCGTCCTGGGTGAGGGGGCGGTCGGGCGAGTCGGGCGCGTCGGTCATGCGGCGAACATAGGCGGGCGCGGCGCCGCCGTCACCGGCTCCCGGGCAAAGGTTTGGGCGTCAGGACACCCAGGTCCGGCGGCACGAGCCTTCCGGGACCGTCCAGCCGGCGAAGCCCGAGAGGACCCGGCACTCATAGCCCTGTCCCGCGAGCGGGCCGTGCATGATGCCGGTGGCGACCACGGCGCCGCGGCCGTCATAGACGGGCCGAGCGAAGCTGACCCAGCGCATGCGCTGACGCGGATCGCCGGGGGCGTCGGGGTCGTACGGCTGGAAGGCGAGGCCGTGGCGGCTCCAGTCGCAACGCGGGGCGTAGTCGCCCTCGAAGCGGATCGGCAGGGGCCGGTTGTCGGTGCTGTTGAAACGGTAGTGCTCCTTCGCGATCGCGGCGATGACGGCGCAGTCGTTGCCGTCCGCCATCGGCGGGCCGCCGGGACCGGGCTCCATCGGCGTGGCGCAGGCGCCGAGCAGCAGGGACGAGGCGGCGAGGATAGGAAGAACGCGCATGGCGGCTCCTTATTGCGAGCGCAGGCCGGTGATGGTGCGGTTGGGGGCGATATCCTCGGCCGAGGTGATCAGGTGAACGAGCGCGGGGCGGCCGGCGTTCCGCGCGGCCTGGAGGGCGGCGGGGAAGTCGGCGGTGGTCTCGCAGCGGATGCCGAAGGCGCCGAAGGCCTCGGCGTATTTGACGAAGTCGGGGTTCACCAGGTCGGTGGCGATGGTCCGCTGTCCGCCCGGATAGTGCATCTCCTGGTGCATGCGGATGGTGCCGTAGGTCCCGTTGTCGACCACCACGACGACGGCGTTGATGCCGTACTGGACGGCGGTGGCGATCTCCTGCCCGGTCATCAGATAGTCGCCGTCGCCCGCGATGCAGATGACCTCGCGATCGGGATGGACCGACTTGGCGGCGAGGGCGGCGGGATAGCCGTAGCCCATGGCGCCCGAGGTCGGGGCCAGCTGGGTGCGACAGGCGCGGTGACGGTAGAAGCGGTGCAGCCAGGCGGCGAAATTGCCGGCGCCGTTGGTGACGATGGCGGTCGGCGGCAGGCTGTCGTGCAGGTGCGCCATGCACTCGCTCATGTTCACCGCGCCGGTCACGGGCACGGGGGTCGAGAAGGCCTGGTAATCGGCGTGGGCGGCGGCGGCCTCGTCATGCCAGGTGCGGCCCGGCTCGATGGCGGACAGGGCGAGGGCGGCCAGCGAATTGTCGGCCGTCGCGCTGATCAGCGGGGTCCAGACGCGACCCAGCTCCTCCGCGCCCGGATGGATGTGGATCAGGGTCTCGGCGGTGCGGGCGCGGTCGAACAGGGTGTAGCCCTGGGTCGGGTTCTCGCCGAGGCGGGCGCCGACGGCGAGGATCAGGTCGGCGGCCTTGGCCCGGGCGGTCAGTTTCGGGTTGCAGCCGAGGCCGAGGTCGCCGGCGTAGTTGGGGCGGGCGTTGGACAGGATGTCCTTGCGCCGGAACGACAGGCTGACGGGCAGACCTATGCGCTCGGCCCAGTCGCCGATGGCGGCGGCGGCCTCCTCGGTCCAGCCGGAGCCGCCGAGGACCAGCAGCGGGCGTTCGGCTTTCGCCAGACGCGCGCGCACCTGTTCGACAAAGGCCGGGTCCAGCGCCGCCTTCGCGGGGGTCACCGGGCGGATCGGGGCGGGGCCGCCGTCGGCATGGAGGATGTCCTCGGGCAGGGCGATGACCACGGGCCCCATCCGGCCCTGCAGGGCGGTGGCGAAGGCGCGCTCGACGACCTCGACGGTGCGTTCGGGACTCTCGATCTCGGTGGCCCATTTGGCCAGGCCGCCGAAGACCTCGCGATAGTCGACCTCCTGGAAGGCGCCGCGACCGCGGTCGGTCAGGGCGATCTGGCCGACGAACAGGATCATCGGGGTGGAGTCCTGGTGCGCCGTGTGCACGCCGATTGAGGCGTGGGTGGCGCCTGGCCCGCGGGTGACCATGCAGACGCCGGGCTTGCCGGTCAGCTTGCCGTAGGCCTCGGCCATGTTGGCGGCGCCGGCCTCGTGGCGGCAGGCGATGACCTGGATCCGGTCGCGCACGTCGGCGAGGGCGTCGAGGACGGCGAGATAGCTCTCGCCCGGGACGCAGAAGACGCGGTCGATGCCGTTCATGACGAGGGTGTCGACGATGCGGCGGGCGGCGGTGTTGGCGGGCTGGCTCATGCCGGACCGGTTAGCAGATCAAACCGGGCCTTGGCCATGCAACCCCACGGTCACGCTTGCGTTTACGGCGAAGGTTCACCCCAAAAGGAAGTCCCATGAAAAAGATCCTCGCCCTCAGCCTCGTCGCCGCCGCCTTGGCCGTTTCGGCCTGCAACACCGTGTCCGGCGTCGGCCGCGACGTGTCCGCCGCCGGCAGCGCCGTGACGTCCGGCGCTGAGGAAGCCAAGAACTAGGACGAACTTGTCATCCCGGCTCGCCGCTTTGCGGCGTCCGGGATGACAAGGCGCCGCGCTATTCGACGTACGAGCGTTAGTAGACCACGCCCGTCAGATAGAGCCCCGTCGACGGCGCCACGGGGCCGCAGGCGGCGCGGTCGCGGGCGGCGAGGGCCGCCGCGACGTCCCCGATCGCCCACCGTCCCAGCCCGACCTCGACCAGGGTGCCGGTCATCGAGCGCACCTGCCGGTGCAGGAAGCTGCGCGCCTCGAAGACCAGATGCACCTCGTCGCCGACCCGCGTGACGCGGGCGACGTCGAGGGTCTTCTCGGGTGATTTCGACTGGCAGTTCACATCGCGGAAGGTGGTGAAGTCGTGCAGGCCGACCAGGCTCTGCGCGGCTGCCTGCATGGCCTCGGCGTCCAGGGATTTACGCATGTGCCAGACCCGGCCCGCGTCCAGCGCCGGCGGACCGGGACGGTTGAGGATGCGGTACAGATAGCGGCGGCCCGTGGCCGAGAAGCGGGCGTGCCATTCGCCGTCGACGTCGGCGCAGTCCAGCACCGAGATCGCCTCGCCGACCAGATGGGCGTTGAGGGCGTTCATCACCGTCTTCGCCGGCCAGTCCTTTTCGAGATCGAAGCTGATCACCTGGCCGGTGGCGTGGACGCCCGTATCGGTGCGGCCGGCGGCGGCGAGGCGCACGGTTTCGCCGCAGAAGGCGGTGATCGCCGTCTCGACGGAGCCCTGCACCGTCGGCTGGTCCGTCTGGGCCTGAAAGCCGTTATAGGCCGAGCCGTCATACTCCAGCGTGAGCCGGTAGCGTGTCATGCCTGTTTCCCTATCGCTCGCCCCGCGGGGGCTCGCTGCTTGAGGGAGAGAGCACCGTTCCGGGCGGCAGGGGGAAGCCGCGCAGCATCTCGTCCGCCGACTGGGCCGCCTTGCCCGCCCGCTGGACGCGCAGCAGCCGGACCGCGCCATCGCCGCAGGCCAAGGTCAGGTCGGCATCCAGCACCTGACCCGCCGCGCCCGATCCGGTCGAGACGCGTGACATCAGCACCTTGATCCGCACGGGGCCGTCCTCGCCCGGAACCTCGAACCAGGCGCCGGGGAAGGGCGACAGGCCGCGGATGTGGGCGTCGACTTCGGCCGCCGGACGGGACCAGTCGATCCGGGCCTCGGCGGGCGTGATCTTCTTCGCATAGGTCGGCTCGCCGACCTGTTCCGTGCCCTCGACGCCGCCGCGTTCGATGGCGGCCAGCGCCCGGGGCCAAAGGCTGGCGCCGGTGTGGGACATGCG
>NZ_DLHQ01000039.1:29549-59499 GCF_002483305.1 Brevundimonas sp. UBA7664
TCGTCGAGGCCTTCGGACATGCGCATGATCTGGACGCCGGTCTGGCGGTCGCCGGCCATGATGGCGCGCTGGATCGGGGCGGCGCCGCGCCAGCGCGGCAGCAGCGAGCCGTGCAGGTTGAAACAGCCGAGGCGGGGCGCGTCCAGCACCTCGGCCTTGAGAATCTGGCCGTAGGCGACGACGCAGGCGGCGTCGACCTCGAGGCTTCTGAACGTCTCGATCGCCTCGGCCGACTTCATCGAGGCGGGGGTGAAGACCGGCAGGCCCATGGTCTCGGCGAAGGCCTGGACCGGCGAGGGCGTCAGCTTCTGGCCGCGGCCGCGCGGCTTCGGCGGCTGGGAGTAGACCGCCACGATCTCATGGCCCGAGGCGATGAGCTCGGCCAGCGACGGCACGGCGAATTCGGGGGTACCCATGAAGGCGAGGCGCATGGGGGCGCTTTGCCCTATGCGCGGGACGGGGACAAGGCGAGGGGCGGGAGGCCTGGAACCTGCCCATCGCTCGATCGACGGCCTCCGGCTATATGACGTTCAGGAGACGACGACCGGCTTGCGGCCGCTCACGCCCGTCGCGCAGCCAAAGAAGTGGCGCGTAAACCTGACCTCGAGGCCCTGCGCCCGAAGCATTTCGGCGAACGATTCCGCGTCTCCGAAATTTGTGCAGTAGGTTCCGATCATCGCAAAGTCCTGCGCCCCGCGCAGGAGGGTGCGTTCTATCAGCGGCAACAGCACTTTCAGGTGCGCAAGGTAGAGGGGCCGCAACCACCAGCCCTTCGGATCGGACGCCTCGATCATCGAAAACACGCCGCCGGGCCGCAGGGCGCGTGCGACCAGTTCGGCCAGTTGCCGGTGTTGAGCAGGGTCGAACGTCTTCAAGCCAAACGTCGAGACGATGAAGTCGCAGCTCTCGTCCTGAAGGTCGCTCTTCAGCACGTCGTCCTCCAGGAAGTCGATCCGGTGCGATCGGTCCTGGTGGAGGCGCTCAAGCGCGAGGCGGTGCATCCCGGATGAGATATCGACCGCGGTGACGCGGCGGATCCCGGGGTGCTGACGGAACAGGTGCGGCCAAACCTCGCCGGTACCCGCCATCAGGTCATAACCCTCTGCCTCGCGCCCGGGCGGCAGGGCCAGCGCCTTGACGCACTGCTTCCGCCACCGTTCGGTGAAGCCGAGGGAGAAAAGCCAGCTGAACGAGATGTAGGCGGTCGAACAGCGATCGAACACGCCCTTCACGAAGGCGGGGTCGTAGATGTCCTGCTCGGAGCTGAGGGTGGCGCGCACGTCCATTGAGCAAGGTTCGCAGATCGACCTGCCCTTAGCTACAGCGCGAGCGTCCCTGAGGGTTTATTCCCAGCGGGTGTGAACCCCGCCGCCCTCGTCCCATTCGCCGCCGGCGTCCATGGCGTCGTCGAAATCGAGCAGCCGGTCGATCAGCACGCCGGCGATGACGCCGACGGCCGCGACGCCGAGAAGGGCGGCGATGCTGCCGATGCCGACCTTTTCATTGCGGGTCAGGCGGCGGCGGCCGCTCGGGTCGATGATCCGGTCGCGGTGGCGCTTCATCCGGGCCATCAGGCGGCCAGCCTGGCGTTCTTCTTGACCCGGGCGACGGCGCGCTCGCGCTTCAGCCGGGACAGATGGTCGATGAACAGGACGCCCTCGAGGTGGTCCATCTCATGCTGGATACAGACGGCGTAGAGGCCCTCGGCCTCCTCCTCGACCGTCTCGCCGGCGTAGTTGAGGTAGCGCAGGCGGACGCGGGCGGGGCGTTCGACGCTGTCGAAATATTCGGGGACCGACAGGCAGCCCTCCTCGTAGGTGAACAGCTCGTCGGAGGCCCAGACGATCTCGGGATTGACGTAGTAGCGCGGGTTGCGGCGCGCGAGCTCCCATTTCTCCCGGTCCTCGTCCGACATTTCGGCCGGGTCCTGATCGTCGGCGAGGCCGTCGCGGTCGTTCAGGTCCATGACGATGACCCGGCGCGTGTCGCCGATCTGGACGGCTGCGAGGCCGATGCCGGGCGCGTCGTACATGGTGTCGAGCATGTCATCCATCAGACGGCGCAGCTCATCGGTCACCGGCCCTTCGACGGGGGTGGAGATCTGCTTCAGCACCGCCAGGTCGGCGGCGTTGTCGATGGTGAGGATGCGACGGATGGACATGCCCGCGAGGTAGGGGCGCGGAGGCCAAAGGTCAAGATTTCCCACTGTCGCAGTGGGTTATCCGGCGGCGTCCGGCAGGGGCCTCGGCTTGCGGTCCTGGTCGATGGCGACATAGGTGAAGACGCCCTCGGTGACCCGCTCGGAGGCGGCCTGGGCGTGGTTGCGGGGGCGTTTCCAGGCCTCGACGTGGACCCGGATCGAGGATCGACCGGTCTTGAGCACCCGGGCGTAGATCGAGACCTCGTCGCCGACCGAGACGGGCCGGTGGAAGACCATGCCGTCGAGGGCGATGGTCACACAGCGCCCCTGGGCCAGTTCGAAGGCGGGGGTGGCGCCGGCCAGGTCCATATGGGCCAGCAGCCAGCCGCCGAAGATGTCGCCCTCGGGGTTGGTGTCGGCCGGCATGGCGATGACGCGCCCGACGGGCTGGCCGGTGGGCTGGGTCGGCAGGGCGTCGGTCACGCGCTCTGGCTCCGGTTCGGGAAGAGGAAGAATGGCGCACCCGACAGGATTCGAACCTGTGACCCCTGCCTTCGGAGGGCAGTACTCTATCCAGCTGAGCTACGGGTGCGTCGGCGGCGAAACGCCGGACGAAGGGCCTTACAGCAGGAGCGGCCCGCCCTCAATCCCGAATGCGCCGCGACTGAACCGGATCGCATTCTGGACGATTTGTAAGGTTCGGGCCGGCGGATCGTGATCTAGCGTGCGCTCCGCGATTATATTGGAGCGAAATCCGAGCCTCGGCGGACTGCGTCCGCCAAGACCGATTTCACCCGTGATGGAGGTCCCGATGCGCGCCGTTCTGTTCAGCCTGTTGTTGCTTGTGGGCGCCTGCGCCACGGCGCCGGACGATGTGACCACCGGCCATCCGGGCGTCGCGCCGGACAGCCTGGACGCCATCGCCGAAGACTACGTCCATCTGATCCTCGACATCGGCGAGCTCGAGCCCGGCTATGTCGACGCCTATTACGGGCCGACGGAATGGCAGGCGGCGGCGAAGGCGGAGACCGAGACCGCGGACCAGCTGATCCAGCGCGCGGCATACCTGTCCGGCCGGCTGGCGGATCTGGACCGCAACGGGCCGGCGGGCGCGACGCCCGCGGACATGCAGCGGCGCAAATATCTGGACGCCCATGTCGCGGCGGCCTCGGCGCGGCTGCGGATGCTGTCGGGCGAGAAGATGAGCTTCGCCGACGAGGCTGAGGCCCTGTTCGGCATCCGGCCCGAGCTGCTCCCGCTGGCGAGCTATGACCCCATCCTGGCCGAGATCGACGCCCTGCTGCCGGGCGAGGGGTCGCTGACCGACCGGGTCACGGCCTTCCGGGCGGACTATGTGATCCCGAAGGACCGGCTGCAGGCGGTGATGGACGCCGCCATCGCCGAATGCCGGACGCGGACGGTGCGCCACATCGCCCTGCCGGCCAATGAGCGGTTCACCCTCAGCTTCGTCGGCGACAAGCCGTGGTCGGGCTACAACTACTATCTCGGCGACGCCGCCAGCCGGATCGAGATCAACGCCGACTTCCCGATCTACACCGAGCGGGCCATCGATCTGGGCTGCCACGAAGGCTATCCAGGGCACCACGTCTACAACGCCCTGCTGGAGCGGACCTTCGTGCGCGAGCGCGGCTGGGTCGAGATGAGCGTCTATCCCCTGTTCAGCCCGATGTCGTTCGTGGCCGAGGGCAGCGCCAACTACGGCATCGACCTCGCCTTCCCCGGTGACGAGGGCACGGCGTTCGAGCGCGACGTGCTGTTCCCGCTGGCCGGTCTTGATCCGTCGACGGCGGAGAAGAAGGCGCAGCTGGGCGCGCTGACGCGGCGGCTCGCGCGGGCGGAATACACCATCGCCGACGACTGGCTGGCGGGGCGGATCGAGCGGGCCGAGGCGATCCGGCGGCTGATGACATACACCCTGGCCGACGAGGCCAAGGCGACCCAGCGGCTGCGCTTCATCGACACCTACCGCAGCTACATCATCAACTACGGCCTCGGCCGCGACACGGTGCAGGCCTGGGTCGAGCGCCAGGGCCCGGACCGGTGGGAGGGGATGGAGACGCTGTTGTCGAGCCAGATTCTGCCGGTGGATCTGGTGGAGTAGGCAGTAGGCAGTAGGCAGTAGGGGAACAAGCGCCGGCATCAGGGCCCTAATGCCTACTGCCTAACGCCTACTGCCTCTTCCTCACTGTGCCGTCATTCCCCCGTCGATCCTGAACTCCGCGCCGGTGACGAATTTCGACTCGTCCGAGGCGAGGTAGAGGACGCAGTACGCCACGTCGTCCGGTTCGCCGATCCGCTTCAGGGGAATGCCGCGGCTGAGGCGTTCGTGGGCCTTGGCCTCGTCGCCGCCGGCCATGGCGATGAAGGGGTCGAGGATCGGGGTCTTGATGAAGACCGGATGCACCGAGTTGCAGCGCACGTTCCAGTCCATCTTGGCCGCCTCGAGCGCGACGGTCTTGGTGTACATCCAGACGCCGGCCTTGGTGGCGTTGTAGGCGCCCATGCCCGGCGCGGCGGCGAGGCCGGCGATCGAGGAGATGTTGATGATCGAGGCCCCCCCAGGCCCTTTGGCGGCGGCAGCGCGCAGGTGGGGCATGGCGTGTTTGCAGCCGAGCATGATCGACAGCAGGTTGATCTCGAACTGACGCTGCCAGCAGGCGACCGTATCCTGTTCGACGAAGGCCAGGACGTCGCCGACGCCGGCGTTGTTGACCAGGATGGACAGGCCGCCCATCGCCTCGACGGCCCCGTTGATGACCGCGACCCACTGGTCCTCTTTGGCCACGTCATGCTGGAAGGCGAAGGCCGAGCCGGGGATCTCGGCGTTGATGGCGGCGGCCAGGGCTTCGACGCCCTCGAGGTTGACGTCGGTGACGGCGACCTTCGCGCCCTCGCGCGCCAGCATCCACGCCATCGCTTCGCCCAGCCCGCCGGCCGCGCCGGTGATCAGGGCCTGTTTGCCCGCAACCCGTCCCGTTCCGGCCGCCATCACTTCGCTCCCATCGCGCCGGCCGCTTCGTCGATGAAGCGGGCCATGTCGATATCCTTCTGCGTCACGCCGTCGGCGTCGTGGGTGGTCAGCAGGACCTCGACCCGGTTGTAGACGTTCGACCATTCCGGATGGTGGTCGACCTTGTCGGCCAGCAGGGCCACGCGGGTCATGAAGCCGAAGGCGGCGTTGAAATCGGCGAAGGTCAGTTTGCGGACGATCGCGGGCCGGTCGCCCTCATGCGCGCGCCACAGGGGCAGGCCCTTCAGAGCTTCCGCAACGTCAATCCGGTCGGCCATGGCGTCCTCCTGTACCCCTCGCCGTATCGCGCCCGCCGGGGGTCCACAAGCGGTACGGAACGCGCGGTGAAGCTTTGGCGTTACCAAGCGTCGCTATTCGCGCCTGGAGCCTGTCATGGACAATATGTGGATCGCCGCCCTCGACGCGGCTGACCGGCGCCGGATCGAGCCGCATCTACACGAGCGCCCGTTCGCCCAGGGACAGATGCTCTATGATGCCGGCGAGGCGGTCGAGGAGGTCTGGTTCCCGATGAGCGGCGTGGTCTCGCTGATGACCATTCTCGACGGCGACCGGATGATCGAGACCGCCGCCATCGGCCGCGAGGGCCTCGTCGGGGTCACCTGCGGACCGATGAACGCCCGCGCCGCCAGCCGGGCCATCGCCCAGGTCGAGGGGGTTTCGGCCTGCTGCCCGTCCGACGTCTTCGCCGCGGCCCTGGAGGCCAGCGAAGGCATGCGCGTGGCGCTGGCCCGCTTCACCGAAAGCCTGTTCGCCCAGGTCCAGCAGGCCGCGGCCTGCAACGCCCAGCACCGGCTGGACGAACGGCTGGCGCGCTGGCTGCTGACCATCCACGACCGGGCGGAGGGGGATCGCTTGGGCCTGACCCAGGCCGATATCGCCGGCATGCTGGGCGTGCGCCGCGCCACGGTGTCGGAAGTGGGCGCCCTGCTGGTCGACAAGGGCCTGATCCGCCGCGGACGCGGCTGGGTCGAGGTCACCGACCGCAAGGCGCTGGAAGCCGCCGCCTGCGGTTGCTACGGCGCGATCCGCAGCCTGATGAAGGACCTCGGCGTGCCGCGCCCGAAAGCCGGGGTTCACTGAGCCGGCGACCGCGACCACGCAGCCCGGTGACGGACGGGCGGCGACGCGCTAGACCGCGCCCATGACCGACGCCTCCGCCTCGACCGGCAAGACATCCTCCTTCGGCTTTCGCGACGTCGACGCGAAGGAGAAGGTGCAGCTGGTCCGTGGCGTGTTCGACAGCGTCGCCTCCAGCTACGACCTGATGAACGACCTGATGAGCGGGGGCGTGCACCGGCTGTGGAAGGACGCGGCGGCGGCGAAGCTGAACCCGCGCCCGGGCGAGACCATCCTCGATGTGGCGGGCGGCACCGGCGACATGGCGCGGCGCTATGCGAAGATGGCGCGGGCGGCGCAGGAGCGGCGGGGCGGGGACGACGCCTCCATCATCGTGCTGGACTACAACGCCGAGATGATCATGGCCGGGGTCCAGAAGGGCGGCGAGCCGGAGATGTCGTGGTCGGTCGGCGACGCGATGGCCCTGCCGCTGCCGGACGCCTCGGTCGACGCCTATTCGATCAGTTTCGGCATCCGCAATGTCGCCGACATTCCGCAGGCGCTGCGCGAGGCGCGCCGGGTGCTGAAGCCGGGCGGGCGGTTCCTGTGCCTGGAGTTCTCGCGGCCGACGGCCTCGGCGGTGCGCAAGGCCTATGACGCCTGGTCCTTCCACGCCATTCCGCGCATCGGCGGCTGGGTGGCCGGCGACCGCGACAGCTACCAGTATCTGGTCGAGAGCATCCGCCGCTTCCCCGACCAGCCGACCTTCAAGGCCATGATCGAGGACGCCGGCTTCAGCCGCGTGACCGTGACCAACCTGTCGGGCGGGGTCGCCGCCATCCATCACGGGTGGGCGATCTGACCAGTCCCGCCGACTACAAGACGGCGCCCCCGCCGCCGCTGGCCGAGCCGGTGCGCCGGCCGGTGGACGCCACCCTGCGCCTGTTGGGCTGGGGCTGGGTGCTGGTGCGCCACGACGCCCTGGCGCCGCGCGAGATCACCCCCCTGCTGCCGGTGTGGATCCGCTGGCTGGCGCATCTGCTGCACGCCTTCGCCGGCAGGGAGGGGCGCGACGGCCGCCCCGGCCAGCGCCTGGGCAAGGCGTTCGAACATCTGGGGCCGGTGGCGATCAAGCTGGGGCAGGTGCTGGCCACCCGCGCCGACATCTTCGGCATCGAGTTCGCGCGGGACCTGGGCCGGTTGAAGGACGCGCTCGAACCCTTCCCGCTGGACCAGGCCCGGCGCGAGGTCGAACGGTCGCTGGGACGGCCGGTCGAGGCCCTGTTCACCGATTTCGGCCCGCCGGTGGCCGCGGCGTCGCTGGCCCAGGCCCATCCGGCCTGGCTGGCCGACGGGCGCAAGGTGGCGGTCAAGGTGCTGCGGCCCGGGGTCGAACGCCGGGTGGCCCAGGGTCTGGACTCGATGCGGCTGGCGGCGCGGCTGGCGGTGCGGTTCGTCCCGCTGGCCCGGCGGCTGGAGCCGTCCGCCTTCGTCGAGACCATCGCCCGGGCGCTGAAGCTGGAGCTGGACATGCGGCTGGAAGCCGCCGCCGCCTCCGAGCTCAAGGACATCATGGACAAGGACGTCGGGGTCGGCGGTCACATGACCGCCCCGGCGGTGATCTGGGACGGGGTCGGCAAGCGGGTGCTGACGCTGGAATGGGCGCCGGGCATGGCCATGACGGACCCGGCCGCCGCCGAACAGCCGGGGCTGGACAAGAACGCCCTGGCCGACAATGTGGTGAGGGCCTTCCTGACCCAGGCGCTGGACCACGGGACCTTCCACGCCGACCTGCATGAGGGGAATCTGTTCTGTCACGCCCCGGCGGAGCTGACCGCGATCGATTTCGGCATCGTCGGGCGGCTGGGACCGGCCGAGCGGCGCTATCTGGCGGAGATCCTCTGGGGCTTCCTGAGCCGCGACTATGACCGCATCAGCCGGGTGCATTTCGAGGCCGGCTATGTGCCGCCCGAGCATTCGGTCGAAGCCTTCGCCCAGGCGCTGCGGGCGGTGGGCGAGCCTGTGATCGGCAAGGCGGCGTCGCAGGTGTCGATGGGCCGTCTGCTGGGTCAGCTGTTCGAGATCACCGACCTGTTCGACATGCATCTGCGGCCCGAGCTGATCCTGCTGCAGAAGACCATGGTCTCGGTCGAGGGCGTGGCGCGCCGGCTGAACCCGGACCACGACCTGTGGGCCGCGGCCGCTCCGGTGGTCGAGCGGTGGATCCGCCGGGAACTCGGCCCGCAGGCCCAGGTGCGCGACGCCATCGAGGACATTCGCGCCACCCTGAAGGCCCTGTCCCGGCTGGCGCAGAACCCGCCGCAGCCGCAGACGGTGATCATCCGTGAGGCGCATACGCCCGCCTGGATGGTCGTGGCGGTGACGCTGGCGACGGCCGCCGCGACCGCCGCCCTTGTTCTGTCGCTTTGGCCCGCCATTCTCTGAGGCTTGTCCGGAGACCTCGCATGAAGACGCTTCTCATTGCCGCCGCCCTGTTGCTGACCCCTGTCGCCGCCCAGGCCCAGGTCGCCGCCGGCACGGTCCCCAACACCTTCGACCGCCCCGCTCAGGCCGCGCCGGTCCAGCCGGTCCAGCCCGTCGCGCCCGCGCCGACGCCAGCCAACGCCCGGTCGGCGGAGGTGCTGCGCGAGATCATCGCCGGCGCCCAGGCCGGCGCGATCGACTATTCGCTGATGACGGACGACCTGGCCGCCAAGGTGCGCGAGCAGGAGGCCCAGATCCAGCCGCTGATCCAGGGCTTCGGCCTTGTCCAGGCGGTGGATTTCGTCGGCGCGCAGGACGGCGCCGACCTGTACGCCGTGGTCTTCGCCAATGCGTCGACCCAGTGGGTGATCGGCTTCAATGAGGCCGACAAGGTCGCCGCCCTGCTGTTCCGCCCGGCGGAATAGCCCTCAGTCGTCGGCGCCGGGCCGGCCGCGGCCGCTCTTGATCGTCGACCGCTTGGCCTTGCCCTCCAGCCTGCGTTCCTTGGAGGCGCGGGTCGGTTTCGTCGGCACGCGATAGACCGGCGCCACCGAGGCCTTGTCGACCAGTCCCTGTAGCCGCTCGATGGCGTCGGCGCGGTTGCGCTCCTGGGTGCGATAGCGGACGGCGGTGATCAGGATGACACCGTCCAGCGTCAGCCGGCTGCCCGCCGCCTTCATCAGCCGCGCCCGCACCGGCTCGGTCAGGGACGGCGAATTGCGGGCGTCGAACCGCATCTGCACGGCGGTCGAGACCTTGTTGACGTTCTGCCCGCCCGGCCCGCCGGCGCGGAAGAAGCGGAACTCCAGCTCGCTCTCGGGGATGACGGTCACCGGACCACCCGTTTGGCCCGCACCACGGCCTGGTCCAGCGCCTGCAGGAAGGCGGAGCGGTCCTTTGGCCCGAACGGCGGCGGGCCCGAGGTGGCGACGCCCATCGACCGCAGGTGCTCGCCGACCATCCGCCCGGCGAGGGCCGAGCCGATCGAGTCGGGGGTGAAGGGCTGGCCATTGGCCTTCAGCGCCTGCGCCCCGGCCTTCAGGCAGCGGTCGGCCAACGGGATGTCGGCGGTGATGACGATGTCGCCCGGCCCGGCCCGCTCGGCGATCCAGTCGTCGGCGATGTCCGGCCCGGCGTCGACGACGACCTGTTCGATCCACGGCTCGCGCGGGGTGTTGATCCAGCTGTTCGAGACCACGAACACATGCAGGCCATAGCGCGCGCCCACCCGATAGACCTCGTCCTTCACCGGACAGGCGTCGGCGTCGATGAAGAGGCGGGGGGTCATGAAGGTTCTAGGGGTTAGGTTCTAGGGGCCAGGGAAACAAGCGTTCTCCCTAGCACCTAGTCCCTAGAACCTAGAACCTCCCTTACCTTGTATAAGCCGGCGGCATCGCCCCTTCGCCGCCGTCGCGGTAGCGGTCGCGGAGCAGGAACTGGCGGCTGGTCGGGGCCTGTTCGGCGCCGCCGATGAAGATGGTCTCGGCGTTGCTGAGCGGCTCCAGCGGATCGCCGGACCAGATCACCACATCGGCCGCCGCGCCGGCGCGCAGTTCGCCGAACTGGCCGGCCATGCCGAAGATGCGGGCCGGATTGACGGTGATGGCCTCGATGGCGGCGTCATAGGGCAGGCCGTGCGAGACGGCGTTGCCGGCGTTGTAGCGGGTCTCGCGGGCGCGGTGGATCGAGCCCTCATTGCCCTTGATGGCGATCAGCACCCCGGCGGCGTCCAGCACGGCGGCGTTCTGCATCCGCGCCGCCCGCGTCTCGAGATTGCCGGGCAAGTTGGAAACGGGGTTGAGCAGGACGGGCACATTGGCGGCCGCGATCTGGTCGGCGACGAGCCAGCCTTCCTCGGCGCCGTCGAGGATGATCTTGACCCCCTCCTCGCGGGCGAGGCGCAGGACCTGCTGGATATCGGCCGCGCGGCGCACGGTGACGATCAGGGGCATGGTCCCGTTGGCGACCGGGATCAGGGCCTCGAGATCGGCGCGCGACAGGCTGAGGTCGCGCAGGCCGGCGCGGTCGTAGGCGGCGCGGTTGCGGGCGTAGAGACGGACCTCGGCGAGGGTTTCCTTGAACTGGGTGAACTGGGCCCCGCGGGCGCCGCCGGCGATGCCGGCCCCGGCCTCGCCGAACGGGGCGACCATGGCCACGCGCGGCTTGACCAGGATGTCGGTCCCCTGGGCCAGATGAATGATGGCCGCCTGGCCGGCGAACAGGCCGGGGGACTGCAGGCCGCCGTCGCCGACGCCGGCGAAGTCGCTGTCGTCATGTGCATGACCGCCGCCGCCGCCGCCCGCGTGGCTGGGCACGACGATGGCGCGGGTGATGCCGCCGAGGCGGGCCACCGGCAGGGTGAAGGACCAGGGATCCAGGCCGTAGCTGACGTCGAAAGAGGCGCTGATGGAGTTGGCCCCGTTGGACAGGTCGTCCGAGCCGCCGACCGAGGAGATCTCCGAGCCGCCCAGACCGCTATCGACGGCGACGAAGCCGGGCGAGACCACCTTGCCGCGGGCGTCGATGACGCGGGCGCCGGCGGGGGCGGCGCCGGTCCCGACCGAGACGACCCGGCCGTTCTGGATCACGACGGTGCCGTTCTCGATCACGGCGGTGCCGGTCAGCACCCGGCCGCCGGTGATGGCGGTGAGGGACTGGGCGAAGGCGGGTGTGGCCAGCGCGGCCATGCAGGCCGCGCCGAGGATGAGGCTCTTGAGGCGCATCAGCGGGCTCCCTGCAGGACGTTGGCGGCCGGCAGGCCGAAGCCGGGCTGGCCCAGTTCGAAGTCGGACAGCGGCTGATAGGCCGGGTTCATCCGGTCGAAGGTCAGGGCCCCGTCGATGAAGACCTGGTCGGCGCGGGCGTAGACGCTGAACGGATTGGCGCTCCAGATCACCACGTCGCCGCGCTTGCCGGCCTCGAGCGAGCCGGTCTGGTCGGCGATGCCGAGCGACCGGGCCGGGTTGAGGGTGATCCAGCTGATCGCCCGTTCCTCGGAGATGGTCATGCCGATGCGGCGGCCGGCGGCGAGGGCGGCGGCGGCTTCCTGGTTGAGGCGCTGGGTCAGCTGGGCGTCGTCGGAATGGATGACGGCGCAGGAGCCGGCGGGGGCGTCGACCAGGGCGGCGTTGGCCTCGACCGCGTCGAGCGCCTCCATCTTGAAGCCCCACCAGCTGGTCCACATGTCGGCGCAGATGCCCTCACGGGCCAGCAGGGGCGCGATCTTGTAGGCCTCGATGGCGTGGTGGAAGGCGGTGATCTCGTAGCCGAACTCATTGGCGATATCGATCATCACCGCCATCTCGTCGGCGCGGTAGCAGTGGTTCTGGATCAGGACCGAACCGTCCAGCACCCCGGCCAGGGTCTCGAGCTGCAGGTTGCGGGTCGGGGGCGAGCCCTCGCCGTCCTCGCGCCATTTGTCCCATTTGGCCTTGTAGTCGCGGGCGGCGATGAAGGCGGCGCGATAGCCGGCGACATTGCCCATGCCGGTGGCCGGCGAGCTGTTGCGGCCGCCGTAGACCCGGCTGGGGTTCTCGCCGCAGGCCATCTTCAGGCCGTAGGGGGCGCCGGGCATCTTCATGCCCTGCATGGTCACCGAGGGGACGTTGCGCACGGTCACGCCGCGCCCGCCGAACAGATTGGCCGAGCCGGGCAGGATCTGGAGGGTGGTCACCCCGCCGGCGCGGGCGGCGTTGAAGCCGGGGTCCTGCGGCCAGAGGCTGTGCTCGGCCCAGACCTGGGCGGTGTTCGGGTTGGTCGCCTCATTGCCGTCGCTCATGCCGGACACGCCGGGCGAGGGATAGACGCCGAGGTGGCTGTGAGTGTCGATGATGCCCGGGGTCACGAACCGGCCGCGCGCGTCGACGCTGCGGTGGCCGGCGGGGATCGGGGTTGAGGCGTCGCCGACCGCGGCGACCTTGCCGTCGGTGACGATGACCACGCCGTTCTCGATCCGCTGGCCGGCGCCGGTGAAGACCGTGCCGCCGACGATGGCCATGTTCTCGCGCGGCAGGCCGCGATAGGTCGAGGGGAAGGGATCGGGGTTGGCGGCGGCGTCCAGACCTCGCGCCAGCGGCTCGCGCGCCTCGGCGTTGGACGAGCCGTCGGCGGCGGGCGTATCATCGTCGCCGCCGGTGGTGGCGCAGGCGGCCAGAACGAGTGAGCCCGTCAGCACGCAGGCGAGGGTGGCGAGGCTGGAGCCCCGCAAGGCGTGGAATCTCATCGGACGCTCCCCAAATACGCCCGCTGGCGTACGTCGGGGCGGATTACAAAAGGGTCCGGCGGGTCCCGTCAAAGCCGGAAATATTACAAACCGGTAAGGCGACGCTTCGCCTCGTCTTCGGACAGACCTTCAATCACCAGCATCTTGGTCCGCGACTGGCCGCCGCGCTGGAGGACCACCGCGGATTTCGGCACCCCGAGGGTTTTCGCGATCAGCTTCACCAGCGCCGCATTGGCCTCGCCCTCGACGGGCCGGGCGCGGACGCGGACCTTGAGGACGGGCCGGCCTTCGGCGTCGACGTCCCAACCGTCGATGCGGTCGACGGACGCGCCGGGGGTCAGGCGGACGGGGAGATTGGCCATGGCGGAGGAAGACCAGTCTGCCTGGATCAGCTAGCCGAGCCCCGAGGGGAACATGTCCACCTTGCCCAGAGGCACGCCGTTGGCGCGGAGGATCGCGTAGACCATCGCCAGATGGAAATTGATGTTGGTGGCCGCGAACACCGTCAACCACTTCGCCGCCGGGAAGGTGGGCGCCATGCCCGGCATGATTTCAAAGGTCAGGGGGACGTCGTCGCGGCCGTCGAACTGCTCCGCCGTGAGGCCGGCCAGGAAGGACTGGGCCGCCTCGAGACCGGCGTCATAGCCAGCCACATCAAGGTCGGGAGCGATCCCCGCCGGCGGCTCAAGCCCGGCAGCCCGCGCCGACCAGGTCCGGCTGAAATTGGCCACCACCATCAGCTGGAAACCCAACGGGTGCATATCGTCCGCGAGACGCCAGCCCAGCATCTCCTGCTCGGTGATGCCGGCGTCGGCGGCATGGGCCGCGCCCTTGGCGAGGAGATGCCTGGCGGCTCCGACCGACCGGGAGAAGAGATCGACGAAGGTGTAGAGGTTGGCGGCGGCCACGAGAGTCCTACCCCAGCGCCTTCATCAGCTCCGGCACCACCGTCTTGTAGTCGCCGACGATGCCGTAGTCCGCGACCTGGAAGATCGGGGCGTCGGCGTCCTTGTTGATGGCGACGATGACCTTGGAGTCCTTCATGCCGGCGAGGTGCTGGATGGCGCCCGAGATGCCGATGGCGATGTAGAGGGCCGGGGCCACGACCTTGCCGGTCTGGCCGACCTGATAGTCGTTGGGGGCGTAGCCGGCGTCCACGGCGGCGCGCGAGGCGCCCACGGCGGCGCCCAGCTTGTCGGCCAGAGGGTCCATGACAGCGTGGAACTCCTCGGCCGAGCCGAGGGCGCGGCCGCCGGAGACGACGATCTTGGCGGCGCCCAGTTCGGGGCGGTCGGACTTGACCATCTCCTCGCTGACGAAGGCGGCCTTGCCGGCGTCGGCGCCCGCGACGCTTTCGACAGAGGCCGAGCCGCCTTCAGCGGCGGCGTCGAAGCTGGTCGGGCGGACGGTGATGATCTTCTTCGCGTCCGACGACTGCACCGTTTCCAGCGCATTGCCGGCGTAGATCGGGCGCACGAAGGTGTCGTTGGAGACGACCTCGATGATGTCCGAGATCGGGGCTACGTCGAGCTTGGCGGCGATGCGCGGCATGAAATTCTTGCCGTCGGTGGTGGCCGGCGACAGGATGGCGTCATAGCCGGCGGCGAGGCCGGTCACCGTCGCGGCGACCGCCTCGGCCAGCTGGTGACCCAGGCCGGCGCTCTCGGCCAGCAGGACCTTGCGCACGCCGGCGATCTTCGCGGCGGCGTCGGCGGCGGCCTTCGAACCCTGGCCGATAACCAGGATGTCGACATCGCCCGACAGCTTCAGGGCGGCGGTGACGGTTTTGTGGGTGGTGTCGCGGACGGTGTCGCCGTCGCGGTCGGCGATAACGAGAACGGCCATTACAGGACCCCCGCGGTCTTGAGTTTCGAAACCAGTTCGGCGGCGTCGGCCACCTTGATCCCGGCCGAGCGCGTCGGCGGGGCCGTGACCTTCTTCACCGTCAGGCGCGGCGCCGTGTCGACGCCGTAGTCGGCGACCGCCTTGACGGCGATCTCCTTCTTCTTGGCCTTCATGATGTTGGGCAGGGACGCGTAGCGCGGGGTGTTGAGGCGCAGGTCGACCGAGACCACGGCGGGCAGGGTCGCCGAAAGGGTCTGGAGGCCGCCGTCGACTTCGCGCGTGACGGTCGCCTTGCCGTCGGCGATGACGATCTTGCCGGCGAAGGTGGCCTGGGGCCAGTCCAGCAGGGCGGCCAGCATCTGGCCGACCGCGTTGTTGTCGCCGTCGATCGACTGTTTGCCGAGCAGGACCAGATCCGGCTTCTCCTCGTCGACCACCGCCTTGAGCAGCTTTGCGACGGCGAGGGGCTCGAGATCGGCGTCGGACTGGATCAGCAGGCCGCGGTCCGCGCCCATGGCCAGGGCGGTGCGGATGGTTTCCTGGGCCTGGGTCACGCCGATGGAGACGACCACGATCTCGGTCGCGGTTCCGGCGGCATGATGCTCCTTGCCCTCCTTCATGCGCACGGCTTCCTCGACGGCGATCTCGTCGAACGGATTCATGCTCATCTTGACGTTGGCGAGATCGACGCCGGTCTGGTCCGCCTTGACGCGAGCCTTGACGTTATAGTCGATCACCCGTTTGACGGGGACGAGAACCTTCATATTGATATCCACGAAAGCGCCGGAATGTTGGGTGAGGGAATGGTACGCCTCACCCGGCCTGTCAACGTAACGCCGCGTCAACGGAGGCGATCCTCCGTCCGGCCCAGCCCTGGAACGCCCGCATGCACCGCCTCCTGACCATGAAACGGCTGAGCGTTCTGTTCCTGAGCCTGTTCGCCGTGCTGCTGGCCGGGATGTTCGCCTATGAGAACCTCGTCGTGGCGCCCGGAGACCGCTGCGAGGACGGTGGCAAATGGTGGGACGCCGAGACCCGAATCTGCGCCCAGCCCATCTCCATTGCCGAGATCACCGGCCGTCCCAACCCCGGAGACCGCGCCGCCGCCTCGGACGCGAAGAACCGCGAGCTTCTGGCGATCGAGGATTCCCTGGCGGCCCAGCGGGCCGCGCGGGACGCCGATCGCGAACGCCAGCGCGTGGCCCTGGCGGCGCAGTAGGCTGCAGGTCTAACGAGGACGAGACGAGCGGACCTGCTCAAGGCCCTTGATCGCGTATTCGTTCGTCGGGTCGAGGGCGAGCGACATTTCGAAATGGCGGACGGCGACCTCGATTCGGCCCTCGGCGAGCGCGACATCTGCAAGACCGTCGTGGCTGTAGGCCGAGCGTGGGAACTGCTCGAGGGCGAATTCGAAGACACGCCTTGCCGCGTCCATCAACGGCACGCCGTGAAGATCATAGCCAGCTGTGACGAGCAACTCGTCTGTCTTGAAGGCCTCCGCGTCCGGCTCCGCGGCCTGCATGTCCCGATAGAGCTGGATGGCGGCCTCCGGGCCGTCCGCCTGGATCGCGTCCAGGAACCGCGCCTTCCGGCCCTTTACGGGCAGCCTGTACTCTTCACCGAAATAGATCGCCGCCAGATCACGGGCCGTGGCATTGGCGTTGGCTTCGTCGCTGTTGCTCAGGACGATGACCGTCAGCCGGTCATCAATGAAGCGTCCAATGAGGTTCGAGAACCCTCCACCGCTGCCCGCGTGCCCGACCTGCCGACGGCCGTGCCAGGTCCGCATTTCCCAGCCGAAGCCATACTCGTTGCTGCTGTCGGCGATCATCTGTTCGTAGGAGGCGGCCGAGATGAGCCGGTTGGAATAGAGGGCCTGATCCCATTTCAGCAGGTCATCGACCGTGCCGAACAGACCGCTTGCGCCGTAGGCGGAAGACGATGACTGCGGCGTCTTGTTGATGAAGGTCGAACCGAGTGAGTAGTAGCCGGTAGCGGCTCCGGGCACGACCATGCGCGACGTGTGGAAGCCGCTTCGGCTCATGCCCAGCGGCGACAGGATCCGGTCCCGGTACATGTCGGGCAGCGTTTTTCCGGACACCCGCTCGATGATCAGGCCGAGCAGATCGAACCCGGTATTGCTGTAGCGCCAGCCCGTTCCCGGGCTGAAACGAAGCGGCTGATCTCTCATCATCATCGCCGCGCCGCCGCGCCAGAAGACGCGCGTGTCCAGCTCTTCATCCCACTCGGGCAGTCTGGAATAGCTCTCGATGCCGGAGGTGTGGGTGAGCAGTTGCTGAATGGTGATGGTCCGCCAGGCCTCCGGGCAGTCCGTCAGATAGCTGCAGGCGAGGTCGCTGACGCTCAGCCTGCCTTCTTCCTGCATCATCATGATCAGCAGGGCGGTGAACGGCTTGGTGATGGACGCCAGATCATAGACGGTCTCGTTGGTGTTCTGCGCCGCCAATTCCTGACTGGCCAGGCCATAGCTGCGACGGAATACGGGCGCCCCGTCCCGGGCCACCAGAACCGTGCCGCTGAAGCCGGCGTTTGCGACGGACGCCTGAAGATAGGCATCGAAGGCGGCGTCGAGCACGCCAGGGGCAGGCGCGGCCCGGCCGGGGTCCTGCGAAGGCGCCGCCGCAAGGGACGGCGATGCACCAAGACAGCCTGAAAGAACCGCTCCGGCCACAGCCGCCATCAGCCAAATCTTGCGCATACTCATCTCCGGATCGCCCAGATATCTTTTCACAAAGATATATGTCGTCAAGATACTTTGTGTGAAACTTTGTCGGAGGAAGCCAATCGGGCTAGGTAGCAGGCATGGTCACGACACCCCCACCCGACATCGTCGACAGTCTCGTAGCCGATTGGCAGCGCGCGCGTCCCCAGACGAAGGCGGATCCCATTCAGGTCATCGGCCGGATTATCTGGCTGGGTCGGCAGTATGAGGAGGCGGTCACGCGGATGCCGTCGAACCCGGGTCTGTCCTACTCCGACTACGATGTGATCGCGACGCTGCGTCGGGCGGGCAGCCCCTACGAGCTGACGCCGACCGAGCTTGGCAGGCGGGTGCTTCTGACGTCGGGGGGGCTGACGGCCTGCCTGCGGCGGCTTGAGGCCGCCGGTCTGATCTCGCGACGGGGGGTGCCGGAAGACCGGCGAATGCTGCTGGCCCGGTTGACGCCAAAGGGCTTCGACCTGATCGAATCCTTCGTTGACGAACGTTTCGCCATGGCGGAGCTGGCCCTGGCGAGTCTCGACCCGCAACAGAGGGCGACGCTTGAAGTCCTGCTGCGCCGGCTGGTATCCCCGATCGATGGCGCTCCCTGAAATCGGCTAGCGCGTCGCGCCCGGTGTCCACTTCACGTCATCGGCCCCGTTGGCGTTGGCGCGACGGGCGGCGACGAACAGATGGTCGGACAGCCGGTTCAGATAGCGCACCGCGGCGGGGGTCACCGCCTCGCCCGCCTCAACCAGCCGCACCGCCTCGCGCTCGGCCCGACGGGCCACGGTTCGCGCCAGATGCAGGTGCGCCGAAAGCGGCGAGCCGCCCGGCAGGATGAAGCTGTCGAGCTCTTTCAGGCTCTCGTTCATCCAGTCGATCTCGGCCTCAAGCCGTTCGACCTGGCTGTCGACCATGCGCAGCGCCTCCCATTTCGGCGGCGGGTCCAGCGGCGTGGCCAGGTCGGCGCCGAGATCGAACAGCTCGTTCTGGATCCGGCCCAGCATGGCGTCGATGCGGTCGTTCTGGCCCGCATGCAGCCGGGCGACGCCGAGGACGCTGTTCAGTTCGTCGACCGCTCCATAGGCCTCGACGCGGCGGTCGCTCTTGGACACGGTCGCGCCGGACGCCAGCCGCGTCTGCCCGCCGTCGCCGGTCCTGGTATAGATGCGGTTCAGGACCACCATCGGCTCAGGACCCTTGCGTGGACTTCCACCACATGCCGACGCACAGCAGCACGATCGCCAGCGCCTGCAGCGCCACCCTCAGCCGCATGAGTTTGTTGGAGCGTGAGGCGGCCTGTTCGCCGCCCTTGTGCAGGGACCAGAGGCCGAACCCGAGGGTGACGGTCACCGCCAGGATCGCCGTGAGAATGAGGATGTTGATGAGGTCGCCCATGGCGGCAATCTAGGCGCGGTCGCCGGCGGAGGCCAGCGCCCGCATCGCCGCAGATACAAGCGCCGCCCAGCTAAGCCGTTGGTCATCCTTTCGTGGTCTCTTGTCCGGCTCCGAGGGCCCTGATGACCGACCGCGCGATCCGCAACCTGGCCCACCTGCGCCGCTCGGCCTCGACGGCGCGCGTCCTGAATCTGCTCAAGATCTATCTCGACCACGGGGGCGAGGCGGACTGGGCCGAGCATCCGCTGTTCCGGACGCCAGCGCTGAACCGGTCGATGATCATCAAGCACCGGCTGCGCCGGGACGAGGCGGACAGCTTCTATCTGCGCCGGCAGGTGGCCACCAAGGTGGTCATTCCGCTCGACCCCGCCGACCTCAAATCCGGCGGCCGCTACGTCTTCGTCGGGCAGCGCGGTTTCGAGGGCGTGATGCGCGAGGCCTTCGGGATCGACGCCCGACACCCGGACATGGTGACCCTGGGCCTGCTGGACCGCCTGCCGTCGCTGGACCCTTTTCTTCTGCGCGAACAGCTCAAGCGGGGCGGGGTCGAACCCGCCGGCTGCTATTTCTCGATCAGTGAATCGGACGTTCTGAAGATGGCCCGGTTCGTCGAGGATGAGATCCGTCCGCTGGTCACCCTGAGCATCGGCTCCGATCTGGACGCCGTGGGATCGACCCGGCGGCTGGCGGGGAAGATTATGTCCAATGATCCGCGCGACCGGATGGAGACCCTGCGGGAAACCCTGCGTCTGGAGCCCGACGACTATGAGGAGGGGGTCTTCTGCTGGAAGGGCTTCCTCTACTACAAATGGATGCTCACCAGTCTGACGGGCGAGATCGCCGCGGTCGCCGAGGCCGTCCGGACGGTCCGGCCGATCGGCAAGCTGGACCGGGAGAGCCGCGCCTATCTGGATCGGGGCCGGGCCGTGCTGCAGAACCGGATCGTGCGGACCTGCGCCGACGTCCGCCGGACCCTGGCCGTGTATGACGACGCCTATGCCGCGCTGACGACCCAAGGCCGGTCGGCGGCTTTCCGGGACTTCCTGCTCGATGCGCCGCGCCTGTTCTCGCGCCTGGGCGACCAGCTCGGCGCGATCCAGCACATCGTCAGCTTCTGGCGCTTTCGCTTCAGCCCCGGCGCCTCCGGCGTCGGGGTCGAGGAGCTGATCGACATCTTCATGGATTTCGAGACCGGCCTGGCGGAAAGGCAGGCGGAGGCCGGCGCCCCCCTGCTGGCGGCCTGAGGCCCGGACGGCAGAAGGGGCCGGCGCCCTGACGGCGCCGACCCCTCCGATTGTCGGTCGTTTTCCGCCTAGTAGCGGTAGTGATCCGGCTTGAACGGGCCTTCGGTCGGCACCGAGATATAGTCGGCCTGTTCCTTGGACAGGGTCGTCAGCTTGGCGCCCAGCTTGCCGAGGTGGAGCATGGCGACCTTCTCGTCGAGGTGCTTCGGCAGGACGTAGACCTGGTTCTCGTATTTCGACTTGTTGGTCCACAGTTCGATCTGGGCCAGGGTCTGGTTGGTGAAGCTGGCGCTCATCACGAACGACGGGTGGCCCGTGGCGTTGCCCAGGTTCACCAGACGCCCTTCCGACAGCAGGATGATCTTCTTGCCGTCCGGGAATTCGATGTGGTGGACCTGCGGCTTGATTTCGTCCCACTTGAAATTCTTCAGGCCGGCGACCTGAATCTCCGAGTCGAAGTGGCCGATGTTGCAGACGATGGCGTTGTTCTTCATCGCCCGCATGTGGTCGACGGTCAGGACGTCCTTGTTGCCGGTGGCGGTGACGAAGATGTCGGCCTCGCCGGCCACGTCCTCGACGGTGACGACCTCATAGCCTTCCATCGCCGCCTGCAGGGCGCAGATCGGGTCGACCTCGGTGACCTTCACGCGGGCGCCGCCCTGGCGCAGCGAAGCGGCCGAGCCCTTGCCCACATCGCCGTAGCCGCAGACCACGGCGACCTTGCCCGACAGCATGACGTCGGTGCCGCGGCGGATCGCGTCGACCAGCGATTCACGGCAGCCGTACAGGTTGTCGAACTTGGACTTGGTGACGCTGTCATTGACGTTGATGGCGGGGAAGGGCAGCTCGCCGCGCTCGGCCATCTGGTACAGGCGGTGGACGCCGGTGGTGGTCTCTTCCGAGACGCCGCCGATGGCGTCGCGGATGGCCGAATAGAAGCCGGGCTTCTCGGCGATGTAGCGCTTCATCACGGCGAAGAGGGCTTCCTCTTCCTCGTTCTGCGGGTTGGCGAGGACCGAGATGTCCTTCTCGGCCTTGGGCCCGAGCACGCACAGCAGGGTGGCGTCGCCGCCGTCGTCGAGGATCAGGTTCGGATAGCCGCCGTCGGCCCATTCGAAGATCTTGTGGGCGTAGTCCCAGTACTCGACCAGGGTCTCGCCCTTGGTGGCGAAGACTGGCGTGCCCGAGGCGGCGATGGCGGCGGCGGCGTGGTCCTGGGTCGAGAAGATGTTGCACGAGGCCCAGCGGACCTCGGCGCCGAGGGCTTCCAGGGTCTGGATCAGCACGGCGGTCTGGATGGTCATGTGCAGGCTGCCGGCGATGCGGGCGCCCTTCAGCGGCTTGTCCTTGCCGAACTCCTCGCGCAGGGCCATCAGCCCCGGCATTTCGGTTTCGGCGATCTCGATCTCCTTGTTGCCATAGGGGGCCAGGGAGATGTCGCGGACGATGTAGTCGGTCATGGGCAGGGCGCTTTCCGGGGGAGTGTTCGCGGGCCTCTTAAACGGTGTGGCGCGAAGGGGCAAGAAACATATAAGGATATCCTTATATGAGGCCGCGGCTACGGTCTCGCTTCGGGCTAAAATCCATGCCAATTTCCAACCTTCACAGGATGGAAAATGGCGTCATGAAGGTCACACGGCGATCGGCGGCACTGGGTCTGGCGATGCTGGGGGCGGGGGCCGGGTCGGCCTCGTCCCAACAGGCGGAGCCTGGCCTCGCCAATGTCCGCAGCGACAGCGGCGGACGGCTGACCATCCCGGTTTTCATCAACGGCCAACGCCCGCTCCGGTTCGCGGTCGACAGCGCGGCCAACGCGTCCGTCATCGCTTCTGATCTGGTCGAAAGCCTGGGCCTGACCGCCCTGCCGGACGCCGACATCAACACGCTGATCGCCCTTGAGCGGGTGCCGATGGCGGGCGCGGCGAGCCTGCGCGCCGGGGCGATCGAACGGTCCGATGTCCGCCTCGCCGTGGCGGATCGGGGCGGACTGGGCGGCGTCGACGGCCTGCTGGGCACCGACATCCTGGCCGGACACCGTCTGGTGATGGAGTTCGCCCGTCGGCGGATGCGGATCGTCGAGTCGCGTTCCAGCGGAACCTATCTGTTCAAGGAGGGCCGCTCCAGCGTCCGGTATCGCGCGCCGGCGGAGCAGCGGTTCAACAATCTGATGATGGTCGACGCCGTCGTCGGCGGCGTGTCCTGCAAGGTGATCATCGACACCGGCGCGCGGATCACCATCGTCAATCGCGCCCTGGCGACGGCCTCGGGCGCGAGGCCCATCGTGCTCGACGACGGCTCGCGGATCCAGGCGGTCGAGTCGCCCACGGGCCGGTCCCAGGAGGCCGAGGCCATGCTCCTTCCGACCCTGGGGTTCGGGGGCATAACCCTCAGGCGCGTGCCGGTCCTGGTCGGCGATTTCCACACGTTCCGGATCTGGGGTCTGCAGGATCGTCCGGTCGTCCTTCTGGGGTCGGATCTGCTGGGCCTGTTCAAACGCGTATCGATCGACCTCGGACACAGCGAACTCCTGCTTGAAGTCTGACAAGCTTGGCGGCGGACGCGGAACCCGTTAGGCGAGGCGCCATGTCCGACGCCCTGTCTCCCGCCCGCCCCGATCCCGCCTTGCCCCGGCATGACTGGACTCTGCCCGAGGTCGAGGCCCTGTTCGCCCGGCCTTTCATGGAGTTGGTGTTCGAGGCGGCGACCGTGCACCGGCGCTGGTTCGACCCGTCCGAGGTGCAGAAGAGCCAGCTGCTGTCGATCAAGACCGGCGGCTGCGCCGAGAACTGCGGCTACTGCTCGCAATCGGCCAGTTTCGACACCGGGCTGAAGGCCGAAAAGCTGATGGACGCCACGGCGGTGATCGCCGAGGCGATGGCGGCGAAGGCGGGCGGGGCGTCGCGCTTCTGCATGGGGGCGGCCTGGCGCGAGCTGAAGGATCGCGACACGCCGAAGCTGGCGACGATGATCGCGGGGGTGAAGGCGCTGGGGCTCGAGACTTGCGCGACCCTCGGCATGCTGACGGCCGACCAGGCGCGGCAGCTGAAGGCGGCGGGGCTCGACTACTACAACCACAACCTCGACACGGGGCCGGAGTATTACGCCCAGGTCGTCACCACGCGGACGTATCAGGACCGGCTCGACACCCTGGAGCATGTGCGCGACGCCGGCATGAGCACCTGTTGCGGCGGCATCGTCGGCATGGGCGAGGCGCGGCGCGACCGGGCCAGCCTGCTGCATGCGCTGGCGACCCTGCCGGTCCATCCCGACAGCCTGCCCGTCAACGCCCTGGTGCCGGTCACCGGCACGCCGCTGGGCGAGCGGATGCTGGCCGAGGGCCAGATCGACCCGATCGAATTCGTGCGCACCGTCGCCGTGGCGCGGCTGGTCTGTCCGCGGGCCATGGTGCGGCTGTCGGCCGGCCGCGAGACGATGAGCCCCGAGATGCAGGCGCTATGCTTCCTCGCCGGGGCCAATTCCATCTTCGTCGGCGGCCGGTTGCTGACCACGCCCAATCCGGAACAGGACGAGGACGCGCGGCTGTTCGCCCTGCTGGACCTGCGGCCGATGGAGCCGGGCGCGGTCGAGGCGGCGGCGTAGATCGCGTTCTCCCTCCCCACTTCGGGGGAGGGTGAACCGTAACCACGCCTTAAGCGCCGGGCGCTATCATCGGCCCATGGATCGCCGCGCCCTTCTCGGATTGAAGACCCCGCCGCTCAGGACCGGAGGCGGCGGCGGCGCGCCCCAGGCCAGCTATCTGCGGCTGCCGACCATCACCGCCAATGTCATCCGCCCCGGTGGCCGGCGCGGCGTGATGACCGTCGAGACCGGGGTGGACACGGCCGACGCCGCCCTGCGCGCCCGGGTCGCCCAGTCGGCCCCGCGCCTGCGCGCGGCCTATGCGGCGGTGGTGCAGCAGTCGGCCAACGCCCTGCTGCCCGGAACGCCCCCCGACGTCGAACACCTGGTCGCCCAGCTCCAGGCGGCGACCAACACCGTCATGGGCCGCGCCGGCGCGCGGCTGCTGATCGGGACGGTGATGGTGGTCTAGTAACCGGCGAGGGCCAGAAGAGCGGGTGTCGCGAGGGCGACGGTGGCTGACCGGACATCCCGACCCGTCTGAACATTGTCTCTGGAGCGATATCCCCTACGCTCCGTCCATGCACCGACTGCTGCTTTCCATCGTCATCGCCGCGGCCGCGACCAGCTGTGCGGAACCCTCCCGGCTTCCCTTGGCGGCGACGCCGCCTGCCGACGCCATGTCAGGGGCGATCCGCGGCCTGTGCGCCAGCGACGTCGCGCTCCTCGGCGAGGGCGCGAACCACGCCGACGGTCGCTCGCTCGCCTTCAAGGCCGCGCTGGTGCGACGGCTGGTGGACGAGTGTGGTTTTGACGCCGTCGTCTTCGAGGCCGGCAGCTACGATTTTCTCGAGATGGATCGTCGATTGCGGCGAGGCGAACCGGTCACGCGCGACATGGTTTCCTCCGCCGTCGGCGGGTTGTGGAACCGGAATGAAGAGATCCAGCCGCTGATCACCTGGATGCACGACTCACTGGTCGCCGGGCGCTTGCGGCTCGGCGGCATGGATGATCAGCTCGGAAGCGCCGGTGCGTTCTCTTCCATCAGCGAGATGCCCGCGGAACTCAGCGGATTGCTCGGCGGGGAGCGGGACGAAGCCTGCAGGGGTTTATTCCGCCAGCAGATCTATGGCCAGCTTGGCCCGTCTGCTGAAGAGCAGGCGCCACTCAGAACCTGTCTGGTCGACATTCAGACGGTGGTTCAGGCCATGCCTGCCAGCGCCGACCGGGACGCCCATCTTCAAAACCTGGATAACATCGGCCGGTTCGTCAGCCGGCAAGGGATGGACACGACGGCGTATATCGAGGGCCGCAGCCATTCGATGTGGCGGAACTACCAGTGGTGGCTGGCAGAGCGCTTTCCGCAAGGGAGCCGGGTGATCGTATGGGGCGCGACGGTGCACCTTTCGCGCAGCGCGCGCGCCCATCCCCGGTTCGCCACGGTCGCCAATTTCGGGTCATACATCGACAGGACCTATGGAGACCGGGCCTCGTTCCTCGGCTTCAGCGCGGCGTCCGGCGCCTACATGGAAGGCGGTCAGGTCCGTGAACGCGCCCCGGCAGCCTCGGGATCGCTGGAAGCCGCGGCCCTGGGTGACACGGCCCTGGACCTCACATATCTCGACCACGCCGCTCTCCGTCGTCTCGGAGCCTTGCCTGGCGCAGTATTCTCCAGAGAGCCTGTGGTCGCCCGTTGGTCCGACGTGGTGGATGGTGTGGTCGTGTTCAGGGAGGAACGGGCGCCCAGCCGAAGTCCCGCGCGGTGAAGCCACACCGGGGTGGCCGATCCTCAAGCCGCCCTCAACTCCCTTCGCGCGTCCACACCGTGCAGCGAGCGTCCGTGTTCTCGCCCGGCGATCAACGCCGCGTCGCGGCCGCTCAGTCCTTCGTCGGACTGACCTGGCTTTCATCCCCATAGGTCAGGGCCAGGAAGACATCCTCCAGGTCCGGATCCTCGGTGACGATGTCGGCGATGGTGACGCCCGCCGCGCGGACCGCGGCCAGCACCTGTTCGACCGATGACTGGCCCTTCTTGTAGGTGACGGCGAAGGCGCCGTTGGGGCGGGCGACGGCCTCGAAACCCTTGAGTTTGGGCAGGGCCTTCAGGGCGCCTTCGGGGGTCACCACCACATTGCGCGTGTCCAGCCGGCGCAGCAGCTGCGGCGTCGGCTCGCAGGCGACGACCTCGCCGCGGTTCATGATGGCGATGGTGTCGCAGAGCTCCTGCGCCTCCTCCAGATAGTGGGTGGTCAAGAGGATGGTCACGCCCTCGGCGTTGAGGCGGCGGACGTATTCCCAAAGCTGGCGACGCAGCTCGACATCGACCCCCGCCGTCGGCTCGTCGAGGATCAGGATGGGCGGATTGTGGACCAGGGCCTTGGCCACCATCAGGCGGCGCTTCATGCCGCCGGACAGGGCGCGGACATAGGCGTGGGCCTTGTCGCTGAGGCCGAGGGCGGCGAGCAATTCGTCGGAGCGCCGCTCATTGGCGGGGACGCCGTAGAAGCCGGCCTGGACCTCCAGCGCCTCGCGCGGGGTGAAGAAGACGTCGGCGACGATCTCCTGCGGCACCACGCCGAGGGCGGCGCGGGCGTCGCGCGGCTGTTTGTCGATGTCGCGGCCCCAGATCTCGGCCGTGCCGCCGGTCTTGTTGACCACCCCGGCGAGGATGTTGATCAGGGTCGACTTGCCGGCGCCGTTGGGGCCCAGCAGGCCGAACATCGAGCCGCGCGGAATGACCAGGTCGACGCCGCGCAGCGCGACCTTGGGTGGCGCCTTCTTCGAACCCGCATAGGTCTTTTCCAGCCCCCGGACCTCGATGGCGTTGACGGGCAGGGCGGCGGAGTCGGGCATGCGGGGGCTTTCGGTCGACAAGCGGCCTAGGTAGGCGCGCCGTCCGCCGCCGCCAAGGGGCGCATCCGATATGTCAATGACGCTTGACATGGTTCGGCGTTATGTCTAGCGTGCTTGTCATTATGAACAGCGTGCTTGACGGAAACCTCGCATGACCCGCACCAAAATGATCGGCTGGACGGCCTTCGCCTTCTGCCTGCTCGGCTATGGCGTCTTCACCGCCGTGGTCGTGCTGAACCGGATGGGCGAACTGGCGATGCGCGAGACCCTGCTGATCGGCGGCCCGGCGGCGGTGATCGGCGAGATCGGCCTGTGGGTCGCCGCCGGCTGCCTGGGCTGGTCCCTGTTCCGCAAGCGCAAGGCCCTGTTCGACCGGGTCTTCCGCCGCAAGCCGCGGACGGTTTGACGCCGGGGGCCCGGGCTTCTAGGGAGTCGGCCGATATCCGCCGTCACCCGTCAGGTCCGCCCATGCCGCCGCGCCACGCCGATGCGATCATCCCGCCCCCGGAAGCCATCGTGGTTCCGACCAAGCGCGTCGCCTGCGACGGCGGCGGCGGGGCGCTCGGTCATCCGCTGGTCTATATGGACATGGGCGGCGAGGACTTCGTCGAATGCGCCTATTGCGACCGCCGCTTCGTGCTGGACGCCCATCCGCAGCCCGAGAACGAATACCTCAGCCCCGCCGCGCGGCCGCCTGAAGCGCACTAGCCGAAATCGGTCCGGGCGATCCCGTTTCGCCCGGGCTCAGATTTCGGCCCGGATTCAGTCCTCGGCGGGCGGCGCGGGCATCAGGTCGCCGAACGGCGCCGCGTCCTCCAGCGCCCGGACGAACGACGGCCGGGCCATGAGGCGTTTGTGCCAGGCTCTCAGCCGCGGCCGGTCGCCGAACGGGACCAGCCGCCGGGCATAGGTCAGAACCGGCGCGGCGCAGCAGTCGGCCAGGGTGAAGGTCTCGCCCGCGCCCCAGGTCCGCCCGTCGGCCAGCCGCTCTTCCAGCCAGTCCCAGGCGCCGGCCAGCACGGCCGCGTCCTGGGCGTCGCCGAAGGGGTCCTCGTTTCCGGCCGGGCGGAATTTGCGCGGGATGATCCGGTTCATCGGCCCGCCCGCATAGATGTCCACCATCCGGTCGACCAGCCGCGCCTCCAGCGCCGCCTCCGGATCGGCGGGGATCAGCCGCCCGCCGCCCGCCAGCCGGTCGAGGTACTCAATGACGATGCTGGATTCATAGATCGTCCGGCCGGCGTCCGTATCGACCAGGGTCGGCATCTTGGCGAAGGGCGACAGGGCGCGGAATTCGGCCATGACCGTCTCGTTCGCGGCCTCGACCAGCTTCGGCTCGAACGGCAGGCCGAGCTCGTACAGCGCCACCGAGGCCTTCTGGCCGTAGGCGGAATAGGGGTGGGACCACAGGATCAGGGACATGATCAGACGGACTCGCCCGGTGCCGCCGACCCGGCGCTGGTTTCCAGTTCGCGCGCGAGGTTCTCAAGCATGGCGGTGCAACCGTGCTGACGCAGTGGAATGTGGGCGGCGCCGTCGTCGCCGAAATAAGCGCCCTGCTCGGTATAGACCAGATGCGCGCCGGCCCCGTCGGCGCGCAGCTCTATGGTCGCCAGAGAGGCCGAGTCGCGACGCCTCTCATCTCCCAGTTCACGGCCCATGACGTAGCTGAGGATGATCCGGCGGCTCTCGACAATGTCCAGAAACCGCGTGTCGTTGAACCCGACAGCGTGATCGCCGAAGCGGTAGCGGCCCCCGCCGCGACCGCCGACGCGGAACTCGTGGACCCAGTCGTGGACAGTGGCGCCCGGCGCCTCCACGAACCATCGGCGGAATGCGTCGGGATCGGCCCAGGCCTGGAACACCCGTTCCGGTGAGGCGTCATAGCGGCGCTCGACCGTGAAGGTCCCGTGGGCGAGGGCGGATGGGGCGGGCTGGGTCATCATGCGTTCTCCAGGGCAAGAAGGGTCAGCTCGGCGACAAGGTTGTCCAAGGCCATCGAATGACCGTGACGGACCCCCGCGGCCATGCCCGGTTCGGGCGCCGCCAGCTGGATGGTGAGATTCAGCCGGACCCCTGTCGCGGTCGCGGCGATCTCGAAGGAGTTCAGGGAGTGGCTGAGAATACGGCCGCCTTCCCGCACGGTCTCGGACAGGACGATCCGCTCGGAGGGTTCGATCGCCAGATACCGGTTCTCGACATGGTAGCGGAGGTCATCCGGGGCGCCGCAGCGGCAGAGATCGATCCCGCCGACGCGGAAATCGGCCTCGTCATAGACCAGACGCGCACCCTCGGGCACCGCCCAGCGCGCGCGGGACCGGGGGTCGGCGAGGGCGGCGAACAGCCGGGCCGGGGACGCGTCGTAGTCGCGCTCGAAGGTCAGGGTTTCGTGAACCAGCGTCATGTCTCAGGGTCCTCCCGCGTTTCATCCAGAAAGGCGCCCAGCCGGTCGAGACTGCGTTCGACCGACGTGCGGCGTTCGTTGATCCAGCGTTCCGCGGCGCTGAGCGCCTGCGGTTCGACCCGGCAGGTGCGCACCCGCCCGACCTTCTCGGAGGCGACCAGGCCGGCGGCCTCGAGGATCTTCAGATGCTGAACCACCGCCGACATGGACATCGGCATGGGCGCGGCCAGCTCGCTGACCGAGGCCGAGCCGCGCGACAGGCGTTCGACCATGGCCCGCCGGGTTGGATCGGACAGGGCCTGGAAGGCGAGATCGAGCGGCGTCTGATGCTGAAGCATTTACTTAAGTATCAAGACGCCGGCACAGTGGCAACCCCTCGTTAAGCGACGCGGCGCACGCTCATCTCGCCCTATTCCGGAGAGGCACGATGTCGACCATCCAGACCTCCAGCTATCGCCGCCAGCGCGACCATTTCGAACCGCAGGACACCGATCCGCAGGAACAGCGCCGGCTTCGCGGCCTGCTGGAGCAGATCGACTATTCGGCCTTCGTCGCCAATCGCGAGGTCATCGGCCAGATGCTGCCGAAGCTGGACGCGGCGATGTTCCAGCGTCTCGCGGTGCTGACCGCCACGGCGCGCGCCAAATGGGTCGCCGAGAGTCTACGCCAATCGGAATCCGGGGCGCCGTCGACCGCCGACCAGGTCGCCCGCCTGACCGCCGCGCGCACCGCCTATGAGGAACTGGCCGAGGCCTATGAAGGCCTGCGCCGCATGGTCGAGCGCGGCTACGTCGCCATTCGCTAGCCGATCGGCTGCGGCCGGGTCGCGATCGGGGCGTCCGGGTCCGACGGCGCGGCCTCGGCCTCGGTCGGCGGCGGTCCGGCGGGCGGGGCCGGCGCGATCTCGATCAGGGGCGCGGGCGTGATCGCCGGCGGCGGGGCGACCAC
>NZ_DLHQ01000045.1:0-59931 GCF_002483305.1 Brevundimonas sp. UBA7664
CTGCGCTTCGCCATCCGTGAAGGTGGCCGCACCGTCGGCGCCGGCGTCGTGAGCAAGATCACCGAGTAATCGGTCGATACAGGTAAGCGTAACAGAGCGGCCCCGGAGGAAACTCCGGGGCCGCTTCTGCGTCTGCCGTCCCCCTCTACGGGAAAAGGTGGGCCGCGGAGCGGCTCGGATGGGGGCTCTGTCCGCATCATGAATGGCGAGAAGGCGCGCGCCCGCTGCCAGCCCCCATCCGGCAGGCGAGGCCTTCCTGATCGCCGGATGGGTGGTGCAGGGCGGTTAACGCCGCGCCCGGTTGGGGCATCCCCTTGCATGCAACCGGAAACGGGTCCCTACGTTCGGATCAGGAACGTTAGGAATTTGGTAACCATGCGACGCGCGCTTCGGATCGGCCTGTTCATCGGCACCCTGATCGGCATGTCGGCGTGCGCCACGGCGCCCGACGACGGGACCTCGCGCGGCGCCTATGGCTCCATCGACGCGGGGCAGAGGCGCTAGACGAAGGAAACCGTGGCGGAGCGCCGCAAGGCGCCCTATCATCACGCCCGCGGACGCCGACTGTCGCGCCGCGCCGGTCCTGCTTCCCCTAGATGTTAGCCATCGCCATCGTCGTCGTTCTGGCCCTCGTGGTGCTCAACGGCCTGTTCGCCATGACCGAGTTGGCGGTCGTATCGTCCCGAAAATCCAAACTGCAGAGCCGGGCCGAGCGCGGCGACCGCGGCGCCCGGGCGGCGCTGAAGCTGGCCGAGGACCCGACTCATTTCCTGTCGGCGGTCCAGGTAGGCATCACCCTGATCGGCATCGCCGCCGGCGCCTACGGCCAGGCCGCGATCGCAAGCGAGCTGAATCTCATCCTCGAGCGCGTCGTCCCGACGCTGGCCGCCTATACCGAAGTCTTCTCCACCGTCCTGGTCATCATCTTCATCACCTATGTGTCGGTGATCGTCGGCGAACTTGTGCCCAAGCGACTGGCGCTGATCTTCCCGGAAACGATCGCCTCCAAGATGGCGGCGCCGATCTCGACGGTGGCCGTCGTGCTGAAGCCGTTCGTGGTGGTGCTGACCGCCTCGACCTCGGCCATCCTCAAGCTGATGAACGTCAAGGACCGCGACGGCTCCGACGTGACCCAGGAAGAGGTCGAGACCATGATCGCCGAGGGTACGGCGTCCGGTCTGATCGAGCCCGAGGAGCAGGAGATGATCGAGGAGATCCTGCGTCTCGGCGACCGGCCCATCCGCGTGGCCATGACGCCCCGCCACGAGGTCTTCTGGATCGCCCTGGACGACACCGAGGAGACGCTGCGCAACGAGGTCCGCACCTGTCCGTATTCGCGCATCGTGGTGGCGCGGGAGAACGACGTCGATAATCCGCTGGGCGTGGTCCACAAGAAGGACCTGCTCGACAGCCTGCTCGACAACGGCGAGTTCAATGTCGAGAAATATGTCCAGACGCCCGCCTTCATCCCGCAGTCGACCTCGGTGCTGAAGGCGCTGGGAATCATGAAGGCGTCCCGCGTCCACATGGCCTTCCTGGTCGACGAGTTCGGGGCCTTCGAGGGCGTGGTCACGGCCACCGACCTGCTGGAGATGATCGCCGGCGATTTCGACGAGGGTCACGACGACACGGACGTCAACGTGCGCCAGCGCGAGGACGGCAGCTGGCTGGTCGACGGCCAGACCGACATCGACGAACTGGCGGACGCCCTGGGCGAGGATTTCGGCGAGGCCGAGGGCTTCCACACCATCGCCGGCCTGGTCCTGCACCAGCTGTCGCGCGTCCCGAACGAGGGCGAAATCCTGCAGCTGGGCCGGTTCGAGGTCGAGATCATCGACATGGACGACCGCCGTATCGACAAGCTGTTGTTCAAACAGGTGGTCAAGCCTGAGGACGAGGCCCGGGCCGTGGCCGAACAGTACGAGGATTAGGGCCCAAGCCGCTTGAAAACCCCGGCGCGGTGGGGCATACGCCCCGGTCTGGCGGAGGCGAACGCGCCTGGGGGGCGACCCTCCGGCGCGTTATAGTTTTGTCCGGACGCTAGGAGTGTAGCTCAGCTGGTAGAGCATCGGTCTCCAAAACCGAGGGTCGTGGGTTCGAGTCCCTCCACTCCTGCCACTTTCCACTGACGGCGCGGGTCCCCATCTGCACCGTCAGCAAGTTGAAACGAGATCTCAAGACCATGGCCAAGGCCAAGAGCCCCTCGGGGCGCCGCACACAGCCCGCCCAGCCGGTGATCGCCGGCAACGCCGTGGCGGCCGAAGCGACCGCGCCCAAGAAGCGCACCTCGATTCCCCAGTTCGCCAGCCAGGTGCGCGCCGAGCTGCGCAAGGTGGTGTGGCCGAGCCGCAAGGAGACCTGGATCACCTCGGTGATGGTGCTGATCATGGTGCTGATCGCCGCGATCTTCTTCTGGATCGTCGACTGGGCCCTCGCCAAGATCTCGCTCCTCATCCTCGCCATCGGCCAATAAGGAGACGCGCACATGACTGATGCCGCGCCCAAGCCCGCCGCCAATCCCCGGCACAAGTGGTACATCGTCCACGCCTATTCGAATTTCGAGAAGAAGGTCGCCCAGCACCTGACCGATCAGGCGCGCCAGCAGGGCCTCGAGGACTGTTTCTCCGAGATCCTGGTGCCGACCGAGGACGTCGTTGAAATCCGCCGCGGCCGGAAGGTGAACTCCGAGCGCAAATTCTTCCCCGGCTATGTGCTGGTGAAGATGGAGATGACCGACGACGCCTATCACCTGGTCAAGAACACGCCGAAGGTCACCGGCTTCCTCGGCGCCGCGGGCGGCACCAAGCCGCTGCCGGTCTCCGAGAAGGAAGTCCAGAACATCATCGGTCAGGTGGAGGAGGGCGTCGAACGTCCGAAGCCCACCATCCGCTTCGACATCGGCGAGACCGTCAAGGTCATCGACGGACCCTTCGCCAGCTTCGAGGGTCAGGTCGAGAGCGTCGACGAGGACAACGCCCGCCTGCGCGTGGCCGTGTCCATCTTCGGCCGCCCGACCCCGGTCGATCTGGAATACAATCAGGTCGAGAAGAACGCGGGCTGATCCTTCTCCCTCCCCCGAAGTGGGGAGGGTGGTCGCGCAGCGACCGGGTGGGGAACGCCAGTTCTGCACGGACGGCGCCCGGCTTCGCAATTCCCCACCCGGGCTCGGCTCCGCCTCGCCGTCCCTCCCCATGAAGGGGAGGGAGAGCGCGTTGCTTCGTCCCGCCGCTTCTGCTACACGCGCGCCTCGCTCTTAAGGGCGGTGCGGGTTCGCCCGCATAAATCCGTGGGAGGCAGCCATGCCAGACCACGGCTCACCGGTCCCGATTGAGTTCGGGGCCACAGTCAGGAGAGACCAATGGCCAAGAAGATTCTGGGCTATATCAAACTGCAGGTGCCGGCCGGCAACGCCACGCCGTCACCCCCGATCGGGCCCGCCCTCGGTCAACGCGGCGTCAACATCATGGGCTTCGTCAAGGAGTTCAACGCCCGCACCGAGAAGGAAGTCAAAGGCACGCCCCTGCCGACCGTGATCACGGTCTACCAGGACAAGAGCTTCACCTTCGTCACCAAGACCCCGCCCGCGACCCACTACATCAAGCAGGCCGCCGGGATCACCTCGGGCTCGAAAATGACCGGCCGTGAAGTGGCCGGCAAGATCAAGCGCAGCCAGCTGCGTGAGATCGCCGAGAAGAAGATGAAGGATCTGAACGCGAACGACCTGGACGCCGCGACCAAGATCATCGAAGGCTCGGCTCGCGCCATGGGCCTCAACGTCGTGGAGGGCTAAGCACATGGCCAAGCAAACCAAGCGCACCAAGGCCCGCACCGGCGACACCGTCGCCCTGATGGCGTTCAACGACGCCATCGCCGCGGTCAAATCCAACGCCACCGCCAAGTTCGACGAGTCGATCGAGATCGCCGTCAACCTGGGCGTCGATCCGCGTCACGCCGACCAGCAGGTCCGCGGCGTGGTCAACCTGCCGTCGGGTACGGGCCGTGACGTCCGCGTCGCCGTGTTCGCCAAGGACGCCAAGGCCGCTGAAGCCCTGGCCGCCGGCGCCGACATCGTGGGCGCCGAGGATCTGTACGAGAAGATCAACGGCGGCTTCATGGGCTTCGACCGCGTCATCGCGTCCCCGGACATGATGGCCCTGGTCGGCCGTCTGGGTAAGGTGCTGGGCCCGCGCGGCCTGATGCCCAACCCCAAGGTCGGCACCGTGACTCCGAACGTCGCGCAAGCGGTCAAGGACGCCAAGGGCGGCGCGGTCGAGTTCCGCGTCGAGAAGGCCGGCATCGCGCACGGCGGCATCGGCAAGGCCTCCTTCACCCAGGAAGCCCTCGAAGCCAACGTGAAGGCCTATGTGGACGCCCTGCAAAAGGCCCGTCCGTCCGGCGCCAAGGGCACCTACGTCAAGCGCATCACCCTGTCCTCGACCATGGGACCGGGCTTCAAGATCGACCCGGCGTCGCTGAACGTCTGATCGACCTGAGAGACTGAATGGAAGGGGCGGCGGCCGCAGGGTCGTCGCCCTTTTTCATGCGGGCGTTGCATCGTGACGCTTGTGCGCGCGGCCAAGGCGAACGAGGGTAGGCTGACCGGGGGAGGTGGAGCCTTGCGTATCGTCATCTTGCTGGCAGCCAGTCTGTGGCTGTCCGTCGCCTCGCCGTTGGCGGCCCAGGAGGCGTCGGCCCCTGACGCCCGCCGTCTGGCGCTGGCCGATCAGTATCTGGACCTGACCATGGGCGCCGGGATGCGCAAATTCATGGCCGGCTACTATGAGGATTTCTACGCCGAGGCGGGAATGCCGCCGGACCAGCGGGACTGGTGGACCCTGAACATGACCAGCGCCATGGACCGGGCCCTGGTCGCCTTGTCGGCCGAGCTCCGCGAGGATGTGGCGGAAATCTACGCCGCCGAGGAGCTCCAGGCCCTGATCGACCTGTACCGGTCGCCGATCGGACGGTCGATCGCGGAGAAGGACCTCCAGATGTCGATCCGTATGCAGGAGGCGATGGCGCCGCATATGGTGACGCTGACGACGGATCTGCTGACCAAATACTGCCAGCAGTTCGACTGTGAGGCGCTCGCGGACGAGGCGGCGAAGTCCGGGCAGTGATCGCGACCCGCGCGCCGGCTGGCTCTTGCAGAGAATCGTCAGACAACTGACGGAGTGAGTTGCGCCGGCCCGCGGCGCGTCGCGCCCGGAGTCCGCCTGACCGATGACCGCCCCGTCGATCCGCACCGAGCCGGCCGAGCGGCGTCAGGTCGCGGCCCTGCCGTGGCGGCGGGGGGCGAAGGGGCTTGAGATCCTGCTGGTCACCTCGCGCGAGACCCGGCGGTGGGTCACGCCCAAGGGCGGCCGGATGGCGGGGCGGACCGACGCCTGGTCGGCCGCCCAGGAGGCGCTGGAGGAAGCGGGCGTCGAAGGGGTGGTGAGCGAGGCGCCGATCGGGACCTTCCGCTATCTGAAGGTGCTGAAACGCCGTGCGCCGCGCTGGTGCGTGGTGGCGGTCCATGCCCTTGAGGTGCGGGTCGAACATCCGGTCTGGCAGGAGCAGGCCGAGCGGGAGCGCGTCTGGGTCAGCCGGGACGAGGCGGTCCGGCGGGTCGATGAGCCCGACCTCAAGGCGCTGATCGGCGCCTTCGAGCCCTAGGTCCTGACCGCCCGGGCCAGATAGCAGCCGCGCGGGGCGAAATGGATGTGGACCTGGTCCGTGGCCGGATGGTCGAACCAGGTCGCCAGCCGGTCATCCAGGGTCCGGCCGTCGATGACCTCGCCCTCGATCATCATGTTGCGGGCGTCATAGACGCGCAGCGACAAGGGGCGTTTGGCCAGCATCTCCGGCGCGGGGCCTTCCATGGCGCCGGCCTCGGCGGCGGCCTCGCGCACGAAAATCGGCCCCGAGGCGCGATAGGGCGAGCCGGGATCGGTCAGATGGGCATGGTTGACCAGCACCAGCCGCTCGCCGGCGTCCGCGTCACGCAGGCTGACGCGGCAGGGGGCGCGGCCCGGCTGGTCGGCGACCCAGCGGCGGGCGCCGACGGCGGCGAGCTCACGGTCGGACATGGAAAAGAACCGGGTGAACGGGGCCAGCGGCAGGGCTTCGATACGGTAGGTCATGGGGGTCTCCTTCGGTCGCGAAGGTGTGACGATCGGCGCGCGGCGTCTGGCGGCTTCCGGAGGTTGCGCCGGGACGCTCGGGACCCCACAACAGGGGCATGAACGCCCCCTTCAAGACCCCCGCCGATCCTCTGGACGCCCCGCTGTGGGACCTGTCCGACCTCTACGCCTCGCGCGAGGACGCCCGCATCGAGGCCGATCTGGCGCGGGCGCGGGCCCTGGTCGCCGAGCTCAACGCCCTGCAGGGCAAGCTGGTCGAGGCGCGCAGCGAGGCGCCGCTGCTGGGAGAACGGCTGGACCGGGCGGTTGCGCTATACGAGCAGGCCTCGGACGTTCTGGGCGGACTGGGGGCCTATGCCTTCCTTGCAGCCTCGACCGATCGCAATGACGCCGGGGCGCAGGGGTTCGAGGCGACGGTGCGCGAGAAGATGACGGCGATCGCCACCCCGACGGTCTGGGTGACGCTGGAAATCAACCAGCTGGAGGAAGGCGAGGTCGAGGCGGCGCTGACCGCCTGGCCGACGGCGGCGCGCTGGCGGCCGTGGCTGCGCCGGGTGCGGGCGATGAAGCCGCACGAACTGTCGAACGAATTGGAGACCTTCCTCGCCGAGCGCGGCCCCATCAACGCCCAGTGGCCGCGCCTGTTCGACGAGACGCTGGCGGCGATGAAGGCGAAGGCGGGCAAGGACGAGCTGACCCTGGCCGAGGCGCTGAACCGGTTGTCGGACCCCAAGGCGGCGCGGCGCAAGGCGGCGGCGGAGGGGCTGAACGAGGCGCTGGCCGCCCGGAGCCAGACCATGGCCCTGGTCCTGAACACGGTCACCGCCGACAAGGCGCTGGAGGACAAATGGCGGGGCTTCAAACGGCCCGCCGACGCGCGGCACCTGTCCAATGAGGTCGACGGCGAGTCGGTCGACGCCATGGCCGAGGCGGTGGCGGCGGCCTATCCGAAACTGTCGCACCGCTATTATGCGCTCAAGGCGAAGGCCATGGGCAAGGCGAAGCTGGACCAGTGGGACCGCAACGCCCCGATCGAGACGACGGCGCCGCGCGGCTATGACTGGGCGGCGGGCAAACAGCTGGTGCTGGAGAGTTTCGCCGACCTGGGGCCCGAGTTCGCCGACCGCGCCGGCGGCTTCTTCGACAGGCCGTGGATCGACGGCAAGGCTCGGCCCGGGAAACAGTCGGGGGCCTATGCCCATCCTGTGACCTCGGACCGGCATCCCTATGTGTTCCTCAACTGGATGGGCGAGCGGCGCGACGTGCTGACCCTGGCGCATGAGCTGGGCCATGGCGTGCACCAGACGCTGGCGGCGGGGCAGGGGTCCCTGCTGGCCGACACGCCCCTGACCCTGGCCGAAACCGCCTCGATCTTCGCCGAGGGGCTGACCTTCGACCGGCTGCTGGCCACGGCGCCGAAGGCCGAGCAGCGCGGCCTGCTGGCGGGGCGGATCGAGGACGGACTGAACACCGTGGTGCGCCAGATCGCCTTCCACCGGTTCGAGACGCGGTTCCACGACGAGCGGGCGGCGGGCGAGGTGTCGGTCGGGCGGATCGGCGAGCTCTGGATGGAGGAGATGGGGGCCGCGCTGGGCCCCGCGATCACCCTCAACCCCGGCTATGAGCACTGGTGGAGCTACGTCAGCCATTTCGTCCACTCGCCCTTCTACGTCTACGCCTATGCCTTCGGGGACCTGCTGGTGGCGGCGCTGATGGAGACCCGGGCGAAGGACCCGGCCGGGTTCACCCCGCTGTACCGCGCGCTGCTCGCGGGCGGCGGATCGCGCGGCTACGTCGAGGCCCTGGCGCCGTTCGGCCTGAACCCGCGCGACCCGGCCTTCTGGAGCATCGGCTGCCGGCGGCTGGAACGACTGATCGATCAGTTCGAGGCGGTGGCTTGAAAATGTAAGTACATTATTGTATGTACATGGAAGGCGGCGATGAAGTTTGACTGGGATGATGAGAAGGCTCGCACCAACCTGATCAAGCACGGCGTCGCGTTTGATGTGGCGATCAGGGTTTTTGACGATCCGGCAGCGATCAGCGGCTTTGATCGGGTGGTCGATGGTGAGGAGCGGTGGAGAACAATCGGACGGATCGACTTCACCACCATATTTTTCGTCGGGCACACATGGCTCGATGAAGATGGCGAAGTCTACGTACGCGTAATCACTGCCCGAAAGGCGAACAGGCATGAAATCCAGGGATATGAAGCCGGCGACGAGGGATATCTCGGCTGAATTGGCCGCTATCGACGCGATGACGGACAATCAGATCGACTACAGCGATGCGCCAGCCGTTACGGACTTCACTGGATGGCGACGGGGCGCTTTCTATCGCCCCGAAAAACAGGCCGTGACCATCCGGCTCGACGCCGATGTGGTGGCCTGGTTCAAGGGCAGCGAGCCGAAATACCAGACCGCCGTGAACCGCGTGCTGCGCGACTATATGCTCAGCCATCGCAAGTCGGCTTGAGCCTGAGCCACGGGTCGCTATAAAGCGCCCAACCGATTGATCTGAGTCCCGGACACACCCATGGCCGACCCGCACCACGCTCCCGACGCCCACGACGGCTATGTTCGCGGCTCGCAGGAGATCAGCGAACAGAACCAGACGTTCACGGCCTTCATGGGCCTGACCAAATGGGGATCGCTGATCATCGCGGCCCTGCTGATGTTCCTGGTTCTCTGGTTCCAGCCGGGCGGCAGCTTCGTCGGCGGCGCCATCGTGGCGTTCGTCATGCTGGTGGGGGGCTTCTTCTTCCTGAAGTCGGGCAAGAAGCACTGATTATCGGGCGCTAACGCTCGCGACGCGGTCTCTCGCTGCTTGAGCGCCCTTCGCGCGCCCACGCTTTGACGCGGCCTCTCCGAAAAGCCTAACGTCGGTCCGTCCAGTTATGACGGAGGGATTCGCTTGGCTGTCGCCATCGCCGTGACCCGCGAACGCCGAGACGGCGAGACGCGCTGCGCCGTCACCCCGGAAACGGTGAAGAAGCTCGTCGCCATGGGCGCGACCGTGACCGTCGAGGCCGGGACGGGCGCCGGCTCCTCCATTCCCGACGACGATTACGCCGCCGCCGGCGCGACCGTGGCCAAGGACACCAAGGCGGTGCTGTCCGGCGCCGACATCGTGCTGAAGGTGCGCGGGCCGACGGCGCAGGAGACCAGCGCGCTGAAGTCCGGCGCGATCGTCGTGGCCCTGCTGGATGCGTATCGCGAGAAGGAGACGGTGCAGGCGCTGGCCGGGGCTGGGGCCACATCATTCGCCATGGAGTTCGTTCCGCGCATCAGCCGGGCCCAGGTGATGGACGCCCTGTCGTCCCAGGCGAACCTCGCAGGCTACCGCGCCGTGATCGAGGCGGCGTACGCCTACGGCAAGGGCTTTCCGATGATGATGACGGCGGCGGGCACGGTCGCCCCGGCCAAGGTCTTCGTCATGGGCGTGGGCGTTGCGGGGCTGCAGGCCATCGCCACGGCGCGGCGGCTGGGGGCGGTGGTCACCGCCACCGACGTGCGGCCGGCGACCAAGGAGCAGGTGGAATCGCTGGGGGCCAAATTCCTCGCCGTCGAGGACGAGGAGTTCAAGAACGCCCAGACCGCCGGCGGCTACGCCAAGCCGATGAGCGCCGAGTACCAGGCCAAACAGGCGGCCCTGACCGGCGAGCACATCAAGAAGCAGGACATCGTCATCACCACGGCCCTGATCCCCGGCCGCGCGGCGCCGGTGCTGGTCAGCGCGGCCCAGGTGGCGACGATGAAGCCGGGCTCGGTGCTGATCGACCTGGCGGTCGAGGCCGGCGGCAATGTCGAGGGGGCCAGGGCCGGCGAGGTGGTGACCACGGCCAATGGCGTGTCGATCGTCGGCCATACCAACCTGCCGGGCCGGATCGCGGCCGACGCCTCGGCGCTGTACGCCAAGAACCTGGTCGCCTTCGTCGGGCTGATGATCAAGGACGGGGCGCTGGCGCTGGATATGGAGGACGAGATCCTCAAGGCGTCCGCGGTGACGCACGGCGGGGCCGTGGTGCATGAAGGAGTCAAAGGCTGATGGAACACGTCGATCCCACCATCTTCCGCCTGGCCATCTTCGTGCTGGCGATCTTCGTCGGCTACTATGTCGTCTGGTCCGTGACGCCGGCCCTGCACACGCCGCTGATGGCAGTGACCAACGCCATCTCCTCGGTGATCGTGGTCGGCGGTCTGATCGCGGCGGCGGCGTTCAGCGGCGACGCGGGGCCGAACGGCTGGATCGCCAAGGGGGCGGGCGTGGCGGCCGTGACCCTGGCCAGCGTCAACATCTTCGGCGGCTTCATGGTCACCCGGCGCATGCTGGCCATGTACCGCAAGAAGGAAAAGCCCAAGGCGGCGGAGGCGGCGAAGGCGTGATCCCGACGATCCTCCAACTCGCGGTCGGCGCGTCCTGGGTCGCCACGACGATCGGGGCCGGGCTGTGGCTGTGGAGCTGGCTGCGCGAGAGGGACGCCATCCGCAAGCTGCGCTTCCTCGACTGCGGCGTGGTGCTGATGTTCGCCTCGGTGCTGTTGCGGATCGTGGCGCAGGAGCGGTCGATGAGCGTGTGGGACTGGGCGATGATCTTTGTCGGGCCGTTGTTCATCGCCGCCGCCCTGTGGCGGCTGGCGCGCACGGCCCATACGCCGCCCGGCCGAACCGATTGAGGGAAGACTGACCGCATGAACGCATCCTTCGCGGCCCTGGCCTATCTGGTCTCCGGCGTCCTGTTCATCCTCAGCCTGCGCGGCCTGTCGAGCCCGGAGACGAGCCGGCGCGGCAACACCTTCGGCATGGTCGGCATGGCGCTGGCGGTCGGGGTGACGCTGGCGACCCTGTGGTCGACGGGGACGCTGGATCCGCTCACCCTGGCGCTGATCGCGGGCGGGGTGATCGTCGGCGGCGGGGCGGGGGCCCTGATCGCCGCCAAGGTGCAGATGACCCAGATGCCGCAGCTGGTCGCGGCCTTCCACTCGCTGGTCGGCATGGCCGCCTGTCTGGTCGCCATCGGCGCCGTCTATGCGCCCGAAAGCTTCGGCATCGCCACGGCCGCCGGCGGGATCAAGACCCTGTCGATCATCGAGCTCAGCCTCGGCGTCGCCATCGGCGCCGTGACCTTCACCGGCTCGGTCATCGCCTTCGCCAAGCTGGACGGGCGGATGAGCGGGGCGCCGATCATCCTGCCGGCGCGGCACCTGATCAACATCGCCCTGGCGCTGGCGCTGGTGCTGCTGATCGGGGTGATGATCGGTTCGGGCGGGACGGCGGTCTGGGCCTTCTGGGGCGTGTTCGTGATCGCCCTGATCCTCGGCGCGACCCTGATCATCCCCATCGGCGGGGCCGACATGCCGGTGGTGGTGTCGATGCTCAACTCCTACTCGGGCTGGGCCGCGGCGGCGCTGGGCTTCACACTCGAGAACATCGCCCTGATCATCACCGGGGCGCTGGTCGGCAGCTCGGGCGCGATCCTCAGCTACATCATGTGCAAGGGCATGAACCGCAGCTTCATCTCGGTCATCCTCGGCGGTTTCGGCGGCGACGGCGCCGCGGCCGGCGAGGGCCATGTCGAGACCCGGCCGGTCAAACAGGGCTCGGCCGAGGACGCCGCCTTCATCATGAAGAACGCCTCCAAGGTCATCATCGTCCCCGGCTACGGCATGGCCGTGGCGCAGGCCCAGCACGCGCTGCGCGAGATGGCCGACAAGCTGAAGGCGGAGGGGGTCGAGGTGAAATACGCCATCCACCCCGTCGCCGGCCGCATGCCCGGCCACATGAACGTCCTGCTGGCCGAGGCCAACGTCCCCTATGACGAGGTGTTCGAGCTGGAGGACATCAACTCGGAGTTCAGCTCCTGCGACGTGGCCTTCGTCATCGGCGCCAACGACGTCACCAACCCGGCCGCCAAGACCGACCCGCAGAGCCCGATCTACGGCATGCCGGTGCTGGACGTGGAGAAGGCGGGCACGGTGCTGTTCATCAAGCGCGGCATGGCGGCGGGCTATGCGGGCGTGGAGAACGAGCTGTTCTTCAGGGACAACACGATGATGCTGTTCGCCGATGCGAAGAAGATGGTCGAGGGGATCGTCAAGGCGCTGTGAGAGGGTCACGAGACCGTTCCTCAGACAGGGCGGCGCGTCAGCGCGCCCGGCGGAGCCGCTGGCTGTATGCTGGAGGTCTCATCGTCGCGATCGTGGGCGTCGCCCACGGCGGGCTTCAGTGGTGGGGCGACATCGCATGGTTCCGGCTGCAACTGGCCGAGCGGCCCGTGGTCTGGTGGGCCCTGCCGACCGCCCTGATCTTCTGGACCTTTGGCGCGTGTGCGGCCTGGGCCTTGGTCGCGGGCTTCGCGGCGGAGCATGAGCGCAAGGGTGATCGCCGCCGATGGTGGCTGGGCTTTCCCGGTGTGGCGATCGTGGCGGCGGTGTCTGTGGCGGGCAGCTATGTCGCGTCACGTCAAGGCATGGCGCTCTATGAAGACCGGGTCGCCGTCCGTTCGGAAATCCTGGCGCCGATCGAGATTGTGCCCGACAGCCGGATCGCAGGCCTTGCCGTCCGCTGTGACATGGTCCGCCGCCCGCGCAGCGTGCGGGCGAACGATCTGATAGACCGTCCGACCTTCCAACTCGTGCTCGACGACCATCGTCGCCTCCGGCTGGGCGGCGTACGCGGCGCGGGCATTGGGGATTTGTCCCAGTCGGACTGGCTGGTGGCCATGCGTGAGTTCGCGAGTTTCCCCCTCCGCGTCGAGAGCCGATCGTCCGAATGCGTGGATCGCGTTGTGGCGCGCTTTCCAGAGGCGGATCGGGCCTTTGTGCGCTCCCTGTTCAGCGTTTCCCCATGCCGCCGAGGGAGGTTACCGTCTGCCCGCCCGGCGGCTCGCGCGAGGCCTGCGTGATCGTGCCGGCCCGGCCCGGCCCGCCCGTCCCTCGCCCGGCGTTCTGAGCGGCGCGCAAGAGCCGGACCCGCCGATGTCGCCGTCCGGCACTTTGCAACATTGTGTCCGGCCCCGTGGAGGTCTCTCGCGCGTTCTCATCCGGAGCGCCGGCCCATCGCGGCCGAAGCGCCTGAAAGTCCACTCCCATGGTCAATAAGATTCTCGCCCCTGACGACCGCGCCCTCGAAGAAGAGAAGAACGCCGAACCCGTCATCCATCACGAACCGAAGGGCTTCTCCGACCGGTTCGCCTTCGGTTTCACCAAACTGCTGCGCGTCTGCGCCGACACCTTCTTCGCCAAGAAATACGGCCACCGGGCCATCGTGCTGGAGACCGTCGCCGCCGTGCCTGGCATGGTCGGGGCGACGCTGCAGCATCTGCGTTGCCTGCGCGAGATGCGCGACGACGAGGGCTGGATCCGCACCCTGATGGAGGAGGCGGAGAACGAGCGGATGCACCTGATGACCTTCATTGAGGTAGCCAAGCCGACGTATTTCGAACGGCTGGTGGTCCAGCTGGCCCAGGCGATCTTCTATCTCGGCTTCTTCCTGCTCTACCTGATCTCGTCGCGCACGGCGCACCGGGTGGTTGGCTATTTCGAGGAAGAGGCCGTCATCAGCTACACCCTGTATCTGAAGGAGATCGACGAAGGGCGGTCGCCCAATATTCCGGCGCCGGCCATCGCCATCCACTACTGGAAGCTGCCGAAGACCGCGACGCTGCGTGATGTGGTGCTGAAGGTCCGGGCCGATGAGGCGCACCACCGCGACGTCAACCACGGCTTCGCCAGCACTCTGGCCAAACTGCCGCCCAGCCCTGTACCGTCAGCCCCCTATCCGCCCCATGCCACGGAGCTGAGGGGCGCGGCCTGAGGGGAGGGCGCGATGGCCTATGAAGCCAAGACCAGGCCGACTGAAATCTCGGTGGCGGACTTCATCGCCGCCGTCGAGAACCCTAAGCGCCGCGCCGACGCCGAGGCCCTGTGCGCGCTGTTCGAGGCGATCAGCGGCGAGCCCCCGAAGATGTGGGGGCCGTCGATCATCGGCTTTGGCAGCTATCACTACCGCTACGCCAGCGGACATGAGGGCGATGCGCCCCGGCTCGGCTTCTCGCCACGCAAGGCCCAGACGGTCGTTTACGTCATGTCGGGGTTCAAGGGGCAGGAGGAGATGATCGCGCGCATCGGCAAGGTGAAGACCAGCGTGTCGTGCATGTACGTCAATCGGCTGGACCAGATCGACCTCGGCGTCCTGCGCGAAATGGCCGTGGCTTCCCTGGCGCAGATGCGTGAGCAGTATCCCGACTGATCAGCGCCACCGCTCCCCCGCCAGCAGGGCATGGTTGGCCGCATGGGTCCGCTCGTTGCGCCAGATCCGGGCCAGTTGTTTGCGGTCGAGGAAGGCGAGGGCGAGCAGGGACGCCAGGCCGAACAGCAGCGCTGCGAGCGCTCCAGCCAGCCTGAGGGCGCCGGCCAATAGCCAGACGGTGATCTGAAGCGCCCACGTCCCGAAGAAGACGAGCGCGAAGACGGCGCCGACCACCCACACGGCGAAGGCCATCAGGCCGCCATGCGGAAGTCTTCGGCCGGGGCGAAGGCCGGGCGGGCCTCGTCCCACAGGGCGTCCTCGTCGGCGTAGCGGGCGGACAGGCGGGCGTCGATGACGTCGATCACCTGTTCCTCCAGCCGGTCCCAGATCACGGCCAGATCACCGCAGCCGTCGGCCTCGCAAGGCACGATCAGATAGCGGCTGGCGGCGACGGCGGCGTGGGGGGCGAACGAGCGGGCCATGGGGTCTCTCCGGGAAGTGGGTCTCTGTTGAAACTCACCATGGAGCAGCGTTGCGTCAAAAACGGTCGTATGCCATCGTCAGGGCATGAGACAGGACAAGGCGGCCGTGGTGATCGAGCTGGCGCGGCGGATGGCCGCCAGCGCCGAGGGCCTGACCCTGGACGAGATGGCGCGCGAGAGCGGGGTCGGCCGGCGCACCGCCGAACGGATGCGGGACGCGGTGCTGGCCCTGTATCCCGCCGCCGAAGAGGTGTCGGACCCGCCCACCAAGCGATGGCGCATCCGCGGCGGCCTGTCGGCCTTTGAACAGGCCCCGACCGCGACGGAGCTGGTGGAACTGGCCAAGGCGGCGCAGGGCTTGCGGGCCGCCGGCGAGCCGGGCCGGGCGGCGGCGCTGGAGGGGCTGGAACGCAAGCTGAAGTCGGCCATGCGCTCGACCACGCTCAACCGACTGGCCCCCGATCTGGAGGCGCTGGTGCGGGCCGAGACCATCGCGGTCCAGGCCGGGCCGCGCCCGTCGGCCGACGAAGCGGTGCTGGCCGAGATCCGGCAGGCGATCCTGGCGGGGCGGCCGCTGGGCTTTATTTACAGCCGGCCGGGCGCTGAGGCCCGGCGGCGCAGCATGGCGCCGTGCGGGGTGATGTTCGGCCGCGCCAACTATCTGGTCGCCGCCGACCGGGACAGCGGGCGGGTCCAGACCTTCCGCCTCGACCGGATGAGCGCGGTGCGGGCCGAGGACGGCGTCGCCGCGCCGCCCGCCGACTTCGACCTGCAGGTCTTCGCCAGCCAGTCGTTCGGCATCTATCAGGACGAGATCGAGGATGTGGTCTTGCGGGTCACCCCCGAGGGCGCGTCCGAGGCGCGAGCCTGGCGCTGGCACCCGACCCAGACGGTCGAGGACGAGGCCGACGGCGGCGTCGTGGTGCGGTTCCGGGCCTCGGGCATGCGCGAACTGGCCTGGCATCTGTTCAGCTGGGGCGACCAGGTCCAGATCGTCGCGCCGGCGCGGCTGCGGGCGGTGATGGTCGCGGAGCTGGCCGCGGCGCAGCGGGCGGTTGAAACGGTCCTGCCCGGTTGAGGTGAATTCCACGGGCGACACCGGCTTCGAATTTTCCTATCCTGTCCGGGTTGGAATGCGGAGGGTTCATTGGCTTATGCATTGGCGGTCGGCGCGGGCGCGCTTGTCCTGAGCCTGGCGGCGCTGCCGCAGGTGGAACCGGCGCGGGTGTCGCACGACGAATTGCCGGCGGTTCTGGCCGCCTCGTGGTGGTGTTCGGTCGATGAGGTCAGCCCGAACGGCAAGACCGAGGTCTGCGACGGGGTCATTCGCTACAGCCTTGCCGGCAACGAGATTCACGGCCGGTCCTGCTCGGTCGTATCGCTCGACGAGGTCGCGGAGATCGGGGGCGTTGTCGAGATCCTGGCGCCGGGCGCGCTCGACGCCGACCGCGCCCTGTTGGGCGAGATCAATTCGCGCGCCCGGGCGGCCGGCGCCGACCGCATCAAGATCTGCGAGACGATCCGTTTCAAGCGTCGTCCCGACGGCGCGCTTTGCGCCCGGGCCTTCGAGCTTCAGCCCGACACGCGGTGGGTCCTGTCCAGCAATGGCCGGTGGGAGGACGATGCGGACATCGCCCTTCCCCGCGAGGACGTCGCCAGCCTGTCCCTGATGGTCGCCCGGCTCGGCCCGGAGGTGATCGCCCGCCTCCCGGCCGAGATACTGGATGAGCCCGATATCAAGGCGATGGCGGCGATCTTCGGGCCGGCGCTCGTTTGCGAGGGTTTTGCGAGGGCGGCGGACGGAACGCTGCAGTCTCTGCTCATCGGGGCGGGCGGAGGCGCGACCCTGTCGGGCGTCCTGGTTCCGATTTCCGGGCCCGATGCCGTACGGCTGGAGTCCGCGCCGATCGAATAGGGGGAACGGCGTCAGCCGCGGGCGCGGACTCGCCCCCGATCGGACCCAAGCCTGACCAAAGCTTAAGCTGACGCCGGCCATCGACCCGCGCTACGCCAAAGCGTCAGACAGGGAGGGGCCGATGCGTCCGATGTTGATCGCGGTCATGACCGCCATGGCGCTCACGGCGGGCGCTCCGACTGCTTCGGCGCGCCAGAGCGCCGCCACCGAAGACACCGCGCCCGCCCGGCCCGCCGTCACCGTCACCCGCGACGGGGACGCCTGGACCGCGGAGTTTGCGCTCGATCGCGACGCCCCGGTCTGGGCCTTCTTCCGCTCGGCCCTGATCCAGGAGTCGCGCCGGCCGTGGCGGCTGGATCAGTGGCGGGTCGTGACCCCCGGCGTGGTGCTGGAGCGGGCCGGGAACTACGACATCCTGCGCGCCGCCGACGGCGGGCCGGTCCCGCGCCGTGTCAGCATCGCCTTTACGCCGAGGTCGGAGAACCTCGAGGCCGACTATGCGTCTCTGTCCTTCACCGACGGATCGGTGGCCCTGCCCAGCGGCCAGTTCGACGTCTTTCCCCTGTCGTCGGTCGCCGAGGCCGCGGCGGCGCCCCAGGACCTCAATGGCTATCCGGTCGAAGCCGAGGCCGCGACCGTGACCTGGCGCGACCGGGCCGGTCCGGTGCTGTTCCGCGGCGCACGGGTGGCCGAGGCGACGGCGTCCGAGGCGGATACCTATGTGCTGTTCGGGCGGGCCGACATGGTCGAGACCCCGCGACTGGTCACGGTGACGGACCCGGCTCTGCCGGCCTGGGTCAGCAGCCGCATCCAGGACTTCGCCCCGCGCGTGGCCGATCTCTACACCGCCCGGCTGGGACCGGGTCAGACCGACCGGCCCACCGTCATGCTCAGCTGGGCGGGACCGACGGACGGCGTGACCTCCATGGGCGGCAGCGTCATGCCGGGGCTGATCGTCATGCGGTTCGAAGGAACCGGCGTGCTCGAGCCGACGGCGCGGGTGTCCAGTGCGGCGCGCTGGTTCATCGGCCATGAGAGCGCGCATTTCTGGCTCGGCCAGACCGTGCGCTACGAGCGTGCCCGCGACGCCTGGATCACCGAGGGCGGGGCCGATCTTATGGCCGTCCGGGCCCTGCAGGCGATCGACCCCGACTATGACGCGAAGGGGGAGTTGCAGCGGGAGGTCGACGACTGCGTGCGTCTGGCCGTCGCGCCGGTGACCGAGGCGGCGGAACGGGGCGAGCACCGCGCCTTCTACGCCTGCGGCGCGGTGTTCGCGATGGCGGCGGAGGCGGTGCAAGAGCGCGCGACGGGCGGCGACTGGTTCGACTTCCTCCGGCCGTTGATCGACGCCAGCCGGGCGGACGGGGTGCTGACGCGGGACGAGTGGCTGGAGGCGCTGGACGCGGTATCGGGCGACGGGTCGCTGCGGCGGGATATGGAGACCCTGCTGGATGTGGGGTCGCCCGAAGCCGGCGAGATCGTCGCCGGGCTGTTGGAACGCTCCGGGGTGACCGTGCGGCGCGAAGACGGTCGAGTGGTGCTCACGTAGAGACGAAAACAGAAAGGGCGGGCCCGTCGCCGGACCCGCCCTTCCCGTGACTTCACCCGTGACGGGCTATTGGGCTGATCGGACCTCGACCGGCAGGCCCAGGGCGTCGAGCTGCGGCTTGACCACCGAGGCATCCCCGACCACCACCCAGACGAACTGGTCGGGGTGGATGACCTGACGGGCGGCCTCGTCCATCTGGGCCGCGGTGAGCGCCCGGGTGCGGCTGGCGAGCGTCGCCTGGTAGTCATCGGGACGGCCATAGAGGGCATTGGATCGCAGGGCCCCCAGGATCTGGGCCGAGGTTTCGAAGCTCCCCGCCAGCGACCGGGTATTGCCGTTGATCGTCTTCTCGAGTTCCTGTGGCGTGACGCCATCGGTCTCCAGGAAGCGGTCGTACTGGGCGATCAGGGCCGCGATGGATTCACCCGTGCGGTTGGCCTGGACCGGCGCGTTGACGATATAGGGCACGCGGTGCTCGAGCGGGTTCACCCCGCCGCGCACGCCGTAGGACCAGCCCTTGGTCTCGCGCAGGTCCGCGTTGATGCGCGACAGGAAGTCCGAGCCAAGGGTGACGTTGGCCGCGTTCAGGGTCAGCAGATCGTCGGTGCCCGACAGCGGCAGGACCGCGCCGCCGTAGATCAGCGATTGCGGCGACTGCGGCCGGTCGATCAGGACGATCCGGTTGGTCGGCGCCGGCATGGCGCTGTCGAAGGCCTTGGTCCCCCGCGGCGTCGAGGGCGCGCGCCAGTCGCCGAAGGCGGCTTCCAGCTGGGCCGTCACCTGGTCCAGGGGCAGGTCGGACACCACGAAGATGGTGGCGTTGTCCGGACGCACCCACGCATCGTGTTCCTGCACCAGGTCGGCGCGGGTCAGGCCCTGGATGGTGGCCGCATCGCCGGTGCCGGTGAAGGAGCGGCCGTACGGGCTGTCAGGGCCGTACAGCAGGGGCGGCAGGGCGCGCGCCGCCATGGCCCCCGGTTGGGTCGCCTCGCTGGACAGGGCCGCCAGACGCTGGGCGCGCAGCCGCTCGATTTCGGACGGTGCGAACGCCGGATTGCGCACCACGTCCGACAGCAAGGTCAGCGACGGGGAAAGGTTGGCCGTCACGGTCGTCAGGCTGGCCATGCTGCGGTCCATGGAAGCGCCGACGTCGATAGCGGCGCCCAGACGCTCTTCTTCTTCCGCCAGCTGGTTGGCGTCGCGGGTCGTGGTGCCGTCGTCCAGCAGGTCCAGCATCAGGCTGTGGGCGCCCAGCCGATCGGGTCGGTCGGCGGCGTAGCCGGCGTCGAACTCCACGGCGAGGCGGGTCACCGGCACGGTGTCGACCTGGGCATAGACGACCTTGATGCCGTTCGACAGGCTGGCGCGCTCGACGTCCGGGAAGTCCAGATCGGGCACGTCGCCGATCGCCGGCATCGGATCGCGGGCGACGCGCTCGATCTCGGCGGCCGGAACCGGCGTGGCGCCCGAGGGCGCGGCGGCGGCCTCCTCATAGGCTTCGCGCTCGCCGGGCGCGATGGTCAGGTCGAACACCGGACGGGTCAGCCAGCGCTGCATGGCCGCCGTCACCTGGGCCGGGGTCACCGAGGCGTACTGGGCCAACTCGTTGCGGTAGTGATCCGGATCTCCGGCGTAGAGCTGGCCCTCGGCCAGGACGTTGGCCTTGCCGTTGACCTGTTCGAGGCTCTGGATCCGGCCGGAGACATAACGGGTGGCGACGCGGGCGACCTCTTCCTCGGTCGGGCCCCGGGCGATGAAGTCGGCGACGATGGCGTCCAGGCGGCGGCCCACCTCGGCGGCGTCCTCGCCCGGCTTCACGTTCACCGAGATGTCGAAGATGCCGATGCGGTGGAAGTCCGACAGCGACGACGACACCGACACGGCGCTCTGTTCGCCGCGCACCAGCTGGTTGTCGAGGCGCGAGGAGGCCAGGCCGCCGAGCACCGAGGCCGCGACCGACAGGGGCACGGCGTCGTCGCTCAACAGGCCGGGCACCGCCCAGCTGCGGGTCAGGCGGGTGGTGGCGACGCGGTCATGCATGGTCTCGACGATCGGGGCGGCCAGGGTCGGGATGTCCGCCTCGGCCGGGGTGTTCACCGGGCCGCGCGGAATGGCGCCGAAATAGCGTTCCATCAGCGGACGGGCGGTCGCCTCGTCGATATCGCCCGACAGGACGATGATGGCGTTGTTCGGGCCGTAGTTGTCGCGGAACCAGTTGCGCACCGTCTCCAGGCTGGCGGCGTCCAGGTCGGCCATGGAGCCAATGGTGGAGTGGCGGTAGGGGTGGCCTTCGGGGAAGAGGGCTTCCAGCTGGGCGTATTCGAACAGGCCGTAGGGCTCGTTGTCCCCCTGGCGCTTCTCGTTCTGGACCACGCCGCGCTGCAGGTCGAGCACCTCCTGGCCGACCTCGCCGAGCAGATAGCCCATGCGGTCGCTTTCCAGGAACAGGGCCTGTTCCAGGGCGGGCGTCGGAACGGTCTGGAAATAGTTGGTGCGATCGAACCAGGTGGTTCCGTTCAGATTGCTCGGGCCGAGGTTGCGCATCCGGCCCAGATAACTGCCCGGCGCATTCTCCGAGCCGCCGAACATCAGGTGTTCGAAAAGGTGGGCGAAGCCGGTGGATCCGGCCGGTTCGTCCTTGGAGCCGACATTGTACCAGACCGACACCGCGACGACCGGCGCCTTGCGGTCGGTGTGGACGATGACCTTCAGCCCGTTGTCGAGCTCGAAGCGCGACCAGGGAATATCGACTCGGGCGACCAGGTCGGCCACGGGCGCGGCCTGCAGCTCCTGGCCGGACGGGCTTGGCGCGGCGGCCGCAGACGCCGGCTCCGAAGCGGGCGACAGGGCCCAGACAGGGGCTGCGGGCGCGATGACCGAGAGGATGGCCGCGAGCGATACAAGACGAAGACGCATGGAGGGTCGGTTCCTTTGGTCACCAGAGGGTTGCAGGACCATACCGTGGCGGGCGACCGGCGCAATCACGCGCGGACGACCGATTGCCGCGCCTCATCCCCCCGCGAACGGATACGGGCTCACCGACTTGGCCCAGTCGTCGACCACCAGCGGACGGTCGATCGGCGGGGCGGCCCGTTCGGCGCAGGGGTGGCGGTGGCACAGGCGGCAGGCGGGGCCGATGGGCGTGACCTCGGGCGCGGTCAGGTCGAGGCCGCGGGCGTAGGTCAGGCGGTGGGCGTGTTTGAGCTCGCAGCCGAGGCCGATGGCGAGGTCCTGGCCCTCGGTGAAGGCGTCATGCCCCTGACGGTCGACGGTGCGGGCGAGGGTGAACCAGCGGCCGCCGTCGGGGGTCTCGATGATCTGGGTGATGACCCGACCCGGCGTGCGGAAGGCGCTGTGCAGCCGCCAGCGCGGGCAGGCGCCGCCAAACCGGGAGAAGGGGAAGGCGCCCGAGGCGAACCGCTTGGAGATGTTTCCGGCCTGGTCGACCCGCATGAGGAAGAAGGGCACGCCGCGCGCCGTGGGTCGCGACAGGGTGGTCAGGCGGTGGGCGGCCTGTTCATAGCTGACGCCGAACCGGGCCTGAAGGCGACCGAGGTCGTAGCCGGTCTCCTCCGCCGTGTGCTGGAAGGGGCCGTAGGGCATCAGGATGGCGGCGGCGAGGGTGTTGGTGAGCGACACCTTGAGCAGGCGGCGGGTGGACTTGTCCGGGGCTGAAGCAGCGTCTGCGAGGGCGGTCAGTTCGGCGTCATGCTCGGACAGGGCCAGCTGGAAGGCGACGGCGAAGGCGCGGGAGGCGGGGCCGAGCGTTTCGGACAGCAGCAGCCGCTTGCGGTGCGGGTCGTAGCGGCGGGTCCATTCCACCATGACCTCGGCGGGCAGGGTGCGGACGCTGAGGCCGTGGCGGGACTGAAGGCGGGCGCGGACGCGGGTCTCGAACGGTTCGCCGGGCGCGTCGGTGGCGAGGGCCTCGGCCAGGGCTTCGCCGAGGATGTCGAGTTCGGGGAAGTGGTTGCGGCGCGACTGCACGTATTCGCGGACCCAGTCGGACGGGCTGTCGTCGGTTCCGCCCGTTTCCGCGCCGTCGCGGGCGCGGCGGTCGGAGAAGGCGCGGTACAGGCGCAGCAGGGCGTCGGCGGCGGCGGGCTGGTCCTCGGCCAGCTGGACGATCTCGTGGCGCGGCACCGCCAGGCCCTGGAACACCGGATCGGCGAAGGCCTCGGCCAGCTCGGCCTCCGAGGCGGGGCCGGCGGACTGGCCGAGGGTGCGCAGGTCGACGTCATAGGTATCGGCCAGCCGCAGCAGCAGCTGGGCCGAGACGGGGCGCTGGTTGCGCTCGATGTGGTTGAGGTAGGAGGGCGAAACGCCGAGATCGACGGCCATGGCCGTCTGCGTGAGGGCCAGATCACGGCGCAGCCGCTTGAGGCGGCCTCCCAGAAACAGCTTGCGATCAGCGGCGGCGTCCACGGTCGCAGTTAGTCACAAAATGACTTAACGGTCTATGTCAAATCATGACCGAATGACACGAAAGATGAGCCTCTTGCTGTGTCATTCGTGACTTAGGCGTGTTCTGCTCCTCGAGACCCGCGGCGATGTCCGCCCTCCGAGCCGAGACCCGACATGACCAGCTTCGCCCACCTCGTTCCGTCGCCCGTCGGCCGTTTCGACGGCATCGAACGGCCCTATACGCCGGAGGATGTCCGTCGCCTGCGCGGCTCAGTGCCGATCACCCATACCCTGGCCGAACGCGGCGCCAACCGGCTGTGGGAGCTGCTGCACGAGGAGCCCTATATCAACGCCCTGGGCGCGGTCACCGGCAACCAGGCCATGCAGATGGTCCGGGCGGGGCTGAAGGCCATCTATCTGTCGGGCTGGCAGGTCGCCGCCGACGCCAACACCGCCGGGGCCATGTACCCCGACCAGTCGCTTTACCCGGCCAATGCCGCGCCCGAACTGTGCCGCCGCATCAACCGCACCCTGCAGCGCGCCGACCAGATCGAGCACGCCGAGGGCGGGGCCAAGCGCGACTGGTTCGTGCCCATCGTCGCCGACGCCGAGGCCGGCTTCGGCGGGCCGCTGAACAGCTTCGAGATCATGAAGGCCTTCATCGAGGCGGGCGCCGCCGGCGTCCATTTCGAGGACCAGCTGGCCTCGGAGAAGAAATGCGGCCACCTGGGCGGCAAGGTGCTGATCCCGACCCAGGCGCATGAGCGCAATCTGATCGCCGCCCGCCTGGCCGCCGACGTCATGGGCGCCCCGACCCTGATCGTGGCCCGAACCGACGCCGAGAGCGCCCAGCTGATCACCTCGGACGTCGATGAGCGGGACCACCCCTTCATCGACCGCGAAAACCGCACGCCCGAGGGCTTCTTCCGCCTCAAGGAGGGGACGGGTCTGGACCACTGCATCGCCCGCGGCCTGTCCTATGCGAAATACGCTGACGTGCTGTGGTGGGAGACCTCACACCCCGATCTGGACGACGCCCGCCAGTTCGCCGAGGCGGTGCACAAGGAGCATCCGGGCAAGCTGCTGGCCTACAACTGCTCGCCGTCGTTCAACTGGAAGGCCAAGCTGGACGACGCCACCATCGCCAAATTCCAGCGCGAGCTGGGGGCCATGGGCTACAAATTCCAGTTCGTGACCCTGGCCGGCTTCCACAGCCTGAACAACGGCATGTTCGAACTGGCCAGCGGCTACCGCGACCGCGGCATGGCGGCCTATTCCGAGCTGCAGCAGCGCGAGTTCGCCAATGAAGCCGCCGGCTACACCGCCACCCGCCACCAGCGCGAGGTCGGCACCGGCTATTTCGACCAGGTCGCCACCGTCATCTCGAGCGGCCAGTCCTCGACCACCGCCCTCAAGGATTCCACCGAGACCGCCCAGTTCGTGGCGGCCGAGTAAGGAGAGAGACCATGCAGCCCCTGAACAGCCCCACCGCCATCATCGACTTCTGCCTCGCCCCGCTGAACCTGGACACGGGAACCGAGGCCGAACGCGAGGTGCGTCGCCGGCTCGAGCACGTCATCAAGACGTTCCGCGCCAAGGCGGCCCAGCCGGTCAGCGTCGACTTCTCGCGGATGCCTTCGCAGGTCATCAACGAGGCCGCCCACGGCTACGAATAGGTCAGGCGGCCAGGGCCGCGGCTGTGGCGTGCGGCAGGGTCGTGACCAGCTGCAACAGTTCGGCGGCCTCGAACGGCTTGGCCAGGTGCCGGTCGGCGCCGGCGGCCTCGGCCAGGGCGACGTGTTCGCCCAGGGCGTTGGCCGTCAGCATGACGATCGGGGTCCGCGCCAGCCCCATCGCCGCCTCGTGCAGCCGGATCTCCCGTGTCGCGGTCAATCCGTCCATGACCGGCATCTGCATGTCCATCAGGATGATGTCGTAGTCGCCGTCGCGGCAGGCCTGAACCGCGTCGGCGCCGTTCTCGACCGAGGTCAGCTCGACGTTGATCTGGGTCAGGATCATCTCCACGACCTTGCGGTTCACGGGATGGTCGTCGGCCAGCAGCACCCGGACTGCGGCCTGTTCGCCGTCGGGACGTTCGGCGACGACGCCGGGGGCGACGACGGGCGCTTCGGCGGCGTTGAACGGGATGGTCAGGATGAAGGCCGACCCTCCGCCCGGTTCGCTCTCGCAATCCAGATCGCCGCCCATCATTTCCGCCAGCTGGCGTGAGATGGCCAGGCCCAGGCCCGACCCTCCGAACCGGCGCGTGATGGCGCCGTCGGCCTGTTCGAAGCGGCTGAACAGCCGCTCCCGGGTCTCGCTGTCGAAACCGATGCCGGTGTCCTCGATCGAGAAGCGCAGGGTGGGGGCGCCGGATCGGTCCGGTCCGGGGCCGGCGGTCAGGCTGACGAAGCCGGTTCCCGTGAACTTGACCGCGTTGGACACGAGATTGGTCAGGATCTGCTTGATCCGGACGACATCGCCGGCGATCCAGCCGTCCGCTTCCGGCGCGATCTCGACGAAGAACTGCAGGCCCTTCTGCTGGGCCGAGGTCTCATAGAGCTGGGCCGCCTCGCGCACGGCGCGGCCCAGGTGGAAGACGTCGGAGGCCAGTTCCAGCCGTCCGGACTCGACCCGGGCGAGGTCGAGGATGTCGCTGAGCAGGACCTGGAGGGAGTGGCCGGACGACTGGATCAGCTCCAGCATCTCTTCCTGCTGGGCCGTCAGGGGCGTCCTGGCCAGCGCCTGGGCGACACCGATGACGCCATTCAGCGGCGTGCGGATTTCGTGGCTCATATTGGCCAGGAACTGGCTCTTGGCCGAGTTGGCGGCCTGGGCCGAGTCACGCGCTTCGGCCAGGGCGGTGGCGTCGTTCTTCAGGTCGGTGATGTCGGTGCAGACGGTGACGATCCCGCCGGCCGCGGTGCGGCGGTCCGAGACCCGCAGCCAGCGATCGCCGGTGATCCGCTGTTCCATGGTGGCGGTCAGGCCTTGCCGGGAGTCGAGCCGCTCCTGCACCCATTCGGCCTGACGGCCGCGCGCGTCGGCGTAGAGGTCTTCCTCCAGCCCGATCTGGATGATCTCGCGGAAGGTCATGCCGGCCCTCAGAGTCGAGGAGAGTTCGGGATTTACCTCGGCATAGCGGTGGTTCCACAGCACCAGACGGTCCTCGGTGTCATAGAAGGCCATGCCGTCCGGCATGGCGTCGAGCGCCTCGCGAATCCGGTTCAGGGCCACCGATTGCGACGCCCAGCTCATCCAGGTGATGACGGCGGCGGTGCCGGCGATGGCCAGGGTCATGGCCGCGATCACCCCGGTCATGACCCCGCCCGAGACGGTCAGGCCGGTATCGATCTGGATCCGGGGGGCGATGACCAGGGCGCTCATGGCGGTGAAATGGAGGACGGCGACGGCCAGGGTTCCGCCGATGGCGGCGGCCAGTCTGCGCGGCAGACCGGGTCCGTACACGATCCCGCCGCTGAAGAGGGCCAGGACCAGGCCGCCGCCAATCGCGAGGGCCGCAAGCTCGGCTTGCCAGCTGGCGGCGCCGGCCAGCCTGAGCCCCGAGATCCCGAGGAAATGCATGGATGCGACGCCGGCCAGGGCGATGAAGGACGCCAGGGTGCGGAAGAGCCGGGTCGGTCGCGCCATCACGGTTCCGGCGGCCAGGCCGAAACTGCCCAGGGCGAGAATGAACGACCCGATGGTGGGCCAGACGGCGTAGCGGACTTCCTCGCCGGGATGATACCCCTGCAGGGCGACGAAATGGGTCGTGAACACCGCCAGGCCGGAGATGAAGGCGGCCAACAGCACGGCGTTGCGTCGTCTGGAACCGGATTGCCGCCGCGCCGCCGCGAGCAATTGCAGGGCGGTCGCCAGCCCGAGGATGCAGATCAGGCCAGCCGTCAGCAGCCAGCGTGCGTCATGCTCGGTCGCTATGGAATACAGGATGTGGTCCAAAACGCCCCCCTCGAGCGCGGATCATGGACCGAAGGGGTGAAGAAACCGTGGGCGCCGGCCAAGCTTGTCGTCAGGCCGCGGTGTCCGCGACGACAACCTGGAAGGCGCGCCCCATGACCTTGACCGGGTTGACCTGACGTTCTCCCCGACGGACCTCGAAATGCAGGTGAGGCCCCGTCGAACGGCCCGTCGAGCCGACCAGGCCGATGCGCGCGCCGGCTTCGACGGCATCGCCCGAGGCGACGTCCAGGCGGCTGAGGTGGCCGTAGAGGGTGCTCATGCCGTTGGGGTGGCGGATCTCGACGAAACGGCCGTAGCCGGCGGGGTCATAGCCGGTGCGCAGGACCGATCCCTCGGCCGCGACATAGACGCCCGTGCCCTGGGGGGCGGCGATATCGACGCCTTCATGGTTACGGGCGGCCTGGCCCGGCAGGCGGCGCAGGCCGAAGGGGGAGTTGACCGCGTAACCCCGGACCGGCTCGGCGAAGGCGATCAGCCGGGTCACCGGCCCGGCCGGTTCGGCCACGGCGGTCATCGGCGGGGCTTCCGGGACGGCGAGGGCGTCGGATTGGGCGGCGGGGTCGGGGCTGGACAGCGGCGCGGCGGCCATCGCCAGAACGGCGACGGCGGTCAGGGCGGCGGCCTGGCCTGAATGGATGAGGAACGACCGGGCGGTCGGCAACAGGCGTCGCATGGCGGCGTCGTCTCCGTCTTCGGCTCTACGAGCGGGAGGGGCGCCGGCGGCCGCAACGAGCGACACACTGCGGCCAGCGACCGGAAGCGGGTCTTTTCAGGTTGCCGTGGGGCGACTTTGGGGCGGCCGGGGGCGGCAGGTCGTCGCAGGCCTGGAACGAAAAAGGCGCGCGGCCCGAAGGCCGCGCGCCCTTGTCCTGTAGCGATATCAGTCTGTTAGAGCGGCAGGCTGAAGGTTAGCGCCCCGACATGGCTGTCGGCGTTGTCGCCGAAGCGGCCGCGATAGCCGAGGGTCATTTTCACCGGGCCCAGGTCGGCCTCGACGCCGGCCGAGGCGATCAGCGAACCGCCGAACGGGTCCTCGATCTCGCGGGCCAGGACCTGCGCCGGGTTGGCGGCGATGCCGGTGCGGACGGCGTCGCTGCTGTCGCCGAAGGAGTCGCGATAGCCGCCCTCGATGAAGAAGCCCATGCCGCCGCCGCCGCCTTCCGCGCGCAGCGAGATTTCGCCGCTGGCGGCCTGGACCTTGCGGTCCTGATAGGCGTACTGCGCCCCCGGGCCCTGTTCGACATAGCCGTTCACATCGGTCGAGACGTAGTTGACCGCGACCCGGGGCGACAGGCCGATGCCGCCCATGTCGAACCAGACGCCGCCCTGGACACGGGCGCCGACGCTGCCGCCGTCCGTCTTGCCGGTGTGGATGATCGGGGCCAGGGAGGTGATGCGGGTGATGTCGTCATACTGGTCGATCGAGCCGCCGGCCGTGGCGTTGATGAAACGGCCGCCCGAGCGCCAGCCGACGTAGGCGTCGAAGGCATAGGTCTCGACGTCGAAAGCCATGGCGCCCGCCTCGACCTCGGCGGTGCGGAAGGTCCCGGCGACGCCGAAGCGCATGCCGGGGGACATGACGTGGTCCAGCCCGACCCGTCCGCCCCAGCCCTTGGCATCGGCGGCGGCGACGGAGCCGCGTGCGTCGGTTTCGACGCTGTCGGCGATGGCCCCGAAGGTCAGATGCGTGCCGGCTTCCCAGTCCGCCCGGCCCGAAAGCCCGTCGCTGGACAGGTCCAGCAGGTCCTCGCGCTGACGGAAGCCGGTTTCGGCCTGCACCGTCGACTGGGCGCCGATGTCGCCATAGTAGAGGTAGTCATTGGCAAGGGCCGCGAGCAGACGGTGGCCGGCCGCGGTCGGGTGGACGGAGTCCCAATACAGGTAGCCATCCGGATTGGCGCAGACGGTGATGCCGTTGAAGCAGACGTCCCGGACATTGGTCAGGCCAAACGCGCCGGCGTTGGCGACCAGGGCCGGTCCGATCTTGTACAGGTCCATCAGGATGATGTTGGACCCCGGCTGGGCGGCGGCCGTGGTCATCAGACCGGCCCGCAGGGCGTTGTTGAAGGTCGTGCCGGCGAAGTCCGCGAGCGGGGCGGCGGCGGCGAACGGACCCTGGTTGAACTGCGGCGTGATGGCCAGGTTGGGCAGGTTGCCGACCAGGATGGTCCCGGCGCCGGCGCCGGCGACACTGTTGACGATGAAGTTGACGTCCGCCGCGGCGGACAGGGCCACCGGGGAGATGAAGCCCGTCGGGTTGGGCGCCACGGAGGCCGGGCCCACGGCCTGGAAGATGTTGTTGGCGCCGCCGAGGATGCTGACCAAGTCATTGGCCCCGAAGGTGCCGCCGCCGCCCGTATAGGCGAGCAGCTGGTTGCGCATCCCGGGAGGGGAGACCTGGCTGTCCGTGCGCGCCCCGCCAAAGGCGTAGTTGACGCTGCCGGTAACGGGGGCGCCGGCGGTGAAGCGACCGGCGTTGAAGCCGAGCAGTTCGGTGAACACGGGACCGTTGGAGAACCGGCCGTTGAAATAGGGCGGCGAGGCCGGCGTGGTGTTGAGCGTGGCGGCATACAGGTTGCCGTTGTCGCTCAGGCTGTCGCCGAACACGACCAGGCGATTGTAGGACTGTGCGCTGGCGGCGGTGGCGACAGCGCCGGCGGCGGCGACAGTCAGCGCGGCGAGCGCCGCGTTGCGCAGGAAACGAGACATCGATGATCCTCCCTCGGCCGTCATCATGCGACCGTTGCGGGACACTCTGCGCTGCTTTCGCGCGGACGCAAGATACCGTCAGGGAAGGTTTCTAATGCAGCATCCTGAACCGCAGCGTTCCTGCAACACCTCGCACCGCATCGAGCGCCTCGGGCGCATAGTCGCGGTCCACGTCGGTGATGACATAGCCGGTGCGTTCGTCGGTCTTCAGATGCTGGCCGAGGATGTTCAGACCGGCGGCGGCGAGGGCGCGGTTCAGTTCGGCCAGCACCCCCGGCTGGTTGCGGTGGATGTGCAGGATGCGGTGGGCGCCGTCGACCTCGGCCAGCTGCACATTGGGCAGGTTGACGCAGAAGGTGGTGTCGCCCCGGTTCAGATAGGCCAGCAGCCGCTCGGCGGCGAATTCGCCGATGGCTTCCTGGGCCTCCTCGGTCGAACCGCCGATGTGCGGGGTCAGAATCACGTTCTTCAAGCCGCGCAGGGGGCTGTCGAAGGGGTCGGCGTTGGTGGCGGGTTCGTCGGGGAAGACGTCCAGCGCCGCGCCGCCGATCCGCCCCGAGCCGAGAGCCTGGGCCAGGGCGCCAACATCGACGACATGGCCGCGCGACAGGTTCAGCAGCAGGGCCCCCGGCTTCATGCGTGACAGTCGGGCCGCGTCGATCAGGGCGGTGTTGTCGGTGCGTCCATCGACATGGAGGCTGACCACGTCGCTCTCGGCCAGCAGGGCGTCCAGCGAGGCCATGCGGCGGGCGTTGCCCAGCGCCAGCCGTTCGGTCAGGTCGTGAAAGATCACCCGCATGCCCAGCCCCTCGGCCAGCACCGACAGCTGCGAGCCGATGGCGCCGTAGCCGACGATGCCCAGGGTCTTGCCGCGCAGCTCGCGCGAGCCGGTCGCGGACTTGTTCCACTCGCCGCGGTGCATGGCGGCGGACTTGTCGGTCACGTCGCGCAGCAGGGCGATGGTCAGGCCGACGGCCAGTTCGACGACGGACCGGGTGTTGGAATAGGGGGCGTTGAACACCGCCACGCCCTTCGCCGCCGCCGCGTCGAGGTCGATCTGGTTGGTCCCGATACAGAAGGCGGCGACGGCCATCAGCCGGTCGGCGGCCTCGAGCACGCGGGCGCTGACCTGGGTCTTGGAGCGGACGCCCAGCACATGGACGCCGCGGACGGCCTCGATCAGGGCGTCCTCGTCCAGCGCGCCCTTCAGCGATTCGACCGTATAGCCGGCCTCCTCCAGCCGCTCGACGGCGGCGGGGTGGATGTTCTCGAGCAACAGGATGCGGATGCGGCTGCGGGGATAGGACCAGCGACCGGCGAGGCCTTCGGCGTGCAGGAACTCGTCCATCGATGGCGCTTCGGCGTCGGCGGCGGCGACCACCTTCTCGCGGCGGACGATCTCGGTGAAGGCGTGGAAGCGGTCGGCGGCGCCCTCCAGCTTCACCTCGGCGTCGGTCCAGCCGTCGCCGATCATGACCACCGGGCCCGGCAGGCCGAGGGCGCGGATGACGGCGGGCTTGCCGCCGGCCTCGGACAGCGGATTGGCCGCATCGACACCCGCGACCCGGCCGTCGGCGTCATAGATCAGGTCGTTGCACAGGACCCGTCCGGGCGGGACGTGCAGATGGGCCGCGAGGGGGGCAATGATCTCGCGGAAGCCGCCGGACAGGATGACGATCCGCCCGGCGTTCTCGCGGAAGAAGCGCAGGTTGCGGCGCACCGAGGGCGTGCCCTCGTCGAGGATGCGGGCGGCCAGTTCCGCAATGTGGTCGCGGGTCAGGGGCAGCAGGGCGAGACGGCGGCGCAGGGCCTCGCCGAACGGCAGGTCGCCGGTCATGGCCTGATCGGTCAGGGCGGCGACCTCGGCGCGAATGGCCGTGGCGTCCGGCGCGCCGGCCAGGGCGATGTCGGCCAGGGCCTCCAGCGTCTCGATGCGCACGAGCGTCGAGTCGAAGTCGAAGACGTAGGTGGTCGGTTCAGCCATGAACCGACCTTGGCCGACCTTCGCAGTTGCAGCAATAAGAGAGTGGCCGGCGCCTAGAACTTGCCCAGACTGCGGATCCGGCTGTCGGGACGGCGAACATCCAGCGCGGCCGCGCCGATCGCCGCGGCGATGGTCGCCAGCGCCAGCAGGGCGCCGCCTTCCTTCGCGTGATCACGGGCGTATTCACCGGCGTCATGGGCATAGCGACGCGCCGTCTTGCCGTGCTTCTTCAGCGCCTTGCGCGAGGAATGCCGCGCCCCGTGCAGGATGCGCTCGCCGCGATGGCGGGCGTCCTCGCCCAGATCGGAGGCGCGCTCGCCGGCCTCGGACAGGCTGTGACGCACGGTTTCGGTCAGGTCGCCGAAGCGGTCGCGCAGGGCGGCCGTGTCGATCCAGCCGCCCGGGTCGATCCGCCCGCGCAGGCGCTCGTACCGCGTCGGGCCGCTGCGCTGGCTCAGCAGCAGGGCGGCGATACCGACACCGGCGAGCACGGCGAGGACGCCGCTGGTGACGCCGGGATGTTTGCGGACTTCGGCGAGGGCGGAAAACTGACGAACCATCGGATAGTGAACCTCTTCTTCGAGACCGTCTTCGCTCGGGTCATACAGCCCGTCGTCGTACGGCTCCCAGGCGGAACCCCTGTCCCGCATCAGGGAAGGAGCGAACCGGGCGAAGAGTGGTTCCGCCAGACCGGGCAGGATGGAGTAGAAGCTGGCGATCAGACGCCCGCCGCCGCCGACCGTGATCTCGCGGATCGGATGGCTGGCGCAGTACAGGATGGTGTCGGCCACGACGTGGGTCGCATAGACCGGCTGGGGGTTCTGGGTCGCGTAGCCGGTCAGGTTGCGGGCGTGTTTGCTGTAGGGGCTGTCGACCGCGGCCGGCTTGACCAGGCTGACGGTGATCGGGGCGTCCTCGCGCATCAGCTCCATGCGCAGGGCGTTGGTGAAGCCCTTCACCGCGTGCTTCGAGGCCGAGTAGACGCCCTGGATCGGCAGGGGGGCGTCCGACAGGATGGAGCCGACATTGACGATGGCCCCACCGCCCTCGCGCTGGCGCAGGTGCTCCGCCGCCACCAGCGAGCCGTTGACCACGCCCCAGTAGTTGGTCTCGAACAGCCGCCGCTGATCGTCCAGGCTGGTCACGCTGATGGCGCCGTAGATCGACACGCCGGCGTTGTTGACCCAGGTGTCGAAGCCGCCGAACAGGCGCACGCATTTCTCGGCCGCCTCGGCCAGGGCCGCATGGTCGGCCACGTCGGCGACAGCCCAGGCCGCCCGCGCGCCCGTGGCCTGCAGCTCTTCGGTCAGGGTCTTGAGGTCGTTCTCGCCCCGCGCGATCAGAAAGACGCAGGCCCCGGCCCGCGCCGCCCGCCGCGCCGTCGCCAGGCCGATGCCGGAGGTGGCGCCGGTGATGACGATGGCCTGTTGGTTCAGGGGCTTGAGCGTCGCTTTGGTCATGAAACCGCCGGGTCGGTGTGTTCGGATCGGGCTGCTGGAACGGGGCCGCGACCCCGCCGGTTCCTGCTCTAGCACGCAGGCCTTACCATTCGCGATACGGGCGCCTATCTGACGGCGCTTCCGTATGAACGCCCTTCAAGGACCCGCCGTGACCGACCGCGCGCCTGCTGACGACCTGGCCGCCGCCTTCCAGATCGAGGGCTGGCCCGTGCGCGGCCGGATCGTGCGGCTGGGCCAGACCATCGACGCCATCCTCTCGGCCCACGCCTATCCCGAGCCGGTCGCCGCCCTGCTGGGCGAGGCCTGCGCCCTGGCGGCCCTGGTCGGCTCCAGCCTGAAGTTCGAGGGCCGGCTGATCGTCCAGGCCCAGGGCGACGGGCCGGTCCGCTACGTCGTCGCCGACTATGACACCAACGGCCATATGCGCGGCTACTGCCGCTTCGACGAGGACGAGGTCGCGGCGGCGTCGCAGGGCTTCGCGCGTCCGGGCGCGCGCTCGCTGCTGGGGCAAGGCGTGTTCGTCATGACCCTGGATCGCGGTCCGGATTTCGAACGGACCCAGGGCATCACCCCGATCGAGGGCGAGAGCCTGTCGCTGGCCGCCGAACACTATTTCCAGCAGTCCGAACAGATCCCGACGAAGGTCCGGCTGGCGGTCGGGTCGGTGGCGACCGACGCCGGCATGAGCTGGCGCGCCGGCGGGGCGCTGATCCAGCTGATCGCCGGCGACGATGCGCGCGGTTCGACCGAGGAGGTCTGGGACCGCTCGCGGGCCCTGTTCCAGACCCTGGCCGATGACGAACTGCTGGACCCGACCATCACGCCCGAGACCCTGCTGTTCCGCCTGTTCCACGAGGACGGGGTGCGGCTGGAGGACGCCCGGGCGCTGGTGGCGCAATGCCGCTGTTCGCGCGAGCGGATCGCCGGGGTGCTGACCTCGTTCGATCCGGCGGAGCGCGCGGACATGGTCGAGGCGGACGGGAAGATCCGGGTGACGTGCGAGTATTGCGCGACGGTCTATGAGCTGGCGCCGGAGGAGATCGCGGCGGGGTGAGGCTCGATCAGGGGGAGGCGCTCCTCCGGGCGTCCGACGCGAGACGACGGCGACAGGCGGGAGCGCGCTGGGCGGACGCCCGAAGTCACGAACTCGTGCATTGTCCCTCCGCTTGGCAGAACGTCCATAGGTAGAACATGGCGAGCCCGCCGATGTTTGCACGAGGTCGAGATGCTCAGGATTGCCGCACCGCTCACCGCCTTGATCGCCCTCGCCGGATGCGCGCCAGCGCCGGGGCCAACCGCCGGATCAGTTGAGAGCCGCAGGTGTTTCCCGAGCGGGGGAGCCTACAATATCTCGCGGGCTGGCTCCGTCCCTGTCTATCTGCGCGTCATGACGGGCCAGACGCTGGAAGTCTCCGCCGACGAAGGTTGTCTCCAGGCCGGAATAGGCGCCGGCAACGCATTGCGACCGCTCGGACCCGAGAACGCCAATTTCTGCGTCGGCGATGAGGTCACCTTTGACGTGGTGAGCCCATCGGTCATCGCCCGGACGTGTCGGGCCGAAATCATCCGGGTCGTGCCCGAGGATGAGGTCGCTGGACTTCCCAACCGCGTCCGGCCCTGAGCCTAAGGTCGGCTCACCCGCCCAGATCGAGCGAATAGCCGGCCGAACGCACCGTGCGGATCGGATTGACTGTGCCCTCGACGTTCAGCGCCTTGCGCAGGCGGCCGACGTGGACGTCGACGGTGCGGGCCTCGACATAGACGTCAGAGCCCCAGACGGCGTCGAGCAGCTGTTCGCGGCTGAACACCCGGCCCGGGTGCTGCATCAGATGGTCGAGCAGGCGGAATTCGGTGGGGCCGAGGTGGATCTCCTGACCCGAACGGCGGACGCGGTGGGCGACGCGGTCGATGACGATGTCGCCGTGATTGAGCCGGTCGTCGGCCAGGCCTGGCCGGATGCGGCGCAGCACGGCGCGGATGCGGGCGATCAGCTCGCTCATCGAGAAGGGCTTGGTCAGATAGTCGTCGGCGCCGGTGTCGAGGCCGCGGATGCGGTCGCTCTCCTCGCCGCGCGCGGTCAGCATGATGATCGGCAGGTTGCGGGTCTCGGATTTGCCCCGGATGCGCCGGCAGACCTCGATGCCCGACAGCTTGGGCAGCATCCAGTCCAGCAGGACCAGATCCGGCAGACGCTCCTCGATCTGCAGCATGCCCTCCTCGCCGTCGGAGGCGACCACGACGCGGTAGCCCTCCTTCTCGAGGTTGTAGGACAGGAGGGTCGCCAGGGCGTCCTCGTCTTCCATGACCAACACATAGGGCTGCACGGGCGTAGTCTCCGGTTCAGGCGGGCGACAGCGGTTCGGAAGCGGCGTCTTCAGCGGTGTCGGGGCTCCAGCGCGGGCGTTCGCCCGTGAACTCCTGGCCGGTGATCTCGTAATAGATGGTCTCGGCGATGTTGGTGGCGTGGTCGCCGATGCGCTCGAGGTTCTTGGCCATGAACAGCAGATGGGTGCCGGCGGTGATCGTGCGCGGATCGCCCATCATGTAGGTCAGCAGTTCGCGGAACAGGGCGTTGTAGTGCTCGTCCACCTCGTCGTCGGTGTTCCAGACCGCGACGGCGCGGTCGACCTCGGCGGCGGCATAGGCGTCGAGCACGTCACGCAGCCGCATCGAGACCAACTTGCCCATCCGCTCGATCGACCGGGTCAGGGGCTGCATCGGCTCGCCCTCGGCGAGGATCAGGCCGCGCTTGGCGATGTTCTTGGCCAGGTCGCCGGTGCGCTCCAGATCGACCGCCAGCTTCATCGAGGCGAGGGTGCGGCGCAGGTCCGAGGCGACCGGCTGGCGCAGCGCGATCAGGCGGATGGCCTTGCGCTCGATGTCGCGGTGCATGGCGTCCAGCCGGGCATCACGGTCGATCACGGCGCGCGCCAGGGCGACGTCGCGGCGGGCCACGGAATCGACGGCGTCGGCGACCTGGGCCTCGGCCAAGCCGCCCATGCGGGCGACCTCGGCCGTGAGCTGGTTGAGCTCGTCGCCATAGGCCTTGACGGTGTGCTGGGGCATGGGGCGGTCCTAGCCGAAACGGCCGGTGATGTAGTCGAGCGTGCGCCGCTCGCGCGGGTTGGTGAAGATGTCCTCGGTGTCGCCGGTCTCGACCAGCCGTCCCATGTGGAAGAAGGCGGTGCGCTGGCTGACCCGCGCGGCCTGGGCCATGGAGTGGGTGACGATGACGATGCAGTAGCGCTCGCGCAGCTCGTCGATCAGCTCCTCGATCTTGGCCGTGGCGATCGGGTCCAGGGCCGAGCAGGGCTCGTCCATCAGGATGACCTCGGGCTCGACCGCGATGGCGCGGGCGATGACCAGACGCTGCTGCTGGCCGCCGGACAGGCCGGTGCCGGGCGAATGCAGGCGGTCGGCGACCTCTTCCCACAGGCCGGCGCGCTTCAGCGAGGCCTCGACGACGTTGTCCAGCTCGGCTTTCGAGGCGGCCAGACCGTGGATGCGCGGACCGTAGGCCACGTTCTCGTAGATGGTCTTGGGGAAGGGATTCGGCTTCTGGAACACCATGCCGACGCGGGCGCGCAACAGGACGGGGTCGACCGACCTGGCGTTGATGTCCTCGCCGTCCATCTCGATGCGCCCGGTGACCTTGGCCCCCGGGATGGTGTCGTTCATGCGGTTCATGGTCCGCAGGAAGGTCGACTTGCCGCAGCCCGACGGACCGATCAGGGCGGTGACCGTCTTGTCCGGGATGTCCAGCGAGACGTCATAGAGCGCCTGTTTGCCGCTGTAGAAGACCGAGACGTCGCGGGCGGCGATCTTGGTCGGTCCCATCGGCACGGTGTTGTGCACCACGGGCGGGGCGGCGATCACCGGCGTGGCGGCGGGGGAGCCGCCGCCCTCGGTACCGTCGGCCGCGCGAAAGAGGTTGAATTTCATTCAGCTACCACCGGCGTTCAAAGCGCCGGCGCATGAAGATGGCGGCGGCGTTCATGACGATCATGAAGGCGAGGAGGACGAGGATGGCCGCGGCCGTCCGTTCGTGGAAGGCGCGCTCGGAGGCGTTCTCCCAGATATAGACCAGCGACGGCAGGGCCCCGGTCGGCGCGTCGAGGGCGCCCGGAATGCCGGGGATGAAGCTGACCATGCCGATCAGCAGCAGGGGGGCGGTCTCGCCGAGGGCGTGGGCCATGGAGATGATGGCGCCGGTCATCACCCCGGGCATGGCCAGCGGCAGGGTGTGCTGGAACACCGTCTGGGTCTTGGACGCGCCCATGGCCAGGGCGGCCTCGCGGATCGACGGCGGCACCGCCTTCAGGGACGAGCGCGTGGCGATGATGATGGTCGGCAGGGCCATCAGGGCCAGGACCAGACCGCCGACCAGCGGGCTGGCGCGCGGCAGGTGCATCCAGTTGATGAACAGGGCCAGGCCCAGCAGGCCGTAGATGATCGAGGGCACGGCGGCGAGGTTGTTGATATTGACCTCGATCAGGTCGGTGATCCGGCCGCGCGGTGCGAACTCCTCGAGGTACAGGGCTGCGCCGACACCCAGCGGAATGGCGATGAAGGCGGTGACCAGCAGCATCAGGGCCGAGCCCACGACCGCGCCCAGCACGCCGGCCAGTTCGGGCTCGGTGGAATCGCCGTTGGTGAACAGGGCGCTGTTGAAGTGGGCCGCGACCAGGCCCGAATCCTTCATCCGGTCGAGCCAGCCGATCTGTTCGTCCGTCAGCCGGCGCTGTTCGGCGGGGGTGTCGAGCGAGATTTCGCCCTTGAAGTACAGATCGGCTTCGTCGGACACGGAGGCGGCGATCGGCACGGTCTGGCCGATCAGGTTCGGATTCTTCTGGACGACCTCGGCCGCGGCGTACTTCAGGTCGGCGGAGAACAGGCCCCGCATGGCCGTGGCCCTCGAGCCCGCGGCGTCGTCCGCGACGCCCATGCGCGCGAGCTGCTGCTCGGCCACCAGCAGTTCGAAATTCGTCCCCTGCGGATAGGCGCGGTCCACGCGGGCCGGGTCCATGTAAACGGGCACGGTGATGGTGTGGGCGTAGAAGGCCGTATGGCCCTGTTCGATGATCCGCCCCAGCAACAGCAGCAGGAAGCCGACCGCCACGCCAATGGCCAGCAGGCCGTACAGCTTGAACCGGCCCTCGCGGGCATAGCGCCGCTTCAGGCCCGCGCGCAGGCGGTCGGCGCGCATCTCGGAGGTGACAGGCGTCTCAGTCATACTGCTGCCGGTAGGTCTGGACGATGCGTTGGGCGATGATGTTGAGCACCAGGGTGACGAGGAACAGGGTCAGCCCCAGGCCAAAGGCGGACAGGGTCTTGGTGCTGTTGAACTCCTGGTCGCCGGTCAGCAGGGTGACGATCTGCACGGTGACGGTGGTCACCGTATCCAGCGGGTTCAGGGTCAGGCGGGCGGCGAGGCCGGCGGCCATGGTCACGATCATGGTCTCGCCGATGGCCCGCGACATGGCCAGCAGCATGGCGCCGGCGACGCCGGGCAGGGCGGCGGGCAGCAGCACGCGTTTGACCGTCTCCGACTTCGTCGCCCCCATGGCGTAGGAGCCGTCGCGCAGCGACTGGGGCACGGCGTTGATGATGTCGTCGGACAGGGAACTGACGAAGGGGATCAGCATGATGCCCATGACCGCCCCGGCCACCAGGGCCATCTGGTTCTGCACCACCATCAGATACTGGCCGACCCCGTCCAGCGGTCCCCCGACCATCAGGGCGCCGAGGCCGTTGAAGAACTCGCGGAAGGCCGGGCCGACGGTCAGGGCGGCGAAGAAGCCGTAGACCACGGTGGGCACTCCGGCGAGGATCTCCAGCACCGGCTTGACCGTCGCGCGGAACACCGGGCCGGCGTACTCCGACAGATAGATGGCCGAGAACAGGCCGACCGGCGCGGCCACGGTCATGGCGATGAGCATGATCAGGAAGGTGCCGGCGAACAGCGGCAGGGCCCCGAAGGCGCCGGTCGATCCGACCTGGTCGGCGCGGATGGCGGTCTGGGGGCTCCACTGGGTCCCGAACAGGAATTCCGTGATCGGCACGCTGGAGAAGAAGCGGATCGAATCATAGACCAGCGAGGCGATGATCCCGACCGTGGTCAGGATGGCGACGGCCGAACAGGCGAACAGCAGGCCGACGATCCAGCCCTCGACCCGGTTGCGGGCCCGCATGCCGGGGCGGATCTGGCTGAAGACGAACAGGGCCCCGAGCAGGGCCGCCAGCGCGGCGCCGACGATGCCGCCGAGGCCCAGCATCCGGTCGATGCGCGCCGCGCGCTGACCCTCGACAGGCAGCAGTTCGGCATAGGGGGCGGGCCAGACCTGCACCGCCGGCCGGCCGGCGCCCACGGCGCGGGCGTCGGCGAAGAAGGCCTCGCGCCGGAACGGCTCAAGCTGCTGGACGGCCTCGGGCGCGCCGGAGGCGGTCAGCTGACGTTCGATATTGGGCGCCACGACCGAGGCCGCCATCAGCACGATCAGGGCCGGCACCGCCGTCCAGATCAGGGCGTAGGCGCCGTGCTGGCCGGGACGGGAGTGGGGGCGTTGTCCGGGCGGCAGCGCGCGGGCGCGTCGACTCGCCAGCGCCCGGCCGCCGACATGGGCGGCGACGGCTGCGGCGATCAGGATCGGCAGGAAAAGCCAGGTCATGGACGTCCGGGAGAGCAGAATCAGGCCGTCCGGTCGCCCGGCTCGCCCCTTGGCGATAACTGCCCCGGAATGGTCAGCGGATTACGACGGCGACGTGACAGTTCTGTTACGCCGTTCGCCCCCGCGCGCGTCGGCTGTCACGGCAGCGTCATGGCGTCCGGCGGGCGGCGACGGGAAAATAGGCCGTGAAGGTCGCGCCATGGCCCGGGGCGCTCTCGACGGTCAGACCCCCGCGGTGCCGGTTGACGATGTGTTTGACGATGGCCAGCCCCAGGCCGGTGCCCTGCCGCTCGCCGCTCTTCTGGCCTTCGACGCGATAGAACCGCTCGGTCAGCCGCGGCAGATGCTCACGCGCCAGTCCCGGACCGTGGTCGCGCACGGTGACGGCGGCGTAGCGCTGGCCGGCCTCGCGATCGGGGGTGACCAGCGGCAGCCGGGTCGCGCCGTCGCCGCGATTGCCGCCCGACCAGGGCGCCGAGGCCTCGTCGAGGGCCATGTCGGGGCGGATGACGATCTCGACCGTGCCGCCGGCCGGGGAATATTTGATCGCGTTGTCGACCAGGTTCTGGACCACCTGCAGGATCTCGTCGCGGTCGCCGTGAACCGGGGCGGCGAGCTCGCGGTCTTCCAGCCGGACGGCGACGTCGCGATCGGCCGACAGCACGCTGACGGCGTCGACCACATCGGCGGCGGCGCGGGCCAGGTCGACGTGGCCGGAGGGCGGAATATGCTCGTTCAGCTCGATCCGGCTGAGCGACAGCAGGTCGGCGACCAGCCGGCTCATCCGGTCGGCCTGGGCGGCCATGATGTCGAGGAATTTGTCCCGCGCCTTGGGATCGTCGCGGGCATGGCCCTTCAGCGTCTCGATGAAGCCGGACAGGGAGGCCAGCGGCGTCTTCAACTCGTGGCTGGCGTTGGCGAGGAAGTCGACGCGCATCAGCTCCATCCGCCGCACATCGGTCTCGTCGCGCAGCACGACCAGGGCCAGCGGATCCGCCCCGGCGGAGGGGAGGGGCCGGGTCACGGCCCGCCAGTGCCGGGTCTGGGCCCCGACGCCGGCATAGTCGGTGGTCCGGGTCAGGCCGCCGAACAGGGCCTCGTCCACCGCCTCCAGCACGGCCGGGTCGCGCAGCACCGGGACCAGCAGCCCGCCCTCGCGCTGGATGCGCAGCAGGTCTCGGGCGGCGGCGTTGGCCAGGACGATGCGGCGTCCGGCGATGTCGTCGGCCTCGCCGCCCGACACCGCCAGCACCGGATCGGCGAGGGCCTCGAACACGCTCTCCAGCAGGGCGGCGTCCGGCCCGGCGCCGGGCGCCTCGAGCGTGGGCGCCGGGCCGGCGGTCGCCGACGGCGTCCGGTTCAGCGCCCAGGTCGTCAGCCCGACCACCACGGCCGCTCCCGCCAGCCAGACGGCGTTCTCCGGGTTGAGCGCCGCCGCGCCGACCAGGGCGACGATCGCGACGCCCGCGCCGGCGCCCGCCGTCCAAACACGCGAGCCGGTCCGCGGAGCCACGGGAGAGGATGAGACTTCGTAAGACATGCAGATTTTCGTCCGGGTGCGGAGACTCGCCGTCTGGGACCATGACACGGATTCCGTGACAAGCCGGCGCCGGGAGCCCACGCACCGGTTGTCAAACGTCCTTTACACACCTATTCTCGGCCGAACAGATGCGGATGGGGCGAGAGATCATGGCGGCGGCGTTGACGCTCGAAGGCGTGAGCAAACGGTACGGCGACTTCCAGGCCGTGCGCGATCTGAGCTTCCAGGTCGAGAAGGGGACCATCTGCGGCTTCCTCGGCCCGAACGGCGCCGGCAAGACCTCGACCATCCGCATGATCCTGGGCCTGCAGGGCGTCAGCTCGGGCCGGATCGGCATTCTCGGCGCCGACGACGGCCGCAAGGTGCGCGACCGGATCGGCTTCCTCCCGGAAGAGCGCGGCCTCTACAAGAAGATGACCCCGGTCGACGCCATCGCCTTCTTCGGCGCCCTGAAGGGCCTGCCGACGGGGGAGGGACGTCGTCGCGCGCGCGAGATGCTGGACGCCCAGGGACTCGGCGCGTCGAAAAAGAAGAAGATGAAGGAGCTGTCCAAGGGGATGGCCCAGAAGGTCCAGCTGATCGCCTCGGTGGTGCACCGGCCGGAGTTCGTGATCCTCGACGAGCCGTTCTCGGGCCTCGACCCGGTCAACCAGCAGGGGCTGGAGGCGGTGATCCGCCAGCTGGCCGCCGACGGGGCGACGGTGCTGTTCTCGACCCATGTGATGCAGCACGCCGAGCGGCTGTGCGACAAGGTGGTGTTGCTGGCGCGCGGCCAGAAGGCCTTCGAGGGAACGGTGACCGAGGCGCGCGCGACCTCGAAGCGGTTCCTCGAGCTGGAGGGCGCCATCGCCCCGGAGCAGGCCGCGGGCCTGCCGGGCGTCAGCGGCGTCGAGGTGGTGTCAGACCATGACGGCGTGCGGGTGCTCAAGGCGGCCCTGGCGGCCGGCGGCCGGGGCCAGGAGGCGCTCAAGGCGGCCTTCCTCGGCGGGCTGGACGTGCGGCGGTTCGAGCTGCGCGAGCCGACCCTGCACGACGCCTTCATCAGCCTGACCGGCGACAATCCCGACATCGACCAGTCGGTGAAGGCCGGCGCGGAGGCCGCCCGATGAAACGCATTCTGCTGATCGCGCGGCGCGAATACGCCGCCTACGCCAGGACGGTGGGCTTCTGGCTGTCGCTGCTGGCCTTCCCGATCTTCGGGGTGCTGGGCGGGGCCATCCCCATCCTGATGTCGTCGAGCCAGCCGGTCAGTGAGTTGGTGGTTTTCGAGGATTCGCCCCAGGCCGCCGGCCTGGCCGCCGCCGTGCAAAACTCGCTCCGTGACGAGCAGGCGCGGCGGGCGGCTCTGCGTCAGGAGGCCGAGACGAAGATCCAGGCCGCGGCCGGCGGAACGACCGGCGGCAACATGGCGAAGGGCGCGCTCAGTGGGCTTGAGGGTCCGCGGATGACCTTCGTGGCGCCGCCCGCCGACCTGGCGGCGGCCGCGCCGGGCGAGGCCCGCGAGGCCGTCGCGCGCCGCTATCTGGGCGACGAGGTCGCCGAGGACCAACGGCTGGACGCCGTGGTGCTGCTGAACCGGGAGGAGGGCCTGCCGACGGCGCGTGTGTGGTCCCGCAAGGCCACCGACACGGCCGTCGAGCGTTTCGTCAGCGACGCGCTCAAGGACGAGAACCGACGCGCGGTGTTCGAACGGGCCGGCATCGATCCGGCTGTGGTCTCGGCCACGGCGGCCTTCGAACCCGACGTCACCACCCTGTCGCCGAGGTCGGCCAGCGGGGGCGAGGTCTCCTTCCGCGACAAGCTGCCGGGCATCATCGGCCTGGCCTCGGGCTTCATCCTCTGGTCGCTGATCATCACCGGCGCCTCGATCCTGCTGAACAGCGTGATGGAGGAGAAGTCGAACAAGATCCTCGAGGTGCTCCTGTCCTCCGCCTCCGCCACGGAGATCCTGACCGGAAAGGTGCTCGGGGTGGCCTTCCTGACCTTGACCGTGCTGCTGGTCTGGGGCGGCATCGGCGCGTTCGGCCTGATCGCCGGCCTGCCGCAGTATGCGCCGATGGTCGGCGAGGTGCTGCTGGAGGGGGGCATGCTCGGCTATTTCATCGCCTACGCCGTCGGCGGCTATCTGATGTACGCCGTCCTGTTCGCGGCCATCGGGGCCTTCTGCGAGACGCCGCGCGACGCCCAGACCCTGATGGGGCCGATCATGATGATCCTGGTCGTTCCCCTGATCGTCATGCAGATGGCCTTGCGGACCCCCGACGCGCCCGTGGTGCAGATCCTGTCGTGGGTGCCGTTCTTCACGCCGTTCCTCATGAGCGCCCGCGCGCCGTCCGAACCGCCGATGTTCGAGGTCGTCGGCACCATGGCGGGCATGTTCGCCTTCGCCCTGTTCATGGTGTGGGTGGCCGGCCGGGCGTTCCGGGCGGGGGCGCTGTCGGATGTGAAGCTGAGCTGGAAGAGCTTCGCCGGGGCGATCCGGGGCGGGGGGAAGTAGAGATGCCTCGGTATCCAGTCGGGGTTGCTATCGGCTTAGCCTGTTTGGCTTTTGCCAGCGTCGCATTCGCTCAGGATGAATGCAGGATCACAACCAAGTATGTGTGGCAGGACGACATCCCACCCCAGCCTGTCCATCAGGTTGAGTTCGTCTTTAGCGGCGTCGACAATGAGTTGGTCGTGCTGACCGTTGACGAAAGGCCTGTCTTTGAGGCCCGATTGACGACCGAAAATTGGACAAATGAGTTCTCAGGGGAATTCGGATGTCTGATGTCGGGGCGGTATTGGGTCAACGTGAAGATCGGAGAAGCTGAGGGAAACCTGTGGTTTGACGTCTCTCAAGAGACGACGATTTATCTAAGCAAACGTCGAGGCGTCATGTCCTTCAACATCTGGGGGCCTGACGCGCCTGGGCTCGACTGAGGTCCCGAGCAGTAAAAGGGCCGCTCCGGTTTACCGGGGCGGCCCTTTGATCGTTTCGTTCGGCTGTCGAGCGGGGTTTAGCCGCGGCTCGGACCGCCCACGCCCGGAACCCGGGGCTTCGGCGGCGGCAGCAGGCCTTCGCGCTGCATGCGCTTGCGGGCCAGCTTGCGGGCGCGGCGCACGGCCTCGGCCTTCTGGCGGGCGCGCTTCTCCGAGGGCTTCTCGTAGTGCACGTGACGCTTCATCTCGCGGAAGCTGCCTTCGCGCTGCATTTTCTTCTTGAGGGCCTTGAGCGCTTGATCGACGTTATTATCGCGAACGAAAATCTGTACCAGGTTGAACTCTCCTTTGGCCGCCCGCCGCGCACCTCGAAAGGGAGACGGGCAGACAAATAAAATCTCGGTCCACAGACAGGGTCCGCGGATGAAGGCGGGCTGATACACGTTCGCCCCCCTCGTGTCCAGATCGTCGCGCTTCTATCTGAAGCCTCGAAACGCCCGCCGGACGGGGATATGCTGCCGCCATGACCGATGCGCCACACCTGCCGAACGACGCGCCCGAGGGGGAGGCTCTCAAAGCCGATTGGGCCGACCGCATGGAGCAGACCGTGCTGGACGCCGCCCTGGGCCTCGCGCCCCGGCTGGGCTGGAACAGCCGGATGGTGCGGGCCGCCTGCGAGGCCTGCGGCCTGTCGCGCGGCGACGAGGAGCTGCTGCTGCCCAACGGCGCGCGCGATCTGGCGGCCCTGCTGTCGCGGCGGCACGACGACCGGGCCCTGGCCGAACTGGCCAGGGTCGACGCGAAATCCCTGAAGATGCGCGAGCGAATCGCGGCGGCCGTGTCGGCCCGAATGGAGGCGGGCGCCGCCGATCTGGAAGCCACCCGCCGCTGCGCCGCCTTCCTGGCCCTGCCGACCAACGCCGACATCGGGCTGAAGCTGGCGTGGGAGAGCGCCGACCACCTGTGGAACTGGGCCGGCGACACGGCCACCGACTGGAACCACTATTCCAAGCGCGCCATCCTGTCGGGCATCCTGATCCCGGCCCTGACCATGCGCTGGTTCGACGGGCGCGAGGCCGCCGAGGCCTTCGTCGCCGCGCGGATCGAGAACGTCATGGCCTTCGAGAAGTGGAAGGCGGGCAAGGATTTCGACGCCCCGCTGAAGACGGTGACGGATGTGCTGAGCCGGATGCGGTACGGGGCGAAGGCTCCCCAATAGCTCCGCTCATCCCGGCGAAAGCCGGGACCCAGTCCTTTGGGTGATCTGCTGGCGGCCAGTTTCGCTACCGCAAGTCCTGAAAAGCTCGCGTCAGGCTGGACAGAACTGGGTCCCGGCTTTCGCCGGGATGAGCGGAAATTATAGAGGCTTCACCCGGTTCACATGGCCCATCTTGCGGCCGGGACGGGCCTCGGCCTTGCCGTAGAGATGCAGGCGCGCGTCGGCCTTCGGCGCCAGCGTCTTCCACTGATCCACCTCGTCGCCGAGCAGATTGGTCATCTCCACCCGCGTATGGGCCGCGGTCGGGCCCAGCGGCCAGCCGGCGATGGCGCGGATATGCTGTTCGAACTGGTCGCAGACGCAGCCGTCCTGGGTCCAGTGGCCGGTGTTGTGGACGCGCGGCGCGATCTCATTGACCAGCAGCTTGCCCTCGCCGAGATCGAACAGCTCGACGCCGAGCACGCCGACGTAGTCGAGGCCTTCGAGGATGGCTTTGGCGATCGCCTTCGCCCGCTTCTCCGTCCTCGCGTCGACGGCGGCGGGGGCGACGGTGGTCTTCAGCACCCCGCCCTTGTGGATGTTCTCGCCCAGCGGATAGACGGCGATCTTGCCGTCCCGGCCGCGCGCGGCGATCACGGACAGCTCGCGGACGAAGTCGGCCCGGGCTTCGAGGATGGCGGGTTGCTTGCCGATGGCGTGCCAGGCGTCGGCGGCCATCTTCGCCGAGCGGACCCAGATCTGGCCCTTGCCGTCATAGCCCTCGCGCCGGGTCTTCAGCAGGGCCGGCGCGCCGAGGCGGTCGAGGGCGGCCAGCAGGTCGTCGAGGCTGTCGACGGCGGCGAAATCGACGGTCGTCGCGCCGACGCCGTTGAGGAAGGTCTTTTCGTCGACCCGGTCCTGGGCCACGGCGAGGGCCATGGGGCCGGGCGCGACGACGGCGCCGCCCTCGACCAGACGCTCGACCGAGGCGGCGGGCACATTCTCGAACTCGAAGGTCACGGCCTGGCACGTCCGGCCCAGCACGCCCAGCGCCGTCGGATTGTCATAGGCGGCGACGATCTGGCCCTGGGACACGCGCCCGGCGGGGCTGTTCTCCTCCGGGTCGAGGATGACGACGTTGAAGCCGAGGCGCGAGGCGGCCTGGCTGAGCATCCGCCCCAGCTGGCCGCCGCCGAGGATGCCGAGGGTCGAACCGGGAGGCAGGGGCGGACCGGCCACTCAGTCCTCGACCGTCTCGTGCACGGCCTCGGTCTGGGCCTCGCGGAAGGCCTGGAGCCGGCCGGCGAGAACCGGGTCCGACAGGGCCAGGATCTGGGCCGCCAGGATGCCGGCGTTCTTCGCGCCCGGCTCGCCGATGGCCAGGGTCGCGACGGGCACGCCGCCCGGCATCTGGACGATCGACAGCAGGCTGTCCATGCCCTTGAGCGCTTTCGACTCCACCGGTACGCCGAGCACCGGCAGTTCGGTCATCGAGGCGGTCATGCCGGGCAGGTGGGCCGCCCCGCCGGCGCCGGCGATGATCACCTTGATGCCGGCCGCCCGGGCCCCGGTGGCGAAGTCGAACAGGCGTCTGGGGGTGCGGTGGGCGCTGACCACCCGGGCCTCCCAGGCCACGCCCAGCCGGTCGAGGGCGTCGGCGGCGTGCTTCATCGTCGGCCAGTCCGAGCGGCTGCCCATGATGATGGCCACGGGTGGGGTCGCGGTCGTCATGAGTCGTGAGCCCTTTTCGACGAAAGCGGCGCGATACAGGACTCGCGTTGCGCCCGCAACCGACGGCGTTAGGCTCACCGGTGGCCGGACGCGCTGAGTCGCCGGCCGGGGAGCCACCTTCGCTCGTGACCGACGCGGCCGTCATCGACCCCCATGCCGAGATCGAGCGCCTGCGCGCCGAGGTCGAGGCCCTGCGCCTGCGCGCCGAGGCCGCCGAGGCCGCGGCCGATCACGATGTGCTGACGCCGGCCCTGAACCGGCGCGGCTTCGTCGCCGCCATGCGCAGCGCCATGGCGTTCTGCCAGCGCCACGAGGTGCCGGCGGTGCTGCTGTATCTCGATCTGGACGGCTTCAAGGGCGTCAACGACACCCTGGGCCACGCCGCCGGAGACGCCGCCCTGGTGCAGGTGGCCGAGCTGTTGCGGTCCAATCTGCGCGAGTCGGACGCGGTCGGCCGGCTGGGCGGCGACGAGTTCGCCCTGCTGATGCTGAACGCCGGGCTCGACGAAGGCCGCGACAAGGCCCGCAAGCTGGCCGCGGCGCTGGAGGCGGACGGCTTCGTCTGGGCCGGCGAACAGGCGCCGCTGGGCGGCTCGTTCGGCGTCCGCGCCTTCGCCGCCCACACCGATCCCGAGGTCTGGCTGGCCGAGGCCGACGCGGCGATGTGGGTCAGGAAAAAGGGCCGCTGATCCCGCTCAGGCGATGATGTCCGGCAGGATCCGGTCCTCGATCTTGGTGATCTCGTCGCGCAGCAACAGCTTCTTGCGCTTCAGCCGGGCGATCATCAGCTGGTCCGGCACCGGCATCCGGCCCAGCGCCTCGATCGAGGCGTCGAGGTCGGCGTGCTCGAGCTGAAGCACCTTGAGCCGGGCGTGAAGCGCCAGCTCTTCTTCGGTCAGAAAGGGTTCGTCGTCGTTCATGGGAGGCCCTGATGGGGGATCATACTGTGCGTCGCGTCAGGCCGGAAGGCGGTCGGCCAGCCGAACCAGGCCGGCGCGCGGCGTCATCGGCGACCAGACCCGGGCGGCGGCGACCAATGTATTGAGCGGCGGCTGCGGCGGGCCGGAGGGGGCGGGAGCGAGAGCTTCCAGGGCCGTCAACAGGCGGCGCTCCGCCTCCAGCTCCACCGCCTTGACCTGGGCCCGCACGGCCTCGCGGTCGACGTCGTCCAGGTCGGGCGCGCGGGGCTTCAGCGCCCGGCGGACGGCCCGCAGCGGCGCGATGGCCGTCTCCTGCCAGGCCCGGGCGGTGTCGCCGGCGGCTTCGAGGGCGTCCTCGTCCGGGGCGCGTCCCTCGGCGGCGCACCAGGCGGCCCAGAGCAGCAGGGGCACGTTCTGACCCGCGGCGTCCTGAAGCTCCAGACAGGCGTCGGCGACCCCGTCGGCGGCGTAGGCCTTCAACGCCCAGTCCCACAGGCTCATTCCGGCGAAGGTCCCTTGAGCCCGTCCCAGCGCCGCACCGCCGACCAGTCGAGGCCGAACAGGTCCAGCGCCCGGCCGACGGACTGATCGACCATCTCGGAGATCGAGGCCGGCTTGGCATAGAAGGCGGGCAGGGGCGGGGCGATGATTGCGCCCATCTCGGCCAGCGCCGTCATGGTGCGCAGATGGCCCAGGTGCAGCGGCGTCTCGCGCACCATCAGCACCAGCGGCCGCCGCTCCTTCAGCACCACGTCGGCGGCGCGGGTCAGAAGGGTGGAGGTCACCCCGGTGGCGATCTCGCTCATGGTGCGGACCGAACAGGGGGCGATGATCATCCCCATGGTCCGGAACGATCCCGAGGCGATCGAGGCGCCGACGTCGTTGAGCCGGTGCGACACGTCGGCGCGGCCCATCAGGTCGTCGGCGGAAAGGTCGGTCTCCTGCGACAGGGTCAGCAGGGCCGCGCGGGTGACGACCAGATGGCTTTCGACGCCCAGTTCGCGCAGGGCGTCCAGCACCCGGACGCCGTAAGTGACGCCGGAGGCTCCGGAAATTCCGACGATCAATCTGGAAGGGGTCGAGCCGGAAGGGTTCCGTACGGCTCTGTTCACATCTTCGGCCAATTCGGGCTCCAGGGTGGTCCGTATCAGGACGGTCGGCAGTTCACTGGAATGTGATTCTACAGCCGGTCAGACCCGGCGCTGACTGTACTGGTCCCTTAGACATGGAGGCGCAAGCCATGACCATCGAAGCTCGTATCCGCGAACTGGGAAACCGTCATCGCAACCTGGATGAGACCATCCGGAGGGAGATCACGCACCCGGCCACGGACTCGCTTCGCGTGAGGGAGCTCAAGCAACAGAAGCTCCGGCTCAAGGAACAGATCACCAGCCTGGAGGCCCGAGCGCATTAGCGACGGTCTCCCGCAATGAACAACGGCCCCGGGAGCGATCCCGGGGCCGTTTTTCTTGTCCGTCGGTCGGGGCTCAGTCCTTGGAGCCGAACACCGAGGCGGCGGTCGGCTCGGCGCCGCGGCGTTCGCGGGCTTCCGGCACGAACTCCTCTTCAGCCGGTTCGGCCGGTGCGTCGACGGCCTGCAGGGTGGCGCCGCCCTTTTTGGCGTCGTCCTTCGCCTTCTTGTCGGCGGCCTTCCGGACCAGTTCGTCCAGCGCCAGTTGGCCAACCAGGCCCAGGGTCACCGGATCGACCGGCTTGATGTTGGGGCTGTTCCAGTGGGTGCGATTGCGCACGCTCTCGATGGTCGACTTGGTGGTGCCGAGCATCTTGGCGATCTGGGCGTCGGTCACCTCGGGGTGGTTGCGGACGAACCACATGATGGCGTCCGGGCGATCCTGGCGGCGCGAGACGGGCGTGTATTTCGGCGGCGCCTTGTGCACCTTCAGCAGTTCGGCGTGGCGGCTGACCACGGCCTGCATGCGGTAGGCGTCGTCGTTCTGGGCCTTGTCGAGTTCCTCGCGGGTCAGCTGGCCGTTGACCAGCGGATCGGCGCCGCGGATGTCGCGCGCCACGTCGCCGTCGGCGATGCCGCGCACTTCCAGCGGGTGCAGGCCGCAGAAATCGGCGATCTGCTCGAAGGTCAGGGAGGTGTTGTCGACCAGCCAGACCGCGGTGGCCTTGGGCATCAGGATGTCGGTCATGGGGGCATTCCGGTTCTTGTTCGAGCCCGAAAACCGGGCTCTGGATACGACGGCGCCCGGCCTTTCGACCGGGCGTTGATGTTGGCGATATAGTCTCATTCGCCGGAAAAGAAAACGGAAGCCGACAAGCCTATACAGCCAAGGTTCATCCAGTCCGGTGAACACTGCTCCCACAGACGCGTTGTGCGAACTGACAACTCCCGGAGGGACTTCCATGTTGATCGAAATGCTGGCCGCTGTGGCGGCCGTCTCGGGCGGCGCTTCCGCGGCGCAGGATGGGCAACTGGGGGCCCGGGTCGCGCCGCGCGGCGACTATCGCGAAAGCTGCAGCGGAGAATACGTCAATCGCGGGCGGCTCTATGCCGACTGCCGAAATGACCGGGGGCGCATTCGCGGCACCTCGATCGAGTTGAACCGCTGCACCGCCTACGAGATTCGCAACGACAACGGCCTGCTGGTCTGCGGACCGAACCGCGGCCAGTTCGAGGATCGTCCCGGCGGCGGCGGCGGCGGCGGATGGCCGGGGCCCGGCGGCGGCGGGAACGGCCGGGAGATCGTGGTCTATCGTGATGACGGCTTCCAGGGCACGTCCCGGTCGTTCGACGGGGCGATCTCCGATCTGCGCAGTTCGGGCATGAACGATACGATCAGCTCGATGCGGATGCGCGGGCAATGGACCGCCTGCACCGATGCGAATTTCCAGGGTCAGTGCCAGACCTTCTCCGGCGATGTCACCAGTCTTCGGGCGGTGGGCATGAACGATCGCATCTCGTCGCTGCGCCCCGGCCGTTTCGACGGCGGCAACGGCGGCGGCGGTGGCGGCGGCGGCTGGGGGAATGCCTCGATCACGGTCTTCGTCGACGTCCTGTACCGCGGCGGATCCGACACATTCACCCGCGAGGTGCCCGATCTCCGCAGCAGCGGCATGAACGATCGCATCAGCTCGATGCGGCTCCGCGGCGCCTGGGAGGTCTGCACGGACTCCTGGTTCCGGGGCCGGTGTGAAATCATCCGCGAGGACACCTGGAACCTCGAACAACGGCAGCTGAACGACACCATTTCGTCGATACGGCCGATCCGCTAGGGCCGCGAAGACGGGTGGGCGGCCACCCGCTTCAGACCGTCAGCACGATCTTGCCGACATGGCCGCCCGCCTCCAGCCGGACGTGGGCGGTCAAGGCCTGTTCCAGCGGGAAGGCGGCCTCGACCGGCGGGCGCACCGCGCCGGAAGCGACCCACGGCCAGGCCGTCGCCTCCACGGCGGCGATCAGACGCGCCTTTTCGTCGGCCGGACGGGCGCGCAGGGTCGAGCCGGTCAGGACGATCCGCTTCATCATCAGCCGGGCCAGATCGACCTGGGCCAGGGCGCCGGACTGGGTGGCGATCACCACCCAGCGGCCGAAGGCGTTTAGCGCGACCTGGTTGAGGGCGGCGTAGTCGGCCCCGACCATGTCCAGCACCACATCGGTCCCGCCGAAGGCCGCGATCGCCGCCGCCATGTCGTCGACCAAAGCATCGAGGCTGAGGTCGGCGCCCAGCCGCCGGGCGGCCTCGGCCTTCGCCGCGCCCCGCGAGGTGGCGATGACGCGCGCGCCGGCGGCCCGGGCCATCTGGATGGCGGTGACGCCGATGCCGCTGGTCGCGCCGTGGACCAGCAGGGTTTCACCCGCCTTCAACGCCCCGGCCTCGAAGACATTGGCGAAGACGGTGCACACGGTTTCGGGCAGGGCGGCGGCCTGGATGAAATCCATGTCGCCGGGGACGGGCAGGGCGTGGCGCGCGTCGACGACAGCCCGTTCGGCATAGCCGCCGCCGCCCAGCAGGGCGCAGACGCGGTCTCCGACAGACCAGCGCGCGACGCCCGCCCCGATCTGGTCCACCTCGCCCGCGACCTCGAGACCCAGGATGTCCGAGGCGCCCGGCGGGGCCGGATAGCGGCCCAGGCGCTGCAGGATGTCGGGCCGGTTGACCCCGGCGGCGTGGACGCGGATGCGGATATGGCCCGGTCCGGCGACCGGATCCGGACGCTCGGCCAGGACCAGGGACTCCGCGGGGCCGGAGCCACCCGTGATCTCGACTACGCGCATTCACCCTGCCTCGTTCTTGCAATCGTCCGTGTCCGGGCGTTGAAATAGGCGGTTGAAGGTCGGTTGGCCACGGAGGAGGCGGTCATGTTCGAGGATCTGGAGCCCCGTCCGGCGCGCGGCGCGCCGCTGATCGCCCTGACGCGCGAGGACCTGGACGGCTATTCGGTCGAGGACCTGAAGCAGCGGATCGCCGGGCTGCAGGCCGAGATCGATCGCTCCAACGCCGCGATCGAAGGCAAGTCGTCGCAGCGCAATGCCGCCGATGCCATGTTCAACTTTCGTTCGTAACCCTGTCGGTTCCGGTCTGGCATGGCCGTTGCACACGGTGGAAGCGCCGCGCCATGCCGTGCCGGTCGTGATACGGATGCGCCTGTTCCATGAGTCTGGTTGAGTTCATGTCTGTCGACGACACCCTGCCTCCGCCCACAGGGCGCAGCCGCGCCGCAGTCGTGGATGATTTTGCGCGTTCGGAGCTGTTCGACCGCACCTTCCATGAGGGGATGGAACTGGTCGAGGAGACCGCCGCCTATCTGGACGGCGACGGGCGCCGGGAATCCAAGCTGCTGTCGCGATCGACGGCCCTGGCCTATGCCGGCGAGAGCATGAAGCTGACCACCCGGCTGATGCAGATCGCCTCCTGGCTGCTGGTGCAGCGGGCGGTGCGCGAGGGCGACATGACGGCGACGGCGGCCTGCGAGCCGCGCTATCGCCTGGCGGACCGACCGGCGGCGGGCGAGCCCAGCCACCCGGAACTGCCCATCGCCCTGGTCGAATATCTGGTCCGCACCGACAAGCTGTACGACCGGGTCCTCCATCTCGACCGCCGCATGTATCTCGACGAGCCCGAGGAGGATGCGGTCAATCCGGTCCAGAGCCAGCTGGATCGGCTGACGGCGGCGTTCAGGACCTGAACCGCCGCCCTACGGCCCGACGTCGTTGGCCACCCGCGCCCCGTCATCGACCGCCTTGGGCAGGCTGAGGGCGATGCCGAGGGCCTCGGCCAGCTTGGCGTCACGCTCATAGACATCCTCGCGGAAGGCGACGCGGCCCTGACCGTCGACGAAGGCGGTCCAGTACAGCAGGCGGACGCTGATCTCGCGGCCGGTCTGGATGCGCTTGGTCTCGCGCGAGTCCTGGGCCGCGTCGAACTGGGCCAGCAGGGTGGGATCAGGCGACAGCAGCAGGCGGGCGAAGTCGACGGCGCCCTGGACCCGGACGCAGCCGTGGCTGCGCTGGCGCATGGCGAGGTTGAACGCCGCCTTGGACGGGGTGTCGTGCAGGAAGATGGCGTAGCTGTCGCGCAGTTCGAACTTCACATAGCCGAGGGCCGCGGTCGGGCCAGCGCGCTGGATGACCGTGCCGTTGGAGATGTACATGTTCTGGCTGGCCAGATAGCCGGGGCCGCGCGGCAGGATCTCGTTGCGGGCGATCGAGGCCGGGACATACCAGGGCGGATTGGCCACGACTGAGGCGAACGGCTTTTCGAGGCTGGGCGTCTGGTTGCTGGGCGAGCCGACGACGACCCGGTTGGAGTGAACCGGGCGACCGTCCTTCCAGTAGACCATGATGGCGGCGGCGGTGTTGACCTCGATCCGCTCCGGCGCGACCTCGCGCTTCAGCCAGCGGCGGCGTTCGAGGTTGAGGGCGATCTGACGGGCGCGGTCCTCGGCCGAGGCGGACAGCGAACGCTGGCTGCCCGTGCCGATGCGGCCGTCGGCCACGAGACCGTGTCGGGTCTGGAAGCCGCGCACGGCGGCCTGGAGTTCGGCACCATAGACGATGCCCATCGCGGTCAGGCGGGCGCCGTCGGCGGCGGACAGGTCGCCCTCGGCGACGAGACGCTGGATCAGGACGGGAATGCGGGCGTCGCTCATGTCCGGCTCGATGGTCGGACCCTGACGGAAGGTCGGCCAGCCGCCGTCGCGGATCAGCCGGCGGTAGCGCACATAGCCGGCGGACAGGTTGGAATAGCCGATGTCGGTCGGGGCAAGGCCCTCGAACCAGTCGACCAGACGGTTCTGGGCGAGGGCGTCGTTCATGCCGAGGGGCAGATCGACCCGGTTCTTCTGCATCTCCCACAGGTCTTCGACGGTCTCGGGCCGGACGCGGCCCTCGGCGAGAACGCGACCGTAGCCCAGGGCGGCGGCGGTGGTCCGCATCTCGGCGGCGTCGGGGAGGGAGGCGAGGGCCTCGAAATCGAAATAGTCGCCCTGCGACAGGCCGTGGCGTTCGGCCCGGCCCGCGGCGGCCTGAAGCGTGCGCAGGCGTTCGGGCGTCCAGACGGGACGCCAGCCGTTCAGTTCATAGAAGGCCCGCACGTCGGGCTGGATCGTGGCGGGCAGGCGGGCCAGCTGATCATTGAATCCATCATAGAAGGCGACGGCGCCGGGATCGCGGGTCTGGGCCTGGGCCGCAAAACCCATGGCCGACGCGAAGGCCGATACAGCCGCCCCAAGTCCCAACTGCCGTCGATTCATCGTCAAGGTCTCTTCGCCCCATCGATGCGGAACAAAACGTCCACGCCCCGAAATGCCAACGCCGCCATGTTATCGGCGTTCCAGGCAAACAGAAAGGCGCCGGTCCGGAGACCGACGCCTTTGTGGTCGTCTTGTCGCAGGGTGTGGCCCGAAAGCCCGGCCCGCGCGAGCAGGCCTACTTCTTGATGAAGCCGGCGAACTTGTTGTTGAAGCGCGAAACGCGACCGCCGCGGTCCATCAGGTGGGCGTTGCCGCCGGTCCAGGCCGGGTGGGTCAGCGGATCGATGTCCAGGTTCAGGACGGCGCCTTCCTTCTGGTAGGTCGAGCGCGTCTGGTAGGTCGTACCATCGGTCATCGTCACGGTGATGAAGTGGTAGTCGGGGTGCGTATCCGCCTTCATGGTCCTGGTCCGGTCTCTGCGCGTTGACGATGCCGACCGTCGGAGCGCGAAAATGAGAAACCCGCCGGAGGACGGCGGGAATGAGCGGCGGCGTTTACACCGGGGGCCGTTCCGGGGCAAGAGGCCCGCGCCATGACCGATGCAACCGCCCATACCGACCCCGCCGCAGCCGACATCCGGGGGCGGCCGGGCGCGGGCGCCCTGCTGGCCGAACAGATGGGCGAGGCCGGCGAACGCCGGGAGCGGCGCCGCGATGTCCGGCCGCTGGGACGGTTGCTGCCCTATGCGATGCGGCACAAGGGCCATCTGGCGATGGCGGGGTTGTGGCTGATGATGTCCACGGCGGCGTCCCTGGCCCTGACGGCCTCGGCGCGGGGCGCCATCGACAACGGTTTCGAGAACGACGGCGCGCAGTTGAACCTGTGGTTTCTGCTGCTGGGCGCCAACGCCCTGTTTCTGGGGTTCGCGACGGCGGTCCGCTATTATTTCGTCACCAAGACCGGCGAGCGGGTCATCGCCGACCTGCGCAAGGGGCTGTTCGGGCGGATTCTGACGCTGGACCCGGCCTTCTACGCCTCGATGCGGACCGGCGAGGTGCTGTCGCGACTGACCACCGACATCGCCCTGGTCGAGACGTTGCTGACCACTTCGGTGTCGTTCGCCGTCAGGAATTTCCTGACCCTGGTCGGCGGAACGGTGCTGCTGTTCGTGGTCAGTCCGAAGCTGACCGGCCTGGTGCTGCTGGTCGTGCCGGTGTTGCTGGGGCCGATCTTCCTGTTCGGCCGGACGGTGCGCAAGCTGACGGTCGCCTCCCAGGACCGGTTCGCCAACGCCGTGGGGTTCGCGGGCGAGAGCGTCGACGCGATCGAGACGGTGCAGGCCTTCGGTCGCGAAGCCAGCGCCATCGAGCGGTTCGGCGCGGCGGTCGAGGCGGCGTTCGGCGTCTCCCTGGTGCGGATGAAGGCGCGGGCCCTGATGACCGCCATGATCATCGTGGTCATGTTCGGCGGCGTCACCCTGGTGCTGTGGCTCGGCGCGCAGGACGTGATCGCCGGACGGATGAGCCCGGGCGCCCTGTTGCAGTTCGTGCTGCTGTCGGTGTTCGCCGCGGGGGCCGTGGGCGCGCTGGGCGAGAGCTGGGGCGACGTGCAGAAGGCGGCCGGGGCGATGGAGCGGATCGACGAGCTGATGCGCGCCGAGGCGGCGATCCGGCCGCCCGAGACGCCGCGGTCCCTGCCCGAGCCGCCGACCGGCGAGGTGTCGATGTCGGCGGTGCAGTTCGCCTATCCCGGCCGGCCCGATCTGCCGGCGCTGAAGGGGTTTTCGCTGACGGTCCGGCCGGGCGAGACCGTGGCCCTGGTCGGTCCGTCGGGCGCGGGCAAGAGCACGGTCTTCCGCCTGCTGCTGCGCTTCTACGATCCGCAGTCCGGCATGGTGTCGGTCGACGGGATCGACGTCCGCGAGGCCGATCCGGTCGCGGTGCGCGGGCGGTTCGCCTGGGTGTCGCAGGAGGCGCCGCTGTTCTCGGGGTCGGCGAGCGAGAATATCCGCTTCGGCCGCGAGGCCGCCAGCGACGAGGAGATTCGCGCCGCCGCCGAGGAGGCCCAGGCCCTGGGCTTCGTCGAGGCGTTGCCGGAGGGGTTCGACACGCCGCTGGGCGAGCGCGGCAAGAGCCTGTCGGGCGGCCAGCGCCAGCGGATGGCCATCGCCCGGGCGCTGGTCCGGGACGCGCCGATCCTGCTGCTGGACGAGGCGACCTCGGCGCTGGACGCCGAGAATGAGCGGCTGGTGCAGGCCGCGCTCGATCAGGCCATGCAGGGCCGGACCACCATCGTCATCGCCCACCGCCTGGCCACGGTGCTGCGCGCCGACCGCATCGTGGTGATGGAGGACGGCCGGGTGGTGCAGGAAGGCACGCACCAGTCGCTGATGGCCCAGGGCGGCCTTTACGCCCGGCTGGCCGAGCTGCAGTTCCGCGCCGACTAGGCTTCACTCCAGTTCGGCGGCGATCCGGTCGGCCAGGACCCTCAGGGCGGCGGGCTCCGCCATCGGCGCATGACCGTGGCCCTTCATCGGCCGGTCGGCCCAGCGCGGGACGATGTGGAAATGCAGGTGGAAGACGGTCTGGCCGCCCGCCTCGCCGTTGAACTGCAGGATCTGGAAGCCGTCGGGCGACAGAGCCTTTTCGACGGCGCGGGCCGTGCGCTGGACGGCGGCGGTGATGCGGGCGAGGGCTTCGGGCTCGATCTCCAGAAGGGAGGGGGCGGTGGAGGTCTTCGAAATCACCAGCACATGGCCTTCCGACTGGGGGAAGACATCCATGAAGGCGAGGACGTGCTCGTCCTCCCAGACGGTCACCGAGGGGATGTCGCCGCGCAGAATCTTCGCGAAGATATTGTCGGGATCGTAGGTCAGGTGAAGGCTCATCGCGGACTCCGTGGCTCGGCGGCATCGTAGCAACCGGCGGTGAAAACGGGGAGCCCGGCGCGCGGTTTCGGGTTATCGTTCCGCACGAGTCGGGAGAGCGCCATGCTTCGTTTCATCGCCCAGTTTCTGGTCACCTGTTTCGGTCTGTGGCTGTCGTCGCGGGTCGTGGACGGGGTCGATTTCCTGTCCAACGGGTCGCTGCTGGCGGCGGCCCTGTTGCTGGGGATCGCCAATGCGGTGGTGCGGCCGATCCTGACCTTCGTCACCTTCCCGCTGACGATCGTCACCTTCGGCCTGTTCCTGCTGGTGGTGAACGCGGCGATGATCGGGCTGGTGGCGTCCTTCCTCGGCGGTTTCGTGGTCGACGGTCTGTGGGCCGGCATCGGCGCGGCCGTCGTCACCGGGATCGTCAGCTGGATCGCCGGCTGGTTCATCGGCGACGGGACGAAGCGCGCCGACTGAGGCATCAGCCGCCCTTCCGGAAGGGCGAGAGCTCGGCGGTCATGACGTCGATTTCTGCGGCCACGGCCGGCCGTTCGCCCTCGAGGTAGCGGGCCACGGGTTCGCGCAGGGCGGGGTCGGCGATGAAATGCGCCGAATAGACGGGGGAGGGCAGGTAGCCGCGGGCGATCTTGTGCTCGCCCTGGGCTCCGGCCTCGACGCGCGACAGGCCGCGCGAAATGGCGAACTCGATGGCCTGGTAGTAGCAGAGCTCGAAATGGAGGAAGGGGACCTCCTCCAGCGCGCCCCATTGACGGCCGTACAGGGCGTCGCGGCCGATCAGGTTGAGGGCGCCGGCGATGGGCATCTTCTGGTTATTGGGGCCGTCGCGGAAGGCCATGACCAGGGCGATGCGGTCGGCCATGGTCGCGCCGAGGCGGGTGAACAAGTCCCGCGTCAGATAGGGCCGGCCCCATTTGCGCGCGCCGGTGTCCATATAGAAGGCGAAGAAGGCGTCCCAGTGCGCCTCGGTGATGTCGGCGCCGGTCAGGACGCGGATGTCTAGGCCGGTTTGCGCCTCGCGGCGCTCGCGGCGGATGGTCTTGCGGCGGTTCGCGGACAGGGCGGCGAGGAAGTCGTCGAAGGCTTCGTACCCGTCGTTGCGCCAGACGTATTGCATGTCCTGCCGCTGCAGCAAGCCGGCCTCGCCCATGGCGTCCCATTCGGGGCGGGTCGGGAAGTTGACGTGCAGGGAGGAGACGCCGAGCCGTTCGGTCAGGGCGACCGCGCCCTGCAACAGGGCCTGACGCACCGTGGCGGCGTCGGCGTCCGGGTGAGCCAGGAAGCGGGGGCCGGTGACCGGGGTGAAGGGCACGGCGGACAGCAGTTTGGGATAGTAGCGGCCGCCGGCGCGCTCGTATGCGTCCGCCCAGCTGTGGTCGAAGACGTATTCGCCCTGGCTGTGGCCCTTGAGCCAGAGGGGCATGACGCCGAGGACGGCGCCGGTTTCGTCGCGCAGGCTCAGATGTCGGCCGGCCCAGCCCTGCTGCGGGACGGCGCTGCCGGAGGCTTCGCAGGCGTCGAGGAAGTCGAAGCTGAGGAAGGGGTCGCCGGAGGCGGCGGCGCAGGCGTCCCAGGCGTCGCGGCCGATCTCGGCGATGGTGTTGTGCACGTGAATCTGGAAGGCCGGGCTCATGCGGGCGTCCCGCGAAGCGGGCCCTGATCTTCATCGTGCGCCGGACTGGCGAGGGGAAGGTTCATCACGAAGGACACCAAGGATCACAAAGAACACGAAGGGAGTTGTGAATGGCTCCGGCCTCTTTGTGCCCTTCGTGTTTCCTTCGTGTCCTTTGTGATGAACCCGCTTCGCGGGAACGGTTGAGCAGAGGGACTCACCGCACCTCGACGATGGCGTCGACCTCGACGGCGAAGCCGAGGGGGAGTTTGTAGACGCCGACGGCGGAGCGGGCGTGGCGGCCCTTGTCGCCGAAGACCTCGACCATCAGGTCGGAACAGCCGTTGATGACGGCGGGAATGGCTTCGAAATCGCCGGCGGCCTGGACGAAGCCGCCCAGTTTGACGACGCGGACGACGCGTTCGAGGTCGCCGCCGCAGGCCGCCGAGATCTGGGCCAGCAGGTTGACGCCGCACATGCGGGCCGCGTCCTTGGCCTGTTCCGGCGAGACGTCGGCGCCGACCGTGCCCTTGATGCCGCCGGCGGCGTCGTTCGACAGCTGACCGGAGATGTGGACCAGGTTGCCGGTCTGGACGAAGGGCACATAGTTGGCCACCGCCGTTGCGGGTTCCGGCAGGCTGATGCCGAGTTCGGCGAGGCGGGCGGCGACGGTCATGGGCAGGGCTCCTGAAGGTTCGGCGGCGGTTTAGCGCGGGGAAAGGCGTGAGTCATCGCCGCTTCGGCAAAAGCGGTTGTGGGAGGCATGGCGGAGCGCCCGGGCTTCCGCCCGGAAAAGAGAGTTGAATACCGTTTCGGCGAAAGACGAACGCTCTGCGCGGCGGGTTTTCGACGCGCCGGGGCCGTCGCCTGTTGTTGGCAGGTGACCCGGTCCGCGCGCCGCGGGCAGGGACGGCGACGACCGTCTCCTG
>NZ_DLHQ01000045.1:60010-74853 GCF_002483305.1 Brevundimonas sp. UBA7664
CGTCCGGATCGCTCCGTCGCGGCCCGCTCCATCCGCTCCCGCCGCCGCTTCGGTTCGCCGGCCGAGCGAGCCTCCCTTGCGACGGGACGGGGGGAGTCTAGGACGGGCCCCAGCTACGGCGGGATAGGGACGCTGCTTTTTTGGGAAGGCGAGCGGAGTCAGGGGGTTGGCGGCGCGGGATATGCTGGCAATCGGTGAATACCTAGCATTCCCTTCCCCCATTTCGGGGGAAGGTGGGCCGTGGAGCGGCTCGGATGGGGGCCCTGTCCGCGCCGCGATTGGCGGGAGACGGATCCAGCCTGACCAGCCCCAATCCGTCAGGCTTCGCCTGCCACCTTCCCCCGAAATGGGGGAAGGAAATATGTATGGTATTTTAATACCGTTATTACATAGGTGAGTATTTTCAATATGATAACGGCTATGCACCACTTCACTCTGCCTTGACCCCACGCCCCCCTTCCTCTATCAGCGCGCCTTCCGCTCGTCCCCGTCATCGGGAGGGGCACCCGATCGTCTCCCAGGACCCTTGAAATGCTGAAGAGCACCACGGCTTCGCTGAAGCCGGCCGAGGTCACGAAGAAATGGATCCATATCGACGCTGAAGGCGTCGTGGTGGGCCGTCTCGCGACCTTCATCGCCAACCGTCTGCGCGGCAAGCACCGCGGCGACTACACCCCGCACGTCGATTGCGGCGACTATGTCGTCGTCACCAACGTCGACAAGGTGGTGTTCACCGGCAAGAAGATCACCGACAAGATCTACTACCGCCACACCGGCCACCCGGGCGGCGTCAAGCAGACGACCCCGGAGAAGGTCCTGAACGGCCGCTTCCCCGAGCGCGTGCTCGAGAAGGCCGTCGAGCGCATGCTGCCCAAGGAGAGCCCGCTGGCCCGCCTGCAGATGACGCACCTGCGCCTGTTCGCCGGCGCCGCGCACACCCACGAAGCCCAACAGCCGGAAACGATCGACTTCAAGTCGGCCAACTCCAAGAACACCCGGAGCGTCTGAGCATGACCGACGTGACTGCTGAAACGCCCGTCGTCGAGAACGACGCTCCCGCCGCCACCGGCTTCGACGCCCTGCGTGGCATGGGCACCGTAGGCGCGGGCGAAGAGCACCCTGTCTACGTCCAGAAGCTGGACGCCCAGGGCCGCGCCTATTCGACCGGCAAGCGCAAGAACGCGATCGCCCGCGTGTGGATCAAGCCCGGCTCGGGCAAGATCACCATCAACGGCAAGGATCAGATGCAGTATTTCGCCCGCGAAATCCTGCGCATGATGATCGCCCAGCCGCTGGAAGTGACCGACCGCCTGACCCAGTTCGACGTCGACTGCACCGTGCAGGGCTCGGGCCTGTCGGGCCAGGCCGGCGCCATCCGCCACGGCCTGTCGCACGCCCTGACCCACTATGAGCCGGCGCTGCGCCCGGTCCTGAAGCCGCACGGCTTCCTGACCCGCGACAGCCGCGTCGTCGAGCGCAAGAAGTACGGCCGGGCCAAGGCCCGCAAGTCCTTCCAGTTCTCGAAGCGCTAAGGCGGTTCAGATACGGTATGGAAGGGGGCGCTTCGGGAAACCGGAGCGCCCTTTTTCTTGTCCGGGCGACAGATCAAATCGGGGGAGGCCACATCCATGCTGAGACTGGATCACCTGACGATCCTGGTCGGTTCGATCGAGGGAAGCCGAAGCTTGTACGAGACCCTGCTACCGCTTCTGGGGTTCTCCCGAACGACCCGTGAGAACTGGACGGACGGGAAGGGCTTCTTCTTCCAGTTCCTGGAGGCCCGGGACGGGACGCGTCCCTATGAGCGTTATGGGGTCGGTCTCAATCATATGGGCTTCGGCGCACCGGACCTGACGACGGTCGAGCGCATCCGGGACGCGATGGCGCTGGCCGGCCATGAAGCGCAGATTCAGAACCTGGGCCCGGCGAAATGCCTGTTCCTGAGGGACCCTGACGGCATGCGGGTCGAAGTCAGCTGGTACCCGCCCGGCGCCGACGTTGTCGACTGAGCGTGTAATGACCTCCACCATCTTCATCGACGGCGAGGCCGGGACCACGGGACTGGAGATCCGCGCGCGACTGGCGGCCACAATCCTGTCCTTCTCCCGATGGGAGAAGGTGGCGCGCAGCGCCGGATGAGGGTCGGCTGCGGCAGTCGGCGCAAGCCGTGGCCCGGTTTGGGCGGCGGCTGACGCCGAGGGATAGAGACGACCCACACCCTTTCGGGCAAGAACGACGGCTGCGCCGTCGTGCGCTCAAGCCCTCTCCCGGTGGGAGAGGGGATGGAGTTGGAATGACGTATTCGGTTTTCATCGACGGCGAAGCGGGCACCACCGGTCTGGACGTGCTGCGGCGGCTGGAGGCGCGGGAGGATCTGGAGATCATCGCGCTGGGCGAGCGGCGGCGCGATGTGGCGGCGCGGCGGGAGGCGTTGAACGGGGCCGATGCGGTGATCCTGTGCCTGCCGGACGAGGCGGCCCGGGAGGCCGTGGCGATGATCGAGAATCCCGCCGTGCGGGTGATCGACGCCTCGACGGCGTATCGGGTCGATCCGGCCTGGACCTATGGGTTCGCCGAGATGGCGGCGGGTCAGCGGGAGAAGATCGCGGCGGCGACCCGGGTGTCGAACCCGGGCTGTTATCCGACGGGGTTCATCGGCCTGGTCCGGCCGCTGGTGTCAGCCGGGATCATCCCCGCGGGCTGGCCGGTGACGGTCAATGCGGTGTCGGGCTATTCCGGCGGCGGCAAGGCGATGATCGCGGAGTTCGAGGCCGGCGGGGCGGGGGCGTTCCGCGCCTATGGCCTGTCGCTGAAGCACAAACATGTGCCGGAGATGACGCTGCACACGGGGCTGGAGCGGCCGGTGCTGTTCGCGCCGGCGGTCGGGGCGTACCGGCAGGGGATGCTGGTCGAGGTTCCGCTGCAACTGGCGGCCCTGCCGTCGTCGCCGTCGGTCGAGGTGGTGCACGGGGCGCTGGCCGAGGCCTATGCGGGCTGCCGGTTCGTCGAGGTGGCGGAGCTGGAGGCGAGCGAGGCCCTGACCGGGATCGATCCGGAGGGGCTGAACGGGACCAACAAAATGCGCCTGCATGTGTTCGGCGACCGGGACGGGGCGCAGGTGCGGCTGGTCGCCCTGCTGGACAATCTCGGCAAGGGGGCGTCGGGGGCGGCGGTGCAGAACCTGAACCTGATGCTGGGGCTGGCGGAAGACATCGGGCTTTCGTGATTTCCGCTATCGTCATCCTGCGGCGAGCGTAGCGAGACCGGAGGACCCAGCGGCGCGCGCGAGCGCGAACCTGCCGGGAGCGCGGCTGGACAGGTCGCCTTCGGCGCCGCTGGGTCCCGGCCTTCGCCGGGATGACGATAGCGGGAGTGGGGGGTTGAAACCTGCGGCACAGTGCAGACGTATCTCCCGTCATGACCCAGATCTCTCGCCGCGCCCTTCTGTCCACCGCCGGGGCGTTCGCCGTGTCCGCCTGTTCGCCGGAGAGCGCGGATGCGTCCGTGCGCCAGTATGCGAACTCGCCGTTCCGGCGGCTGACCGACGCCCAGTGGCGGGCGCGCCTGCCGGCGGCCAGCTATCAGACGCTGCGGCACGAGGCGACCGAGCGGCCCTACACCAGCCCGCTGAACGATGAGCACCGCGCCGGGACCTTTGTCTGCCGCGGCTGCGACTTGCCGCTGTTCCGGTCGCAGTGGAAATACGATTCCGGCACCGGGTGGCCGAGCTTCTATGAGGTGATCGCCGCCAACATCGGGACCAAGACCGACTTCGCGATCGGCTTCCCGCGCACGGAATATCACTGCGCCCGCTGCCTGGGGCATCAGGGGCACCTGTTCATGGACGGGCCGCGGCCGACCGGAAAACGCTATTGCAACAACGGCGTGGCGCTGAGATTTCAGCCGGCCTGACGGTGCGCCTTGAGGGCGGATTCGACGGTGGCGCCGAACCAGATCGAGGCGATCAGGACCAGCAGGCCATAGTCGGGCCCGGGCCAGAACACCGGGATGGCGGCCGACAGGCTGACCAGCATCGGGAACAGGCTCGCCCAGGCGGTCGCGCCGCGGCTGTCCGGATGGATCATCGGCGGGCGCGGCGGGGTCTTCATCATCCGCAGCATCACGGGGTTCAGCAGCACGAAGCCGCCGGCGCAGATGAAGGCGAGCAGCGGATTGCGGAACAGGGCGGACGGCGGGCCGTAGACGGTGGTGGTGACGACCACCAGAAGCAGGGCGAAGCCGGTGGAGATCGCCAGCAGCAGATTGGGTTCCAGACGCTTCAACTCTTCACCTTCACATAGGACCCCGGCGCCGGCTCTATCGGCGAAAGCGGGCCCTTTTTAGGGTCGCGGGCGGGGATCCAGTCGCCGGACCGCTCATGCAGCCAGGCGGCCCAGTGCTCCCACCAGCTGCCCGGATGTTCCTCGGCCCTGGCCTGCCATTCGGCCAGGGTCGCGGGCAGGGCGGGGTTGGTCCAGTGCTGGTATTTGTGGGCCGAGGGCGGATTGACCACGCCGGCGATATGGCCCGAGCCGGCGAGGGTCAGGGTGACGTCGGCGTTGGAGAAGGCCCGGGCCGAGCGGTAGACCGAATTCATCGGCGCGATGTGGTCCTCGCGGCTGGCCTGGAAATAGAGCGGGATGGTCACCTTCGACAGGTCGACCTTGACGCCGCCGATGGTGAACTCGCCCCGGGCGAGGCGGTTCTGGCCGTACATGGAGCGGAGGTAGTCCATGTGCAGCTTCTTGGGCATCCGGGTCTGGTCGGCGTTCCAGAACAGCAGGTCGAAGGCCGGCGGATCCTTGCCCATCAGATAGTTCGAGACAAAGAAGGACCAGATCAGGTCGTTGGCGCGCAGGGCGTTGAAGGTCTCGGCCATGGCCGCGCCGGGCAGGACGCCGCCGGCGGCGTCCATCTGCTGCTCGATCTCATTGAGCCAGTGCTCGTCGGTGAACAGCAGCAGGTCGCCGGCCTCGGCGAAATCGTGCTGGGCGGCGAAGAAGGTGTTGGCGGTGACGCGCTTGTCGCCTTTCGCCGCCATATGGGCGAGGGCCGCCCCCATCAATGTGCCGCCGATGCAGTAGCCGACGGTGTTGATGTGCTCGGCCTTCGACTGCTCCAGCGCCTTCTCGACGCAGCGGTAGATGCCTTTTTCCAGATAGTCGTCGAAGCCGAAACCGGCCTTGTCCTTGTCCGGATTGACCCAGGAACAGACGAAGACGGTGAAACCCTGGGCCGAGAGCCAGCGGATCATCGAGTTCGCGGGCTGGAGGTCGAGGATGTAGAATTTGTTGATCCAGGGCGGGAAGATCAGCAGCGGAATGGCGCGCTGCTTCTCCGTCGCGGCGTCGAACTGGATCAGTTCGAACAGCTCGTCGCGCCAGACGACCTGGCCCGGGGCGGTGGCGACGTTCTCGCCGACGACGAACTTTCCGTAGTCGGCCTGGCTGATTTTCAGCTTGCCGGCGCCGCGCTCCATGTCGGCGGCGAAATTCTGCATCCCCTTGACCAGCGATTCGCCGTTGGTCTCGGCCAGGGCCTTGAGGGCGGCGGGGTTGGAGGCGAGGAAGTTGGAGGGGGAGAAGGCGTCGGTCAGGAGCTTGGTGAAGAATTCGGCCCGGCGCTTGGTCAGGGGATCGACGTCCTCGACGCTGGAGACGAGGCCGTTCATCCAGTCGGAGGTGACCAGATAGGACTGGCGCATGACGTCGAAGGCCGGGTTTTCGGACCAGGCCGGGTCCTTGAAGCGCTTGTCCTTCGAGGGCGACGCGGGGGTCTCGTCGCCGGCGGCGCGGCGGGTGGTGGAGGCCCACAGGTCCATATAGCGGTTGAACAGGTCGGCCTGGGCGGCGAACAGCTTGTCGGGGCGCGAGGCCAGGCTGGTCATGACCGAGTTCATCGCCGGCCCGACGTTGAACGGGTCGGGCGACAGGGCGGCGGGGCGGTCGGCCTGGGACAGGGCGGCCTCGGCGATGGCCGACTGGGCCGTCATGGCGGCCTTGGCCAGGTTCATCGACAGGGTTTCGAGCAGTTGCCGCTGGTCGGCGCCGGGGAAGGTGAAGGCGTCTGCGGCAGGCGCGTCCGCTTCGGGCGGCGGCGGGGGCGGCGTCGGTCTCGGCTCCGGCTCGGGCGCGATCTTGACCTGGGCGGCGCGGGGGCGGGGCGGCTTGGCCGAGGTGGGTCTGCCGGATTTGCGCGGCGCGCGGCGCGGCGCGTCGGCGGTCGGCGGGCTGGGGCGCTTGGCCATGGAGAGCTCCGGATGTCGTCAGAACGGTCGCGGGCGCCGCGCGCGCCCTTCCGCCTGTGGCGATCATGGCATATGACCGCCCCTGATATGAACGCGCCGATCCGGAAAATTGCTGTCGTGATGTCCGCAATCGCCATGGGCGGCGGTCTGACGGCCTGCGCGGCGGCGTTTGACCCGGTGACAGACACCGCTTCGCCGGTGGCGCCGCGGGTCCAGGCCCTGGTTGACGCCAATCGCCGGTACCCGGACTGGGCCGATTTCCCGCGGTCGACCGAACCCCTGCCCGAACCGGGCGCGATCGCGGCCGAGGTCAGTACGCTGCGGGTCACCGGCGGGGCTCTGGCCGGCGAGGTCTCGCGCATCGACTGGCAGATCACGGACGCGCCGGCTGATTTCGCGGCGGGGGTGCAGGCCCGGATCGATTCCGTACCCGTCGCCCCGGTGACGGCGGAAACCCTGGCCGAGATCGAAGACTTCGTGCGGCGCACGCGCGAGCGGGGCCGGGCCCCGCCGCCGGTGGATCGCCGCTGAACCCCATCCAACGCTCGCCCGGACGGCAGAATCCGGGGACCATCGTCTCAGGAGACCCACGCATGGCCAAACCGGCCCCCTACGCCTCGACCCTCGCTGCAGACGCCGCACGGGTGACCGAACTGGCCGCCATCGCCAGCTATGCCGGCATCGGCCGTGGCGACGAGAAGGCGGCGGACCAGCTGGCCGTCGACGCCATGCGCACGGCCCTGAACGCGCTCGATATCGACGGCAAGATCGTCATCGGCGAGGGCGAGCGCGACGAGGCGCCGATGCTCTACATCGGCGAGAAGGTCGGCACCGGCAAAGGTCCGGCCATCGACATCGCGCTCGATCCGCTGGAAGGCACGACCCTGACGGCCAAGGCCATGGCCAATGCGCTGTGCGTGCTGTCGATGTCGCCGGGCGGCGGCATGCTGCACGCGCCCGACACCTATATGGACAAGATCGCCATCGGGCCCGGCTTCGCGCCCGGCACCGTCGATCTGGACATGACGCCCCAGGACAATGTCCGCTCGCTGGCCTCGGCCAAGGGGGTAAACCCCTCCGAGATCACCGTTTGCGTCATGGACCGGCCGCGCCACGCGGACCTGATCGCCGCCCTGCGCGAGGTCGGGGCCAAGGTGGTGCTGATCACCGACGGCGACGTGGCGGGGGTGATCCATACGGCCGAACCGGAGACGGGCATCGACCTGTATCTGGGGTCGGGCGGGGCGCCGGAGGGCGTGCTGGCGGCCAGCGCGCTGAAATGCGTCGGCGGCCATTTCCAGGGGCGGCTGATTTTCCGCAACGACGACGAGCGGGCGCGCGCGGCCAAGACGGGCGTGACCGATCTGGACCGAAAGTATGACCTGCACGAACTGGTGTCGAAGGACGCCATCTTCGCCGCCACGGGCGTAACCAAGGGCGCCATGCTGGACGGGGTCAAGGTCGCCGACGGCTTCGTCTCGACCCATACGCTGGTGATGGATTCCTCGACCCGGACGGTCCAGCGCATCCGCACGATCCGGCCGCTCTGATGGCGGACGGGAGCGCAGGCTCGGGATTTGGGCCGGCGTTTCTGGGCGTCTCCCGCTCCCTGTCGGGCCGCGAATGGCGGCAGCGGCCCGCCGAGGCCGGGCTGATCCGGGCGCATATGCAGACGCTCAACCTCGAGGAGCCGCTGGCGCGGGCGCTGGCGGCGCGGGGCGTGCGGGCCGATCAGGGCGCGGACTTCCTGACCCCGACGCTGAAGGCCCTGTTCCCCGATCCGTCCAGCTTCATGGACATGGACGCGGCGGCCGAGGCCATCCTCGACGCCCTGCAGGCCAGGGCCTCGATCCACGTCTTCGCCGACTATGACGTCGACGGGGCCTCCAGCGCCGCCCTGCTGGTGCGCTGGTTCCGGGCCCTGGGCGCCGAGCTGCCGATCTATGTGCCGGACCGGGTCACCGAGGGCTATGGGCCCAGCGCGCGAGCGTTCGACACGCTGAAGGCCTCGGGCGCCGATCTGGTCATCACCGTCGACTGCGGCGCGGCGGCCAATGAGGCGGTGGCCCATGCGGCGGCGATCGGGCTGAAGGTCGTGGTCATCGACCATCACATGATGCGCGAGCATCCGCCGGTCTGCGCCGCCGTGGTTAATCCGAACCGGCCGGGCTGCAACTCGGGGCAGGGGAATCTCGCCGCAGCGGGGGTGGTGTTCGTGCTGCTGGCGGCGCTGAACCGCGAGGCGCGGCGGCGCGGGATGTTCGCCGACGTCAAGGAGCCTGACATCCGCCAGTGGCTGGATCTGGCGGCCATGGGGGCGATCTGCGACGTCACCGGCCTGACCGGCTTCAACCGCGCCCTGACCAGCCTGGGCCTGCGGGTCATGTCGGACTGGGGCAATCCGGGGCTGCGGGCCCTGCTGGCGGCGGCGGGGGCTGAGCCGGGGCCGGCCAAGTCGAATCACGCGGGCTTCATCCTCGGGCCGCGGATCAACGCCGGCGGGCGGATCGGCAAGTCGGATCTCGGCGCGCGGTTGCTGTCGACCGACGACCCGGCGGAGGCGGCGGCGCTGGCGCAGGAGCTGGACGCCCTGAACATCGCGCGACGCGAGGTGGAGAAACAGGTCACCGATCAGGCCACGCGGATGGTCGAGGCAACCGGCGCTCATGCCGACGGCTCGGCTGTGGTGGTGATCGCGGGCGACGAATGGCACCCCGGCGTGGTCGGCATCGTCGCCGGCCGCCTGCGCGAACGCTGGCGCAAGCCGGTGGTGGTGATCGGCGTCGATGCGGTGAACAGTCTCGGCAAGGGCTCGGGCCGGTCACAGCCGGGCATGAACCTGGGCAGGGCCGTGCAGGCGGCATGGGAGACGGGCGTGTTGATCGCCGGGGGCGGCCACGCCATGGCGGCCGGGCTGACGGTTCGGGCCGACGACATCGACCGGCTGCGCGACTTTCTGAATGAACGGATGGCCGGCGAGCAGGCGGCGGCGGACGCCCTGGACCATGTCGAGATCGACGCCCTGATCGACCCGGGCGCGGCGACCCGGGCCCTGTTCGAACAGTTCGAGCAACTGGCGCCGTTCGGGCCGGCCAATCCCGAGCCGCTGTTCGCGCTGGAGCATGTCCAGGCGCGCGACGCCGTGGCCATGAACGGCGGCCATGTGCGGTGCCGGCTGGTCGGGGCCGACGGGGCCTCGGTCAAGGCCATCGCCTGGCGTTGCGCCGACCTGCCCGGCGGGCAGTCGCTGCTGTCCGGGCAGGGCGGGCTGAGCGTGGTCGGGCGGCTGAAGGCGGACGACTGGAACGGCCGCAAGGGCGTGCAATTCGAGATCGAGGACGTGGCCGATCCACGGATGGCGTAAAGCCCCGGCATCCCGACGGGAAAATGGGGCGGACAAGGGTTGCACCGTCCGGAATCGGCGGCTATATCGCCCGCTCTCCGCGCAGCGGTCCCTTCGTCTATCGGTTAGGACGTCAGGTTTTCAACCTGAAAAGAGGGGTTCGACTCCCCTAGGGACTGCCAGCGCGGAGCTTCCCTTTTTCGCTATCAGACGTCGCGACGCCGGACCCTTCGTGGTTTGGTGCGTTTGAAGGACGCGTCCGACGCGCGGACGGGGAGGCGCCCGGTTGATCAGCATGTCCGAAGACCCGTCCCGGGCGCCGTCGCGCGATCCGTCGGCGGTTGAGCGTCCCGAGACCATTCTGATGGTCGAGGACAATCCGGATGTCCGGGTCATGGGCGAGACCCTGCTGGTTGACGCGGGTTTCGTGGTCCATACGGCCGCCGACGCCGGCGAAGCCCTCGATCAGCTCCGGGCCGGCCTCGGGTTCGACCTGCTGTTCACCGACATCGTCATGCCGGGCGACCTCGACGGGATCGGCCTCGCCGCCGAGGTCGGACGCCTCAGGCCGGGGACGCCGGTGCTGTTGACCACAGGCTGGGCCGACCGGGTCCGGGACCAGGCGGATCAGCGTCCCGACCTGGAAATGATCGCCAAGCCATACCGGCAGGTCGACCTCGTCCGGAAGATTCGCCGGCTGCTGGACCGTGGCCCCGCGGGCCCCTGAGCAGATTCATTTCGCTTTTGGAGCGAAACCGGCGTTTTTCGCTTTTCCGGGGTTCACAGAACCGTGTTAAACAAGCGCCGCCCGTACTGACTGACGGGCAGGGGGAAGGCTGTGTCGGACTACGAGGGCGTTGAGACAGTCGCGACGGTTCGCATCGCGGGCCGGGTGAAATGGTTCGATCCCGGCAAGGGGTACGGATTCGTCGTGCCGGATGACCCCACCCTGACCGACATGAAGGACGTGCTGCTGCACATCTCCAGCCTGCGCGACGCCGGGCGGGATGCGGCGGCCGAGGGCGCGCCGATCAGCTGTGAGTGCGCCCGCCGGCCCAAGGGCTGGCAGGTGACCGAGGTTCATGACCTCGGCGAGGGCGACCCCGAACTGGTCGCCGCGCCCCGGCGCACCGGCTATGAAGGCCTGCGGCAGACCGCGCGATCCGCGGAGGATGCGGACGGCCTGGTTTCGGGCGCGCCGATGGAGCTCGCGGTCGTAAAATGGTTCAATCGCACCAAGGGCTACGGATTCGTGGTGCGCGACGGCGAAGCGGGCGATATCTTCGTCCATGTCGAGACGTTGCGCCGCTGCGGGCTGGATGACCTGCTGCCCGGCGAGACGGTCTCGGTGCGATTCGCCGAGGGCCCCAAGGGTCTGGTGGTCGCGGAAATCAGACCGGGCGGATGAACCATCCGTCCCCGTGAGGATGGACAGGCAATGATGAACCGTCGTGGACTTCTGGGCGCCCTGTCCGGCCTGGTGCTGCTGGCCGCCTGCGCCGGGGCCGGCGCGCCGCGCGACGCCAAGGGCGATCCGCTTGAGCCGCTGACCGTCACCACCGCGAGCGGCGAACACCGCTTCATGGTCGAGATCGCCGATGACGACGCCGAGCGCCAGCGCGGCATGATGGAGCGCGAGCCCCTCGCCGACGACCGCGGCATGCTCTTCCAGTTCCCCGACGTCGCCGAGCGCGGCTTCTGGATGCGCAACACGCCCAACTCGCTGGACATCATCTATATCGACCCGAACGGGCGGATCGTCTCGATCGCCAAGAATGCGACGCCCCTGTCCGACGCCATCATCCCGTCGAACGGGCCCGCCAGCGGCGTGCTGGAGCTGCGCGCCGGCCGCGCCGACGAGATCGGGGCCCGGCCCGGCGACAAGGTCAGCCACCCCTTCTTCGCCGAATAGCGAAACCGCGCGTTGCGGCGCGGCGTCGAGTGTGCCAAATCCCGCCGCCGGAGTGTAGCGCAGCCTGGTAGCGCATCTGGTTTGGGACCAGAGGGTCGGAGGTTCGAATCCTCTCACTCCGACCAATTGCTTCCTAGACCACGGTCCCGAACAACCGGCCGATGCCGGCGGTGGCGGCCATGGCGATGACGCCCCAGAAGGCGACACGCAGCACGGACCGCGGGACATTGGCCCCGCCGGCCATGGCCCCGAGCGCGCCCAGCCCCATCAGCCCGGCGAGGGCGATGACGCTGACCCAGACGATCACGGTCTCCAGCGGCGCCAGCAGCACGACGACCAGGGGCGGGGCGGCGCCGAGCGCGAAGGTCGCGGCCGAGGTCAGGGCCGCCTGAACCGGGCGGGCGGTGCTGAAGTCCGAGATTCCCAGCTCGTCGCGCGCATGGGCGCCCAGGGCGTCCCGGGCCATCAGCTGCTGCGCGACCTGGCGCGACAGGGCCGGATCGACGCCGCGGGCGGCGTAGATGGCGGCCAGTTCCCGGACCTCGGCCTCGGGATCCGCGGCCAGTTCGGCGGTCTCGCGCGCGAGGTCGGCCTTTTCCGTGTCGGACTGCGAGCTGACCGAGACATATTCGCCCGCGGCCATCGACATGGCGCCGGCGACGAGGCCGGCGACGCCGGCGATCAGGACTCCGCCGCGCGACGCCTCGGCCGCGGCCACCCCGACCACCAGACTGGCCGTGGAGACGAGGCCGTCGTTGGCCCCGAGAACGGCCGCGCGCAGCCAGCCGATGCGGGCGACGAGGTGACGCTCGGGATGATGATCCATCCGGCTCATGATCATCGGCGTCCCAGCATGCGCCGCAATGTCGGGTCGCCCAGGACGTAGTGGTGAAACAGGGCGGCGGCCGCGTGCAGGCCGATCAGCCAGTAGCCGGCCACGCCGAGGGTTGTGTGCAGCTCTTCGACCTGTTCGGCCAATCCCTCGTTCGGCCCCACGAGGGGCGGCAAGGCGAGGCCGAAGAAGGGAATGGGGTCGCCCTCGGCGCTGAGGGTCAGCCAGCCGAGCAGCGGCATGGCGATCATCAGGGCGTAGAGGGCCACATGCCCGACCGCCGCGGGCCAGCGGGTCCAGCCCGGCGAGAGCGACAGCAGCGGCGTCCGCCAGCGCGCCGCCAGCCGGATCCAGACAAGGACGAACACCGAGAGGCCCAGCATGAAATGCCAGGTCTTGAGCCCCTCGCGGATGTCGCTGCCGCGCGGCCAGAATTCGCGCAGCTCGATGCAGGCGTAGACGGCGGAAAGCAGGAGCAGCATCAGCCAGTGCAGGGCGATCGAGAACCGGCTGAGCCCCGTCGTCCGGTTCCGAACCGCAGTCATCTGAATCGTCATCGGCGCGTTCCTGGAGAGGGTGATTGGTCAGCATGGCGCGTCGCCGGCCGGCCGGCCTTGATCTGGCGCAACCGGGCCGCCGGTCAGATCGCCGCCAGCGCCCGCTCGAGGTCGGCGTACAGGTCGTCGACGTTCTCGATCCCGACGGACAGCCGCACCAGATTGTCGCCAATGCCGCAGCGGGCCTTGGCTTCGGGGCTGTAGTCGGAATGGGTGGTGCTGGAGGGGTGGGAGACCAGGCTCTCGGTGCCGCCCAGACTGACGGCGAGCTTGAACAGCTGCAGGGCGTTGAGCATGCGGAAGGCCTCGGCCTCGCCGCCCTTGAGGCGCAGGGAGAAGGTCGAGCCGGCGCCGCTGCACTGGCGGGCGAACAGGGCCTGCTGGCCGGGCGAGGACTCGGCGCCGCCGGCGTCGAGGACGGCCTCGATCTTCGGATGACCGCGCAGGCGGGCGACCAGGTCCATGGCGTTGGCCTGTGAGCGCTCCATGCGGATGTGCAGGGTCTCGAGGCTGCGCATCAGCAGCCAGGCGGTGTGAGGGTCGGTCGTCGTCCCGCAGATGGTGCGCATCTCGCCGACCCGGGCCATCAGGTCGGCGCGGCCGAGGCAGGCCCCGGCGATCAGGTCCGAATGGCCGCCGACGTATTTGGTCAGGGAATAGAGGACCAGGTCGGCGCCGTGCCGCAACGGCTTCTGCCACAGGGGGCCGAGGAAGGTGTTGTCGACCACCAGCAGGGGCGGCTCGGCCAGGCCGAGGTCGCGGATGGCGGCGGCGGCGGCCTGAAGGTCGATCAACTGGTTGGTCGGGTTGGCCGGGGTCTCGACATAGACCGCCGCCAGCCGGCCGCCGGTCGCGGCGGCGTCGTCGGAGGCCGAGCGGATCGCCGTCGTCAGGGCCTCGCCGCCGTCGCAGTCGGCGACGCTGACCGTCCGGATCCCCATGCGCGGCAGGATGCGGTCGAACAGATATTCGGTGCCGCCATAGGCCGGGGCGGTATAGACGATCACGTCGCCGGGGCGGCTGAGGGCCAGCATGGTGGTCGAGATGGCGGCCATGCCGCTGGAGAAGACCAGCGCCTTGTCGGCGGCGTCCCAGACAGCCAGCCGGTCCTCGAGAATCTCGAGATTGGGGTTGTTGATCCGCGAATAGATCAGGCCGAGGGCCTCGTCGGGATCCTTCTGGCGCAGGCCGTAGGCGACCTCGAAGAAGCGTTTGCCGTCCTCGGCCGATTTGAAGACGAAGGTCGAGGTCTGGAAGATCGGCGCCTTGATCGAGCCCTCCGACAGGGTCGGGTCGTAGCCGTAGCCCATCATCAGGGTCTCGGGCGCCAGGGTGCGCTCGCCGAGGGTGCGGCTGCGATGTCGACTCATGGGGACGCTTCCTTGTTGTTGCCGGTTGAATAGGCCGGGCGCGGGCCGAGGCCAAGCAGGGGCGCTGGACCCGGCGCGGGTCACGCGGTATCTGGGCGCGGCGCGGGCCGGCCCGCCGTCGTCACGAGGATTGGTCATGCTCGCCCGCATCTATCGCCCCGCCAAGACCGCGATGCAGTCCGGCAAGGCCTCGTCGAGAGGCTGGCGGCTGGAGTTCGAGCCGGCGTCGGCGCGCACCATCGACCCGCTGATGGGCTGGACCAGCTCCAGCGACATGAACGGCCAGGTGCGACTGAGCTTCGACTCGGCCGAGGAGGCGGTGGCCTATGCCGAGCGCCACGGCATTCCGTTCCGCCTGCATGAGCCGCAGGAGGCGCCGGTGATCCTCAAGGCCTATGCCGACAATTTCGCCACCGGCCGCAAACAGCCCTGGACGCATTAATTCGGGGGCGGCTAACGCTCGCCGCGCGGCGGCTTGCTGCTTGAGCCGCAGGGTCAGGGCGGCTAACGCTCGCCGCAGCCATCGGCGCCCATAGCTCAACCGGATAGAGCACCCGCCTTCTAAGCGGACGGTTGCAGGTT
>NZ_DLHQ01000045.1:74858-114269 GCF_002483305.1 Brevundimonas sp. UBA7664
TGCTGGGCGCGCCACGGTTCTAGCGGATCTGGTCATGACGGTTTTACAGCCGGTTTTACAGGTGGCGTTCTGCTTTCGAGCTCATCGATCCGGCGAATCCGGTCCAGCAGCAGCTCGTCCTTCTTGACGTAGACGTTGATCAGCCGCTCGACGTGGTCTTCCGACCAGGTGAAAATCTCGGCGATCTCGCGGATGGTCAGGCCGGCCAGGAACATTTTGGTCGCGGCCGTCCCGCGCAGATCGTGAAAATGCTTGTCGACGCCGGCGGCGTTCTTGGCGCGGATGAAGGAGGCGTCGAAGCCCGTCTTCCAGCTGATCCTGTCGGTGCTGGTCAAGATGGTGGTGGCGCGCTTCGGAATTTCCTTCAGCAGGGCGCGGAGCGAGGCATAGAGCGGAATGACCGCCGTTTTCCGCTCGCCGCTCTTGCCCGTGCGGATCTCGATGGAGTTGGCGTGGACGTGGGTCCAGGAGAGCCGCAGGACGTCACTCTTGCGCAGCCCGGTCAGGGCGGCGAGGCGCACGGCCCACATGACCTCCTTGGACGCTTTCGCGGCGACGGCTGCCATGTCTTCGTCGGTCCAGATGATCTCCGATCGGTCGCTGCTGTAGATTCGCGGAATGCCGGTGCAGGCGTTCGCCTGCAGGCGGCCCTCGGCCACGCCGAAGGAGAGCACCCGGGACAGCACCTGCAGGGCCATGTCAGCCTGGCGGGGCGTGTGTTTGATCTCGTCACGCCATTTGCGGATGGCGACGCGGATTAGCGGCCGGTCGAACGCCCCGATGCTGAGGCCGCCGAACTTGGTCTGGATCCGGTCAAGGAAGGGCGTCCAGTTTTTGCGGGTCTTGTCGGAGAGGCCCTTCCAGTCGTCGCTGGCCTTGTAGCTGGCGACCAGGCCGGAGATCTTCGTCTTGTCGCCGGTCTTACGGGCGGCGGCCAGATCGGCGAGCTCCTGGACAAACTCGGGCGTTCCCGGCTGGCTCATGAGCCGCGGCCCGCCGCGCCAGGCGTAGACGTATGTCCGGCCCTTCGCCGTGACGATATGGACGCCCTTAATGTCGAGCATCGCCATCGCTTTCGAGGTGCCCGCGAATCTCCGCGTCCAGCGCGTCGGTATCAGCGTGGTCCGGAGTGACGCCCAAAGGCAAGATGCGGGTTCGGCCGAACTCGTCGATCAACACCTGATGCTGCCCGCCATCGATGGCGCGATCGATGGCGCGCTGCGCCAGGGCCGTCAGGCGCCGGGCCGAGGGCTTCGGAGGAGTCATAGCTCCATCCCCAGAACGTCGGCGGCCATGCGGAAGTCGGCCGGGCGCAGCTGGACGAAGGTTCGGCCGGCCGGCGTGGCGCTGGGCAGGCTGATCAGGACGGGATTCTGCCCGGGCGCTAGGATGGACGCCGCCTTGGCGAAGGGCCGCAGGGCCTTCATCAGCTGGTCGGCGAAGATGTCGGCCGCCTCGCGCTCGACGATCAGCTGGTGGATCTCGGCGCGGTGGCGCCAGAGCGCCCTCTGTAGAGCTTCGGCGTTGATCAGGCGGTCGCCGGCAGTCGCGAACGTACCCTCGACCAGACTGGCCGAGTAGCAAAGCTGCAGTTCCTGGGCGGCCGCGGGGCTCATCAGCCGGCGGCGGCCGGGCTGTTCAAGACCTCGAGCCTAGCTTCCAGGGCGTCGTAGTCGCGGCCTACCAGGGCGAAGAGCCGACGAAGCGGGGGGCCTAGATCAGACTCGGCCTCGAGCGCGGCCTCGTATTCGCTGAGGATTGAACGGAGCGGCCCGACGACGGCGCTTCGGCCGAGCTGTTCTGCCATGACAATGTCGACCGACGGCACGGCGTCACGGGTGGCCCAGGCGCGCCGCTGAAACTGGTACTCGAGCTGTTTGGCCTGATCGTGTGTCAGGTCGGGGCCGTCGGGCCGCTTGCGGGTGGGCCACTTCTCCATGCGATCGGCCTGCTGCAGGGCCAGCTCGAGCGCGGCGATCGGCGTCTCGGCCGCGTGGGCAAGCGCCGCCCATGCGCGGACGGCTGCCGGCGCGCACATGTCGCCGGCGCGCAGCACGAAGATCGGCTCCTGCGGCGTGAGGGTGGCCAGCTTTACGCTGGCGTCATAGTCCGGCCGGCCGGTGGCGGCGATCATGTTGCGGCTCCTCGGCGTTCCTCGTTCTGGCCGATGCGGGCCAGACGGATCAGTTCGGTGACATAGGCGCAGCCGGCCTCGACAGTCGGCGTCTGCGCCTCGTCGGCGGGGTTTTCCCGGGCCATGAAGATGAAGCCGGAACGGTCGGCCGTGGTCAGGAAAAGGCGTTTGTCGGTATGGATGGCCATAAGCCAATCCAGATCGAGGGGAACGGCGGCGGTCATCAGGCGGCTTCCTTCCGTTCGTTGAGCAGATCGGCCACCTGGTCGGCGCGATCGCGCGGCACCTCGAGCGCGCCGACGTAGACGTGGACATCCTCGGGCTGGCCCGGCGCTTCAGCGACGGTGACCACCAGGTTGGGGAATTCCCTGGCGCGGTAGGTGATGGCCACGACGGCGCCGGTGACCTTGCGGTCCACCTCAAGCAGGGAGGCGGCCACCACATGCTCCTGATTGATCGGCAGGGTCAGGGGCACGGGCTCGGGACAAGCTGAGCAGCGGTCGGCCGCGATCCAGGAGCAACCGCCTTCGCAGGCGCGCAGATCCCAGCAACCGCAGGCGCGGCAGGTGCGGCGGACCGCCGGCATCACGCGGCGTCCTTCAGCGCGCCCTTCAGGGCGGTGGCGCTGGCGATCGCCCGGGCCACTGAAAGCATCGAGGCCTTCTGATCGTCAGCCATGTCGCCGAACAGATCGATCAGCTCGGCGCCCTGGCGGGTGGCGATGACGGCCATGGCCGGGTCGGTTTCGGCCGACGGCTCGCCGACCGGGAGAAGGTCGGCCGGGGCGCAGCGCAGGAATCGGGCGGTCCGGACCAGCATCGAGGCCGAGACGCGGTTCGCGCCCTTCTCGTACTTCTGGATCTGCTGGAAGGTGACGCCGATCGCCGAACCCAGCTGGGTCTGGTTGAAGCCGAGGCGGAGCCGGCGAGCGGCGATCGCTTGTCCGACTGCGACGTCGATGGGGTCGGGGCCGTTGGGCTTGCCACGGGGCATGTCAGTGAACTCCGGTCAGAGGTTGGAAAATGGCCACGGCGAGGTGGGTCAGGCCGTAGAAGAGGCAGATGGCCAGGAAGGCCAGGGCGGGGCGGCGGTCTCTCATTTGCGGGACGGCCAGAATTGCCAGGCGACCAGCACGCCCACGACGACACCCAGCGCGATCGGCTGGCCGAGCCACATGTCGAAGAGGCCCGCGGGGATGCCGATCGCGCCGATCTTCAGGTGAAACAGGATCACCTCGACGACATGGCTGCGCCTCCGTCGGCGGATGGTGCTGACGAGGACGTGGGCTCCGCCGCGCTCGCGGCCGATGATGTTGTGCTGGGTCACTGTGACGCTCCATTGAGAACCCACTCCTGGAGCGCGACGCGGCCGTTGGCCGGGTAGCGGACGATCTCCATGGACTTCAGTTCGGAAAGACGATTGCGGAGGTGGCTGCCGCCCTCTTCCCAGCGCAGCTCGGCTGCGAGGGCGCGGCGGGACATTTCGCCGCCCTGGTTGAGCAAGGCGTCGAACATCAGGCGTTGAGGCTGCGAGAAGGTGGCCCGCATGCGGGTGTGCAGGTCGCCGCCGCCGGCGATCTTCGGCGCGGCCGAGCGGCCCTCGACCGTGAGGGCGATCGTGCCTGACGTCGGATAGTCGATCAGGCCGAGGCCTCGGCATTCAGACAGCCGGTTACGCAGATGCGAGCCTTTCGACTTCCAGCCGATGATGGCCGCCAGCTGCGGGCGCGTGACGCTGCCGTGGCCCAGGTCAAGCCACCAGCCCAGCCCGGACAAGAGCTCCTGTTGTGGCCGCGTGAGAACCTCGGCAGAGGCGAGGGCAGTGCGCGCGACGTCCAGGCGCTCGGCCTTCGAGGGCGCTACAGCCGGCCGAGCAGCTGGTGCTGCAGGCGCGGCGAAATGTTGGACCGTCGGCCGTACCGGCGCAGGTTGTGACGGCTGGACCTGACGATCGCGGCCGATGGTGATCGGGCCGAAATGCTTCTCGATCGCGGCCGCGACGTCGCCGGCGACGAACTGCGCCTTGCCGCGCGCCTCATGCTCCGCCTCGCGCCGCCCTCTCTCGTAGCCGCGGGCGTCGGCCGCCGCCTCGATTGCCGCGACGTCGGCCGCGAGCTGCGGCTTGGCCTTCGCCCCCGGGTGCTTGTCGACGACGGCGGCTGTCAGGGCGGCGCGCAATCCCGCGACGTCGACCTGGGCGAGGGACTTCTGCTCGATGCGGGCCTCACCCGCCTTGGGCGTCGAGCTGGTGTCCAGCGTCCTCATCAGCGGAAAGCGGGTGCGCTCGAGGATGGCGGGGTCCTGGGCGTAGACCCAGGCTTCGCCGACCTCGAGGCCGGCGAGGGTGCGGAAGACCTCGCGGGCCTGGTCGACGTCGCCGTTGCCGTCGACCCATGCCTTGACCGCGTCGCGGTCCTGCGGCGCGGGCAGCCGGTGGACGATCAGGGCGTTGGCCTGGGTGAGGACGTCCTTGGACAGGCGCGCCGGCCGCTGGCTGATCGTCAGCAGGCGGAAACCCTTGAATCGGCCGCGGCGGGCAATCCAGTCGATCTCGGCGTGGACCCGCTTGGAATCGTCGCCCATGGGGTTCTGCGGCGCGAAGACGTCGGCCTCCTCGAGGACGAGCGTCAGGGCCTGTTTGTTGACCCGGCGCAGCTCGGCCAGGAAGGCTCCCACGAAGCGGTTCTGATCGGCCTTCGACAGCTCCGACAGGTCGATGACCGCGGGGAGGTTCTCGGTGGCCAGCACGGCCGCCAAGGCGGCGGCGCCGCCGGCGTCGAGCGGCAGGTCGCCGAACTCGCCGCCGAAGATGGCGACGGGATAGCCCGGCTTCTTGCCGTCGGCCGAGGTGCGCAGGCCGGCCCACACGCCCAGCGGATCGAGGATGACCACACGGTGCTTCAGCTCGAGCAGACGCTCGACGATGTTCTTGCCGGTGACGGTCTTGCCGCCGCCCTTCTTGCCGAGGATGGCGATGTCGCCCTCGAGCAGGGCATCGGGCAGCGGGAAGGCTGGGCGGCGGGTCATCGGGCGGCGCTCCTGGGCGGGGCGGGCAGGGGCTGATCGACGCCGGCGGCCCAGGCGACGATCAGGGCCGCGCCGGCCAGCCAGAAGACAACGGCGGCGATGACCCACGGGCTGGCGGTGACGGGTGGGCGGTTCATGGCGCCGACGTCCCGAGACGGGCCCGCAGCCGGCGGATGGCCAGGTCGACGGTCCGCTCGTCGATCGGCGCGGCCGCGGGCGGCTGCAGATGCACCGGACCCGGGTCGCCACCCTGGCGGCCGTCGTGATGGCGCAGATCGAACATGGAGGCGGTCCGGCGCATCAGACTTCACCCAGCGCTGACAGGTAGAGATCGAGGATGGCGTCCTCTTCCTGACGCTTGGCCTTGTCCTGCTTCCGGATGCGGATGACCTTGCGCAGGATCTTCACGTCGTAGCCCTCGCCCTTGGCCTCGGCGAAGACCTCCTTCTGGTCGGCCATGACGGCGACCTTGTCTTCTTCGAGCCGCTCGAGGCGCTCGACGATGGTCCGGAGGCGGCCCTGGGCGGCGGACGTCAGGACGTCGGCCGAGGCGTCGAAGGATGCGTCGTTGGCCATCAGAAGCCCCCTTCCTGGGAAGTCAGGCTGCGCGAGGCGAGGACGACGTAGCGCTCGTTGCGGGACGTCTCGCCGGTGTAACCGCCGAGCAGCAGGAAGGGGACGCCGTCCTCGCCCTGGGCGAAGACGTCGCCGTCCGGCGTAGCCAGGCTCTCGAGGTGGGCGATCAGGTCGCGGATTTTCATGGTCAGGACGTCCTCAAGGCTTGGGCAAGGGGCAGGGTCCGCCAGTAGGCGAGGCCCTCGACGGTGAACTCGGCGCTGCAGAAGCAGCGGAGGGTGACGGGGTTGAGCAGGCGCGAGCCGCAGCGCGGGCAGTCGATCTTGCCGGCGGTCATCGGAGCGGGGCGGTCCATCAGGCCAGCTCCATCCGGTCGCCGTCGACGACGGAGGCCTCGACGTCCATGACGGGCCGCCAGGCGTCGGCGGTGAGGGCGTCCTGCAGATGGCCCTGCGCCTGATCGAGGACGGCCCAGCGCTCGCGCTCGAGGGCTTCGTCGTCGAAGTCACCGGGCTTGACCGCGCGGGGCGTGGACAGGGCGTGGCAGGCGGCCGCGACATGGGCGGCCTGGACGGGATAGCCGGCAGTCTCGAAGCGCCGGCGCATGTCCTGCAGGGGCTCAAGGAAGGCCGCCGCGGCCTCGGTCGGGTCATCGCCCCGGGCGGCGACCTGGATGGCGGTCAGGGCGGCGCAGAGGGCGGCCTCGAATGGTGCGGGCAGCTTTCGCGCCGGCGGCCGCATGAGCTGTGCGGCGATCATCCCTTGGCCCTCCGACGCATCTGGCGGGCCTTGCGCATGGCGCGGGCCAGATCGGCGCGCTCGCGCTCGAGACGCTCGATGTAGAAGTCCACCGCCTCGCGCTTCGTCTTGAAGCCGCCGATCGGATCCCTGACGACGTCGAAGTCGTGGGTGCAGAGCTTGTCGAGGATGACCCAGCTCATGACCGCTTCGCCTTGGCTTCCAGCACCGCGAGGGCGTGGGTCGGGGTGCGGCCGAGCATGGCGTCGAGGGCGAGATTGGTGTTGTGCGTGGTCTCGCCGAGCAGCTGGGCGGCGATGGTCATCGAGCCATGTTCCCGCATCAGCTCGCGCAGCATCGACAGCCGGCCGACCGTCCAGCCCGAGGCCGGCCGGGGCAGGCCGCAGACGCAGTGGTTCTGCAGTCCGCAGCTGCAGAAGCGGCGGATCAGGCCGCCCTGCAGGACGGCGTCACGGGAGGGAAGGGCGGCCGCGGCCTGCATCAGGCGACGGCCCGGGCCTGGCCGTCGACCTGATCCGGCGCGGCCAGCCAGCACAGGCTGTCCCAAGCGTCGAAGACCAGATCATCGATGCCGCGCTCGCTGTCGCCGCTCAGCTCGTGGCCCTGCCGGATGCGATCGCGCATGGAGTCGGCGGCGTCGAGCTGGCCGACGGCGCTGACCAGCAGCAACACAGCCCGCGGGTCAGCCTCGGCCGTCATAGGGTCGAGGAGCGCACGGGCCAGAGCGGCGTTGCGGCCGATCTCGAAGTGCAAGGCGGCGCCGTCGACGATCAGTTCGACCTGGTCGCGGATCCTCTCGATCGGATCCTGCAGGTGTGGCGGCAGCGGCGAACAGATTGTCATGGCGACCCCTCTCAACGTGAGGGGGAGTTCTGCAAATCTAAACCTTCACGTCAAGCAGAAAAGTTCAGAACAGCTAAACCAATCCGCAACGTACGTTGACGGGGCAGGCGCAGCGGGCTCTCAAAGTCTCGATAGGGGGAGAGACCATGACTGAAGCGGACGCCAAGGCAACCACGGACCCAAAGAAGATTGCAGGCGGCTGCGGGTGCCTCGTGCTGATTCTCGGCGGCATCGGCCTGGCGCTGGCTATGTGCACCGGGGAACCGGAAAACCCCGCAGCGAAGGGCGCTCCGGAGGGGTCGGTTCTTCGAAGCGATCAATCGGTTCAGTCGGCTACTCGCCTCGGGGGTGAACTAGCGGTCGAGCTGAAGATTGCGAACTCCTGGGACGACAAAGGCTGGCTTGATGGCGCGGCGATGGCCATTGAACAGGTCGGCCGGGATCTGAAGGCCGGCGCTCCCGAGGACGCACCGCCGCTGGACACCGTGCGCTTCGCGGTATCAGTGCCGGGAACGGACCGGCTTGGAGAAGATGTCGAGATCAGGCTTTTTCACCTAACCTATTCCGCTGCTGACCTGCGGCGGGCGAACTACGACAACCTCAATAGCTCCAGGATCCCCGACCTTTCGTCGGATGTCTCGATATCGTCGAGGCAGGGGCGCGAAGTCTTGACGGCCTGGTGCGCCGATGAAGTCCGATCGGCGGAAAGTCCTAGCTTCTGCAGGCGAGCCTTGATTCGCTAACGCCGCGGCGCCCGTGGCGGGGCGGGATCGAAGGCGTTCCGAGGTTCAGCAGACATGGCCATCGGCTGACCAGCGGCGATGGCCTGTGCGGCCGAGCGAAGTTGTCGGAGAGCCAGGGCCTCAGCCACCGGCATCAGCAGCTCGAACGGCTCAATGCCCAGCCAAGAGGAGATCTCGTTCACGACAGCCCGCTGGTAGGGCTGCTTCCCGTGGAAGACCATGTTCGCCCGGCTCTTGTTCCAGCCGAGTTCGTTGACGAGGGCGGCTTGCCGCTTCCTGAAGTAGGCCATCCACTCCTGTAGATGCCAATCTGGATCGGGCGTACTGGTCACCGCCTGATTGTCGTCCGATGCGGTTTCCGGGTCGCCCCGACAATTCCAAACTCGGCGCCTTGACAGAGAGTTTAGAATAACAGAACCATCGGGACTCATGGATGTCCCGAGTTTCCGAAAATCAAAGGGTTGGTCCCAAGCTGAGCTGGCCACGCGGCTACGCCTCCGCTCGAAGGGCCGAATCAGCACGCTGGAAAGCGGAGCTGACCCGTGGCCGACCGACTTGGCCATAGCCATGGACCGGCTGAGCGCCGGCGAGGTGCCTGTCCGCGAGCTGCGCCCCGATCTTCATGACGTCCGCGTGGTCCACCAGGAAGCTGGGGCCCCGGCATGAAAATTGGCGAGCCCTGCGACGACTGCGCCTGGCTGGCCGAATGCACCCAGCAGTGCGTCCGGCGATCGCCCGAGGGCCCGCTGTCCTCTGACCTTCCCCATCTCGCCGCCCGCCTGACCGGACCGGCCGAGCGTCCCGCCGCCGTGGCTGTAACAGGCTCCCCTCGCGGCGGCGGGATGATGTTTGCCGCATCGGACAGCCGGCTGTGACGGGGGGGCGCGTCGCGCCCTTGCTCCGCTCCGTCAGTCCGAATCCGGACAGTTCCCGATTCGTCCCAAAGGTTAACGAAATCCTGCACTTGATTCGGTGTGCGCGGATCTGCGCCCGGCTGACGGCCTTGCGCCGCCAGCTGCTGGCCCAGCTGTGCCTGGACCGCGAGCGACAGGGGCACGGGAGGTTCGAACGCTGAGCGCGCGCCGTCGTCGACGGCGCGCCATCGAGCCCCCGCCCCCGCGCAGTGCCTGCCCACATCGGCAAAGCGAGAGCGCCGGTCGCCCGTGAGCGGTCGCGCCGTCGCGGCTCCCTGATCGCATGACCCGCCGGGGGCGGAGCTTCGCGACCAGGAACGCGCCCGCCCTGTCTCCCGCCACAGCGGTCCAGCGCTCTCGCCTTGCCCTCATCACAGCCAACCATGGCCGCCTTACGGACGGTCATCGGGACGCCTTTTGCTCAACGCGCGGCACCGCTCGCCGCGTGAGCGATGTCGTGCGCCCCGACCCGGCCGGCTGTCAGGCGGATTCGAAAGGTGCGAATCCACCATGAACGCGACACAGCACACCCTGCTGGCGCGAGCGCTCATCGACGCCTGCGGCGGCGTCGACGCCTGCTGCAAACCCGTGACCCGGGTCGAGCGCTCGCAGCTCTATGCCTACCGCGACTTCAATTCGGGGGTGTTCATGCCCGCCGACATCATCGAGCAGCTGGAGTCGCGCTGCGAGAATCCGGTCTATTCGGCGTTCCTGTTCCACTCCCGGCCGGCCAAGACGCCGGCGGCGCGCCTGGAGGCCGTCGGCTTCCTGATCGGCGAGGGCGGCGTGGCCATCCAGCGGGCCATCCGCCTGGCGGCCGAGGACGGCGAGCTGAGCGACAACGAGAAGCGCGGCATCGAGGAGATGTGCCTCGAGCATGAGGATCTGCTGCGCCAGGCCCGCGCCTCGATGGAAACGGGAGCGGCGTCATGACCGCCGTCCCGATCGACGGCGGCTTCCGGCACCGGGAGCCCTTCCACCGCCGCACCTTCGCGCCCGTGCGACGCAACAGCCGGCCGGCCGGCCGGGAGAACTGGCGGGCCCTGACCAAGGGCCAGGCCAACCGCCAGCTGCTGGCGCTCGAGATGTACCGGGAGAAGCTGCGCCAGCCCGGGCAGCGATGGGGCGCCCGAGGCACGATCAGCGCCGGCGCGATCGGCTTCTACAAGCTGATGTGCAACATCGCGGTCCGGTACCGCGGCAAGCTCGACCACCCGGTGTCGTGGTTCGCCTACAAGCTGAACGTCCCGGAGAAGGTCATCCACGCCTGGAAGCGCCAGCTGAAGGAGCATGGCTTCCTGGACTGGCGCCGGCGCTACATCGAGACGGGCCGCGAGGGGATCCGCGGGCCGCAGGTGGAGCAGACCACCAACGCCTACTGGCTGTCGGCGCCAAAGGAGGCCCTGCAGGCCGCCGAGAAGGTCATGCCCCCGCCTCCGGACGACATACCCCACGAAGCGGCCGACCCAGCCCTGCAGGAGGCGCTGGACCGCCTGGGCAACCGCATTGCGGACAACATGGCCAAGAGAGACCGCTTCCGATCGGATTGAACGTGGATCACCTGAGGGTCGAGAATCCCGGCTCCAGATCTACATAAGGGCGTCTCGCTAGTCGCGAGACGGCATGTTTCGAGGAAGAATGACGGTGTCGCCCTAGTCGGGCGACGCAGTTTCAAGAGGAAGCGCCGCTCCCGGCGCTGAATTACCGGCCCCCACCAGGGCGGGCGAGCTCCGCTCGCCCTTTCACAACGCCCGCTGTCGCGATCACAAGCGGCCGACGCCGCCGTCTGGCCCAACCAAAGGCGGGCTCTTCGGCAGGGGAGGGGTTTGGAATTTGCGCGCGGCCGTCAGGCGGCGGCGTTCGCCCCGGTCGATTCACCTTCGCGCTTTATGAGAATTGCTTGCGGCCGGGGAGCCGCAAGTTGAGTGAGGGAGACACCATATGCAGAACGCAAAGCCGGCCGCCACCCGACGGGCCATTCTGACCGCCAGCCTGGCCAGCACCGTCTGGGTTAGCGGTGTTCATGCCGATCGGCGTAAGCCGTCGGCCGAAGGCGAGCCGGCTCCGGGCCGCATTCTGGTATGGGTCGATGAACGCCACTGGCGGACCTTGTTGGCCGCGGCGGTAGCCCTTCGACCGCCCAGGCGCTAGTGGGCGGCGGCGGCCTCGAGCGGCTGCGGATCGTTGGCCGGCACGGGCTCCGTGCCCGGCCGGCGGCGCTGCACGGGCCGGTAAGGGAGGGCGTAGCGCGGGTTCTCGATCGCGCTGAGGCTGACGATATGGGTCACCTCGAGCGCGGCAGCGAAGGTGCAGCCGCAGAACTCGTTCTTGCAGGCGAAGTAGAGGGTCCGAAAGATCGGGGTGACCGTGCGGCACGATCGCTGGACCGAGGGACCGCCGCAGCAAGGGCACGGATTGGTGTTCGGATTCGACGGTTTCATGTTTTCCCCGACTTGGCCCCGGTTTGTTCTCTCATAAGTGGAACCTTTTGACTAGCGGCCTGTTAATAACTTTCGTGTTGCGTTCGAGCTTGACCATAAGTCGCCGCATCAGACGGCTTCGAGCGTGAGATCGGTCGTCAGTCCCTCGCCCAGCTGGTGACGCACTTCCTCGATCAGCCAGGTCGCTTCGTCGACCATCGACTTGAAGCCCTGCAGCTTGAGCCGGCGCTCCGGATAGAGATCGGGCCGGCCGAGGGCGAGGGTCAGGGAAAAGGTCGCCTTCTTGCGCGCGCGGCGGTCGTAGGCTGCCTGGGCGGCCCGGGTCGAGGCGTCCTCGCTGGCGTAGATCCTCGGCAGGCGCCGTGCCCCGCGGGCGGGCCCGACCAGGACGGTGTGGGTGGTCGCGCCGGCGACGCTGCGCCAGCGCGCGCGAACGCCGCGGCTCTGGCCGGATCCGGACTGATCTGAATCGCGATCGGCCGAGGACCAGGTGTAGCGATCGCCGTCGCGTCGGCTGAGGGTGGTCGACGGAATGTCGCGGCCGCCGGCGGTGCGGCCCGAGCCGACCCGGGCGAAGATCAGGTTGCCGTCCTTGATGGTGGCGACGGCGTCGTTCTCTCGGCCGAGGCGGCGGATCAGCGCCAGATCGCTCTCGCGGCTCTGGGTGACCAGGGGCAGGGCGACCGACGCCAGATCCGCCGCGATGCGCGCCTCGAGCCCGTTGCGGCCGGCGACGGCGCCCAGGACCGCGCCCAGGGTGGTGTCGCGCCAGCTGCCGTCGCGGCGCGTGGACAGATCGGCCGTGAAGTCCGCGGCCCGGGCCTTGATCGTCAGGATGTCCGGCGCGCCGGACCATTCCAGTTCATCGACCTTGAAGCTTCCCTTCTCGACCAGCTGGCCGACGTAGCCGAGGGCGAGCGAGATCCGCGCGCCCTTCGGCGGGATCTTCAGCTGGCCGTCCTGATCGGTCAGCACCAGGTCCAGCTGGTCGGCTTCGTCGCCGCGCTTCTCGGTCAGGGTCAGGGACGACAGGCGCGGCTTCACCGTCGCGGAAATATCCACGCCGTCGACCACCAGGCGGAACGCCGGCGTCATGCGGCCGAGCTCGCCGGCTGGCTTTCGTCGACGGCGGGTTCGTCGACGTGCTTCAGCGACAGGCTGAAGTCGGTCTTGCGCGGGACGCCGTCCTGGAAGAACAGCTCGCCGCCTTCGGTCAGGCTCTCGATGACCCAGGCGCCCATGACGTTGCCGCGGCCGTCGACCAGCGCCCAGGGCCCGCCCTTTTCGCCCATCTCGCGCAGCTCGGCGATGCTGCCCGGGTCGCCGGCGACGTCCGGCACCAGGACGCCGCCGAGGGTGATGGTGTCCGCGCCCGGGCCCAGGAACTGATTGGCCGCGCGCGCGCCGACCCGGCTGGTGTCCGCATGACGCCAGGCCGTGCTGCGCTGCAGATCCTGATAGGCCAGGGTCGGCAGGGAGAAGACGAACATGCCCAGGGACAGCATCATTCGTCGTCATCCCGGAATTCGGAGCGGCGTTTGCTGGCCTGGGCCTTCTGGATCGCCTTCATGACCTGGTCGGCGATGGCCTGCGCGTCCATGCCGGCGACCGGGTTGACCGTGATGTTGTAGGTGTCGCCGCCGATCGTGGGCCCGCCGACGCCGCCGGCGGTGGACGCCAAGGCGGGACCGCCCGCGCCGATCGCCAGCGCGCCGGTCATGGCCGCGCCGACGCGGCCGAGGGATTCGATCGGTTCGCGGCGCGCCAGGTCAATCCCCTGGGCGAGGCCGGCCATGGTGTAGGAGCCGAACTGCGCGAAGACGCGCGAGGGCGAATGGATCCCGAGCTTGTTCTTGAAGGCGGTGATCAGCCGGCCGCCGACGCGCATGACGGTGGCCAGCAGCTGAGGAATGCCGCCGAGGACGCCGTTGATGATGCCGAGGATCAGCTGGCCGCCGAACGTGCGGAACTTCGCGCCGAGACCGGACAGGAACGGCCAGACGGCTTGGAAGGCCCGGATGAAAAGGCCAAGCGGTGAGAAATTCATGATCGCGGAGGTGAGGAACGCCAGCGCCTGGCTGGTGAAAGCCTTGACGCTGTTCCACACGCCGCCGAACCAGGCGGTGATCGGTCCCCAATTGCGATAGATCAGGAACGCCGCGCCGGCGAGCAAGGCCACAGCGGCGACGACGGCCAGGACGATCCACGTCAGTGGGTTGGCCAGCAGGGCGGCGGTGAAGGCCCAGGTGGCGGTCACAGCCCCCCAGATCCCGCCGATCATGGACATGAACAGCGGTGCGCCGAGGGTCAGGCCCAGGCGCAGCGCGGCGAAGGGCGCCAGGACGGCGGCGATGGCGAGCGCGAACCCGCCGAACAGCAGGAGCAGCCCGGCCACCACGCCCAGCAGAGCCATGGCCGCGCCGGTCAGGCGCGGATGGCGCTCCGCCCAGGCGGATACGGCATCGGCGACCCCGCCGATGGCCTTGGCCGCCATGTCAGCATAGGGCTTGACTTTGTCGCCGAGGATCGTGGCCATGCGGTTGGCCTTGTTCCTGGCCAGGTCGAGACGGGACGCGGTGTTGTCGACCGTGCCGGCGAACTCCCGCTGCATCGATCCCGCCGAGATCGACGCATCGCCCACTTCGCGCAGGTTGCGTTCCACCAAGTCGAGCTGGCTCAGCATGGGCGCGATCGCCGCCACGGATTCGGTGCCGAACAGCTGGCCCAGGACCGACAGCTGCTGTTCCTTGGGCAGACGGGCGACGGCGCGCAGCACGCCAGTGATGGCGCCTTCGGCGTCGGTCTGCATCTGTTTGGCGACCCGGCCGGCGTCGAGGCCCAGGGCGGCGAAGGCTTGGCGTTGCATGCGGGTGGCGGCCGCGCCCTTGGTCAGGCCCAGCAGCATGTTCTTGATGCCGGTGCCGCCGACCTCGGCTTCAACGCCGACGGAATTCATCACCTGGGCGAGGCCCGCCAAGACTGAGCTGGACGCGCCGGCGACGTCAGCCAGAGGCCCGACGCGCGTGATCATCTCCGACACCTTCGCGGCGTTGCCGCCATAGCTGTTGGTCAGGTAGTTCACGCGATCGGCGAGGCCGATCACTTCGCGCTGCTGAAGACCGAAGGCGGTGCGCCAGACGGCCATCATCTCTCCGGCCTCCTCCGACGTAATGTCGAAGGCCACGCCCATCTTCGCGGCGGCTTCGGCATAGGCGAGCAGATCCCCTCGCGCCACGCCGGCGCGCGCGCCCTGGGCCACCAGGCCGGCGAGCTCGCCCGACGCCACCGGAATCCGGCCGGACAGGTCCAGAATGTCCCGGCTCATCTGCTGGAAGGCCTTCGGCGTGGGGAAGTTGACCACCTTCTTCACGCCCGCCATGGCGCGCTCGAAGTCGATCGCGGCCCTGCCGGCGACGACGACTGGCGCGGCGACGGCCATGCCCGCGCCCAGCGCCCCGGCGCCCGCGCCGGCGGCCTGGCCGGCGAAGGCCGTGGTCTGGCTGTAGCGATCGCGGGCGGCGGCGTTGCGGCGCTGCTGGTCGCCGAGGGCCTTGAGCTTGGTCTTCTGCTGGTCGATCGCGCTGTTGGCGCGGGTGATGTTGTTCCGGAGCGCCAGCTCTTCCCGGCCGAGGTTGCGGGTAGAGACGCCGGCGGCGTCCAGTCGGCCGCGCACCTGGTTGAGCTCGCGGGCATGGCCCTCCTGGGCCGCCTTCAGCGCCTTGACCTCGCTGCGCGCCTTGGTGAGGGCGGCCGTCATCTTGCGGGTCGGTGCCTCGACCTTGGCGTGTTCGCGGGCCAGCGCCTGGGCCTTGGCCTGGGCCTCGAGCATGGCGCGCTTGTTGGCCTCGAGCGAGGCCTTCAGCCCGCGGAAGGCGGCGACATCGCGCTGGGCGGCCTCGAGCTTCTTCAGCTCGGCGCGGTTCAGCCTGAGGGCGTCGCTGGCGGCGCGGACCTGTTTCTCGATGCCGCGCATGGGGCGGCTCGCCTTGTCGATGGCGTCCAGGCGGACCAGCAGGCGGAGGTTCTTGTCCATGGATCAGGGTTTCTTGCCGCCGTCGCCGTGCATCTGGTTCCACAAGCGCACGGCCCGCTGGTGGTGATCGATCAGCTCCTCGACGGTCCAGCGGTCCATGGTCTCTTCAGGCCAGTGGTATATGGCCGCGATGACGCCGAAGAGTTCGTCGACGCTTACAGGCCAGCCGCCTCCCGCGCCTGGCGGCTCATGAAAAAATCAGCGATGGCCGAGCCCAACGTCATGAAGTCGGCCGGCGAGAGGGCGGCGACGTCCGCCTCGGTGATCACCGGCATGGTCACGCGCGGCGCCAGCTTGGCGACGGCGGCGTATTCCTGCCGAAGGATGTCCAGCACGGCCAGGCCGCGCAGCTCGCCGGCGGCCGGCCGGCGCACTTGGACCTTCACGACGTCTTCTTCGCCGCGCTTGAAGCCCTCCTCGAATTCGACGGGGGTGAAGATCGTTTCGGCCATGGGTTAATCCTGAGACGGTAGATGAAGTGCGGGCGATCTGGTCAGGCGGGGCGGGGCCTAGGCCCCGATGGCCTTGCGCTGCTGGGCGAGGCGATCGACGCCGCGGACGCGCTCGATCATGTTGAGGATGTCGATGTAGAAGATCTCCACGCCGTTCCAGTACTCGGCGTAGAAGACCAGGTCGGTCTTGTGGGTCTGCTCGGTGTCCTCGCCGACCTTGCTTTCGCCGCGGCCGATCTCGTTGAAGCGGCCGCGGGTGACCACCTCGACGGAGTCGACGGCGCCGGTGTCGTCGCGTTGCACGGCGCCCATCCAGCGGAGCTGGGCCCCGCCGATCCTCGGGTCGCCGAACTTGGCCAGGATCTCGGGCATGAAGCCGCCGCCGCCCCACTCGAGCGACAGCCCTTCCATGCCCAGATCGGTCTTGACCGGGGCGTTCATGCCGCCGCCGCGATAGTCCTCGGTCTTGCGCGTCATGGGCGGCAGGGTGACCGTGGCGACCTCGCCGAGGAAGGACGAGCCATCCACGAACAGGTTCATGTTCTTGAGCTTACGGGGCAGAGCGGCCATGGCGTTTAAGGTCCGGTGTCAGCGAGAGGGATGGGCGAGGGCGGGGGTTGCGGTCAGGCCGCGCCGTTCACCTCGTCGGCGAAGCCGACCAGGTAGCGATCAGTGATCCGCTGGGTCAGCTCGAGATCCTCGAGCACCGGGACGGGCGTGTAGTCGTAGTCGATCGCCAGCTTGCCGGCGGCCAGGGTGTCGGCGGTGTTCATGCTGGGATCCAGCCAGGCGCGGCCGTCTATGATGCGGCCCTGGGCCTTCAGCTGGCGGAACTCATTGTTGATGGTGTCCAGGATGTCCCGCGCCAAGGTCGGGTGCAGCGGCTTGTCGATGGCCCACATCAGGCCGTCGGCGATAGTTTCGCGCAGCACCTGGGCCGTGCGGACGTAGGGCTCGAAGGCGAACTTCGGATCGTCGCTGCAGGTGCGGTTGCCCCAGAAGCGATAGCCGTTGCGCTGGACGATGCAGGTGACGGCCGCGGCGTTGAGGACGCCCGATTCCGACGAAGGATCCTGCAGATCGAAGTGCAGGGCCGGCACGGCGCCGGTCACGCCCGGGACGGCGACGTTGGACAGGGATTTGTGCCAGCCCTGCGTCTCGTCCAGATAGGCGCGCATGCCCAGGGCGCGGGCGATCGCGTCGCCCGAGCTGAAGTCGCCGTAGATCAGCATGATCTCGCGGTCGGAAAACTCCTCCCGATAGGTGACGGCCTCGGCGATGGTGTCGGCCGTGTCGCAGCCGGCGTAGCCGAAGGCGTTCAGCTTCTTGGCCACGATCGCCAGGGCGGCGGTGACGGTTTCCGCGCCGAAGCCCGGGACGCCGAGGATCTTGGGCTTCACGCCGACGGCGGCTTCAGCGCCGAGCAGGGCGTAGAGGCCGGTCTTGGGCCCGGCCGCGCCGATGATGTTCTCGAGCGTGTCGGCCGCCGCCTCAGCGCCCTCGCCTTCGGTGACGCGCACGATGACCACGATCGGGGTGGTGATCTGGAAAATGGCCTCGAGCGCGGGCGACAGGGTGCCGTCTGCGCCCAGGTCGGTGATCGCGGTCGGCAGATCGGTCACCAGGACAGGGGTGTCCACCGGGAACAGATCCACGTCGGCGTCTGGCGCGGTGCCGACGATGGCGATGATCGACGTCGACCGGGCCTGCAGGTCGCGCGCACCCTCAGTGACTTCGGTAACGCGGGCGCCGTGGAAGAACGTGTCGGACATAGGGGCTCCGGGGTCAGGCGGGCTGGGCGTTGGCGCCCAGCGTGAGGTTGAAGTCGAAGGCGGCGAGCTCGCTTCGGGCGGGGACGTCGAGACGCCGACCGGCGAGGGTGAGGATCCAGGAGCCGTCGCGGGCGCCGCGCTCGAGCCAGACGCGCGTCAGGCGGATGCGCGGTTCCCAGCGCTGCAGGGCGGTGGCGACAGCGCCGAAGAGGCGCATGCGGGTGGCGCCGTTCATGGGCTGATCGATCAGGTCGGGCAGGGCCGAGCCGTAGTCGCGGCGCATCACGCGCGACCCGAGCGGCGTGGTCAGGATGTCGGCTATGGATTGGATCAGATGGTCCAGGCCGCTGATCGGCTTGCCGGTGCCGGCTTGCATGCCCCTCATGGCGCCACCTGCGGCGGACCGGAGACGCCAGCGCCGGCGGTGACGCCGGTATGCTTGTGGCCCTGCAGGCTGACCGTGTCGGCTTTGACGTCGCCGGTCGCCTCTACCTTGCCGTCGACGGAGACGTCGCCGGTGATCGAAACGTCGCCCGTGATTTCGACGATGCCGATCAGTTCGATCTTGCCGGGGGCCGTGACCTTCACGTCGGCGATGACCGTGATGTCCAGCTTGCCGGCCAGGTCGTAGGCGATCGTGGCGCCGTCGGGGAATTGGATGTGGGTGCGTCCGTCGGCCGCCGGCGCGGCGTTGGCGTCGCAGAACAGGGACGGCCCGGCGACGGCGCGCTCGAGATCGCCTTCAGGCGCGAACACCAGCAGCTGCTCGCCTTCGGTCGGCGGCGTCCAGATCTTCAGCCCGCCGGCGCGGCCCGCCGTCCAGGGGATGGGCCCGGTGATCAGGTCATCGCCGAGATCCACGATGCAGCGCGCGGCGCCCAGGTCGACGGACTGGACGACGCCGAGGCGCACGAGATCGCGCACCGCATTGGCGGCGTCCCCGTTCTGGTCCTGGCTTTGGTCGCTGCTGCGCATGTCCGGCCATGTTGGTCGGACGCCGGGCCCCGCGCGCGCTGCGGCTGTTGTTGCGCGCGCGGTTTACAACAGGGAGGGTCGCTGTCCTGACTAGACGACGGTGATGCCGCGATCGGCGCAGCGCGCCTTGGTTCGTGCGTAGAGCGCCGCCAGGGCCGAGGCCGACAGCGCCTGATCGAACAGGAGGAACTCGGCCACATCCTGGGCCGCCGAAGCGTTTGAGTTGAAGTAGGCGCTGCCCAGGGCGATCTTCTTCGGACTGGCCGCGGGGCGATAGGTCCCGGCGGGCGCCTCCTGGTGAAGCGTCTGGCCGCCGACGAGGAGGCGGATCGTCATTCCCAGGGCGGTAATGGAGCGCGCCATGGCGATGAACAGCCAGACGTCCTCGGGCGCGGTCTTGCCGGTGCTGACGCCGGTGTTCAGTCCATTGGCCCGGTTCCAGATCACGTCCGCAGTCGAGAAGAACGGCGAGCAGCCAGTCGTCGGGGCGTCGGCCGAGGGGCTGAGAGTGCCGAAGGGCACACAGGCCGCCGGCGATCCTCCCGTCCGGCGCAACACCGCCACGATCGTATCCGTGTGGGTGATCGACTCTTCCATGTCGGTCAGCAGGGCCTTGCCCTGGGTGCCCAGCATCGAGAGGTAATCCTCGCTGGGATAGGTGATCCCGTTGCTTTGCGGCGTCAGGCTGCGGCCGTTGACGCGGCCGATCAGGCTGTCGGCCGACCCGCCGAGGATCCAGTGCTCGTAGGCGGCCGCCTCGTACGGATAGAGGCGTTGGAGATCGCTCTCGGGAACGATCGGCAGGGTGTCGTCATCGACTTCGAACGGAAGAATGGTGACGAGGGGATAGGCGGTCATGGTCAGGCCTCCAGGGCGATGGCGTTCAGCTGAAAAGCGGGGGAGACGTGCCAGAGCGGGCAGGCCAGGCCGGAAATCATCGCGGTGTCCGGCGTGCTGTCGCGCAGGTTGCCGCTGGCCCCGTTGGTGATGGTCAGCCCCGCGCCCAGGTGGTCCAGGGCGTATCGGACGACGACGTCGCCGGTGGGGATGTCGGACAATGTGATCACGACGTCCCGGCCCGAGACGGCGATCGACTCGATCTCCGCGGCCGCCGCGTCGTCGGTCACCGCGAAGCCGTGATCCGTGGTGACGGCGAGGGCCTCTGTGTCCAGGACCAGCGGCAGGGTCGGGACGTCGAACCGAACCCGGATCTCGGCTCCCCGAACGGTGGCGCTGACCGGGTTCAGCCATTGCGGCTGGAAGCCCAGGACCAGTTCCGCATAGGCGCGCCCGTGGTAGGCGCCGATCCATTTATAGCCGAGCGCCGTCAGGTGTACGTTGTCGCCCCCATAGGGCAGGTGATAGGTCGGCGTCGTCAGGAAGAATTTGGGGTTCTTCTGGGCCAGGTCGAGATGAGCCAGCGCGATATCGGGGCTGGTCTTCACGCCGTAGCTGAGCTGATAGGTCAGCAGGTAGACGGGCGACGCCTGGCTGGTGATGGCGATGATGTCCGTCTCGGCGTCCACCTGGAACTGTTCCAGGTCTGCTCGATAGGTGGCGAAGTTCGTGACGCCGACGTTGTTCTCGCCCTGAATCCAGTCCAGCGCGTGGACGGCATGGTCGGTGCTGAGAGCCTGTGCACCGCTGACGTGGGCCAGCAGGTTCGCATACCAGGGCGCGCTGCTGTCGAGCTGGTCGATGCGATATCCGCCGTGGCCGGCCGTCGAGGCGAGGATGATGTGATCATCGGGCGCCCATCCCTCGCGGATCAGGCATTCCGTCGTGTAGTTGGCCGAGCCGGAGCAGAGCGTCTCCTTCCGGTTTGTACTGGCGTCGGGGGCGGGCGACACTTGGTCCTCGACCAGCGGCTTGAAGGCCCCGAAATCCCAGGTCGCGCCGTCCCACGCGCGCGGACCGCCGGCGAAGGTCACATTGGCGTAGGGCTGGGTGATCGACAGCAGCGCGCCGGCGGCGGCCCCCACACTGAGCGACTGGCCATACGAAAGCCGGTGATTATAGGCCTTGGGGATGATCGGCGTCGTCAGGGGAACGCGGGGCGCCGCGATCAGCGTCGGCGGCGCGGCCTCGCCGCCACCCGCGCTGGTGGCCACCCCCACGAAAGCGCCAGTGGTCCGGTTGAAGCCGGTCAGGACACGGCCGCCCAGGTCCAGGACCAGGGGCAGCACGTCATCTGATCCGATATAGAGAGCCTGGCCGGACTGGCCGAGGAACACGTCGTAGCGCGTCTCCGGGATCGCGGGATTGACCAGTTTGCCGGTTGCCCGATCCACGCCAACGACCAATCGACCGTTGGCGTCGAGATAGAGCGGGACCACGGCGTCATCGCCGATGTATCCGGCAAGGGGCTCACGAAGTTCTGCAGTCAGCTCTTCGGCGCCTTCGCGCGCCTTGTCGACCACGTCTTCCATCGGAACCTGGACGCTTTGGCCGTCTTGCGAGGCGATCAGGGCTTCAGCGCCGGTCAGCGGTCCGGCGAGCGGGAGCGTGGTTGTTTTGGCCATGGGCCATTGTTGGTCGCGCGCGCAGGTCGCCGCGCGCAGCGGCTGTTGTCGCGGCGGCGGTTTACAACAGCGGCGTCAGCGCCAGATGGCGTGGGGCAGGGCGATGTTGCGGGGCCGCGTTTCGGTGTCGCCAGTCGCGCCGGTGCTGGCGGTCCGCGCCGTACCCGAGCCTTGCGCGTCTTCGACATAGCCGTTGCCGGTGCTGCTGTCGTCATTCGACGGAATGGAGTGGCTGTGGCTCTGGATCGACTGCGCCTGGGCCGAGCCGTGAGTTCGGCCGACGTCAATGCCGCGGGCGAGATCCAGCGCCCGGACAAACTCGCCGCGCCATTCGGGCAGGCCGAAGGTGGTGGCGCCGTCCCCGACCCCGTAGGTGGTCCCGAATTTGGCGAAGAGCCGGGCATCATCGACCCGGCTGGCGGTGCCGCCGTTGGCCAGGATCATGACCGTGGGGTCGAAGAGGGCCATGTCGTAGCCCAGGACAGCCAGGGTGCCGCAGCGTTCGACCAGCAGCTGCTCACGCGCGGCGGCCAGCTGGGCGTCGACGTAGGCCAGGGACGCCTTCAAGGAGAGGCCGTTGGTCATCGTGGCGGCGAAGTCCGGATCGTCGCCCAAGGCCGCGGAGAGTTCGTTCAGGGTGTCCAGCGCGCCGGGCGCGCCGGCGATCAGGGCGTCGATCGCGGCCTTAAGTCGTCGGGGCGTGATGGCTTTGGAAGCGTTCACGCCGGCCACGGCCTCGGCTTCGCTGGCCTCCTCGAGCGTGAGTACCCGATTGCCGCGCAGGTCGCCGCCACCAGTGATCAGGCCCCCGCCGGTGATCGTCCGGGCCCGGACGACGCTATCCAGTACCAAGGGCGAAACGATGCGGGTGTGGTCGGCGCCGGCTTCAGCCTCGGCCTGGGTGGCGATCTCGGCGACGCCCTTGACTGTTTCGGTGGCGGCCGGATTCGTCCAGCTCATATCGCCGAACTCGATCAGGGCAGCGTCGACGTCGGTGAAGGCCACGTCGATCGTCAGCAGAACCGATGCCAGGCCGGACTTCTCAACGATCGTTTCGCCGGCGGAATAGACCGCGAACAGCGTCCCGTCCTCGAGGTAGAGGCCGAAACCCTTCACGCCGTAGCTGTCGCCGCCATCGTCACGCATGACGATGTTGAGCGACGCCGGGCCGGTGACCTCGCCGGCGATGGTGTCGACGCGCTTATGTTCGCCGGGCAGGGCGGTCAGGGTGTTGGCGCCCACGAACACCTGGTCGGTCAGGCCGATCTCGACGACATGGACCGCATAGGTTCCCATGGTCTCTGCGTCCGCCAGGGCGGCGTAGCCGGCGTTGGTGACGATCAGGGCGAGGGTGGTCATGCGTCTTCCTCCAGGAGCGGCTCGCCGTCCTCGGTGAACAGGGGTTCGCCATCGCTGGTCAGGAGGTGATCGGACCAGTCGACGTCGGCCGCCTCGGCCATTTCCATGCGATGGGCTGCAGCGGCCCGGCCGACAGCCAGAAGGCCGACCTCGGCCGCCAGATCGAGGGTTTGGGCCACTGTGAAGTGGGCCCGAGCGGGCTTCACCCGAACGACCTGGTCGGCGACCTTCTCAATGAAGCTGGCCAAGGGCGTTTCGCCACCCTCGACCGGCAGGCGGACCTCGAAGGTGTAAGGCGGAAGGCCCGTGTTGAACCATTCGTGGATGGAAAGGCCGACGGCGAAGGCGTCCAGCACCTCGCGCACGGCGGCTACAGAGCCCTTGCGGCGCTGTCGCTCGATCGCCTGGGCGATCATCTGGCGCTTGGTCTCTTCCGGCCAGGCCGGATCCCAGATGTCGATCGACAGGCCCCAGCCGAGCCAGGGCAGCAGATCGGCGGGGCAGGTTTCGGGGTTCCAGACGACCGGGAAGACGACGGGCACGGCGGCAAGGCGCGCGCTCGCGAGCTCGAGCGCGCGATCTCCCTTCCTCGTGTTCGGCGGCTGTAGGACCGGTGTCGTCATCCGCCGCTACTCGTCGATGCCGGCGATGGTGGTGCTGGCCGAGGTGCAGACGGCAACCTGGGTGCGGTCGACTTCGACGTCGGCGGCCGGCTGGATCTGGACGACGCGCTGAACGCCGGCGACGTGCTGGGCGGCGATCAGGCCGGAGCGCGTGGGCGTTCGGCCGAGCCGGCGGCATTCGGCGATGTAGAGATCTCTCCTGGCGATCGCCTCGGCCAGGACGACGGCGCTGTCGGGCCCGGCGAAGATCCAGAGTTCCGCCTCGGCCGCATAGTTGACGATCGATGCGGACTGGACGGTCACCTGATCGGTCAAGGGGCGCACGGTTTCGGCGTTCAGGGCCGCGTCGACCGCCTCGAGGACTTCAGCGTCGGCGACGCCCGAGCCGATGCGCGACTGGATTGTGACCAGCACTTCGCCCGGTTCCGGGCTGATCGCCGTCGCATCGAGGACGTCGGGGTGGGCGGACAGGGCATGGTAGACATACGCCGCCTCGGGCCCGGCGACCGAGAAGCCGTCCGGGGCCAGGACGATGCGTCGGCGGAAGGAATCGTCGCTCTCGAGGACGGCGTCGGTTCCGGCCTCTTCGTCAGCAGGGGTCAACACCAGGCGGATGGCCCCGACCAGGGAGCCGAGGTGATCGAGGGCGCCGCCCACGGCGTAGGCGACCATGACTCCCCTGCAGGCGTCGTTGACGCGTTGGCGGATCAGCAGCTCGCGGTAGGCGCAGACCTCGAGAATGCGCATGGCCGGGTCGCTGGGCACGAGGGCAGTGAAGGCCGGGTCGCGCGCCACCAGGTCGGCCAACATGGCCGCCAGGATGACGTCGTAGGACAGGGTCTCGACCACTTCCGGCGACGGCAGCTTCGACAGGTCGACGCCGGTGTTGGTGACGGAGGGGCTGAGCATGGCCCCATGTCGTCGTCGCCGTCGCCCGCGCGCGAGGCAGGGCTGTTGTCACGGCGGCGGTTTACAACAGCGCCCCTCGCGCAGGGGACGTTCTAGCCCGGGTTCAGATGCGCCAACACCAGATCCGCCAGACGCTCGCGGTAGCCCGGGCTGAAGCCGACCAGGACGCGCTTCGGATAGGCGACAATCGGCGCGTCGGCCGTGCGGGCGACGCGATCGCGCAGCCCGTCCTGGTGGACGCGGGCCACGCGCGAGACGGTGGCGTTCGGGAAGCCGATGCTGGCCTCGCTCTCGTCATGCGCCGCGGTCAGATAGGCGGGCTTGCGCAGCTTCTGAAACATGGCGTCGGCGCGGCGCTTCATCCGGCCGGACTTGGACCGCAGCGGCGCGCGTTTGCGGGGCGTGTAGCTGGATCCGTCCGGATTCTTCTGGGCCCCGATGCGGTCGACGTTGTCCCGTCGGAGATCCAGCGAGACGGCCCGGGCCAGCTTGCGGCGCTCGGCCGGCTGCATCTGCTGGATCAGGCCGCCAATCCAGTCCTCGAGCTGCTCGAGCTCATCGGCCACGTCAGGGCGCCGGAATCTCGGCGATCAGCTCGCCGTCGGCGTAGATGCTGTGGATGACGGGTGGGCTGGCCGGGCCGGCCGGCCAGCTCTCGACGCCCGCTTGGGCCGGTTCGGCGGCGTGGACCATGTTGAAACCGCCGTCGACCGGCGTGGCGATGACGCGTTCGGTCAGAGGCAGGCTGATCTGCAGGTCGATCTTCCTGGCGTCGAGGATGTCCGCCTCGAAGGCCAGGCCCTCGCGGTTCTTGTCGTAGTTCTGCAGGAGCTCGGGCTCGTTGACGGCCACCCAGGCGACCAGGGGCGTCATGACGGCGTCCGGATGGACCGCGAAGTCCAGCAGCATGAGGGTGCAGGTGTAGCGGTACTCGAAACCCATGACGCCGCTAGCGCCAGGAACGCCCGTGGCCCGGATCGAGCCCTTGTCGATGTAGATCTGCAGGCGGTCGGGCTCGGCCTTCAGCGCCGGGATGGCGGCGGTCAGGAAGGCGCGCACGGAATCAGGTTTCAACATGCGCGCCTCCTGGCCAGCGGCCGGATCAGGCCAGGTTCAGGTAGCCGGTGACGGTCGCGGTCGTGCCGGCGGCGACGATCGTCTTCGCCTCGACGGGCAGGATGGTCACGCCCTCGATCACCGGGAACAGGACTTCGGTGTCATCAGCCAGGCGCACCTTGACCAGGCCGGCGACGGTGGCGATGACGTGGACAGCCCGGCCGGGCGTCTGGTTGGTGCCGACCACGATGGCCGTGGCGCTGCGATAGCCGCGGGCCGCGGTCGGCAGCGGATCGTCGGCAGAGACGGGGACTGCCTTCCAGACGTCACCGACCAGCTTGGCGATGGACTGGATCGCCATGCGGGCGAAGCCGCGGGTGCCGTAGGCGGTCGTTTCAACCGCGGCCTCGAGGCCGGGTTCGGCGATGGTGCGGTCGACGGTCTTGGCGGCGAAGGGCATGGGTGGCTCCGGAGGGCGGGCAGACAGGGTGTCGGGACGACGGGGAAGGCCGCATGACGCTACGGTCGCCGCGCGGGCGCGAGGCGGGGCTGTTGTCGGCCGGGCGGTTTACAACAGGCGGCTAGGCGTCAGTTCGTCCCGACGCGGCGGCCGAGCCAGGCATCCTCGTCCGCATGCTCGCCGTCGTGGGTGTCCACGCCGGTCTGGCGCGCGACGTCGCAGCGCAGGATCTCCGCGGCCGCGGCCGCGAACAGCAGCTTCAGCCCCGGATAGGTCAGGTCAGCGGGAAGGGCGGGGATCTGGCAGGCCTGGCGCGCCGTCGCCGGCAGCTCGCGCCGCGGTGGCGTCACCGTGGCCGGCGCAGACGGCAGGCCGAAGCCCGCACAGCTCGCCGATGACAGAGCGCAGATCAGCGCCATCGTCAGGGACAGGAATCGGGTCATGGGCGGAGGCCTCGAGGTGAATGGCGTAGCGGTGGACGACGTCGGTCGCGGCCGCGCGATCGACGGCGGCCTGTTCGACGATGCGGGTGGTCGCCTGGGCTCCGGAGACCTCGGCCGCCCGGGCCGCGCCGTCGGATCTGGCGGTGACCAGCTGGCTCTCGGCCCGCTCGGCCCGCTTGAGCGTCCAGTTGAACGGATCCCAGCGGAAGCCGAGGCCTCCGATGAAACTTACGACAGCGCCGAGCATGATCACGGCCGCGATGGCGACCAGGATCCAGTGGAGCGGGGTGAATTTGCGCAGGTCCGGCATGTCAGGTCACCGCCAGGCGGACGATCAGGCCAACAGCCAGGCAGACAGCGGCGAAGATTCCGACGAGGGGAACGAACCAGGCGTTCGCACCGTAGGGACCGGGGTCGAAACGGCGGGCCCAGATCAGGAAGACCACGACGCAGGCGATCAGGGCCCAGGCGAAGCCGAACTTGACCACAAGGCTGACCACGATGGCCAGGATGATCGCCGCAGAGACGATCAGCTGGGCCGAGGCCCAGAAGGCGCGGAGCCGGTCCATCAGTGCGACAGCTGACGTTGGGCCCACCAAGCCCCGACGTCGAAAGTGGGGCAGGCCTTGACCCACTCGCCCGGCTCGACCACGCCGTCGCCGTCGCGATCGGGCGACAGGTCGCGGTGGCCGCAGATACGGGCGGCGGGATAGCGGCCGTGCAGATCGCGGAGCAGCTGCTCGAGCGCGGCGTACTGCGCTTCGGTGAAGTTGGTTTCCGCGGTCATGTTCGGCTTGACGCCGCCGACCAGGCAGATGCCCAGCGAGCCGTCGTTGTGGCCTTTGACGTGCGAGCCGACGACGGTGTCGGGCCGCCCCTTCTCGACGCGGCCGTCCCGGCGGATGACGTAATGGTAGCCGACGTCGCGCCAGCCCAGCTGCAGGTGCATGGCGCGCAGCTGGGCGACGCCGATATCACGGTTGGCGGGCGTGGCCGAGCAGTGGACCACGAGCAGGCGGATGGGTTTCACGACGGATCTCCGGATGGCGGCGGGGAATCGGGCTCGTCGAAGTCGACATCGACCTCGAAGCCAGCGCCCTTGAAGCCGACGCGGCCGGCCTTGCCGAAGGCCAGGGTGACCATGACGATGGCGATGATGGCGGTGGCGGCCAAGCCGAGGGCGACGGCGCCCTGGACGCGGGCCAGCCAGACGCTCTCGAGATTGGGGAAGCCGCGGTGGCCCAGCAGCCAGAGCTGGACGTGGGCGACACCGATGGTGGCGACCAGGCCGCCGCCCAACATCAGGGCGAATCGGACCAGGGGCAGGGCTTTCAGGAAGCCGAAGAACTGGGCCTGAGTGACTTTCACGGCCGGTCGCCCTTCTCGAGGCGCTCGCGGATCCACGCCACGTCCCGCTGCACGGCGACCAGGTCGCCCTTGGCGAGGGGTTCGGTGACGCGCTCGAGCGCGTCGACGCGTTGGAACTGGCCGCCGAACAGGACGGCGGCTGCCACGACCTGGACCAGAATGGCCAGGGCGAGCTGGGCCGTGGAGATGGTCAGCGCCGGGCTGTTGCGGGTGGCGGTTGCGGACATGTCGGCATGTCGGCCCAGCGCGCGGCCGATTGCGACGCGGGGCTGTTGTTACGGACCCGGCTTACAACAGGCCCGTCAGGTCCAGAGCTGAACCATCTCGGTCACGGCCAGTTCGTCGGCATCGGCCGCCGGCGGAATGACGACGGCGTAGCCCTCGGGCATGGCCTCCGAAACGGCGGCCAGGCCCGGGTTGACGGCAAGGATTTCTTCGACGGAGCCGCGGCCGCGCCCGAGGGTGCGCCAGACCAGGGCGTCGAGGGTTTCGCCGGCGTGGGCGTTGACGGTGATCGCCGCCTGCAGGGCCATCAGATCAGCTCGACGGTGGCCCGGGGCAGGCCCTGGAAGTCCTGGACGGCCCAGCGGGCGTTGCGGCGGTGCTGATCCACCTCGGCCGTCAGCTCGTCCCGGCGATCGCCGCCGGCGGCGGTGGACGATTGCGCGAGCAGACGTTCGCCCAGATCCGCGCCGACCAGGCTGTAGACCGCCCGGGTGTAGAGGTGGACATAGTCGGAAACGCCATCGATCTCGCGACGCGGGGTGACCGCCTGCAGGTTCGCGGCGTCGCCGGCGTTGGCTTCGCGCCAGATGGCCAGCGATCGGGCCAGCTCGAGCATAGCCTGGATGACGGCGTCGCGCAGGCGATCGGGCAGGATGGTGGTGTCGAGGCGGACGGCGTCGCGCAGCTGCACCAGGTTGACGTCGGGCCAGAAGCCGTCGTTGCCGACCAATTCGGCCGGGCGTTCCTCGGGCGGTTCCGCGTCGGAGTTGGGGGGAAGGGAGACGAAGCCGGTCAAGGTCAGATGCGCTTTCGGGATTGAGGCCAGACGGCCTGGTCTCCCTTCCTAGGATTGGCCCGTCCGGCTACGGCGGTGGGGGAGGGGATGATGCGGCGTAGCGGCCCACAGGGCTGTCGCATTCCCCTCCCGCCGCCGAGCGCCGGGGGGCGAGCTCGTTAAACCGAAAGGTCGGAGCCGATCGGTGCAGGCGAAAGCGCCAGCCGATCGTCGGAAAGCCGTGCGACGCGGCGCAGTTGGTAGATCCGCACCTGTTCGGCCGTCGCAACGGCGACAGGCTCGATGTCGAGCGCGCGCAGTTCGCCTTCGATCTGCAGGCGGGCGGCGGCGTCGATAAAGTCCGGCCATCGATAGTCGATATGCGATGCGGTCATGGCCATCGCCGGCGCGGCGACTGCGAGCAGGGTGAGGCAGCCGGCGATGGCCAGCGACATGAATCTACGAGGCATCGGTCTCTCCAGGGGTGATCTTCTTCAGCTCCCGCTCGAGGCCTTCGATCAGCTTCACGCAGCCGGAGGCGCTGTCGAGCTCGCGGGCCCGCTTGAAGTGCGACAGTGCGTCCTTCTTGATCAGGACCACCTGGTCATCGGCGGCGTCGGCCGGCACGGCGGCCAGGATAGCCAGGCCGAGGGCCTTGTTCAGCTTGGCCTTGACCGGGTCGAACATGTCGACGTCGGCGAACAGCTCCTCCACGTCGCCCAGGATGGCGCCGGGGAAGGCGTCGGCCGACCCGGGGGCTTCGCGATAGGCGGCCAGGGCGGCCACCGCGATCTCCTCGGTGACGAAGTTCGCCAGGTCGCGGGTGATCTTGGAGGGCATGGCCATGTCGTAGCGCTGGCAATAGGCGGCCAGCTCGAGCGCGTGGACATAGTCGCCGGTGTCGATCGACCAGATCATGACGGCGACCAGGACGTCATCCTGCGACGGACGCTGGCCGCCGGCGGCGGCCTCGAGGCGGCCGAGGATCCACGGGGTGTAGGCGGGTAGGAGTTCGCGCTTCAGCGCGACCTTGCCTTCGGTCGACTGGATGGACTTCAGCTGGTCCTTGTCGCGGTGCAGCTGCAGCAGCATCTGGTCGTAGGGCGTCAGGTCGGCCGAGCCATCCTGAATGGTGTTCTCGTTGGCGGCCTCCTTGCGCATTCGCAAACGCGACGCCGGGGTGCCGCGCCCGGCGACGGCGCGGATGGCCCGTGCGGCGGCCGGCGATGCGCCTGCGAGGATGCGGGCCAGGGCGGGCGCGTCGGCCGAGGCGGCGGCGGCGTCGCCGGCGTCATCGGCGCCATCATCAAAACGCGCAGCCTGTCCGGCGTCGAGCATGGCGCGGCGGGCCGCGAAGTCGAACTTCTGACCGGCGAGTTTGCGTTGGATGGCGCGTCTGGCGAGGCTCAAGGGGAAGGCTCCGTGTTGCCGGGAAAGCACCCGGCCGGATCAACCGGCCGGGTCAGTCGCTCGGGAGGCTTAGTCGGGGGTGCGGCCGAACTGGATGTTCTCGATGAAGCAGCCGAAGTCGTAGTCCTCGACGACATAGGCGTCGTTCGACGACTCGAAGGTCTGGACGCGGTCCAGCTCGGCCTTGTCGACGATCGTCCGGCGGCGCTTGCCCGACTGTTCGTAGATCGAGAGGTTGTCCAGGCGGGTGATGAAGATCGAGCCGTTCGGGAAGAACGGCACGGCCGCCGCCTTCTTGCCGCCGACGCGCTTGGCGCCGATGATCAGGTCGGCCGCCATGGTCTCGGTCGGCTCGAGGTTGTTGTTGACCAGCGGGAAGAAGGTGTCGTGCTGCAGGTCATCCGACAGGATGGCCACCAGCTCGGTGTCGTTGCGGGACCAGGCGGGCATCAGGCTGTGGACGGCGTCCATGATCAGCGCGTTGATGTTCTTGTAGTCGCCGTCGACCGGATCGATGATGATCAGATCGTCCTCGACCTCGCCCTCGTCCAGCACGCGCGAGCCGGCGTCGTAGGCCCGATAGTGCTCGAGCCAGCCGACGTTGACGTCCTGCAGGAGCGGATTGGCGCCCTTGTCGGTCGTGGCCGCGGCCGAGACGCCGTTGAAGCCGATCATGATGCGGTCGCGGGCCTGCTGGCGCACGATCGCATCGCGGATGCGGGTCTGGAAGTCCGGGAACTTGGCCCACATGTCCAGCTTGGCGTAGGTCAGGTGGGTGTCGGAGTTCGTCTGTTTGCAGGCGTAGCCCTGCTCGTCCAGGCCGGACGGGTCGACGGTGGCCCGCGGGGTGCCGCCGGCGGTGTTGGTGCGGCCGGCGATCGGCGTGTTGACGCCCAGGCCCAGCTTGGCGCCCTGCATCTCCTCGACCGGCACGATGTTCACGGCCTTCAGGAATTCCGAGCTCTCGCCGGCCTTGTCGATCAGCTTCTGCTGGATCGACGGGTCGACGGTGAACTGTTTGCCGGTGCGGACGGTGTCCGGATCCTCGCCGTTCAGCGCGGCCTGCTGATCGAGGAAGGCGTTGAAGGCGATGCGGGTGGCTCTGTTCATTTTCGGATCCGGGCGGGGGTTTCGATCGGGGAGCGGGTGAAGTCGGGGGCGAGGGGGACGGCGGGGGTCAGCAGTCGGTCAGGACGACGCCGGCGCCCTCGCCGCCGGGCGTGGCGGGGCGCTGGATCTGGCTGTGGTTTTTCGGCGTGGTGTCGAGCTCGTCCTTCAGGCCGGCCAGTTCGCTGGACAGCTTGGCGAACTTGGCCTCGCTGGCCTCGCGGTCGGCCTTCAGCGCGGTCGTCAGGCCAGTGGAGAAGCTGGTGAAGGCGGCGACCAGGCCGGCGTTCGGGTCGGCCGGGGTATCGGCGGCCTGGTTCTGCGGCTTCGGCTCTTCCTTCGGCTTCAGCGCGGAAGCGAAGGCGCTCAGCACCTTGTCCAGGGCGGACTCGCCGCCGGCGGCCGGGTTTGCGGCGTCGGCCGCGGTGTCGAACTCAAAGGTGGTCTCGATCGCGGCCGAGAACAGGCAGGAGGCGTGCTGCTTGCGCGCATCGAGGGCGGCCTTCAGCTCCTTGGCGTAGGGATCCTGGCCGGCCGAGAATTTCAGGGCCTCGGTACCCAGCGAGGCGGGGTTATCCGTGGCCGCCAAGCCCAGCAGGTAGGCCTTGCCGCTGCCCGAGAAGTTCGGCTCGATCTCGATCGAGGTGAACTTCTTCTGATCCTTGGCCAGATAGCCCTGCAGGATGTCGTTGCCCTCGATCTGGGCGTAAAGCGCAACGCGCTTCTCCTTCTTGCCGGCGATCTCGATTTCGTCGGTTTGGGTCTTCAGCGCCAGGACGTCGCCCAGCGCCGGGAAGGGGCCGTCGGCTGACAGGTTGCGGATGTGTTCGACGTTGACGCGGGCGGTGAAGGTGGCCGGGTTGTAGTTCGCCGCCATTTCCGTCAGCCAGTGGGGCTCGATCGTGCGGCCATCCGAGGCGGTGAAGCCTGCGACGGCGACGCGGAGGAACTTGGTCTTGGCCATGGGCGGGCGGTCCTGATCAGCTGCAGAGGAGCGCCAGGGAAGGCGCGCGAATGAGCCGTTAGACGGGGCCGCCGGGCCGTTCTTCTCAAGGCGGGCCTGTTGTTGCGCGGGCGGTTTACAACAGCCCTCGCGCGCGTCGGCCGGGCGGCGCGGGCAGCGTCCGGGCCATGAAGCTACGGCCGACAAAGGACGAGGGCGCCCCCGACGGCGGGTCGGAAGACCTGGGCGCCCTGCTGTCCGCGAACGGCGGCTTCGGTTTCCCGGTCACGGCGCTGCTGGATGCCCGCCGGGCGGCCAAGTTCCTCTATTGGGCCTGCTGGCGGCCGGTGGACATCGCCGATCTGCTGGGCCTGCCCGAAGGCACGATCGCCGCGTGGAAGCACCGCGACGAATGGGACAAGTCATCGACGCTGGAGCGGATGGAGGGCGTCACCGAGGCCCGTTACATCGCCCTGGCCATGAAGGACCGGAAGTCCGGCCTGGACTTCAAGGAGCTGGATCTGCTCGGCCGCCAGGCCGTGCAGTTCGCGCGCATCCGCAAGTTCGAGAGCGACGGCGGCCATTCCGGCCACCTCAACGACAAGGTCGCGGCCCGGAACGCGGGCCCGAAGAAGAAGGCCAAGGCCAACGTCATCACGGCGGCCCAGGCGCTGCAGCTGCGCGAGGCCTTCGAGGCGAAGCTGTTCGAGTATCAGGAAGGCTGGAACGTCGCCTCCAACGAGGAGCGGACCCGCGTCATCCTGAAGAGCCGCCAGATCGGGGCGACCTTCTATTTCGCGCTCGAGGCCATCTGCGACGCGGTCGAGACCGGCCGGAACCAGATCTTCCTGTCAGCCTCGAAGAACCAAGCCTACCTGTTCCGGGGCTATATCGTCGACTTCGTCTTCGAGACGATCGGCGTCGAGCTGCGCGGCGACCCGCTGGTCATCGGCCGGGAGGGCGATGAGGGCGAGGCGCTGACGCCGGCGACGCTCTACTTCCTGGGCACGAACTACCGGACGGCGCAGGGCTATCACGGGAATTTCTACTTCGACGAATTCATGTGGGTGCATGGGTTTGAGGAGATCCAGAAGGTCGCCTCGGCGATCGCGATGCAGAAACGCTATCGGCAGACCTATTTCTCGACGCCGAGCTCGATCACCCACCCGGCCTATGCCTTCTGGACCGGCGAGAGCTTCCTGAAGCACAAGCCGAAGCACGAGCGACAGCCGTTCGACGTCAGCCACGGCGCGCTGCAGCTGGGCAAGCGACTGGCCGATCGGCGCTGGCGCCAGATCGTGACGATCGAGGACGCCCTGGCCGGCGGCTGCGACCTGTTCGACCTGGACGAGCTGCGCATCCAGTATCCACCGGACCAGTTCAGCAACCTGCTAATGTGCAATTTCGTGGACGACACGCTGAGTGTCTTCCCGCTCACCGAAATGCGCCGGTGTCAGGTCGACGCCCGCGACGCCTGGACCGACTTCGACTGGACCGCCTACATCCTCGGCCGGCGGCCGTTCGGCGATCGGCCGGTGTGGGTCGGCTATGACCCGGCCGCGACGGGCGACAACGCTGCCCTGGTGGTGGTCGCGCCGCCGGCGGTCCCGGGTGGCAAGTTCCGGCTGCTCGAGAAGCTGCAGTTCACCGGCATGGACTTCACGGCCCAGGCCGAGGCCATCCGGAGCGTCACGAAGCGGTACCGCGTCGAGAAGATCGATATCGACGAAACCGGAATCGGGTTGGCGGTGATCCAGCTGGTGCGCCAGTTTTTCCCGGCCGTCAGGGGCCACCGCTACAATCCCGAGGTGAAGACGCGCCTGGTGCTGAAGGCCAAGGACGTCGTCGTCAACGCGCGCCTGGAATACGACGCCGGCCAGACCGACGTCACGGCCAGCTTCATGGCCATCCGCAAGGCCCTGACGGCCTCGGGACGCCAGGCCACCTATGAGGCCGGCCGATCGGCCCTGACCGGCCACGCCGACCTGTTCTGGGCCATCGCCCACGCCCTCGACAACGAAGCTCTGGAGGCCCCGTCGAACGGCGGGCGCACCGGCAGCATGATGGAGATCTTCGATTGATGACCCGAGCGACCCAGCTGGCCGCGCGCCGCATGCCCCGCAGCGATGCCTCGACCGCCCTGATCGAGGCCAGCGGCTCGCCCGCCAAGGCGACGTCTTTCACCTTCGGCGCGCCCGAGCCGGTGCTGAGCCGCCGCGAGTTCATGGAGAGCTTCGAGTGCTGGCGGAACGGCCGCTGGTATACGCCGCCGATCGACCTGGCCGGCCTGTCGCGGACCCGGTTCGCCAGCCCGCACCACGCCAGCGCCATCCAGCTGCGGGTCAACCTGTTGAAGGCCCATTTCATCCCGCACCCGCTTCTGAACGCCCAGACCTTCGAGGGCCTGGTGCTGGACCTGGTCACGCTGGGCAACGCCTATCCCGCCCGGGTGGACAACATCCGCAACCGGCCTATGCGGCTCGACCGGCCGCTGGCGAAATACGTCCGCCGCGGCGTCGAGCCGGGCGAATTCTTCCAGCTGAACGCGGACCGCGGCCGCGGCGCCCTGGGCGAGTGGGAATTCGAGAAGGACAGCGTGCTGCAGCTGATGGCGCCGGACCTCAACCAGGACATCTACGGCGTCCCCGAATACATCGGAGCGATCCAGGCCACGCTGCTCAATGAATCGGCGACCATCTTCCGCCGGCGCTATTACGAGAACGGCTCGCATGCCGGCTTCATCCTGTACTCGACCGACAGCCAGATCGATCAGAACGACGTCGACGGCCTGCGCACCGCGCTGAGGAACAGCAAGGGGCCCGGGAACTTCAGGAACGTCTTCCTGCATGCCCCCGGGGGCAAGAAGGACGGCATTCAGGTCATCCCGATCAGCGAGGTGGCGGCGAAGGACGAGTTCCTCGGCATCAAGAACACCAGCCGCGACGACATTCTGGCCGCCTGGCGAACGCCGCCGCAGCTGCTGGGCATCGTGCCGGCCAACGCCGGCGGCTTCGGCGACGTCGGGAAGGCGGCCGACGTCTTCTATGACCAGGAGATCGTGCCCCTGCAGGGCCGGTTCACCGCCATCAACGAATGGCTGGGCATCGATGTGGTCCGATTCCGCGAATATCAGCGGAAGTCGCCGGGCCCGACGCCGGCGGAGAAGGACTAGAGACCCAGGCGGCGCTTGGCGTAGGGAATGAAGGCGTCCAGCTCCGCCGTGAGCTGGGTTGCCGTGTCGTTCAGCACCTTGGCGTCGTCTCGGGCCTGGTCGCTGATCTCGTCGCCGGCGGCGAGCTCGCGGCCGGTGCGGACCGTCTGCCAATCCAAGGCGCCGCGCCGAGGCGCCGTCCGTCGGGCCATTTCATCGCGGAAGGTGACCATGACCCCAAAAGTCCGGGCCCAGCGACGCTGAAGAGCGGCGTCGAGGAATTCGAACTCCGGTCCTTCCCAGCTGGTCGAGATGCGGCGGACGCCGGCGAATTCCTTCAGCTTGAAGTCGTCGAGGAAGTCCTGGGTGCGCAGGAGCGCGCGCTCGTCAGCGCCGATCAGCTGCAGGACGGTCTTCATAAGCTCGACGTCGTGCGGGTGCCTGACTACGGCCGACTGGAATTCGGCCAACAGCCACAGGGCGAGGGTGGCGGCCGCGGCGATGGCCAGTGGCAGTTCAAAGGTCCAACCCTCGACGGGCGCCAGGAAGGCCGCCAGGGCCGCCAACATGGCCAGCCCCGCGAAGACCCGGGCTTGGACTGTGGCGAGGAGCTCGAGCGCGCGCTGCAGCATTGGCCGGACCTGTTGTCGAAGGCCGTGTTTACAACGGCCCGCGATTGGGCCCGCAGGCCCAGGGAGCGAGAGGCTGGGTGCCCCAGCTGAAGAAGCGGGGGCCGGGTGCGTCAACACCCGAGCCGCCGAGCCGAAACTCGACACGTCCGGGGGTGCACACCCCTTTCGCCCCGCCACCGGCCTGACCGGCGCGGGCAACCTGTTGTTGAGTCTCCTGTGAACGCAAACGCTTTCCTTCCCGTCCAGTCCGTCCGCCCGATCGCGCCCTATATCGGCGGCAAGCGAAACCTAGCCCGGCGCACCTGCGCCCTCATCGAGGCCACGCCGCATGACATCTTCGCCGAGGTGTTCGTGGGCATGGGCGGCGTCTTCTTCCGGCGCCAACGCCGGCCGCGCGTCGAGATCATCAACGACTGGTCCTATGACGTCGCCAACCTGTTCCGGTGCATGCGGGCCCACGCCGGGGCCCTGAACGACCTGATCGCCCTGCAGCTGCACTGCCGGGCAGACTTCGACCTGGCGCAGCGTCAGGATCCGACGCTGCTGACCGACCTTCAGCGCGCCGCCCGTTTCGTCGTGCTGCAGAAGATGGCCTTCGGCGGCAAGGTCAGCGGCCGGAACTTCGGCATGGCCAAGAACCGGCCAAGCCGATTCCGCGCCAGCGAGGTGGGCGAGGATCTGCTCGCGGCCGCGCGCCGTCTCGAGGCCGTCTCGATCGAGCAGCTGCCCTGGGCGGAGTTCATCGCCCGCTATGACCAGGCCGGGATCCTGTTCTACCTCGACCCACCGTATTTCGGCTGCGAGGACGACTATGGCCCGGGCATGTTCGACCAGGCCGAGTTCGAGGTGATGGCCGAGCAGCTGGGCCGGCTGAAGGGCCGCTTCATCCTGTCGCTCAACGATCACCCGCGGGTGCGCGAGATCTTCGCCAGGTTCTCGATCGAGGGCGTCAGCACCCACTACGGCCTGGCCGGGCAGGGCGCGCGGCCCGCCGGCGAAGTGATCATCACCGGCTGATCAGGGACTGACCATGGCGGCCCGAATCGGCCACCATGGTCGCTTGCCCCGGGAGCTGCCCATGTCGTTCGTAAGACTCGTCGATTTCTCTCAGCTGGCTGTTAACCGGGTCACGCGCGCCCATCTCGACGGCCCCCTTGTTTCACTCGAGGTGGCCACAGGTGAGACCTACATGGCCGAGCCGGCCGCTTGGGAGCGGGCCCAGGCTTTCGACATCCGTGGCGTCATCCCCGCTCCACCCGGCTACTTTGTCCTCGATCAGTGCGGCGGCGAGGATGGCCAACGCGACTACCTCGACACCGAGCCGCTCATCGGTTGGGCCGTCAACGCCGGCGGGCGCGCCACGCCCGTGACTCCTGGCGGCGTGGATGACTATGACCGCGCAACGCTGCGGCCCGACGGGAAGGTTCAGCACGTCGACGCCACCTACGACAGCCGCGAGGCCTATGCGACGATCCTGGGCGTGGATCCTCTGCCGCCAACATAAGCCGGACCGCTCGCTAACTGGACCGGGGGGACCAGCGCAAGAATAGGGCTCGCAGATCTGCGGGCCCTTTTTTGTGCGCGGGATCCCGAAGAGGAACATTAGGGGAACGAAACCGCTTGAACCGATCGCCGATGGCGCCGTAGAGCGGCGTCGGGTCGGTTGAGCCGTCAGGAGCTGGACCGTTGAGCTGGGTGAAGCCGGAACGCCGGCCGGCGACGTTCTGGCGCCAGCGCGCCGCGTCGATCGGCGAGATGATCGACCAAGGCTGGGTGGTCTGGTCGGTCTGCGTCCACTGTCACCTGACCATGCTGGTCGACCTGACGGTCATGGAGTTCAAGCTCGGCGCGGCCGAGACGCTGTGGAACCGACAGCCGCGATGCCGGCGCTTCGGCTGTCATGGCGTCGTGAACTTCCATGGCGTCCCGCCCGAAACCAACCAATGCCTGCAGCTGCAGGCCGACTGGCCCGCGGACTGGCATAGAGCCCAGCCCGAGCCACCGCCGCGCAGGCCGGCAGAAGCCCGCACACAGCCCTCCCGCGACCCTCCGCTGCCCATCGGGGCCCAGCGCCGCCCCCACGGCCCCTGACAGGCCCCTCGCGTGCGCGCGAGGCCCCTCGACCCCGACCACCTCAGCCTCGACCAGAGCGCCGCGCTTTTCCCCCCGCCTCGCCCGCGGGCTTTAGAGATCGAATTTTTTGCACTTCGGTGCCCTCGGTGGGGGCAGGCCCGCCGGGGCTGATAGGGCAGGGCGCCGACCTGTGGCGTATTGCAGATCCTTGCGGCCTCAAGCCGATTTCAGATGCCATCCCTTGGGTGCCGGCCCCACTGCCACCGGCCCGAGCCGCGCGGTAGTCTCGAGGCTGGTCCGAATGCCCGCGCTCATCTTGTCAGGCGTCAGGGCGCCGCGCTCGATGCTGCCCACCATCGCGATCAGGTGTTGGGGCGACCCAGGCAGCCAGCGATGTGTGTTCCAGTACTCGAGCGCCAAGGGCCGGAGGTTGGAGCTTAGCCGATAAAGCGCCGTGCGGCCTTGTCGCCATTCGTCCGCCCGCCTCTGGCGGATCGATCGCTCGGCCTCGCGCTTCGCCTGGCGGTTGGTTTCCATTTGCTCTTCGACAGTCGGCAAGGTCTCGGCGACGATGGCGGCCAGGAGGGGCAGTCGTCGAAGCTTCTCTCGCTGGGATCGCTCGACGCCCGCGCGCTCTCGGCCCGTGACCATCTCGGTGTCGTGGCGAAGGAATCGGCTGAACCTCATGGCTGGTTCGCAGCCTCCACCGCCGAGCGGATGCGGCGGGCGAACTCCTCGATCGACCGGAGGGCAGGTTCTAGTCCCCGTCGAACGTCGGCCCACACAGCGGCGTGGGCCGGGCATAGGTCTTTGCCGGGCGTCGGGCCATGGCTGCAGCGCCGGCAGAGCGGCCGGTCGCATGTCCCGCTGCGACGCTCGGGCACTTTCCAGTCACAGAGCTGCGTCGCGACCGCGCCGCAGGCGCAGCGCTGGGACCGGGCCGAGCTGCAGACGATCGCGCGGCCGCCATCGGGGAGCGTGGTCACTGTGCAGGGCATCAGATCACCCCCAGCTTGGTGAGACCGTAGCCGATCGCGTCGGCCCAGTCGTTCCTCGGTCGGCGGTCTTGGACGGCCGCGATGAGCTTAGCGCAGGTAGCCGGGTGACCGATCAGGGCGTCGTCTGTTCGAAGGAAGCCCGGCTTCGGCGTGTAGTAGATCCGAATGTTCTGGCGATGCCTCCATCTACGTCGACGGGCGCGGCCGGGAGAGCGAACCCTCGACCAATCTTCGAAAGGACCGTCGACCATATGCAGGCTCTCGATGATCCGTAGACCCGCAATCAGCCTCATGTCCGATCCCGGCCAAAAGCGTCGACCGTCTCGATCGAGATGGGCGGGTGGTTCTCGCCCCAACAGTGGAACCAGAAGACGCCGCCGTTCGCCTGCAGCGCCGCCAGCTCGGCGGCCGAGAACTGCCATTTGCTGGTGACGTGCATCTGGCCGTCGAGATCCTTCCACACAGCGACGTGCAGATCGTAGACCGTGTCGGCCGCCGCATCCTCGGGCGAGGGCGCCGTCAGGACGCGGTTCGATTCGGGGAAGGGGACGCCGATCGCCATCAGATCAGCGCCGGAAGTTTTACCGCGGCCGACCGTCGCCAGTGGTGGTTTGGTGCGGTCCGGGGCGGTTTTACAGCCATGCGGTTGGAAAGCCTCAGAATAGCCCCGTCTTCTAAGCGGACGGTTG
>NZ_DLHQ01000045.1:114283-116902 GCF_002483305.1 Brevundimonas sp. UBA7664
TGCTGGGCGCGCCACGGTTCTAGCCGATCCGGTCATGACGGTTTTACAGCCGGTTTTACCGATCTGCCTCCTTGAGCGTCCGCCTACGCAGCTATGGGGCGGCACGCTGGATCGCCGTCGCTGCGCGCAAGTTCCACCATCGAGCCCATCACTTCGGGGACCACAAGGCCGTCACTGAAGAACATTGCTTCCCGACCTCGGCCGCGCGCGCGTGCGCTGTAACCAATGGAGTACTGCAGCCACTCCGTTTCGGTATAAAGATCGTGGATCGGGGTCACGTCGTCATACGAGACGATCCAGCGCGGGGCTTGGAGGGCCCTCACCGCGGCTGAGACGCGAGCATGATCCGGGTGTCGGTAGTAGTGGTGATAAAGCTGGCTTCCCTTTTCGTAGTAGGGAGGATCTAGGTAGACCAAGGTTCGTTCAGACCAGCGCCCTTGACCATCCCCGAGGAATTTGACTGCGTCCTCGTTGGTTAGATCGATGCGCCGACGGGCTTCGGCGATGGCTTCGATCCTCGTGATGAGGTCTTCCTTGTGGAAGCGGGCATCCATTTTCCATTCGCCAGTTTGCGCCCGCCCCCCAATAACTCCGCCGTTCAAAATGCCGGAGCGGTGGACGCGATTCAGGAAAAATAGCCCAAAGCCCAACTGGAGTGGGTCCTGATCCTTCGGGTTGTCGACTATCGCCTTCAACCGATCCCTCTCTGCGAGGGTAACCTCCGTGTCCGATATGAGCTGAACGAGCTCATCGGTTTGGTTCAGAACGGCCGACCAAAAAGCAAATACCGGCTTGCTTATGTCATTGATGGCGACCCGCTGGACCACGCCCGTCAGCAGGAGCTCCCATGCAACAGCTGCGCCGCCGGCATAGGGCTCGACGTAAAGACCGTCGGACAACCCGTTCTGCCGAATGACCTCGGCGACAAACCTGGCCAGCTTGCCCTTCCCCCCAGGATAGCGAAGAGGGGAGAAGGCACCGGAACGCGCGGCCATCAGGCTTTACCATAAACAGCAATGAACATGGGTTTTGCCGACTCCCATGCGTTGCGAAGCACGTCGGCCGCAGGGATCTGATAGCGGTCATGGTGATAGTCGTTCAACGCTTGGATAGAGGCGGGATCATTTTTACCGGTGAGTGTGCGCCTCACGCCGTGAAGTTCCGTGCCGGACACGGCGCCCGACGAGACGAGATGGCTCAGGACCCGTTCCGCCTTCGTTTTCAAGTCGAGCTTAACGGTCTTGCCCGCTTGGTTTTCGAAGAAGGGCAGGCTGTGGGCCGTCATGTAAACGTCGATCGTGTGTTGGAGAAACGCTCGAAGGAGGAAGGCTGAGGCCAGCGGCTTGTCCGCCAAGAGCACCTTTGAGGCCTCCCTCAGCAGTTGCTTGCCTTTCTCGGTATCCGGCGGAGCGAACGGGTGCTTGGCTTCCGCCAGCGTCCTCCGAGGCGGTTTGACCTTGGCCGTTTTCGTAGTGCTGGCGGTCTTGGTTTTGGCGGAGACGGATTGGCGCGGGCGTGTCTTCCCGTCGCTGACTAAGGCCTCGCGGAACTTCACCGGACTTGCCTGCGCGGAGATCGGCGATGCGGGGGCGTGCTGCCCGAAATACGTTTCAATCTCCGGGGTCTTGTTGTGAGTTCGGCTGTCGACGACCTTGTCTCGAATGTCGCTCATCAACTTGCTGAGGAAGTTTATCGCTGCGCTCGCGTCGACCTTGAAGGAGGGGACGTCCTCGCCGTCGATTGTCTCGACGACTAGGCCAAACCAATCGATGCCCACCTTGGCTTCGAGGAAACGACCCAAGACGCTGGTTTTTGCCTCCACCGCCCGTTTGATCTCTGACCATTCATCGTCGCTGAATGTAGAGTTTTTGCCGACGAACTCGATCACGTCCAAAATGGAACGGTCATTCTGAAACCGCTGTATTTCGAGCGGATTCCAAGGAATGCGAGCCTCCCCTTCGAGCCCGCGCCCATGCCGTCGCTCGATCCACTCATCTGCTGCGGCTCGGTCATCGAAAATCACGACGTCCACGCTCGTCGGCAAGGTGCCGGTGAAGTCGCTGGATATCTTGGCGAGGGCCTTCTTCACCCGATCGGAAAGCTGGGTGCCGTTGAGTAGGGCGGGGTTCTGCAGGGTTTTCAGAGCGGACAGCCGACGGTTACCGTCAACCACCACATAGGTGCCGAGTTCGAGGTCGTCGGCGATGACATAGAACGCATCCCCTGGGTCTAGCCCATGGTCTGCAATGCTCTTCATCATGGTCTTGAAGTGGCTGTCGTTGAGATTGACGATCGCTTCAAGGGCTTCCGATTGACTGGCGACGCCGCCAATGCGCGGGTTGTCCACATCCAGCAGCAGGTCTTCGACCCGCAGGTCGTCTCTCTTAGCCATCGCCCCCTCCCAAGGTCCGAGGGCAATCATTGTGACAGCCAAGTCCGAAACGCAACTACGGGGCGAACTCGGCACTAACGGCTCACCCTCAGATGCCGATCCTCTCGTCCTCAATGTTTTACGGCGACGTCGTAAGTCATTGAGATCATTAAGGTAGATAGTAGACGGTTTTACAGCCAAGCGTCTGGAATTTAACGCTTTACCCCCGTCTTCTAAGCGGACGGTTG
>NZ_DLHQ01000045.1:116918-162656 GCF_002483305.1 Brevundimonas sp. UBA7664
CGAGTCCTGCTGGGCGCGCCACGGCCGGTCGAGCGCTTTTTGCGCTGTCGACGGCCTCACCAACCGCTAAGGTTCCCGGGCATGTTCTGGAGGGGACGTCCGATGCTGAGAACTATCCTGGGGATCGTGGCCGGCGTGGTGCTGGCGTTTGTGGTCATCATGGCGCTGGAGATGGTGAGCTACGTTGCGTTTCCGCCGCCTGCCGGACTCGACCCGGCCGACCCGGAAGACGTCAAACGGATCGCGGCCGCTGCGCCCATGGCGGCGAAGGTCTGGGTGGTGTTCTGCTGGTTCGCCGGCGCCCTGGCCGGCGGCTGGCTGGCGCGGCGGCTGTCGCGGACGGGCTGGGCCGGGTGGGTGATCGCGGGACTGATCGCGGTCGGCGGAATCGCCAATGTGCTGATGATCCCGCATCCCCTTTGGATGCAGATCGCCGCCGTCGCCGCGCCGCTGCTGGGCGGCTGGATCGTCACGCGGCTGCCGGTCGGCGGCTCCGCGCCCGCCGCCGGATAGAACCCGACGGCCCGCCAACCGTTGGGGGCGCATGCCGCGCGCCCTCAAGGTCTTCCGCTATTCCGACGGCTTCCACGCCTGGACCGTGGCGGCGCCCTCGCGCGCCGGGGCGCTCACGGCCTGGGGCATGAAGCGCGACCTGTTCAAGGACGGCGCGGCGGAGGAGATCGACAGCGGACCTGATCATGCGGCGGCGCTGGCGGCGCCGGGCACGCTGATCGAACGCGGGCTGTCGGTCGATGTGGGCAAGGTAGAGAAGGCGAAGCCGCCAAAGGCCCAGGCCGGATCGAGCGCGAAGGACCGGGCGCGGGTCGAGGCGCTTGAGGCTGAACTGGCTGCCCTCGACCAGGTGCAGGCCGGGGAGACGGCGGCGCTGGAAGCCGAGCGCGAGGCGCTGGAGCGGAAGGCGGCCGATCTGACGAAGCGGCAGGCGCGGAATCGGGATGCGCTGAAGACGAAGCTGAAGGCCGCGCGGGCGAAGCTCAGCTGACGGCGGCGCGCCAGGCGGCCAGTCCGGCCTCGAGGTCGGCGATCAGGTCGGCGGGGTCCTCGAGCCCGACGTGGAGGCGGAGCAGCTGGCCGGGCAGGGTCGGCGGCGATTTGCGGAAGGTGAGCTGGCCGGTTTCATGGGTGATCAGGCTCTCGAACCCGCCCCAGGAATAGCCGAGGCCGAACAGGTCCAGCGCCGACATCAGGGCATGGGCGGCAGCCTCGTCGCCGCCCTGCATGACGACGCCGAAGATCGAGGCGGCGCCCGTGTAATCGCGCGCCCACAGGGCGTGTCCGGCCGAGCCGGGCAGGGCGGGGTAGAGGATGTCGGCGACCTCGGGCCGCTCACGCAGCCAGCCGGCGACGGCCAGCGCGGACCGGGCCTGCTCCTGATAGCGCAGCGGCATCGTCCGGAGGCCGCGCAGGGCCAGCCAGGCGTCGTCGGGCGAGACCCGCCAGCCGAGGTCCTCCAGTGTTTCGGCGATGGGCCGGCCGACGGCGGGATCGGCGACGGCGATCGAGCCCATCAACAGATCGGAGTGACCGGCGACATATTTGGTCACGGCCTGGACGCTGACGTCGACACCGTGGGCCAGGGGCCGGAAGGCGAGCCCGGCGGCCCAGGTGTTGTCCATCACCGTCAACACGCCCCGCGCGCGGCAGGCGGCGGCCAGGGCGGGGACATCGAGCATCTCGAAGGTCAGGGAGGCGGGCGATTCGATCAGCAGCAGGCGGGTGCGGTCGGTGATCGCGGCGAGGATGTCGTCGGTCGAGGCTTCGGGCGCGTGGAAGGCCGTGGTCACGCCGCGCGCGCCGAGATGCCGCCGGAGGAAGCGGCGGCTGGGGCCATAGAGGGCGTCGGTGGTGAGGACCTCGTCGCCGTGACGGAGCAGGGCGGTGAGCGGCACAGTGACGGCGGCGAGACCCGACGGGACCAGCCAGGCGTCGGCGGCGCCTTCGAGTTCAGCCAGCAGGGTGCGGAGTTCGCGGGCCGCCGACAGGTCCTCGATGCCATAGACCGGCCCCTGGCTCTCGTCGCGCATGGCCGCGGGCGAATCGTTGAGCAGGGTCGAGGCGCGCTCGACCGGCGGGGCGACCGGGCGACGGCCTTTTCCGCGGCGGGTGGCGGAGGCGATCAGGCGGGTGCGGTCGGTTCGATCGGTCATGCGCGCCGGAACGGAGGGTTGCGGTTCAGGCCCCAAAGGCCTCTAAAGCAGGCGGGGCGCAAGGTCTGACGAATTTCGGCGAGGCGCTAATGCGGGCACGATCGGTGGGGCGGAAGACGGCGGTCGGCGCCGTGATCGCGGGGTTGACGGGTCTGGTCCTGAGTGTCGCGGCCTGCGGGCGGGACGACCGCCCGGCCGACGTCGACGACGGCGCGGACCCCGCCGCCCAGGCCCAGGCGGCCGCGCCCGAATTCGCCAGTCCGACCCTGGCCGCCGTCAAGCGGCGCGGACGATTGAACTGCGGCGTCCACGAGGGGCTGGTCGGCTTCGCCTACACCGACAATCGCGGCGAATGGCGCGGCTTCGACGCCGACTTCTGCCGCGCCCTGGCGGCGGCGGTGCTGGGCAATGCGAATGCGGTCCGCTTTGTGCCCCTGACCGGCAGCCAGCGGTTCGAGGCGGTGCGCAGCGGCCGCGTCGATGTGCTGTGGCGCTCGACTTCCTGGACCCTGACACGCGAGGCGCAGGAAGGCGTGCGGTTCGCAGGGGTCAACTATTACGACGGCCAGGGTTTCCTCGTGCGGCGGGCGCTGGACCTGGCCACGGCGGCCGAGCTGAACGGCGCGAGGGTGTGCGTGCAGCGGGCCTCAACCTCCGAGTTGAACGTGGCGGACTGGTTCCGGGCGCGCGGGCTGGAATATACGCCGGTGGTGGCGGCCAATGAAGAGGCCGCCCGGGCCGCCTATGCGCGCGAGGACTGTGACGCCCTGAGCGCGGACATCTCGGCCCTGGCGGCGGCGCGGACCACCCTGTCCAATCCCGAACAGCACGCCATCCTGCCCGAGGTGATCTCCAAGGAGCCGCTGGGACCCGCGGTCCGGCGCGGGGACGAGGCCTGGACCTCGATCGTGCGCTGGACGCTGAACGCCCTGATCCTGGCCGAGGAACTGGGTGTGACCCGCGAGAATGCGGCCGAGCTGGCCGAGGATTCGCCCAATCCGCAGGTGCGCCGCCTGCTGGGCGCCGAGGGCGACGTCGGGCCGATGCTGGGCCTGCGCAAGGACTGGGCGAAGGCGGCGATCCAGGCCGGGGGCAACTATGGCGAAATCTTCTCGCGTAACGTCGGGACGGATTCGACGCTCGACCTGACCCGCGGGCTTAACGCACAATGGAACGCAAGACCGCGCGGGCTGATCTACGCCCTGCCGATTCGATAGGACGCCGGGACAGGCGCCAGGGGGAAAGATGGAAACGACGAAACGCGGCGGGATTCCGCTCTATGTCTGGATGCTGGTCGGCTTTGCGGTCGGCATGGGCGGCGGGCTCTACGTTAACCTGAACGGGCTTGAAGTCCTGCCCTGGGTGATGGACCTCATCCAGGCCGTCGGTCAGATCTTCCTGCGTCTTCTGTTCATGCTGGTCCTGCCTCTGCTGTTCGCGGCGCTGGCGGTCGGGGTCGCCGAGATGGGCGATCTGAAGTCGCTGGGCCGGGTCGGCTTCAAGACTCTGGTCTTCACCATCCTCGTCTCGGCTATCGCCGTCGGCATCGGCCTGGGCATGGTCAACTATTTCCAGCCGGGCGCCGGCGTCGATCAGGCCCTGGCTCAGAAGCTGCTGGCCGACGGGGCGGAAGGCGCCGCGACCATCGTCGGCAATGCGCCCAAATCGATCGAGGCGGGCCAGTTCTTCCTCGACATGATCCCGTCCAACGTCGTCACCGCCGCGGCGGAGAACCAGATCCTGCCGGTGATGGTCTTCGCCCTGATCTTCGGCATCGGCATGGTCATGGCCAAGTCGCCGGCCACGGACGCGCTTCAGCAGACGCTTCAAGGCCTGTTCGAGGTGATGATGAAGCTCATCAATCTGGTCATCAAACTGGCCCCGATTGCGATCGCCGCCCTGATGTTCAATCTCTCGGCCGTGTTCGGCTGGGAGCTTCTGGTCAAGCTTGGCGCCTATGCGGGCGTGGCGGTGGGCGCGATGGCGATCCACATGTTCATCGTCTATCCGCTGCTGGTCTGGATCTTCGGCGGGATGAACCCGTTGAAATTCGCGAATGGCGTCCGCGAGCCCTTCGTCGTGGCCTTCTCCACCGCCTCGTCCAACGCCACCCTGCCGATCGCCATCAAGGCGGCGGAAGAGAAGCTGAAGCTGCCGCGCCGCATCTCGCGCTTCGTGCTGACCGTGGGGGCTACGGCCAACCAGAACGGCACGGCCCTGTTCGAAGGGGTCACGGTCCTGTTCCTGGCCCAGTTCTTCAACATCGACCTGAACCTGCAGCAGCAGCTGGTGGTGATGCTGGTCTGCATCCTCGGCGGCATCGGCACGGCCGGCGTGCCGGCGGGATCGCTGCCGGTCATCGCCCTGATCCTGGTCATGGTCGGCGTGCCGGCCGAAGGCATCGGCCTGATCCTCGGCGTCGACCGCTTCCTCGACATGTGCCGCACCACCCTGAACGTCACCGGCGATCTGGTGGCGGCGACGGTGGTGTCGCGCGGCGAGAGCGATGACATCGTGCCGGACGATCTGCCGCTGCCGGCGGTCGCGCCGGCGAACTAGGAAGCGACGAAGCGGGCCGCAGCATCGCTGCGCGCCCGTGCGTCCTCGCTCATGTGTTCGAGCATGTGGCCAAGGAAGCGCTTCTCATCCGCGACCGAGGAGAAGAAGCGACGGGGCAGATAGAAGGGCCAAGCGTCCGCGATGACGACCCAGTAGGGCCCCACGGGAAAGAGATCGCTCACCGAGGTCCACGGAGCCCGGGTCTCGACTGACCCGGTCAGGCTCGAGATTCCATCTGGCCTCAGCTCAAACCGGTTGTGCGTCGGATTCCTCAATCCCCGCTTCGCCAGTTCACGCCGGGCTATGCGAAGCGCGAAGGCGCGTCCGATACGGGTGCTGATCATGGCGGCGAGGATCACGCATGTGACGATGGCCGGCAGAAACAGCCAACCCGGCCAGCCGAACGCGCCCTGCAGCGCGGTAAATATCAGCATGAGCGACAGCCCGGCGACGAACGTGATGACGCCCGAGAGGATCATCGGCTTCGGATGGCCATTGATCCGCGATGTCGCCCGGGCCGCATGGGGCGCCGCTTCGCCGACCGCGATTTCACCTTCGATATGCATGATGATCCCTGGAAGCCGGCGACAACCCTATCGAGTTTCGATCTCCGTGTCCGCGCGCCCGCCCCATTCGGCCCAGCTGCCGTCGTAGAGCCGGGACGGCTTGCCGAGGACGGCGAGGCCGAGGCTGAGGATGGCGGCGGTGACGCCGGAGCCGCAGGTGGTGACGACGGGGCGGTCGAGGTCGAGGTCGACGCCGGCGGCGCGGAAGGCGGCTTCCAGCTCGGCGCCCCGCTTCATCGTTCCGTCCGCATTCAGCACGGTGGGGAACGGCAGGTTCAGGGCGCCCGGCATGTGGCCGGACCGCAGGCCGGGGCGGGGTTCGGGCGCGCGACCCTCGAAGCGGTCCGCGGCGCGGGCGTCCAGCACCTGTTCGCCGTCGCGCAGGGCGGCGCGGACGGCGGCGAGATCGGCGACCAGACCGGGTTCCGGCGCCGCCGCAAAGGTCGCGACCGGCAACGGTGAAGCCGGGCCGGACCCGACCGGACGTCCCTCGGACAGCCATTTCGGCAGGCCTCCGTCGAGGACCCGGACATCGCGGGCTCCCATGGCGCGAAACATCCACCAGACCCGGGCCGAAGCGCGGATGCCTGTCGTGTCATAGACCACGATCGCATCGGTCCGGCCGATGCCCAGTTCGCCCATGCGGGCGGCGAAGGCCGTCGGCGTGGGCAACATGTGGGGCAGGGGGCTGTCCTGATCGGAACTGGCCTCAAGATCGAAGAAGACCGCGCCGGGGATACGCGCCGCCGCGAAGTCCGGTCGCCCGTCACGGCCGTCCAGATGCCAGCTGCCGTCGATGACGCGCAGGCCGGGTCGGCCGAGACGGGCGGCGAGGTCGGCGGTGGAGATCAAGGGCGAGTCCATGCCCCAGCCTAGCACCGCCGCGCCGACCGGTCAGGCGCGGGTGAGCGACAGCTGGATCACATCGGTGCGGGCCGAGCGGAAACCGGCCTCGCAATAGGCCAGGTAGAACCGCCAGAGCCGCCGGAACCGCTCGTCGAATCCGCCCATGCGGCGAATGTCGTCCCAGGCGGCCTGGAAGCGTTCGTCCCAGAGCTTCAGCGTGTCGGCATAGTCCTGGCCGAACCGCTCGACGGCGCGCCAGCCAAGTCCGGCGCTGTCGATCACCGGCTTCAACCGCTCTTCCGAAGGCAGCATGCCGCCGGGGAAGATGTATTTCTGGATGAAATCGGTCCGGCGGTTGTAGTCGTCGAACAGGGCGTCATCGATGGTGATGATCTGCAGCCCGGCCATGCCGCCGGGTGCGAGCACGTCGTGGATCTTGCTGAAATAGGCCGGCCAGTATTCCTGGCCCACCGCCTCGAACATCTCGATCGAGGCGACGCGGTCGAACCGTCCCTGGACGTCGCGGTAGTCGATCAGCTGGATATCGACGCGCTCGGCGAGGCCGGCGTTGAACATCCGCCGGCGGGCGAAGTCGAACTGCTCCTGCGAGATGGTGACGGCGGTGACTCGGGCGCCGACGTCCCGGGCCGCGAATTCCGCGAACCCGCCCCAGCCGCAGCCGATCTCGAGCACCGACTGGCCGGATTGCAGCGCCATCAGTCTGGCGAGGGCGGCGTATTTCTCGCGCTGGGCCGCGTCGAGCGCCAGGCCGGCCCTTGTGAAGCGGGCCGACGAATAGGTCATCGTCGGGTCCAGCCAGGACGCATAGAAGGCGTTGCCGAGGTCGTAGTGGGCGTGGATGTTCTTCTTCGATCCCGACCGGCTGTTGCGGCGGCGCTTGTGCGACAGCCAGTTGATCGCCCGCATCAGCGGATTGCCGTCGGCCAGCCGTCGGATGTGGTCATAGTTGTGGGCGAAGGACTCCAGCAGGGCGGCCAGATGCGGGCTTTCCCATTCGCCGGCCATATAGCCTTCGGCGAAACCGATATCGCCCGAGGCCAGAACGCGCCGGGCGAAGCGGTAGTCCTTGATGTCGAAAATCGCCGCAGGACCGGGTCGGGTCCCGTCAAGCTGGTGGATCTCGCCGTTGGGCAGCAGGACCGTGAGCCGGCCGAAGGTCCAGTTGTTGGCCAGCAGGCGCAACAAAAGGGTGAACCCGCGCGGCGTGCGGGCGGCGGTCTGGATGCGCTCGGCGGTGACCGACGTCATGACGGGAAATGTGGGGCGCGGGCCGGGACCGCGTCAATCCCTTTCGGCGGCGCCGGCTGCGATCGCGGCGAGGGCGTCGAGGGCGCGCTTGCGGGCCAGGTCATGGTCGACCAGCGGGCGCGGATAGTCGGAGCCGAGGCGGACCCGGGCGTCGCGCAGGACCTCGGGCGGGGCCGTCCATGGGGCGTGGAGCCAGCGGTCCGGGACTCCGCGGAGCTCCGGGACCCACCGGCGGACATAGCGGCCATCTGCATCGAATTTCCGTCCCTGGATGATTGGATTGAAGATGCGAAAGTACGGTGAGGCATCGGCGCCGGATCCCGCGACCCACTGCCAATTCTGCACATTCGACGCGAGATCGGCGTCGACGAGGGTGTCGCGGAACCAGCGCTCGCCCTCGCGCCAGTCGATCAGCAGGTGTTTGACCAGGAAGGAGGCGACGATCATCCGCACCCGGTTGTGCATGTAGCCGGTGGCCCACAGCTCGCGCATGCCGGCGTCGACGACGGGATAGCCGGTCCGGCCACGCTTCCACGCTGCGAGTCCGGCGGGGTCATCGCGCCAGGCCATGGCGTCATATTCGGGCCGGAAGGCTGTGTCGGTGATCTGTGGAAAGGCGTGCAGCAGGTGGGCGGAGAATTCGCGCCAGCCGATCTCGGCCACGAATTTTTCGGCCTCGGCGGCCGGGACCCGGCCGTCGGCGGCGGCCGATCGGACGGCTCCGACCGCGCGCCACGGACTGATCTCGCCGAAATGCAGGTGGGGCGACAAGCGGCTGGTCGCGGCCTCGGCGGGGATGTCGCGACCGACGCTGTAGGACTTCAGGCCGCGGGCGAGGAAGGCCGACAGGGCCGCCTCGGCCCCGGCCTCGCCGGGCGTCCAGTCGAAGCCGCCGGACCAGTCGGGCCGTGTGGGGTGCAGGCCCCAGGCGTCGATGTCCTCCGAGGCCGGGCCGGTGGGGGTCGTCAGGCGGGGCGGCGCGGCCGTGGCCGGCGGGGGGACGGCGGCGGCCATCAGGGCGCGGTGGAAGGGGGTGAAGACCTTGTACGGCTGGCCCGATCCATTGAGCACCGATCCCGGCCGGGCCAGCAGGGTCCCGTTCCAGCCCTTGCAGGTAACGCCCTCGGCCTCGAGACCATGGGCGATGTCGGCGTCGCGGGCGAAGGCGTCGGGTTCGAACAGTCGGTTCATGAAGACGGCGTCGGCCCCGGTCTCGTCGATCAGGCGGCGTAGCTCGGCCTCGCTGTCGCCGCGGCGGAGGATGAGGCGCGATCCGCGGTCACGCAGCGACGCGTCGAGGGCGCGCAGCGACTTGTCCAGCCACCACAGCGAGGCCGCGCCGGTCGGCCGGAGGGCGGGGTTCCGGTCGAGGATGAAGACGGGGAGGACGGGCCGACCGGTTTCGACCGCATGGACCAGGGCCGGATTGTCCGCCAGCCGCAGGTCCTGACGGAACCACAGGATGACGGGACGGTCATCGGCCTCGGTGGTCATGCGCGGGGGCTCCGTGATAGCTTGCGAACCTATACGTCCGACGCCACCTGATGGCCGCATGAGTGCGGCATCAGCCGCGCGTCGCCAAGCCGCAAATCCGGGAAATCCGCCTTGTCCAAGCCAAACGCCATCATCGACATCAAGGACGGGCTGAAGCGCCCCGTTTCCATCGGCGGCGGCCAGCGCATCGTCTTCATCGCCGGCCCCTGCCAGTTGGAGAGCCGCCAGCACGCGCTGGAGATGGCGCATGCGCTGAAGGAGATCGGCGAGCGGCTGAATGTCGGCGTCATCTACAAGACCAGTTTCGACAAGGCCAACCGCACCTCGGCCAACGCCGCGCGCGGCTTCGGCCTGGAAGGTTCTCTGCCGATCTTCGCTGAAATCCGCGAGGTCACGGGCCTGCCGGTGCTGACCGACGTCCACACCGAGGAGCATTGCCGGATCGCGGCCCAGGCCGTCGATGTCCTGCAGATCCCGGCCTTCCTGAGCCGCCAGACCGACCTGCTGCTCGCCGCCGCGGCGACGGGCAAGGTGATCAACATCAAGAAGGGCCAGTTCCTCGCCCCCTGGGACATGAAGAACGTCATCGCCAAGGTCGTCGGCGCGGGCAATCCGAATGTCATGGCCTGCGAGCGCGGGGCCAGCTTCGGCTACAACACCCTGGTCTCGGACATGCGGGCCCTGCCGATCCTGCGCGAGATCGGTTGCCCGGTGGTGTTCGACGCGACGCACAGCGTGCAGCAGCCCGGCGGGCAGGGGACCTCCTCGGGCGGACAACGCGAGTTCGTGCCGGTGCTGGCGCGCGCCGCCGTGGCCGTGGGCGTGGACGCGGTGTTCATGGAAACGCACCAGGACCCCGACAATGCGCCCTCGGACGGGCCGAACATGGTGCCGCTGGACCAGTTCGAGGCCCTGTGCGCCGACCTGCTGGCCTATGACGACCTGACCAAGGCGCGGATGGCGAAGGCGGCCTGAATCCGATAGGCCAAGGGTATGGCTGAACGCACGCTCGATCTCGGACGGTTGCAGGCCCTGCTGGAGCGGGTGCGCGGGGTCAAGGTCGCCTGTGTCGGCGACCTGATGCTGGACCGCTATGTCTATGGCGAGGTCAGCCGGATCTCGCCCGAAGCGCCAATCCCCATCCTGCGCACCCGACGGACCCTCTCCATGCCGGGCGGGGCGGGCAATGTGGCGCGCAATGTCGCCGCCCTGGGCGGGGTGGCGCGGCTGGGCGCGGTGGCGGGCCGGGACGGGGCCGGGGACGAGCTGACGGCCCTGATCGCCGCCGAGCCAGGCATCGAGGACGCGGTCGAGCGCCGCGCCGGGGTGGCCACCATCGTCAAGACCCGCTTCGTCGCCGCCGGGCAGCAGCTGCTGCGCCTGGATGAGGAGGCGGCCGCCCTGATGGGTGAGGAAAGCGACGCCTTTACAGGCGCTTCGGTCTATTTGCTGTCGGATTACGCCAAGGGCGTCGTCAGCGATCTGGTGATCGCCCAGGCGGTGGCGGCGGCCGAGAAGAGCGGGGCGCCGGTGGTGGTCGACCCCAAGGGCCGCGACTTCGCCCGCTATGGCGCGGTCGACCTGATCAAGCCCAACGCCAGCGAATTGGCGGCCGCGACGGGCCTGCCGGTCGAGAGCGACGCCGAGGTCGAGGCGGCGCTGAAGGCGCTGCTGCACGCCACGACGGCGAAGGCGGTGGTGGTCACCCGGGCCGGCAAGGGCATGAGCCTGATGCGGCGCGGCGGACCGGTGCAGCATTTCCCGGGCCGGGCGCGCGAGGTGTTTGATGTCTCGGGCGCCGGCGACACCGGCCTGGCCGCGCTGGGGCTGGCGCTGGGGGCGGGGGCGTCGCTGGAGACGGCGGTGGAGTTCGCCATCCTCGCCTCGGGCGTGGTGGTCGGCAAGGCAGGGACGGCGGTGGTCACCCCGGCCGAGCTGATCGACGCCGAGATGAGCCAGCACGCCGCCGGGGCCCACGCCAAGGTCATGCCGCTGGAGGAACTGGCGTCCGTGGTCGAAGGCTGGAAGCGGCAGGGGCTGAAGGTGGGGTTCACCAACGGCTGTTTCGACATTTTGCACAGGGGGCACGTCGCCTATCTGGCCCAGGCGCGCGGCTGGTGCGACCGTCTGGTGGTGGCGCTGAACACCGACGCCTCGGTGCGGCGACTGAAGGGCGAGGGGCGGCCGATCAATGATCTGGACAGCCGCGCGGTGGTGATCGGCGGGCTTCAATCCGTCGATCGGGTGACGGCCTTTGACGATCCCACCCCGATCGCCCTGATCGAGCGGCTGCGGCCCGACGTCCTGATCAAGGGGGCGGACTATACGCGTGAGGGCGTGGTCGGCGGCGATCTGGTCGAGAGCTGGGGCGGCGTGGTCCGGCTCGCGACCTTCGAGGACGGCTATTCGACGACGAAGACGATCGAGAAGATGAAGGACGAGACATGAGCCGGCGTATGATCGTGGTCACCGGCGGCGCGGGCTTCATCGGCTCCAATATCGTCGCGCGGCTGTGCGCCGAGGATCGGCGGGACATCGTCGTCTGCGACCGGCTGGAAGAAGCGTCGCTCGGCAAGTGGAGGAACATCGCCAAACACCCGATCGCCGACTTCTGGCAGCCGGAAGAGGTGTTTGAACAGCTGGAGCGGCACGCGGATTCGATCGAGGCGGTCGTCCATATGGGAGCGATCTCGTCGACCACGGAGCCGGACGCGGACCTGATCCTGCGCACCAATTTCAGCCTGTCGCGCGACCTGTGGGACTGGTGCGCCCTGCGCGACGCGCGGCTGATCTACGCCTCCTCGGCGGCGACCTATGGCGACGGCGAGGCCGGGTTCGAAGACGACGACAATCTTGAGGCGTTGGCGTCGCTCAGGCCGCTAAACGCCTATGGCTATTCGAAAATGCTGTTCGACCAGTATGCCGCGCGCCAGTCGGACCGGGGACAGTCGCCGAGCCAGTGGGCGGGGCTGAAATTCTTCAACGTCTATGGCCCGAACGAGTACCACAAGGGCGGGATGAAGTCGGTCGTGTCCCAGATCTGGCCGAAGGTGGCGGCGGGCGAGCCGGTGACCCTGTTCCGGTCGCACAACCCCGCCTATGCCGATGGCGGCCAGATGCGCGACTTCGTCTTCGTCGACGACGTGGTCGATATGGTCGACTGGCTGCTCGACACCCCGGGCGTCTCGGGCGTGTTCAACGCGGGCTCGGGGCAGGCGCGGTCCTTCCTCGACCTGGCCCATGCGACCTTCGCGGCGGCGGGCAAGGAACCCCGGGTCGAGTACGTCGACACGCCCGAGAGCATCCGCGACAAATACCAGTATTTCACCGAGGCCCGGATGGAGCGGGCGCGGGCGGCGGGCTTTGAAGGACAGGCGACGCCGCTGGAGGACGGCGTGCGGCGCTATGTGCAGGACTTCCTCGCCGCGGCGGATCCGTATCGATGAGCGGCGGCCGGATGAGCTTGCGCCAATGGGCCGGCTGGACCGGCCTGACGGTGGTTCTGCTGCTGGCCACGGCCGTGGCCGTGTGGCGCGGGGACATTCTCAGGGCCGGACTGGATCCGCAGGTGCCGTTCCAGACCTATGCGCCGCCGCCGGCGCCCGACTACAACAATCCGACGGCCTGGGCGCTGCGCGACGCGCGTGGTCCGGATTCGGGACCGGCTTCGGTCTTCTTCGTGCATTCGACCACCTATGACGGGGGCCGCGAGTGGAACGGGCCGATCGGGGATCCGGACGCCGACGCCTGGCTGAAGCGGGTGGTGCTGCCCAACTACGCCGGACCGTTCGCCCGGGCGGGAGACATCAGCGCCCCGCGCTATCGCCAGGGCAGTCTCTACACGCGGCTGACGCTGCGCGACGACGCGCGCGAGGCGCGGGCCTTCGCCTGGCGGGATGTCGCGGCCGCTTTCGACGCCTGGATCGCCCGGCGCCCGGCGGGACCGATCGTCCTGGCCGGGGTGGAGCAGGGCGGAGAACTGGTCGAACGGCTGGTGCGCGAGCGCGTGGCCGTCGATCCCGCCCTGCGCGCCCGTCTGGTGGCGGTTTATCTGACGGATGTGGTGGTGGCCGCGGACGGACTGTCGCCGCAGGTACCGGCCTGCGTCGGGCGGGACCAGATCGGCTGCATCGTCGCCTGGTCGCCGGTCAGCGAGGGCAACGACGGAGCCGGCCAGCGGCGACTGCGGCGGGCGCTGGTCTGGGACGAGCGGGGGCGTCTGGTTGAGCTGAACGGCCGTCCCGCCCTGTGCGTGAATCCGGTGACGGGCTCGACCGATACGGCGGCGGTCGCGGCGCGGCAGCATCGGGGCGCGACCAACGCCACCGGGCTGGAATGGGGCGCGCGCCCCGCCCTGATGGCCCGCGAGGTCGCCACCCAATGCCGCGGGGGCCTGTTGCGCTACACCGAGGTGAAGACGGAGTCCTTCCGCGAGACGGGCGGATGGGCGGATCGAAGAAAGTCTCGTCCGTACAATCTGTTCTACGGCGATATTGAAGCGGATGTTCAGGCGCGGCTCGCGCTCTGGACAGGGCGCCGTTCGTCCTAGTCGATCCCTGGCCGGTCGTTGCGCCAGTCGAACAGGGCCTCCAGCACCTGGACCGCCTCGCCGCGCGGGGAGGTCAGGTCGGGATCGCGGCCGAGCACCAGACGGGCGTCGTCGGCGGCGGCCAGCAGCAGCGACCGGTGCCGGATCGGGTCCGCGAAGCGGTAGGCGGGAAAGCCGCTCTGTTTCAGGCCCAGGGGGTCGCCGCCGCCGCGCAGACGGAAATCCTCCTCGGCGATCTCGAAACCGTCCTCGGTGCGCCGCAGGGTTTCCAGACGGAGCCGCGCGGTCTCGCCGAGCCCGTCGTCCCCGCCGCCGTACAGCAGGATGCAGGCGCTGGCCTTGGCGCCGCGGCCGACGCGGCCGCGCAGCTGGTGCAGCTGGGCCAGGCCGAAGCGGTCGGCGTGTTCGATGACCATGATGGTGGCGTTGGGCACGTCGACCCCGACCTCGACCACGGTGGTGGCGACCAGCAGGGGGATGCGGCCGTCGGCGAAGTCGGCCATGACGGCCTCGCGCTCGGCGCCCGGCATCTGGCCGTGGGCGAGGCCGACCTCGACCTTGAGGATGCGGCGCAGGTCGGCGGCGCGGGCCTCGGCGGCGGCGAGGTCGGAGGCCTCGCTCTCGGCCACCAGCGGGCAGATCCAGTAGGCCTGCGCCCCGCTGTCGATCGCCGCCTTGAGCCGTTTGGCCACCTCGCCGATCCGGGCCAGGGGCAGGACGGCGGTGGTCACCGGCGTGCGGCCGGGCGGCTTTTCGGTCAGGCGCGACACCTCCAGCTCGCCGTACTGGGTCAGTTCGAGGGTGCGGGGGATAGGGGTGGCGGACATGGTCAGCAGGTGGACGCCGCCGGTGCGCGGATCCCCCTTGGCCTGCAGCCGCTGGCGCTCATTGACGCCAAAGCGGTGCTGTTCGTCGATGACGGCCAGCGCGAGGCGGTCGAAGCGGACGGCGTCCTGGAACAGGGCGTGGGTGCCGATGGCGACCTTCGCCTCGCCTGAAGCGAGGGCGGCGAGACGGGTGCGGCGTTCGGCGGGGGTGTCGCGGCCGGTCAGCAGGATGGTCGGGATGCCGGCGGCCTCCAGCATCGGCGCGAGCCGCTGCCAGTGCTGGCGGGCGAGGATCTCCGTGGGGGCCATGAGCGCGGCCTGGAAACCCGAGGCGGCCGTGTCGGCGAGGGCCAGTGCGGCGACCGCGGTCTTGCCCGAGCCGACATCGCCCTGCAGCAGCCGGCCCATCTGTTCGCCCGAGGCGAGGTCGCGGCGGATCTCGGCGACGGCCTGCGCCTGGGCGCCGGTGAGCTGGAAGGGCAGGGCGGCCAGAAGGTGGGCCGAGGCCTCCCCCAGGGCGATGCGCGGGCCGGGGGTGATCTGGCGGGCGCGGCGGCGGCGGGCGAGGGCCAGCTGGTGGGCCAGCAGTTCGTCATAGGCCAGCCGCTGGCGGGCCGGGGCGTCGGGCTCCAGCTCCGGCTCGCAGGTCGGCGCGTGCAGGGCCTCGAGCGCCGCGCGCCAGCCGGGCCAGCGGTTCTTCGCCATCCAGGCCGGGTCCTGCCACTCCGGCAGGTCGGGTGTGTGGGCGAGGGCGGCCTGAACCAGTTTGCGGACCACGCGTGATGAGAGGCCGGCGGTGGCCGGATAGACCGGCTCGATGGCGGCGATCTCGCCGGCCTGTTCGGGCGTGTAGATGTCCGGATGGACGATCTGCACCTCGGCGTTGAAGCGCTCGACCTTGCCGCTGACCAGCCGCTTCTGGCCCTTGGGCAGCAGGCGGTCGATGTGCTGGGCCGAGCCGCCAAACCAGATCATATGGACGAAGCCGGTGTCGTCGGAGGCCCGGACCTTGATCGGGGCACCGGGTTTGCCGGGCACGAACAGCCGGTCGATCATCACCTCGAATATGCCGACCTGTCCCTCGATCGCGTTCACCGCCGTCATCGGCCGCCGCACGATCAGGCTGGAGGGCGACAGGAAGGCCACGTCGCGGACCAGCGGCCCGGCCAGTTTCCGGACGAGCGGCAGGATCTTCGGCCCCACGCCCTTCAGGCTGGAAACCTCCGCGAACAGGGGAAAGAGAATCTGCGGCCGCATGCGACGACAGCATAGCTGGCGAAAGCGCGTCTGGAACGCTATCTCCGCTGCGCGATTGAACCTGACCGACCGGGCAAGGAACCTTGTGGCCGATATTGACGCACGTCTGAAGCAACGACTCGGCCGGATCACCTTCCGGGCATGGCGGCGCGGGTTCCGCGAGGCCGACCTGGTACTGGGCCCCTTTGTCGACCAGGTCGGGCCCTCGCTGGACGAGAGCGAACTGGATTCGCTTGAAGCCCTGCTGGCCGAAGACGACGATCACCGGATCTACGCCTGGATCACCGGGACGGAGCCCACGCCGGCGGTGCACGACACGCCCGTCATGATCAAGGTCCGGACCTTCATGCGCGACCATGTCGCCGCGGCCGTGGCCGAGGGGGCCGGCTGATGGACGGCGCGCTCCCCAAACGCGGCGATCAGGAGCTGGGCGGCGCGCCCGAGGGGCTGGACGCCCTGGTCGTGGCCGAGCGGCTGAAGGCCGACGGCGGCGTCGGCGTTTTCGTGGCCCGCGACTATGCCCGGATGGGCGAGTTCGTGCAGGCGTTCGGCTTCTTCGCCGACGGGATCGAGATCGTCGAGTTCCCGGCCTGGGACTGCCTGCCCTATGACCGGCTGAGCCCGACCTCGTCGGTGTCGGCCGAGCGGATGGCGGCCCTGACCCGGCTGGCGCAGCGCGCGCCGGGCGACCGCAAGCCGATGCTGCTGGTGACCACGGTCAGCGCCGCCATGCAGCGGACGCCGCCGCGCGAGGTGACCAGCGGGGCCGGTTTCCAGACCACGGTCGGGCTCGATCTCGAGACCGCGGCGCTGGAGCGGTATTTCGCGGCCAACGGCTATATGCGGGCCTCGACGGTGTCGGAGAAGGGCGAGTTCGCCGTGCGCGGCGGGGTCATCGACGTCTATCCGCCGGGCTTCGAGGAGCCGGTGCGGCTGGACATGTTCGGCTCGGAGCTGGAGTCGATCCGGACGTTCGACCCGGCGACGCAGCGGTCGACCGGCCAGCGGCGCGAAGTGCATCTGGCGCCGGTGTCCGAGGCCCTGCTCGACCCCGACAGCATCTCCCGTTTCCGCACCGGCTATCTCGGCCTGTTCGGGGCGGCGGGCGACGATCCGCTGTACGCCGCTATCAGCGAGGGCGCGCGGCGGCAGGGCATGGAGCACTGGCTGCCACTGCTCTACGACCGGCTCGAGACCCTGTTCGACTATCTGCCCGACGACGCGCGGGTCTTCCTCGACAACCAGGTCGAGGCGGCGCGGGGCGAGCGCTGGACCCTGACCCGGGACGCCTATGAGGCCCGTCGCGACGCCTCCATGGGCAAGGGCGGGGCCGCCTATCGCGCCCTGCCACCCGAGCGGCTGTACCTGGGCGAGAGCGATTGGAACAATGCCCTGGCGGGTCGCTGGGTGCGGCGGTTGTCGCCCTTCCACGGCCCCGGCGAGGACGCCGGCGGGCGGCTGGGCCGCAGCTTCTCGGCCGAACGGGCGCAGGACAGCGTCAACCTGTTCGAGGCGGTAGCGCGGCATGCCCAGGCCCTGAAGGCGGCCGGCAAGCGGGTTCTGTTCGCCTCCTGGACGGAGGGCTCGTCCGAGCGTCTGGCGGCCATGCTGGCGGACCACGGGCTGGAGCACGTCGTGGCGGTGCGCAACTGGGCCGATGTCCAGGCGGCGCCGAAGGATATCTATCTGCGCGGCGTCCTGCCGGTCGAGCACGGGTTCGAGACCGACGCCATCGCCGTCATCTCCGAGACCGACATGCTGGGCGACCGGCTGGCGCGGCCGAAGAAGAAGCGGCGGGCGTCGAACTTCCTCGCCGAGGCCTCGGCCCTGACGACCGGCGATCTGGTGGTCCACCTCGACCATGGCATCGGCCGCTATGAAGGGCTGAAGACGCTGGAGATCCAGCAGGCCCCGCATGACTGTCTGGAGCTGCTCTACGCCGGCGACAGCAAACTGTATCTGCCGGTCGAGAACATCGACCTGCTGACCCGCTACGGCTCGGAGTCCGACGGTGCCCAGCTGGACCGGCTGGGCGGCGCGGGCTGGCAGGCGCGCAAGGCCAAGGCCAAGGCCCGTCTGCGGGACATGGCCGAGGGGCTGATCGCCCTGGCCGCCAAGCGGTCGCTGCGGTCGTCCGACCCGATCACCCCGCCGCACGGCCTGTTCGACGAGTTCTGCGCCCGCTTCCCCTACGAGGAGACCGACGACCAGCTGAACGCCATCGGCGATGTGCTGGAGGACCTCGGCAAGGGTACGCCGATGGATCGGCTGATCTGCGGCGACGTCGGCTTCGGCAAGACGGAAGTGGCGCTGCGGGCCGCCTTCGTGGTGGCCATGACCGGGCAGCAGGTGGCCATCGTCTGCCCGACGACCCTGCTGGCGCGACAGCATTTCAAGACCTTCAGCGAGCGGTTCGCCGGCTGGCCGGTCAAGGTCCGCCACCTGTCCCGGATGGTGACCGCCAGGGACGCGGCCGAGACGCGGGCGGGGCTGAAGGACGGCTCGTTCGAGATCGTGGTCGGCACCCATGCGGTGCTCAGCGATCAGGTCGGGTTTAAGGATTTGGGCCTTGTTATCGTTGACGAAGAGCAACATTTCGGCGTCAAGCACAAGGAGAAGCTGAAGGGCCTCCGCGCCGACGTCCACCTGCTGACCCTGACCGCCACGCCGATCCCCCGGACGCTGCAGATGGCGCTGTCGGGCATCCGCGAGATGTCGATCATCGCCACCCCGCCGGTCGACCGTCTGGCGGTGCGGACCTATGTCACGCCGTGGGACCCGGTGCTGGTGCGCGAAGCCCTGCTGCGCGAGAAGTACCGCGGCGGTCAGGCCTATTATGTGGTGCCGCGCCTGAGCGACCTGCCGGACATCGAGCAGTTCCTTCGCGAGAAGGTGCCGGAGATCAAATTCGTCGTTGGCCACGGCCAGATGTCGCCGACCCAGCTGGAAGACGTGATGAGCGCCTTCTACGACGGCAGCTACGACCTGCTGCTGTCGACGACCATCGTCGAGAGCGGGCTGGACGTGCCGACGGCCAACACCCTGATCGTGCACAAGGCCGACATGTTCGGCCTGGCCCAGTTGCACCAGATCCGCGGCCGGATCGGCCGGGCCAAGGCGCGGGCCTTCGCCTATCTGACCACGCCGCCGAACAAGCCGATGAGCCTGTCGTCCGAGCGGCGGCTGCAGGTGCTGCAGTCGCTGGACAACCTCGGCGCCGGCTTCCAGCTGGCCAGCCACGATCTGGACCAGCGCGGCGGCGGCAATCTGCTGGGCGACGAACAGTCGGGCCATATCCGCGAGGTCGGGGTCGAGCTGTACCAGCAGATGCTGGAGGACGCGGTGGCCGAGTTGCGCCAGGCGGGCGAGGGCGGCGGGGTCGTCGACCGCGGCTGGTCGCCGGCGATCAATGTCGGGGCGGCGGTGCTGATCCCCGAGGAGTATGTGCCCGATCTGAACGTGCGCCTGAGCCTTTATCGGCGTCTGTCCGACGCTGAAAACAGCGAGACGCGCGAGGCGCTGGCCGCCGAGCTGATCGACCGGTTCGGCCCGCTGCCGGACGAGGCCAAACAGCTGCTGCGCATCGTCGGCATCAAGGCCAACTGCAAGACCGCCTGTATCGAACGCATCGACATCGGGCCCAAGGGCGCCGTGCTGACGCTGCGCAACAACGCCTTCCCCAATCCGATGGGGCTGGTCGGGCTGATCCAGAAGAACCACGCCTTCTGGAAGATCCGGCCGGACCAGAAGATCGTGGTCAAGGGCGAGTGGGACACGGCGGCGGAGCGGCTCAAGGTGGCCGAGCGGATCACCGCCGATCTGGCGCGGGTGGCGGGGGCGGGCTGAGGCTGTGAACCGGACGTCGCTCGCCCTAGGCTGACGCCCGCGAGTCGCGGCCAGCGGGCGGCGACGGGGAGGGACGGCCATGGCGCGCAAGCCCACGACATCCACAGGGGTTCGCAAACGCGCCCCGGCCGTGAAGAAGGCCGCACCGGGGGTCGCCGTTCCGGATGGTGCGCCTCTGCCGCCGCCGGTCCGCAAGCCGATCTGGACCCATCTGTATTTCCAGGTGCTGGTCGCCATCAGCCTGGGCGCCCTGATCGGGCATTTCTGGCCGGTCTTCGGGGAGAGCCTGAAGCCGCTGGGCGACGCCTTCATCCGGCTGGTGAAGATGATCATCGCCCCTGTGATCTTCCTGACCGTGGCGACGGGGATCGCGCACCTGCGCGACCTCGGCAAGCTGGGCAAGGTGGTGGGCAAGGCCTTCGCCTATTTCCTGACCTTCTCGACCCTGGCGCTGATCGTCGGCCTGGTCGTGGCCAATGTGGTGAAGCCCGGCGCGGGCATGAACGTCGATCCGGCGACGCTCGATCCGGCGGCGGTCGAGACCTATGTCGCCAAGGCGCACGACACCGACATCGTCGCCTTCCTGATGAACATCATTCCCGAGACCGTGGTCGGCGCCTTCGCCGGCGGCGAAATCCTGCAGGTGCTGTTCTTCGCCATCCTGTTCGGCATCTCGCTGGCGATCATCGGCGAGCGGGCCCAGCCGGTGATGGCGGTGCTGGAGAGCGTGTCGGAGGCCTTCTTCAAACTGGTCGCCATATTGATGAAGGCGGCGCCGATCGGGGCGTTCGGGGCCTTCGCCTTCACCATCGGCCGGTACGGGATCGAGTCGGTGATCAACCTCGCCGCCCTGGTGGCCACCTTCTACCTGACCTCGGCCTTCTTCGTGGTCGTCGTGCTGGGCGCCGTGGCAAGGGTCAACGGCTTCTCGATCTTCAAGCTGATCCGTTACCTGAAGGAGGAGCTGCTGCTGGTTCTTGGGACCTCGTCGTCCGAGGCGGCCCTGCCCAGTCTGATCGAGAAGATGGGCCGGGCCGGTTGCGACAAGTCGGTGGTCGGGCTGGTCGTGCCGACGGGCTATTCGTTCAATCTGGACGGCACCAACATCTATATGACGCTGGCGGCCCTGTTCATCGCCCAGGCCTGTGGCGTCGAGCTGTCGCTGGGCGACCAGCTGCTGCTGCTGGCCGTGGCGATGCTGAGCTCCAAGGGTGCGGCGGGGGTCACCGGGGCGGGGTTCATCACCCTGGCGGCGACGCTGGCGGTGGTGCCGAGCGTGCCGGTGGCGGGCATGGCCCTGATCCTCGGCGTCGACCGGTTCATGAGCGAGTGCCGGGCCCTGACCAATTTCATCGGCAACGCCGTGGCCACGATCGTGGTGGCCCGATGGGAGAAGGGGCTGGATCGCGAGGCGCTGGATCGGGCGCTGGCGGGCGGGCCGACGCCGGTGGCCGTCGGCAGTCGGGAGGCCGACGACGATTGACCTTTCGTCCAGTTGGCCCCGCAAGCGAGCCGTTGCGTCCGGGGCCGTAAGGTTCATCACAAAGGACACGAAGGAGGCACGAAGGCCACGAAGAGACCGGAGACGCGGTTGGGGCGGTGGCGTCTTCCGCAATTGGTTCGCGGCGTACGCCGCATTCCCTTCTGACGGCATTGGCCGGAAGATCGGCGCTGTCAGCCGCACAGGTCCCTTGGCGTCCTTCGTGCCTCCTTCGTGTCCTTCGTGATGAACCTGCTCAGGTCGGGAGGAAGGGCGCGGAAGGCGCTATCCCGCCGCCGCCCGTTCCAGTTCGGCTATGTTGAGCCGCTTCATCTCCATCATGGCGGCGACGACGCGCTGGCGGACGTTGGCGTCGATGCGCGATCCGGCAGCACCGAGACGCAGAACTCGACGGCCTCCTCCGCCTGTTTGTCGAACCACAGGCAGGGCATGATTTTTTGACGGGGCGGCAGGTCGGTCATGGCGCGATCCTTTGCTGACCCGAGGGCTACAGTAAACTATCAGGTTAAATGCAAACACGGGCACCGCTTGCGGTTCCGCGGCCGGCTCGGCAAACAGGCCGCATGACCCTGACCCTCTACGGCATCCCCAACTGCGACACCGTCAAGAAGGCGCGCGTCTGGCTGGACCAGCACGGCGTGGCCTTCGATTTCCAGGACTACAAGAAGGCCGGGATCGACCGGCCGCGGCTGGAGGGCTGGGTGGCCGAGCATGGGTGGGAGACGGTGCTGAATCGCGCCGGCACGACCTTCCGGGCGTTGCCGGACGCCGACAAGACCGGTCTGGACGCAGGGAAGGCCGTCGCCCTCATGCTGGCCCAGCCGTCGATGATCAAACGGCCCGTGCTGGACCTCGGCGACCGGACGCTCGTCGGCTTCAAGCCGGAGCGTTACGCGGCGATCGTGACCTAGCCTTCGACGTCGACCTCGGGCCGGTCGTGGCCGTCGGCGCGTTCGGTGATCCAGTTTCCAGACGCGTCGGCATATTCGATCAGCGTGTTCTCGTCGGGCACCTTCTGCTCGCGCGAAACGGCGATCGCGGCTGCGCGGGCTGCGTCATGGTCAGGGTAGGTCTCGGAGTAGGTGCCGGCCAGCTGGTAGGCCCAGCCGCCGTCATGCTCGACGATGCGATAGGTGATCTGGACCATGGGGCGGGCTCCGGCTGCGGCTGGGAAGGGGTCTCGGTAAGCGAACGCGGGACGGGGCGGGCCGTTGCAACGGGCTGGGCGCCAGGGCGGGCGAAATCTCCGCATCCGGCGCATCCACTGGCGGGGCCGGCGGCGACTACCCTATGAAGGCGCGGGCGACAGGCCCGGCGCGACGAGGGGTGACGACGATGGAAGACCTGTTCCGTTCCTATTGGTGGCTGCTGTTCCCGCTGGCCTGGTTCATATCTTCGGGCTTTTCCAGCTTCCTCAACTACCGCCGGCAGAAGGATACGCTGAAGCTGATCCAGGCCTATGCCGAAAAGGGTCAGGAGCCGCCCGCCGCCCTGCTCAAGGTGCTCGATCGTCCGATCGACGCGGACACCGAGATGTGGCGCTCGGACAACAGCGGGCGCTCGGGCCGGCCCGGTGACGGTTCGTGGTTCTCGGTCGTGTTGTTCGGGGTCATGGCCGCCGGTTTCGCCTACGCCAGCTATGCCGACATCTACGGCGCGCAGGAGGCCTTCCTGATCGTCAGCTTCGTGCTGGGCGCCCTGTGTCTGGCCTCGCTGGTCTCGGCCCTGCGCAGCGGCGGGCGCGGTCCGCGGGACTGATGCCGGCCGGGACCGGGCGCCATGGGGGGACCTCAGACCGACGCTGAGCTGGTGGCGCGCGCGCTCGCCGGCTCGGACGCGGCCTTTTCGCGGCTGATCGAGCGGCACCAGGCGGCCGTGCGCGGCTTTCTGCGGCGGATGCTGGGCGGCGGCTGGGCCGAGGCGGACGATGTGGCCCAGGACGCCTTCGTCGCGGCTTGGGGCGCGCTGCGCTCGCTCAGGGACGCCGCCGGCGTCCGCGCCTGGTTGTGCGGCATCGCCTGGCGCAAGGCCCAGGACCGCATCCGCTCCGCGCGTCGCGGCGCCGCGCGCGACAACATCTGGCTGGAGACGGTCGAGACCCCGCCCGGCGTGTCGCCCGAGGACCGGATGTCCGTGACGGCGGCCATGGCCGAACTGCCGCCCGACGTCCGCGCCTGCGTGGCCCTGTGCCTGGCCGACGGCTGGTCGCACGGCGAGGCGTCCATGGCCCTGGGCTTGCCCCTTGGCACCGTGAAGTCGCATGTTGCGCGGGGACGGGCGAGTTTGCTCAAGGCGCTGGGAGGTCCGGATGACGCCTGAACAGAAACTGGCCGCCCTGTTCGCCGCCGAGGCTCCGCCGGCGCGGGACTATCTGTTCCAGGCGCGGATGGCGCAGGCGATCGCCCTGCGCCGGGCGTGGATGACCGTGGCCGCGCTCGTGCCGTGGGTCGTGGCCGCCATCGCCGTGCTGTGGGCCCTGATCCCGGTGGTCGGACCGATGAGCGACAGTCTGGGCGCCGCGCTCCAGCCCGCCGCCGCCATGCTGGCCGGGGCGGCGGTCACCGCCGTCGCGGCCCTGTGGCTGTCGCGCCGCTTCAACGGCGGCATCCGGGGTCCGTTCAGCGCAGGCTGACGGTCGCCGCCACGCCGAAATGGTCTGACGGATATTCGCCGTCGATCGGCGCGGAGCCGATCACCGCGGCCCGAACCGGCGCGAAATGCGCGGTCTCGGCGAAGATGTGGTCGATGACCCGATGCGGGTGGCCTCTGGCCGGATTCAGGGTGGTTTCGGCGGCTCCACGGGGCAGGGCGCTGAAGAAGCGCGGTCCGGTCAGGGCGGCGAGGCCCGCGTCCGCCTGCACAGCGTTGAAATCGCCCATGACGATCAGGGGCGTGCCGTCCAGCGGCAGCATGGAGACCAGGTCGGCGATCTGGCGCGCGCGGACGGCGGCGGCGTCCTCCTGCCAGGCCAGGTGGGTGTTGACGACGTCCACCGCCCGCCCGCCCAGCGACACCCGGACCCGGATGGCGGTGCGGTAGTCGTCCAGAGGCTGGAGCTTGCGGGAATCAACCCCGGCGACCGGCAGACGGCTGAGCAGGGCGTTGCCGTAGCGGCGCGGGGCGCCCTCCGGATCGGTCGAGACGAAATGGACCGAATAGCCGCGCAGGGCGTCGGCGATCGTCTGCGCCTGGTTGGGCAGGCCGACAGCGGCGTCCGCCAGAACCTCCTGCAGGCCGATGACGTCGGGGTCCCCGGCGCGGAGGGCGGCGACCAGCAGGGGCAGGCGCGCGGCCCAGTCGCCCTGGTTGTGCCAGATGTTGAAGCTGACCAGTGTCAGGTCGCGGACGCCGCGGCTGCCAGGGACGGTGGCGCAGGCGGCCGTCGGCGCGGCGGCCAGTCCGGCCAGCAGGAGGCGGCGGTCGATCATGGCGGCTCCTCGCGTTCGCGGCCCCTTTACCGGGTTTCCCCCGCCTTACGAAAGTTTCACCTGCCGGTCCGCATCCGTACGGCCCCGCGGATGCCTCTTGTCGTCAGAAGGCCGAAGCATCACGCTCCGGTTTGAACGAGAGGGAACAACCCAATGGAAGACTTCATCCCGCTGGTGGCCATTCTGTCGATGTTCGGCACCATCACCGCCATCTTTTTCGGCCCGACCTATCTGAAATCCCGCGATCGCCGCGAGACCCAGGAGACCGTCCGCCGCGCCATCGACAAGGGCCAGCCGCTGCCGCCCGAAGTCCTCGACGCCCTGACCAAGGACGTCGTCAAGAACCAGCCCTCGCGGACCCGCGACATCCGCCGCGGCATCATCTGGATCGCGAGCGGCGTCGGCATCGCCGCCTTCGGCATCATCAACGAACTGAGCTGGGGCAACAGCGGCTGGGATCACGACGACGGCGCCATGATCAGCGGCGGCCTGCTGGGCTTCGCGGCCATCCCGTTCACCATCGGCCTGGCCTATCTGGTCCTGAGCTTCTTCAACAAGAACAAGGACTGAGGCCGGACGGACAGGGGGACTCCATCATGACCCAATCCCTGGTCGACCGGCACGACGTCGAGCTCGCCGCCCTCGCGGCGGCGGGCGGACGGCGGGAGTTCGGAGAGCTGGTGCGCCGCCACAGCTCGGCGGTGCGCGGCCTGCTGCGGCGGATGGGGGCCCAGCCCTCGCTCGCCGACGACATCGCCCAGGACGCCTTCATCCAGGCGTTCGAGCGGTGCGCCGAGTTCCGCGGCGAGGGCACCTTCGCCGCCTGGGTCAAGCGGATCGCCGCGCGCCTCTATATCAAGCGGGTCGCCAAGGAAGCCCGCTATGTCGCTGAAGTCGGGAATGAAGACGCCGCGCCCGCGCCGGATCATGCGGGCCTGGTCGATCTCGACGAAGCCCTCAAGGCGCTCAGCGAGCCCGAACGACTCTGTGTCTCCCTTTGTCACGGGGCCGGCATGGCGCATCCGGAGATCGCCACCGCCCTCAATTTGCCACTCGGTACGGTGAAGTCTCATGTCAAACGTGGTCTGGATAAACTCCGCGCGCGGCTCCAGCCGCAGGCCGGACAGCCCTTGGGGAGCACGCAGCATGTCGGCTGACGAGTTCGATCCCTTCGTGGAGCGTCTGTTCGCGCGCACCCCGCCGATGCCTGACGCGGTCCTGTTCAACGCCGAGGTGGAACAGCGGCTTCAGAAGGGCTCCCGCGTCCGCTTCCTCGCCCTCGGCCTCGCCGGCGTCATCGGCGGCGCCGTGGCGGTGCGCGAGACGGTGAGCGTCAACATCGGATCCAGCGACGGGATCGTGGCCGGCAATGCGCTGGGCCAGGGCATCCGCAGCGCCTCGCTCAGCACCCAGGGCGTGGTCCAGTCGGGCCTCGACCAACTGGGCCTGGCCAATCTGGAACTGGGCTCCATGGGCGGGATGCAGATGTTCTGGATCGCCGCCGGCGCCCTGATCGCCGTCGCGGCCGCCGGGGTGATGAGGTTGTCGCAGGACATCTGAGGCCCCGCCCCGTCGCCCCCAGGGATGACGGGGCGCACGCCCGCGACTATCTAGGGGTCCGAACAGGAGGACCTCCCCATGTCCAGCCAGAAGCAGGAAGCGGTCAAACGCATCGCCGCGCCCGACATCCGGGCGCGCAAGGGCGGCGAGCCGATCGTCTGCCTGACCGCCTATGACGCCCCCACGGCCGCCCTGCTGGACGATCACTGCGACCTGCTGCTGGTTGGCGACAGCGTCGGCATGGTGGTCCACGGCATGCCCAACACCGTCGGGGTGACGCTGGAGATGATGATCCTGCACGGCCAGGCGGTCATGCGCGGCTCGAAGCGGGCCATGGTGGTCATCGACATGCCGTTCGGCAGCTATGAGGGCGGCAAGGAGCAGGCCTACGCCAACTGCGCCCGCGTGATGAAGGAGACCGGCGCCCAGGGCGTGAAGGTCGAGAGCGGCCCGACGGTGGCCGAGACCGTGGCCTATCTGGTCCAGCGCGGCATTCCGGTCATGGGCCATGTCGGTCTGAGGCCCCAGGCCGTGCTGACCGACGGGGCCTTCAAGGCCAAGGGCCGCACCGACGAGGAGCGGCTGCGGGTCATGAGCGAGGCCGAGGCCACCGCCGACGCCGGGGCCTTCGCCGTGGTGATCGAAGGCGTCGCCGAGGGGCTGGCGGCCGAAATCACCCGCGCCATCGACAAGCCCACCATCGGCATCGGGGCGTCGTCCGCCTGTGACGGCCAGATCCTGGTCACGCCCGATATGCTGGGTCTGTTCGACTGGACCCCGAAATTCGTCCGCCGCTACGCCGATATGCGCGGCGACATCGACCGGGCCGTGGCCGCCTACGCCGCCGACGTGAAGGCCCGCCGTTTTCCTGCCGAAGTCGAGACCTACTTCTCGAAAAAGCCCGCCACGCCCTAAGCCGTGCGTTGCGGCGGCGAATGTGACCCTCTAGGGTCCGGCCGGATTGATATTCAGCGGCCTGAGAGCCGTTCTTTGGGGCGAGTTATCCGTGGTTGATGTCTTCGAGCAGGTCGAGGAGGAGCTTCGCTCCGACCGCTACAAGCGGCTGGCCCGCACCTGGCTGCCGGTTGTCGGCGGCGTGCTTCTGGTCGCCCTGATCGCGGCCCTGTCGTTCTGGGGCTGGGACAACTGGCAGACGTCCAAGGCCGACAAGGCCTCCATCGCCTATGACCGCGGTCTGGAATCGCTGGAGGCCGGCAACGCCACCGGCGCCGAAGCCGCCTTCATCCAGGCGGCCAGGGAGGGCAACAGCGCGTACAAGGCCATGGCCCTGAACCAGCGCGCCGGCCTGGCGCTCGCCGAAAATAACGTCGCCGAGGCGATCGCCCTTCTGGATGAGGCGGCCAAGGTGTCGCGCGATCCGCTGCTGGCCGACACCGCCGCGCTCAAGGCCGCCTATCTGGCCATGGACAGCGAGACCCTGGAACAGATCGAGGCCCGTCTGGAGCCCCTGGTCAAGGAGGGCCGCCCGTTCAGCGCCTTCGCCCTTGAAGCCCGGGCCTTGGCCTGGCTTCAGCACGGCAAGATCGCCGAGGCCCGCGAAGCCCTGGTGCTGCTCAAGAACGGTCTCGACACCCCCGACATCGTCACCCAGCGCGCCGATGTGGCGATCGCGGCGATTGATTCCGGCGCCGCCGCCGCGACCGGTCCGGCCGGCGCCGCGACCGGTCCGTCCAACCTGGCCGCGATCGTGCGCGCCCAGGGCGCCATTCCCGTCGCGCCGCCCGCTCGCGCTGCGCCGCCCGCTGCATCCGCCGCTCCGGCCCGCCCGTGATCCCCGCTTTCAGGACGTTCCCCATGAATCGCGTGCTTAAAGTCGCCCTGATGAGCGGTATCGCCGTCACCCTCGCCTCATGCGGCACGGTGCGCGGGATGATGCCGTTCGGTCTGGGCGGGGCCGAAGCGCCCCAGGCCACCGCCAGCGCGGGCCAGCGCATTTCGGTGCTGGAGTTCGAACAACAGCTGGCGCCGTCGGCCGCGCTGTCCGGCCGCGACTTCTTCATCCCCGGCCCGCAGGCGGCCATCGCCTGGACCCAGCCGGGCGGCAATGCCGAGAATTCGGTCGAGCATGTGATCGCCGCGCCGAACTTCGCCGTCGCCTGGCGCCGCGGCATCGGCGCCGGCTCGTCGCGGACCCGGCAGGTCATGGCCCCGGTCGTGGCCGACAACGGCCGGATCTTCGTGCTGGACGGCGAGGCCTCTGTCTCGGCGCTCGACGCCGGCACCGGCGCCCAGGCCTGGCGGACCGACATCAAGCCGGCCGAGGATACGCGCCGCACCGGTTTCCTCGGCCTCGGCGGCCGGTCGGACGGCGGCGGCTTCGGCGGCGGCGTCGCGGTGGGCGGCGGCAAGGTCTTCGTCTCGTCCGGCTACCGGACCGTGACCGCCATCGACCAGGCCTCCGGCGCGGTGATCTGGACCACGCCGGTCGATGTGCCGATCCATGGCGCGCCGACCGTCTCGGGAACCCGGGTCTTCGTGGTCGATGTCGAGAACCAGATCCAGGCCTTCGACACCGCGACCGGCCGGCAGGACTGGTCCTATCGCGGCATTCCCGAGCCGGCCCGCATGATGCGCGCCTCCAGCCCGGCGGTGATCGGCGACACGGTGATCGCCCCCTTCTCGTCCGGTGAAGTGGTGGCCTTGCGCGCCTCGACCGGCCAGTCGCTGTGGCAGCAGGTCCTGTCGCGCACCAGCCGCACCAGCGCCCTGTCCGAGATCCGCGATATCGCCGGCCGTCCGGTGATCAGCCGCGGCGTCGTCTATGCGGTCAGCCATTCGGGCGTGCTGTCGGCCATGGACCTGCGTTCAGGCCAGCCCAAATGGGCGCCCCTGCCGATCGCCGGCGTCAATGCGCCGCTTCCGGTCGGCGACGTGGTCTATGTCGTCTCCAAGGAAGGCGAACTGACCGTCATCAACCGCGAGAGCGGCCAGATCTACTGGACCCGCGATCTCAACGAGGGTCGCGTCCGCCAGGAAGGCGGCTTCCTCGGCTATTTCGACCGCACCGTGCGGCCGGACTGGTCGGGTCCGCTGATGGCCTCGAACCGGCTGGTGCTGACCAATTCGGACGGCGAACTGGTGGCCTTCGATCCCAAGACCGGCGTCCAGACCGCCTCGATCCAGTTGGGCGGCGGCGCCGTGTACATCGCCCCCGCGGCCTACAACGGCGCCCTGTACGTGCTCACCGATAATGGCGACCTCGTCAGCATTCGCTGACGTTTCCACCCCGAACTGCGTTAGAAGGCCGACATGGCTCTCAAAGTCGCCATCGTCGGCCGCCCCAATGTGGGCAAGTCGACCCTGTTCAACCGGCTCGTGGGCAAGCGGCTCGCGCTGGTCGATGACCGGCCGGGCGTGACCCGCGACCGCCGGTACGCTGATGGCAACATCGGCGACATGGACCTGACCCTGATCGACACGGCCGGCTATGAGGACGTCACCGACGACAGCCTCGAATCGCGGATGCGCGAGCAGACCGAGGCGGCGCTGGAAGACGGCGACCTGATCCTGTTCATGATGGACGCCCGCGAGGGTGTCACCTCGCTGGACCAGATCTTCGCCGACCGCCTGCGCAAACAGCACAAGCCCGTCATCCTGCTGGCCAACAAGTCCGAGAGCCGCGAGAGCGGCGGGGGCATCGGCGAGGCCTACTCCCTCGGCTTTGGCGAGCCGGTCGCCATCTCGGCCGAGCACGGCGAGGGCATGGCCGACCTGTACGCCGCCGTGGTCGCCGCCAGCGCCGACATCTTCATCGAGGAGGTCGACGAGCCCGACAAGCCGATCCGCATCGCCATCATCGGCCGTCCCAACGCCGGCAAGTCGACCCTGATCAACCGCCTGATCGGCGAGGACCGCATGCTGACCGGCCCCGAGGCCGGCATCACCCGCGATTCCATCTCGGTCGACTGGGAATACGAAGGCCAGAACATCCGCCTGGTCGACACCGCCGGCATGCGCCGCAAGGCCCGGGTGCAGGAGAAGCTGGAGAAGCTGTCGGTCGCCGACACCATCCGCGCCATCACCTTCGCCGAGGTGGTGGTGCTGGTCATGGACAAGGACGACGCCTTCGACACCCAGGACCTGCAGCTGGCCGATCTGGTCGAGCGCGAGGGCCGGGCGCTGGTCTATGTCGCCGCCAAATGGGACCTCGAGGAGAGCCCGCAGGCCAAGCTGGCCAAGCTGACCCAGATGGCCGAGGACAAGCTGCCCCAGCTGAAGGGCTCGCCCTTCGTGGCGCTCTCGTCGCACAGCGGCCGCGGCGTCGAGCGGCTGATGCCCGCCGTGCTGCAGGCCCATGCGACCTGGTCGGTCAAGGTCAAGACCAAGGACCTCAACACCTGGCTGTCCATGGCCACCCAGAGGCATCCGCCCCCCGCCGTCGACGGCAAGCGGATCAAGCCGAAATACATGGCCCAGACCAAGGCCCGGCCGCCGACCTTCGTGCTGATGGCCAGCCGCGCCGAGTCCATGCCGGAGCAGTACAAACGCTATCTGGTCAACAATCTGCGCGAGAGCTTCGACCTGCCGGGCACGCCGATCCGGCTGATCGTCAAGTCGGGCAGCGAGAACCCCTATGCGCCGGGCGGCTCCAAATCGGGGCCCGAACGCTACAAGGGCGACGCCAAGACCGCGCCGCGCAAGGTCATCAAGAAGGCCGAGCGCGCCGAGATGCTGTCCAACCTGCCCGGCAAGGCGCTGGAGCAGAAGAAGGCTGGCAAGACCAAGCTCAAGCCGTTGGCGGGGCTGAAGGCCAGCGCCAACAAGAAGGCCGGCTCGTCCGTGGCGGTCCAGAAGGGCGCACGGGGCGGGGCGCGGCAGGTGTCGCGGTCGGGGCGCGTGCGGACCGGGCAGAAGCATCTGCCGAAGAAGTAACTTCCAGTTGACTGGGGTCGGCGCAGTGGCACAGTGCGACGACCTCGGGGAGATACAGAGATGAAGTTGGCCGTCGCGCTTGTTGCTGGCTTGTTGTTTGTCGGGTCAGCATCGGCCCAGGACGCCGTCGCCGTCGTTCCGGCCTGCCCGATCCCGGAGGCGCCGGCGGTTGAGCGACCCACCAAACCGGAACGGCCAGCCATCCCCTCGTGCGTCAATGAGGCCCGCGGCACCCACACCTGCAACAACCGCGTGCTGAACGCTTTTGAAGCCGCCAACCGCGAATATCAGCAGGCCTTCACCGTCTATGTCGCCCAGGTGAACAGCTATCTGCAGAAGCTGCAGACCTTCACGCGCGGGGTCATCGCCTATTCGGAGTGCGAGCAGGCGGTGGTGGCGCCGACCTCCCTCATCAACGGCTGAGCCTGCGGATACTCGCCGGGCAGGCTGCGCGGACCGCCGTGCGCCTGCGGCCAGCACCGCCCGTTCAGCGGCGGCGCACGGCCAGAAGCGGTATGAGGCCATAAGCCGCCTGGGCGAGCAGGCCAATCGCGCCGGCGGCCGTGGCCCAGGCCGCGAACTGTTGCGCCAGCGGGCGGTCGAACAGGACAAGCGACATCGTTGTCTCGACGGTCATCAGGAGCAGGAAGGCGGCGAGCCCCATCGTGGCCCGGTCCGACGCCCGCGCCGTGACCGAAAACCGCCGGATGCTCCAGCCGGCGGCGCGCCAGCTGATCAGGAGGACGATCGGCGCCTCGATCAGCACGGCGACGAGTTCGCCGACCCGGGGCGCGACGAAGAGGGTGCGGGCCACCCCCAGAAGGAAGGCCAGGGCGAAGACAATGGCGAAATAGGCCGCCGCTGCTGCGAGCGCCCGGCGCATCGTCAGATCAGCGCCGCCACGCCCGGTCCCGCTGACCAGGCCTTGAAGCTGACCTCCAGCGGCGGCTCAAGATCCCCGCGCGCCAGCTCGACCATCAGCGGGCCGATCGCCGACGGATGGATCACCTCCTCGGGGTCCTCGCCCGGATACGCCTGGGCCCGCATCGCAGTGCGCATCCGGCCGGGATCGAGGATGGCCACCCGCACCGGGGTGGATTCAATCTCGTCGGCCCAGCATTTGACCAGGGCCTCGGCGCCGGCCTTGGTCGCGGCATAGGCGCCCCAGAAGGCCTTGGGCGCGGCGGCGACGCTAGTAGTCAGATAGACGGCGCGTCCGGCGTCGGACGCCTTGAGCAGCGGCTCCAGCGACCGGATCAGGCGATAGACGGCGGTGAAATTGGTCTTTTCGACCTTGGCCCAGACGCGGGGGTCGGCGTGGCTGACCGGGGTCAGGCCCGAGGCCCCCATGGTCGCCGCCGCCTGCACCCAGACGTCCAGCCGGCCGAACCGTTCGTAGATCGCCCCGCCCAGCCGGTCGATCGCCCCGCCGTCGACCAGGTCGAACGGGATCAGGGTCGCGTGCTTGCCGGTGGCGGCGAAGATGGCGTCGTCCAGCTCTTCCAGCCCGCCGACCGTGCGCGCCGTGGCGATGACGTGCGCGCCGGCCTTCGCCAGGGCGAGGGCGCTCTCATAGCCGATGCCGCGCGAGGCTCCGACGACGAGGGCGATACGGTCTTTCAGGGGGAGGTCGGTCATGGCGGCCTGATAGCCCGCCGGGCGACCCGGCGGAAGTCAGAAGCCGGGTGCGGGTTGCCACAGGCTGAAGCTGACGCCCTGGTCGTCGGCGACCACGGCCGTGATGCCGGACGGAGTCTCGGCCGGCACGGCCGCCTTGCCCCCCAGTTCGATGACCCGGGCGCACAGCCGATCGACGTCGTCGACGCGGAAATACAGATGGGGATTGCCCCTGGCCCGCTCCACCTTGGTGAAGCCGAAGGATGGCTGTCCGCCCGCCACATGGGCGTAGTTCGGATGCGATTCGGCTTCGTCGAAGGTCCAGCCGAACAGGGCGGAATAGAAGGCCCGCGCCTTTTCGACGTTCTCGGTGTCCATGGTGAAATAGCCGAGCTGGATCATGGCGCGTCCTGTTCCGAACGATATGGCGCTTAAGCGCTGACCAGCAGCGAAAGTTGCCGCGCGGCGACCTCGCGCCCGCCTTCCTCGATTTCTCGATCCAGCAGACGGGTCGGGTATTCGCCGGTGAAATAGTGGTCCGTGAACTGCGGATTGCGCGGGTCGCGGGGTCCCGCTTCCATGGCGTCGTACAGGCCTTCGACCGAGAGGAAGCCGAGGGAATCGACCTCGAGGTGGGCCCGCATCTCTTCCAGCGTATGATTGGCGGCGATCAGCTGGTCCCGTTCCGGCATGTCGATGCCATAGAAGTCCGGCCACAGAATGGGCGGCGAGGCGGAGCGCAGATGCACCTCGGTCGCGCCCGCGGCGCGCACGGCCCGCACCAGCTTCACCGAGGTGGTGCCGCGCACGATGGAATCGTCGATCAGCACGACGCGCTTGCCCTCAAGCACCGAGCGGTTGGGGCTGTGCTTCATGCGCACGCCCTTCTGGCGGGCGCCCTGGTTGGGCTGGATGAAGGTGCGGCCCAGATAGTGGCTGCGGATGATCCCCATCTCATAGGGAATGCCGCTTTCCTGGGCGTAACCGAGGGCCGCGGGCACGCCGGAGTCCGGCACGGGCACCACGACATCGGCCTCGACCGCATGCTCGCGGGCCAGCTTCATGCCCATCCGCTTGCGCACCCCATAGACCGAGCGGCCATTCACCACGCTGTCCGGGCGGGCGAAATAGACGTATTCGAACAGGCAGGGACGCGCCCCCCGGGTCGGGAAGGGCTTGAGCGACTTCAGGCCTTCGTGGTCGATGACGATGACCTCGCCGTGCTCGACGTCGCGCTCGAAAGTCGCGCCGATGGTGTCGAGGGCGCAGGTCTCGGACGCCAGCACCCAGGCCTCGCCCAGCTTGCCCAGCACCAGCGGGCGGATGCCCAGCGGGTCGCGCGCGCCGATCAGCTTGGAGCGGGTGGCGCAGACCAGGGCGTAGCCGCCCTCGATCCGGCCGATGGCGTCGATGAAGCGGTCGACGATCTTGGCCTTCCGGCTGCGGGCGATGAGGTGAAGGATGACTTCGGAGTCCGAGGTCGACTGGAAGATGGCGCCTTCGCCGACCAGCTGGTTCCGCAGGTAGAGGTGATTGGTCAGGTTGCCGTTGTGGGCGACGGCGATGCCGCCCTGGTCCAGATCCGCGAACATCGGCTGGATGTTGCGCAGGAAGCTGCCGCCGGCGGTGGAATAGCGGGTGTGGCCGACCGCCGCCGAGCCGGGCAGGCGTTCCGGCAGGTCCGTCCCGCCGAACGCCTCGCCGACCAGGCCCATGTGGCGCTCGGTGTGGAAGCGGGTATCGTTGACGCTGGCGATGCCGCACGCCTCCTGGCCGCGATGCTGCAGGGCGTGCAGGCCCAGGGCGACGATGGCCGAGGCGGCGTTCTTGTCCGCCCCCCAGACGCCGCAGACGCCGCACTCCAGCCGCGGCCGGTCGTCGTCGGCGTCGCGGTGATGCGCCCGGTGGACAACCGGGTCAGCGATGGAATGCACGGGACTGCTCATCGTGGGGCTCCGATGATGCGGGGAACGCTAGTCGGCGGCGGACGCGGGCGGAGTATTGTTTGTTTGGGGCGAGGGCAAGGCTTCTTCACCGGAAAAGCCCTCGTTCACGGACGAAGTCACGACCGGCGCCAGGGCGTCGGCGCCGCGGCCGATGCCGGGCAGGACGATCTGGATCACTCGCGCCGCGCCCGCCGTGACCGGCCGCAGGGCGGCCTCGCTGAGCCAGCGCGGCGTCCGCTCGCCCGGCATGGCGGCGACGATGACCAGGTGAATGGCCCCCAGCAGGACGAGCGATCGCGCCGCGCCGACGAAGACGCCTAGGAAACGGTCGACGCCGCCGAGGTGCGGATGCGCCTGGGCCCGCTTCGACAGGACCGAGCCGAAGATGCGGATGCCGAAATAGACCAGCAGGAAGGAGACGATGGCGGCGGCGATCGTGCCGGCCCAGTCCGGATCGACCATCGCCCGCCCGAGGGGCGCGGTCAGCGGCAGGGCGACCAGGGCGATGAAGGCCGCCAGCACGAAGCTCAGCAGGGTGATGATCTCGCGCGTGCCCCCGCGCACCCAGCCGGCCGCGGCGGAGGCGAGGATGACCAGAATGGCGATTACGTCGAAACCGGTCATGCGCGTCCGAACTGATGCCTGCGCGACCTCAATAGCGGTTTTGCGAGATTCGTTCGACCGCTTCGGTCAGGCGCGTCACCGAGGTCACGCCGACGCCCTTGTGCTTAACGGTCAGCGGCGGGGCCAGCGCCCGGTCGAAGCCCAGTTTCTGAGCCTCGCGGAGCCGCGCCTCGGCCCGGCCGACGGCCCTGACCTCGCCCGACAGGCTGATCTCGCCGAACACCACGCAGCCTTGCGGCAGGGGCACATCGGTCGCCGAACTGATCAGCGCCGCCGCCGCCGCCAGATCGGCCGCCGGTTCATTGATGCGCAGGCCGCCGGCCACGTTCAGATAGACGTCCTGATCCCCGAAGCCGAAGCCGCAGCGCGCCTCCAGCACCGCCAGGACCATGGCCAGCCGGCCGGTGTCCCAGCCGACCACCGCCCGCCGGGGCGTGCCATAGGCGGATTTCGACACCAGGGCCTGCATCTCGACCAGCACCGGTCGCGATCCCTCGATGCCGGCGAACACCGCGGCGCCGGGCGCGCGATCCTTGCCTTCGCCGAGGAACAGGGCCGAGGGATTGGCCACCTCGCGCAGGCCGGCGTCGCCCATCTCGAACACCCCGATCTCGTCGGTGGCGCCGAACCGGTTCTTGGCGGCGCGCAGGATGCGGAAGGGATAGCCGCGCTCGCCCTCGAAGCTCAGCACGGCGTCGACCATATGCTCGACCACGCGCGGTCCGGCGACCTGTCCGTCCTTGGTGACGTGGCCGACCAGGATGACGGCGACGCCCTGCGACTTGGCCAGCCGCACCATCTCTCCGGCGCAGGCGCGGACCTGGGTGACCGAGCCAGGACCGGCTTCATGAGCGTCGGACCACAGGGTCTGGATGGAGTCGACGATGACGATGTCGAACCGCTCGCGCTTCAGCGTGCCGAGGATGTCGCGCAGGGCCGTGGCCGAGGCCAGCTCCACCGGGGCCTTCTCCAGCCCCATGCGTTTCGCCCGCGACCGGATCTGCTCGATCGCCTCCTCGCCCGAGATATAGGCCACGCGCCGCCCCGACAGGGCCGCGCGGCCGGCCACGTCGAGCAGCAGGGTCGATTTGCCGACGCCGGGATCGCCGCTGAGCAATATGGCCGAGCCGGGCACCACACCGCCGCCGCAGACCCGGTCGAATTCGGTCACGCCGGTGATGATGCGGGGCGGTTCGGGCGTGTCGGACTGCAGGGTCTCGAACTGCACGCCCCGGCCCCGCGCCGCGGCCCCGGTCGCGGGCTTCATCGCGCCGGGCGGCGCCGAGCGGCTCTCCTCGACGATGGAGTTCCACTGGTTGCAGGCCCCGCACTGGCCCGACCATTTGCCATGGACGGCCCCGCAGGCCTGGCAGACATATATTGCGCCGTCACGAGCCATGGGATCGGCTTACAGGAGTCGGGCGCGGCGGGGCAGGGGGCGATCGCGGACCTGCGACCGAAAATGACGTGGGCAATACCAAGCTGTCCCTTTGCGCATCCGGCGGCGCGGTCCATATCTGCGCGCATGGCGATGCGAGGCGAGCGGGCGGGACGGCGGGGCGATTCGGTCGCAAAGGCGGCCCAGGCCGGGGCGCCGGCGCCGGTCGCCGATGGACCGCCGGCCTGGCGGGCCCTGGGCGATCTGATCCGGCTGGTCGGCCGCTCCAACGCACCCCAACTGCGCCTGCGCCTGATCGCCGCCATCGGCATGACCCTGGGCGGCAAGGGACTGGGCGTGCTGGGTCCGCTGGTCCTCGGCGCGGCGGTCAACCATCTGGCGGCCGGGCAGGGCGCGGCGGTCGCGGTCGGCATGGGCTTCGCCGGTTTCGCCGTGGGCTGGGCCTTCGTGCGGCTGCTGTCGGCCATCGCGCCCAATGCGTCGGACGTGGTCTTCGCCCCGGTGCGCTCGGCCGCCCAACGGCGGGCCGCCACAGAGACCTTCGCCCATGCGCTCAGCCTGTCGCTGGACTTCCACCAGACTAAGCGGTCGGGATCGCTGTCGCGCACCATGGACCGGGGCTCGCGGGCGGTCGATTTCCTGCTGCGCATCCTGGCCTTCAACCTGATCCCGACCGGCGTCGAGTTGGTGCTGGCGGCGGGCGTCCTGGCGGGGCGCTATGACTGGCGGTTCGGGGCCGTGGCGGTGGCCGTGGTCGCCGTCTACGCCGCCTCGACCTTCGCCCTGGCCAACTGGCGGCTGGAGCACCGGCGCGAGATGAACGCCGCCGACACCGAGGCCGCGGGCGTCTCGGTCGACGCCCTGCTGAACTATGAGACGGTCAAATCCTTCGGGGCCGAGGCCCGGGCGGCGGGCGCGTACGACCGGGCGCTGGGCGACTACACCCGCGCCGCCTTGAAGGCCAACAGCTCCCTGGCCCTGCTGAACATCATCCAGGCCGTGGTGATGAACGTCGGCCTGGCCGTGATGGCGGTCATGGCCGGGTTCGAGGCGGCGGCGGGCCGGATGGGCCCCGGCGACGTCATGGCGGCGGTGCTGATCATGATCTCCCTCTATGCCCCCCTGAACATCCTCGGCTTCGCCTACCGGGAAATCCGCCAGTCCTTCATCGACATGGAGGAGATGCTGAAGGTGACGCGCCAGACGCCCCAGGTCGCCGACGCACCCGGCGCGGTTCCGCTGCCCCGTCCCGCGGACGCCCGCGGCGCGGCCCTGGCCTTCGAACAGGTCGGCTTCCGCCACGACTCCCGGGCCAACGGGCTGGAGGACGTCAGCTTCACCGCGGCGCCGGGCACGACCACGGCGCTGGTGGGACCGTCCGGTTCGGGCAAGTCGACCATCGTCAAACTGGCCCTGCGGTTGCTGGACCCGCAGGAGGGGCGGGTGCTGATCGACGGACTGGATGCGCGCCAGGTGACCAAAGCTTCGCTTCGGGCCGCCGTCGCCCTGGTGCCGCAGGACGTGGCCCTGTTCAATGACAGCCTGCGCGCCAACATCGGCTTCGCCCGGCCCGACGCCGATGAGGCCGCCATCTGGGCGGCGGCCGAGGCGGCCGAACTGGCCAGTTTCATCCGGGAACTGCCCGAGGGCATGGAGACCCGCGTCGGCGAGCGCGGACTCAAACTGTCGGGCGGCGAGCGCCAGCGCGTCGGCATCGCCCGCGCCCTGCTGGCCGACCCCTGCATCCTGATCCTCGACGAGGCGACCAGCGCGCTGGACAGCCGCACCGAGGCCGCCATCCAGAAAACGCTGCGGAAGGCGCGGGCCGGCCGCACCACCCTGGTGGTCGCCCACCGGCTGTCGACCATCGCCGACGCCGACCAGATTCTGGTGCTCAAGGCCGGGCGCATCGTCGAGCGCGGCGCCCACCATGAGCTGGTGGCGCATCTGGGCGGAGAATACGCCGCCCTGTGGCGCAAGCAGACGCGGGGCGCGCGGACCGACCGTCAGCCGACCTGAGGCAGCTTTCTCTCGATAACCTCGCGGAGGCTTTCCAGGATGCGCTCGCGTTCGGCCGCCGCTTCGGGCGGCAGCTTCTGCAACAGCCGTAGCGAGCGGGCGTGGACGGTGACGATGCGCCAGTCGAACGGTTCGCCCGGGTCGACCGCGCCGATGAGATCGCACAGTCCGGCGGCGCCCCGGCACAGGTCCAACAGTTCGAACGGCCCCGCGGCGTCGATCAGGGCGGTCGCGGCCCGATAGGCCTCGTCGAGCCGCGCCGGCGCGTCTTCGGGGCCGGTCGGCGCGGGCAGGGCCTCGAGGGCGGTGATCTGGGCGTCGACGACCGTCAGGGCCCGGGCCCGCAGGGCCTCGATATTGGCCCGGGCCTGGGCCAGGGCGACGCCGACGCTGACCCCGCCGGCCGAGTCGATCATCCGGGCCAGGTTCGACTTGCGGCGGGGGTGGGTGATGACGGTCAAACGGCCTCTCCCTCCACCGCTGCGGACGCCTTGCGGCTTTCGAATTCCAGTTTCCGGATCAGGTCGGCGCGGCGCTCTTCGCCCGGGGCCGTTCCCTTCTTCCGGAACCGACGATCCGGTCCGAAATAGTCGCCGATCTCGAGGAACGGCCGGTCGTCCCGCGACACCCACACGATTCGCTCAAGCAGGGTGGTGGCGCTGAACGGCTTGGTGACCACGAAATTGGCGCCGCAGTCCCGGGCCTCGGCCACGCGGGAGCGCCGGATGTGCGCCGCGGTCATGATCACGGGCACGAAGGCGTTGGGATCCAGCCCGGATCGGCGCAGCCAGCGGACCAGCTCGTAGCCGTCGGTCCCGGGCATGTCGCAGTCGACCACCAGCAGGTCGATGTTCTGATCCTTCAGAATTTCCATCGCCTCGGCGGCGCCCAGGCAGACGTGGCGCGGACGGATGCCGAACCCCGCCAGGGCCTGGGTGGTCAGCTCGAGGGCGAACGGCGAATCGTCGACCACCATGGTGGACGCGGAGGTCAGATTAATGACTGCGCTGTCGCGGAGCGCCTCGCCGAGGCCGCTCACCACCGGAATTCTCGCCATGTCGGGGACCGGGACGCGCACATCCCATATAGCTCGCAGTTTCCGGTGGCGGAGTCGTTAACGCGCAGCCGAGGCCGGGTCGCCCGCTAGATCGCCCGCCCGATGGCGTAGAACCGATCCGCCCGGGCCTGGCGCAGCTGGTCCGGCGTGAGACCCGACAGGGCGGCCAGTTCTTCCGCCAGCACGTCGCCGACGGCGGCGATGGCGGCCTCCCGGTCTGCGTGGGCCCCGCCGACGGGCTCCGGGATGATCCGGTCGACGATCTTCAGCTCGACCAGGTCCGGCGCGGTGATCTTCATGGCCATGGCCGCGTCCCGCGCTCGCGCGCCGTCCCGCCACAGGATGCCGGCCGCACCTTCGGGCGAGATGACCGAATAGATCGAATGCTCGAGCATCAGCACGCGTCCCGCCGCGGCGATGGCGATGGCCCCGCCCGAGCCGCCTTCGCCCGTGATGGTGGCGATCGAGGGCACGCCCAGGGTCAGGCAGCGTTCGGTCGAGCGCGCGATGGCCTCGGCCTGGCCACGCTCCTCGGCGCCGAGGCCCGGATAGGCGCCGGCGGTGTCGACGAAGGTGAGCACCGGCAGGCCGTAGCGTTCGGCCAGATCCATCAGCCGCACCGCCTTGCGGTAGCCCTCGGGCCGGGCCATGCCGAAATTGTGCACCACGCGGGTCTGGGTGTCGTGGCCCTTCTCATGGCCCATCAGCACCACGGGGGCGCCCCGGAACCGGGCGAGGCCGCCCAGGATGGCCTGGTCGTCGCCGAATTGACGGTCGCCCTTCAGCTCGACGAAATCGGTGAACAGCCCCTCGACATAGTCCACGAAATGCGGCCGCTGCGGATGGCGCGCGACCTGGGTCTTCATCCACGGATCGAGGCTGGCGTAGGTCTTCCGCCGCAGCTGCTCGGCCTTCTTGCGCAGTCCGTCGACCTCGGCGTCGAACGAACCGGAGGTCGAGGAGAGCAGATTCAGCTCCTCGATCTTCGCCTCCAGATCGGCGATCGGCTTTTCAAATTCGAGGTAGTGCGTGGCCATAAGGCGTCCGGAGAAGGCGCGCGAGCGGTGCGAGCGGAAGGCGGCGGAACCTAGTGGGGTCAACGCCGGGGGGCAAGCGGGGGTTCATTCGTCCCGTCCGAGCGGATGCTTGTCGCGCACCACCTGGGCCAGCCGGTCGGTGGCGACGTGGGTGTAGATCTGCGTTGTGGCGATGTCGGCATGGCCGAGCAGGGTCTGGACCACGCGCAGGTCGGCCCCGCCCTCGAGCAGATGGGTGGCGAAGGCGTGGCGCAGGACGTGGGGGCTGACCCGGGCCGGGTCGATGCCGGCGTCGGTCGCCGCCTGATCCAGCAGCTGGGCGAAGCGGCGCGGGGTCAGGTGACCCTTGGCCGAGGCGGACGGGAACAGCCACGGACTGTCCGGGGTCTTCTCCGGCCGGGCGGCGTCGCGGGCGACCAGCCAGGTCCTCACCGCCTCGCGCGCCGAGGCGTTCAGCGGAGCCAGCCGCTCCTTGCCGCCCTTGCCGCGCACGATCAGGAAGGCGGGGTCGCGCCGCACGGCCTCGACCCTCAGGCCCAGCAGTTCGGACACCCGCAGCCCCGAGGCGTAGGCCAGTTCCACCAGCGCGACCAGCCGCAGCCCGGCCGCGCCGTCGTGGGCGGCGGCCGTCGCCAGCAGTCGCGCGATTTCGTCCCCGCTCAGGGTCCGGGGCAGGCTGCGACCCTGTTTCGGGGCGTCGAGCCGCCGCGAGGGATCGTCGGCGCGCCAGCCCTCGCCGAGAGCGAAGCGGTAGAACTGCCGCACCGCCGAGCGCCGTCGCGCCTGGGTCGCGGGGGACAGGCCGAGCTGTCCCAGACCGGCGTACCAGGCTTCGACCGCCGCCTCGTCGCCGCGCATCAGCCCGCCCGCGATCCCCGCCTCGGCGTCGGCCAGGTCACGGCCATAGGCGGACAGGGTGTGGGGCGAGGCGTCGCGCTCCACCGCCATCATCTCCAGAAAGGCCTCGACCTGGGGCGTGCTCATGCGCGTGGGCGCTTTGCGGCGGCGGCGCTTGGTGTAGAGGGTGGTGGGGTCATGCCGTGCCTGCCGCAACCCGTCCCGTCATCGTCCAGCCGCCTCGCGCGAGGCCGGTCGTGAGCGCTGACGGTCCGATTCCCGTTCATCGCCGCACCATAGCCCTGGTCGGGCTGATGGGGGTGGGCAAATCGACGGTCGGGCGCCGGCTGGCCAAACGATTGAACCTGCCCTTCGCCGACGGCGATATAGAGATCGAGGCGGCGGCGGCCATGACCGTTTCGGACATCTTCGCCGAACTCGGCGAGGCCGAATTCCGGGCCGGCGAGGCGCGGGTCCTGAAACGGCTGCTGCACGGGCCAAGGATGGTGCTGGCGACCGGCGGCGGGGCGGTGCTGAACCCCGAGACCCGCGAAGCGCTGAAGGCGCGCGCCGTGACGGTCTGGATGCGGGCCGACCTCGACACCGTGGCGGGCCGGGTCCTGCGCCGCGACACCCGCCCCCTGCTGCGCGGCCGCGATCCGCTGGAGGCCCTGCAGGCCATGGCCGAGGTCCGCTATCCGGTCTACGCCGCGGTCGCCGATGTGACCGTCGATGTGGCCAGCGGGGCCCATGCCGAGGCGGTCGGAGGCATCGTCCACGCGCTGGACGCCTACTGGGCGGGAGCCGAGGCATGAGCGCGGTCATCGGCGTCGCTGGCGGGAGCTTCCGACCGTATGAGGTCGTCATCGGCCGCGGCCTGATGCCGGAACTCGGTTCGCGGATCGCGGCCATGGCGCAGGGACGGACCGTCATCGTCACCGACGAGACCGTCGCCGCCCTGCACGGACCGGCGGTGCTGGCGGCGCTGGAGGCCGCCGGGGTTCGCGCCCGGCTGCTGACCGTACCGCCCGGCGAGGCCTCGAAATCCTTTGCCGAGCTGGAGCGGGTGATCGACCGGCTGCTGGCCTTCGGTCTCGACCGGCGCGACCTGATCGTGGCGCTCGGCGGGGGCGTGGTCGGCGACCTCGCGGGCCTGGCGGCGGCGCTCTACATGCGCGGCATCGACTTCGTCCAGGTCCCGACCACCCTGCTGGCCCAGGTCGATTCCTCGGTCGGCGGCAAGACCGCGATCGACACGCCGCGCGGCAAGAACCTGGTCGGGGCCTTCCACCAGCCGCGGCTGGTGGTGGCCGATATCGACCATCTGGCCACCCTGCCGCCGCGCCAGCTTCGTTCGGGCTGGGCCGAGGTGTTGAAGCACGGCCTGATCTGCGATGCCGCCTTCTTCGACTGGCTGGCGGGCGAGGGGGCCGTCGGCGCGAGCGGCGACCCCGCCGCCCTGACCCGGGCCGTGGTCCGGTCGGTCGAGATCAAGAGCGCCATTGTCGGCGAGGACGAGAAAGAGGCCGGGCGGCGCGCCCTGCTGAACCTCGGCCACACCTTCGGCCATGCCATCGAGGCCGAACTCGGGTTCGACGAGGCGCGGATCACCCATGGCGAGGCGGTGGCGCTGGGTGGCGCAATGGCCTTCCGCTTCTCCGCCTTCACCGGCGTTTGCGAAGCCGCCGAGGCCGAGCGGGTTGAAACCGCTATCGCAGCCGCCGGCCTGCCGACGCGGCTGGCGACCGTCGGGACCCTTTCCACGGAGGCCCTGATCAAACGCATGGCGGGCGACAAAAAGGCCGAGGGCGGTCGGCTGACCCTGATCCTGGCCCGCGCCGTCGGCGAGGCCTTCGTCGACAAGGCCGTGGACCGCCCCACGCTCGCGGCCTTCCTGAAGAGCGAAACCGCGGCCTGAGGCCTGCTTCGGCCGCGCTCGATGGTTTGCCTAGTCGACGGCCCGGCAATCGGTCGGCGGGCGGCCGTCCGACGTCCAGGTGGCCATGACGCCCTCGCCGCGCAGCTCATAGCCCGAGGCCTTGTACCAGATGCCCTCAGCGGCGCGCTCCTGGTACAGGTCCACGGCCTCGCCGCTGGAGTTGCGCACGGTCGCCATCCGGCGCGGATTGTCGAAATCGACCGACAGGCGCTCGCTGTTGTTGCACAGATAGACGGTGCGGATGACCTGGTTCAGGGCGCGATCCTGGGCCTCCGCCCCGGTGCGCCGGCGCGCCGTCTGGGCCTCCTGGGCCCGTTCGCGCACCGAATCCCCGTCCGTCGGCGCCTCGGCCGGCTTCTGCCCGCAGGCGGTGGCCGCGAGCCCGGCCAGGATCACGGCGAGGAGCTTGGATTTCATGCGGACTCTCGAACAAGCGGAGCCGTTACGGCTCCGCGGATTAACGTGCATCGGACGCCGCCGTTCCTTTGCGGCGGGCGCGGAAGAAGGCGCGCAGCAGGTCGCCGCCCTCGGCGGCCAGGACTCCGCCCTCGACGGACGGCTTCCAGTGGCAGGTCGGCTGTTCGAAGAACCGGGGGCCATGCGCCACGGCGCCGCCCTTGGGGTCGTCCGCGCCCCAGACCACCCGGCCGATGCGGGCGTGGCTGACGGCCCCGGCGCACATGGCGCAGGGCTCGAGCGTCACATAGAGGGTCAGGCCGGTGAGGCGATAATTTCCGAGTTTCGCCGCGGCGGCGCGCATCGCCACAATCTCGGCGTGGGCGGTCGGGTCATGGGCGCCGATAGGACCGTTGCGGCCCTCGGCGACGACCTCCCCGGTCGATTCGTCGACGATGACGCAGCCCACGGGAGTCTCTCCCGCGTCCGCCGCCGCTTGCGCACACGCCAAGGCCATGTGCATGAACCGCTCATCATGGCCAGCCATCCCCGAGACAACGACAAGAAGCCGCGCCCGCGTCAAGACGACAGCCGCGACGGCCCCCGCAAACCGTACGTCAAGCGCGTCGAGAGCAGCGACGATCGCGGCCCGCCGAGGGGCGACAAGCCCTTCGGCAAGCCGGGCGGCAAACCGTTCGCGAAGGACGGCAAGGCCGGTCCGAAAGTCGACGAGGCGCCCCGGCGCAGCGAGCGTATCGCCAAGGTCATGGCCCGGGCCGGGATTGCCTCGCGCCGCGAGGTCGAACGGCTGATCGGCCTCGGCAAGGTCGCCGTGAACGGCAAGATCCTCGATACGCCCGCCGTGCTGGTGACGCGCGACGACGTCATCACCGTCGACGGCAAGCCGATCGGCTCGGCCGAGGCGACCCGGGTCTGGCGCTATCACAAGCCGGCCGGCCTGCTGACCTCGCACACCGATCCGGCCGGACGGCCGACCGTCTTCGACGCCCTGCCCAGCGGCCTGCCGCGGGTCTTGTCGGTCGGACGCCTCGACCTCAACACCGAAGGCCTGCTGCTGCTGACCAATGACGGCGAGCTGAGCCGCGCCCTTGAACTGCCGTCGACCGAATTGGTGCGCCAGTACCGCGCCAGGGCCCGCGGCCGGGTCAGCCAGCTGCAGCTCGATTCGCTCAAGGACGGCGTCACCGTCGACGGGATCCACTACGGCCCGATCGAGGCCACGCTGGACAAGGCCAAGGACAGTGAGGGCAACGCCCCCGCCAACCTGTGGATCAGCGTCTCCATCACCGAGGGCAAGAACCGCGAGGTCCGCAAGGTGCTGGAGCATCTCGGCCTGACCGTGAACCGCCTGATCCGCCTGGCCTACGGTCCGTTCCAGCTGGGCACCCTGCCGGTCGGTTCGGTCGAGGAGGTGGGGCCGCGGGTGATCCGCGAGATGCTGGCCGACCATATCCGGCCCGAGAACCTGCCGACCGGCAATACCGTCTCGACGCCGGCGCCGATCCCGGGCCGCCGCACCTCGGCGCCGATCCACAAGGGCGCCTCGGGCTCGGCCATCTCGGATCCCTCGCGCAAGCCCAGCCGCGTCCGCGCCGCCGGAGCGGCCGCCGACGCCGCCGCTGACCGCGCCGCCCGGCCGCAGAAAAAGCCGGGCTGGGCCAAGGCCGCGCCGAAATTCGAGCATCCGAAGAAGAATTTCACCCCGCGCGCCCGGCCCGAAGGCGCCGAGGCGACCGCCGAGCGGCCGAAGCGCGTGTTCGAGCCGCGCGAGGACCAGTTCATCGATCGTCCGCGCGGCGACGCCCGGACCGGCGCGCGGCCTGCGGCGCGATCTGACGACCGGTCCGGCGACAAGCGGCCGTTCGACCGGAAGCCGGGCGGCAAGCCGCCGTTCGCGGCCAAGACCGGCGACCGACCCGGCGGATTTTCGAAGCCCGCCGGCCCCCGCACCGGCGCTGGCCCAGCCGGCGGACGCGGCAGCCCGCGTCCGGGCGCGGGGCCTGCCGGCGGGCGCGGTTCGCCGCGCGGTCCCCGCTCCAAGGGCTGATCCGTGCGGATTGTCGCCGGCAGTCTGAAGGGGCGG
>NZ_DLHQ01000018.1 GCF_002483305.1 Brevundimonas sp. UBA7664
GCTCGTCCGCGGCGCCGGGCGGCGGGGGCGCGGTCTCACCGGGCGGACCCCACCGCGCGTCGATCGGGGTCGGAGCGCCGCCGTCGAAGGCCGCGGAACCGACGGTCCACTGGCGAGCGCCGGGGTCATTCCAGCCGCCGGCGTCGATACCGTCGTCGTCGTCGCCCTCCGCGCCCTCCGGCGGCCGGGGAACCGCCCAACCGTTGCGGGCCATGTCGATCGCGTGGTCGTAGGCCGCGCGCAGGGTCTGGAAGCCGTCCGGGTCGTCCTCGGGGTGAACCGCCTTCAGGCGACGGGCGTAGGCGCGGCGGATTTCGGCCGTGTCGTTGGTCGCCGGGATGCCGAGCGTGGCCCAGATGGAGCGGCTCACAGCCAGGTCTCGCCCTCGAAGCGGTCGAGGACCTGGGTCAGCTGGGTCCGGCCGTGCTCGATGTCGCGGGGATCCTGACGCTCGAGCACGCCCTCGAAGGCGCGGATCTGGTCGGCGATATAGGCCCGCTGTTCGCCGAGGGATTCCTCGAAGCAGCGGTTGGCGCGGGCGAGCACGGCCTTGTTGGCGTCGGTGTCGCGCGGGTGCTGTTTCAGGGCCGCGAGGGCGAGGCGGCGCTGCTCGAAATCGGCGTCGGCCATGACCGTCTCGTCGGCGATGACCAGCTCGCGCTTCTCGCCGGTCTTGGGGATGTGGACGTCGACCTCGAGCAGGCCGTTGATGTCGTAGGTGAAACGGATTTCGATCTGGATGCTGCCGACCGGACCGGCCGGAATCGGGACGTCCAGCCGGCCCAGCAGGATGTTGTCGGCGAGGTTGCGGGATTCGCCCTGATAGACCGGGATCTCGACCATCCGCTGGTTCGGGGCCGAGTTCGCATAATACTGGAGCCGGCTGGCCGGGATGACGGTGTTCCGCTCGATGATCGGCGAGAAGCTGACGCCGAGATAGCGGCCCGAGGGGTCGTGGTCGCCCGCCGCCACGCCGAGGCTGTAGGGGCAGACGTCGGTCATCACGACCTCTTTCAGCGCCACGTCGCGGGACTTCAGCCCCGCCTGGACAGCAGCCCCGACGGCCACGGCCTCGTCGGGATTGACCGCATTGGCGGGGAAGCGGCCGAACATGCGGGTGATGCTGCGGCGCACGATCGGCATGCGGGTCGAGCCGCCGACGAGGATGATCTCGGTCAGGTCCTCGGCGCGCAGGTTGGCGTCGCGCAGGGCGCGCAGGACGGGATCGCGCAGCAGGTTCAGCAGGCGCTGGCTGAGGGTCTCGAATTCCTCGGCGGTGACCGGATGCTCCAGCGCCTTGTCCTTCCAGACCACCGACATGGTCGTCGAGGGATGGTCGGTCAGCGCCCGGCGGGCGCGCTCGGCGGCGGCGCGGATGCGTTCGCGCAGCAGGGGATCGCCCCGGTCCTTCGCAGCCACCTGGTCGCCCGTGGCGCGCTTGAACTCCTCAATGAGGATGTCGTTGAAATCCTCGCCGCCCAGCCGGTTGTCGCCGGTGGAGGCGCGGACCTCGATGATCCCCTCGAAGATCTCGAGCACCGAGACGTCGAAGGTGCCGCCGCCGAGGTCGAAGACGAGGAAGCGGCTTTCCGCCGCCAGCTCGTGGATGCCGTAGGCGAGGGCGGCGGCGGTCGGTTCGTTGAGCAGGCGCTCGACCTTGAGGCCCGCCAGTTCGCCGGCCTTGCGGGTGGCTTTACGCTGTTTGTCGTTGAAATAGGCCGGGACGGTGATGACCGCCTCGGTCACCGGCTCGCCCAGGAAGGCCTCGGCGTCGGCCTTGAGGCGGGCGATGACGAGGGCCGACAGCTCTTCGGCGCGGAAGCTCTTCTGGCCGAGTTTGGTGACCCGGGTGGAGCCCATGTAGCGCTTGAAGGCCGTGGCGGTCAGGTCGGGGTGGGTCGACTGCCGCTCGCGGGCGGCCAGGCCGACGATCAGTTCGCCGGTCGTCTCCTCGAAACTGACCGCCGAGGGCGTCAGGACGTGGCCAAGGCTGTTGGGAATCAGCTCCGCCTTGCCGTCGCGCCAGATGCCGACCGCGCTGTTGGTGGTGCCCAGATCGATGCCGATGATCACGCGTATCCCCCGAACGCTACTCGGTTTTCTCCTACCCCGGTGAAAGCGAAGCCGGAAGGGGTTTGCAACCGGACGGTTGCCGGACCTGTCCTGGCGAAGGCTGGCGACAGCCCGCCCCGATCCGCGTAAGACGCCGCCGATGGATCAGCCCTTCTGGCAAACAAAACGCCTCGAACAGATGACCCGCGAGGAGTGGGAGAGCCTGTGCGACGGCTGCGGCCTGTGCTGTCTGGTCCGGTTCGAGGACGAGGACACGGGCAAGGTCGTGCCGACGCGGGTGCACTGCAAGCTGTTCGACAGCGACCGATGCACCTGCATCGACTACGCCAACCGCCGCGAGCAGGTGCCGGACTGCATCAAGCTGACGCCGTGGAATATTGAACAGCTGGGATGGATGCCGAAGTCGTGCGGTTATCGCCGGATCCATGAGGGCCGGGGGCTCGCCGACTGGCATCCGCTGATCTCTGGCGATCCCGAGAGCGTACATGCGGCGGGGGTTTCGGTGCGCGGGCAGACGGTGTCGGAACTGGCGCTGAAGGAGCCCGAGGACGCGCTGGATTTCGAGGCGCCGGAATGGAACCTGGAGCGGGGCGACTGATTCCGCCGGGCCGGTAACCATTAATTCGTCAGCCTGTGACTTCCTGCTCCCAGTATCCAGGACGAGGCGGCGCCGTGAACAAGCAGGACAGTCTGGGGCTCGAAACGCCTTTCGATGATCTGACAGCCCTGCTTTGCGACCGGTTCAAGGTTCCTTTCGGTCTTGTGTCCTTCGTCCATGGGGACCTCGCGGTCTTTCGTTCCGAGGTCGGTCTGGGGGAAAGCTTCTTGCCGCGGGATGTGAGTGTCAGCAATATCCTCGTCGGCATGGGGCCGGGCGCACACCTGACAATCGAGGACGCCCAGGCCCACCCGGTCCTGAAGGACCACCCGATGGTCGCCGGAAAGCCGTTTCTGCGCTTCTTCGCCGGCGTCACGATCAGCAACGGCAAGGGCGAAGCCGTGGGTGCGGTCGGCATCATGGATTCGAAGCCCAGGCCCGCCCTGACGCCGTCGGAGCTCGCGGCCCTTCACCGCGTGGCCGGGATCGCCGGCAGCATGTTCGACCAGACGACCGCCCAACGCGTCCAGGCCGAGCGCCTTGCCCTGTTGAAACTGGCGGAACAGATGTCGGGGGTCGGCCACTGGCGGTTTGATGTGCTCTCGGGTGAAGTCACCTGGTCCGACGAGGTCTATCGAATTCACGGCTTTGAGCCGGGTGAGATCGTACCCGACTATGAGCTCGTCCTCGCCGGCTATCATCCGGATGATGCCGAGGTGCTTGCAAGCGCGGTGTCGCAGGCGATCGCAACGGGGGCGGGCTATGAATTCCGGCTGAGAATCCAGCCGCCGGGCCGCGAAGAACGGCTGGTCGAGACCAAGGCCACGACGGAACAGGACGAGACGGGCCGGACCGTGGCGCTGTTCGGGGTGTTCCAGGATGTGACTGAGGCGGTGCGGTCGCAGGAACGGCTGGCTGAGAGCGAGGCCCTGTTCCGGCTGGTGAACGAGACGGCGACCGACATCATCGCCCGCTTCGATACCCAGGGGCGATTCCTCTATGTGTCGCCGGCGGTGAAGGCGCTACTGGGACGCGACCCGGTCGACATGCTGGGCAAGGATTGCTCTGACTTCATCCCGGAAGACGACCTGAAGGTCATCCGGGCGACCCTGCGGGCCTATGTCGAGGCCGGGCCCGGCGCTCCGCCCCCGCGCTACGAATACCGCGCCATCCGGACGGACGGCAGTGTCGTATGGCTCGAGGCGATGCCGAGGGCCGTTCGCGACGCCTCGGGCGCGGTCGTGGAGTTTCACGACCACGTTCGCGACATCACGGCCCGCAAGACCGCCGAGCGCGAGCAGGCCGAGCTCGTCGAGACCCTGAAACTGGCCGAGACGATCGCCGGCGTCGGGCACTGGCAGCTGGATGTGACGACGGGGAAGATCCGCTGGTCCGATGAGGTCTATCGCATCCACGGCGTCTCACCGGAGACCTTTGACCCCCAGTATGACGACGCCGTCGGCTTCTACCATCCCGACGACCAGACCAAGGTCCGCGAATGGGTGGCGCGGGCGATCGAGGTGGGCGAGGCCAGCCAATTCCGGCTTCGTCTGATCAGGACCGACGGCGAGGAACGGATCGTCATCTCCCATTGCATGCCGGAGCGCGATCAACGGGGCGCAACGGTCGCCCTGTTCGGCGTGTTCCAGGACGTCACCGAAAGCGTCCGCGCCCACGACCGGACCGCGGCCAGCGAGGCCCGTTACCGGCTGCTGGCGGACAATGCGACGGACATCATCGCCACCTACGGGTTGGACGGGGTGTTCGCATACGTGTCCCCGTCGATCGAGGGAGCGATGGGCTACCGACCCGAGGAGTTGGTGGGCCGGTCGATCTGGGATTTCATCCATCCGGAAGACATTGGCGGTTTGCGGACCGCCTTTGCGGCATATCTCAACGCGGGACCGGGCGCCTCGTCGCCGCGCGTGCCCTATCGGGGCATGCGCAGGGACGGTCAGACGGTCTGGCTGGAAGCGCATCCCAAGGTGATCCGCGACGCCGAGGGGCGGCCGCTGGAGTTCCAGGATGTGGTCCGCGACGTGTCCGAGACCAAGGCGCTGGAAGATGAGCTGATCGCCTCGCGCGACGTGGCCGAGGCGGGGGCGCGGGCCAAGTCGGAGTTCCTGGCCAATATGAGCCATGAGCTGAGGACGCCGCTGACCAGCGTGATCGGCTTCTCGGGCCTGCTGCAGGAGAGCCGTAATTTGCCGGAGGCCGAGCGCAAATATGCCGACCGGATCGCGACGGGGAGCGAGGCCCTGTTGAGCGTCATCAACGACATCCTCGACTATTCCAAGCTGGAAGCCGATGCGGTCGATCTGGATCCGCAGGCCTTTGATCCTCGCGCCATGGCTGAGGGCGCGGTCGCCCTGGTCGAAACCCAGTGCCAGGCCAAGGGACTGAGGCTGGAGACCGTGATCGACTCCAGCTTGCCCGAGGCCCTCATGGGGGATGAGGGGCGGCTTCGGCAGGTTACGCTGAACTTCCTGTCCAATGCGGTGAAATTCACCACCAGCGGGACGGTGCTTCTGGAATTGGCGGTGGCCGGCGACCGGCTTCGGCTTGCGGTGACCGACAGCGGCATCGGCATCTCTCCGGAGAAGATCGACGCCCTGTTCGACCGTTTCACCCAGGCCGACGCCTCGACCACGCGCGTCTATGGCGGCACCGGGCTGGGGCTGGCGATCTCGCGCCGCCTGATCGAGATGATGGGCGGCGAGATCGGGGCGGACAGCCGGCCCGGCGAGGGCTCGACCTTCTGGTTCGAGGTCCCGATGCACGAGGCCGTCGAGGGCGTGGAGGCCGCGGGCGAGGGCGATCTTGCGGTGGACGCGGGTCTGAAGATCCTGATGGCCGACGACGCGGCGCCGAACCGGGAATTGGTGGCGGCGATCCTGGGCGGACTGGGGCTGGCGCTGGACACGGTGTGCAACGGGGCCGAGGCGGTCGAAGCCGCGCGCACAGGCGCCTATGACCTGATCCTGATGGACGTGCACATGCCGGTGATGGACGGGCTGGATGCGACCCGGGCAATCCGGGCGATCAGCGGCCCCGCCGGACGCACGCCGATCATCGCCCTGACCGCCAATGTCCAGCCGGAACAGGTCACGCGATGCCGCGAAGCGGGCATGGACGGGCACGTCGGCAAGCCGATCCAGATCAGCGAACTGCTGACCGCCCTGGCCATGGTCCATGCCCGCGCTGAGGACGACACGTCGGATGCCGGGCTGGTGCGCGGCGCAGGCCGCTGACCGCCGACGCCCCGGCTACGGCATGACGCTGTGCTGACAATCCGCGAATCCATAGTTGGGTTGGCGGGATAATATCGCCAAAAAGCAATCACTTGTGATTTTCCAAGGGCGTTTATCCCGCCGGGGTGCGCTGGTCGCCTACTCTTTGGGCATGACGGGAAATCAGGACAGGGCGGCGCGGGCGGCGGCATGGGCCGGCGACCTGCAGGAGCAATTCATGGCGATCGTCGACACGGATGTCGGGATCCTGAAGGCCGCGTCCCCTGCGGCCGGCGACCTGGGCGCGGCGGAGCGACGGGTCCGGGCCGTGGGTGTCTTCGCCCGTTCGGTTCGCGCCGTCGTGGCGCTGTCGCCGCCGTCGCGATCCGGTGGCGACCGTCAGCTGGAAGAGGATGAGATGAAACCCCGTGACGACAGCCCCGAGAACCTCGAGCGAATGCGGGCCGAACTGGAGGCCCGTCTCGATCGCCTCAACGCGGTGCTGGAGGCAAAAGGTATCGTTGTCGAACCTGGATGCTGGCCAGTTGCACGCGCTGATCGGGAGCCGGTTCGCGCTGCATGAGCATCAGGCGCCGGCTGCGGCGTCGGACTGGCGGACCTGGGTGCTGCTGGGCGGAAGAGGCGCCGGCAAGACCTTCGCCGGGGCATGGTGGATCAACCATCTGGCCGAGATCGCGGACCGACGGTTCGCCCTGGTCGGACCGACGCTGCACGATGTGCGCGAGGTGATGGTCGAGGGACCGTCGGGGCTGAAGGCCCTGCCGGAGCGGGCGAAGCGGCCGCGTTGGGAGGCGGGCCGGCGGCGACTGGTCTGGCCGAACGGCAGCGAGGCGCACGCCTTCTCAGCCGAGGATCCGGACAGTCTGAGAGGGCCGCAGTTTCATCATGCCTGGGCCGACGAGTTCTGCGCCTGGCGCCGGCCGGAAGCGGTGCTGAGCAATCTGCGGATGGGGCTGAGGCTGGGCGACGATCCGCGGCTGGTGGTGACCACGACGCCGCGACCGATACCGGCGCTGCGTCGGCTGATGGAAGAGGCGGGCGTGGTCATCGACCGCGCGGGAACGCAGGCCAATGCGAGCCATCTGTCGCCGGGATTTCTGGCGCATCTGAGGACGCTCTACGCCGGGACGCGGCTGGAGGCGCAGGAGCTGGAGGGGCTGGTGGTCGAGGCCGAGGGGGCGCTGTTCCGGGCCGAGGATCTGGCGCGGGCGCGGGGCCACCGGCCGGCGACGCTGGAGCGGATCGTGGTGGCGGTCGATCCGCCGGCGAGCGCGGGCGGGGACGCCTGCGGGATCGTGGTCGTGGGCCGCAGGGAGGGCCGGGCCTATGTGCTGGCCGACCGGTCGAAAGGCGGGGAGTCGCCGCAGGGCTGGGCCATGATCGTGGCCCAGACGGCGCGGGAGTTCGGGGCGCAGGAGATCGTGGCCGAGAAGAACCAGGGCGGCGAGATGGTGCGGACCGTGCTGGCCTACGGCGGCTGCGAGACGGCGATCAGACTGGTGCATGCCAGCCGGGGCAAGGCGGCGCGGGCCGAGCCGGTGGCGGCGCTCTATGAACAGGGACGGGTCGTCCACTGCGGGGCGTTTCCGGCGCTGGAGGAGGAACTGATGGCGCTGGGGTCGGCGGAGGGCGGCGGGCGCAGTCCCGACCGGGCCGACGCCCTGGTGTGGGCGGTGACGCATCTGCTGCCGGCGCCGCGGGCGGGGCCAAAGGTGCGGATGTTGTGAGGACGCTCTCCCTCCCCCGAAGTGGGGAGGGACGGCGAGGCGCAGCCGAGCCCGGGTGGGGAACGACAGTCCTGAACCGATGCCGCCCGGCTTCGCAATTCCCCACCCTGTCGTCGCTTTGCGCCGACATCCCTCCCCATGAAGGGGAGGGAGAACGATGGAGAGTCTTTCATGCTGAACTGGCGGCGGCCCTTCGAGGGCCGGCGGCGCGTATCCGCGCCTGAGATCAAGGACAGCCGGACCGGGCCGCTGATTGCGCTGACGGCGGGCGGGCGGGCGCGGTGGACGCCGCGGGACTATGCCCATCTGGCCGAGGAGGGGTTCGCCAGGAACGCCGTGGCCTATCGCTGCGTGCGGATGATCGCCGAGGCGGCGGCGTCGACGCCGCTTCTGGTATTCGCCGACGGGGTGCGGCGGGACGATCATCCGCTGGCGGCGCTGCTGGCGCGGCCGAACCCGGAGCAGTCGGGGGCGGAGTGGCTTGAGGCGCTGTACGGGGCGCTGCAGACGGCGGGAAACGCCTATGCCGAGGCGGTGGGGGAGCCAGCGCCCGAGGAGCTTTGGACGCTGCGGCCGGACCGGGTGAAGGTGGTGCCGGGGCGGGCCGGCTGGCCCGAGGCCTGGGAATATTCCGTCGACGGACGGTCGATCCGGATCGGCCGGGCGGCGGATGGCTGGTCGCCGGTGATGCAGCTGAAACTGTTTCATCCGACGGACGATCACTACGGGTTTTCGCCGCTGGAGGCGGCGGCGTTCGCGATCGATGTGCACAACGCCTCGGGGGCCTGGAACAAGGCGCTGCTGGACAATGCGGCGCGGCCGAGCGGGGCGCTGGTCTATGGGGCGAAGGACGGCGAGCGGCTGACCGCCGAGCAGTTCGAGGCGCTGCGGGGGCAGGTCGAGGAGAGCCATGCGGGGACGATGAACGCCGGGCGGCCGATGATCCTGGAGGGCGGCCTGGACTGGAAGCCGATGAGCTGGACGCCGGCGGACATGGATTTCATCGCCGGGAAACACGCCGCGGCACGCGAGATCGCGCTGGCGTTCGGCGTGCCGCCGCAACTGCTGGGGATTCCGGGGGACGCGACCTACGCCAACTATCGCGAGGCCAATGCCGCCTTCTGGCGGGGGACGGTGGTGCCGCTGGTGCGGAAGACGGCGGCGGCGCTGACGGGGTGGCTGGGCGGGCGGTTCGCCGGGACGCGGATCGAGGCCGACCTGGATGGATTGCCGGCGCTGCAGCCGGAGCGGGACGCGCTGTGGGCGCGGCTGAATGCGGCGACCTTCCTGACGGACGAGGAGCGGCGTCGGATGGCGGGGGTGGGAGATTGATGGAAGCACTCAGGAAGGTCCCCGTCGCCGTGATCGCGGCGTTGGTGGTGCAGACCGTGGGCGGGTTGGTGTGGGCCGGGGGTGCGGCGGCGCGGATCGCGACGCTGGAGGACCGGGTCGCCGGGCAGCAGCTGGTCGCCGAGCGGCTGGCCCGGCTGGAGGAGCAGAGCCTTGCGACGCGGGCGGCGGTCGAGCGGATCGAGGAGCGGCTGGAGGGATGGGGATGACGGCTGCCGCAGTGGTGGACGCGGATCTCAGGATCGAGGGCTATGCGTCCCTCTGGGGCGTGGCCGATCTGAACGGGGATGTGGTGGCGAGGGGCGCGTTCGCGGCCAGTCTGGCGAAGACGGGCGCGACGGGCGTGCGGATGCTGCATCAGCATGAGGGGCGGGCGGCGGTCGGGGTCTGGGACCGGGTGGTCGAGGACGAGCGCGGCCTGTTCGTCGCCGGGCGGATCATGGACTGGTCGGCGGAGGCCCGGTTCGCCCGGGCGCTGTCGAGGGCCGGGGCGCTGGACGGGCTTTCGATCGGATTCCGCAGCAGCCGCGCGCGCCGCGAGGGGCGGTTGCGGGTGCTGGTCGAGGTCGAGCTGTGGGAAGTGTCGCTGGTGACATTCCCCATGTTGCCGGGGGCGCGGTTCCGGCCCGCGTAAGCGTCAGTTCGCCGGCGGGAGGTATTCCGGCGGGATCGGCGCGTCCGGGGTTTCACCCTGCCAGTAGACGCTGATCACCCACCAGCGGGTTCCGTCGTTGAGCAGCTGGATGCTGTTGATGCCGCGCATGAAGGGCTCGGCGTCAGAGAGGCTGCGCTTGCTGTCGTAGGTGGTCCAGACGTGGGCGATGTGACCGAAGCGCTCGGTGCGGCTGGCGATTTCGCGCTCATGGAAGCCGTCGCGGACCAGACCGGGTCCGGCCAGGGTGATGTAGTCTTCCGGCGTCAGGACCCGCGTGCGAGCGACGCCCTCGGCGTTGACCCCCGTGGGCATGAGCCGACCGGTGGGGTGGAACAGGGCGCGGAAGCGGTCCCAGTCGCGGGCGACGCCAGCGTCGCCGGAGATGACGTCATAGAGGGCCGCGACGATGGCCTCGGGGCTGGCGACATCGGCCGGGGCGGCGGCTGCGACGGCCGGGGGCGGCGCGGCGGTCTGGGCGGCGGCGGGGACGGCGGTGGCGAGGGCCAGCGCGGCGGCGAGTATCGAAAGTCGCATCGGAAATCCTCTCCCTGGGACCGGGACTATGCCGGGACGGAAGGCGGCGCGCCAGCGGGCATCAGCCCGAAGCGGCGGCGCCCCGGCAGTCGATCCAGTTCAGGGCGGCGGTCATGCCGCGGAGCGAGAAATAGGCCTCCACGGGGCCGTCGTCGGACGGATAGGTCCAGCGGGCGATACGCTGGCGGCGCAGGCCCGAGACGAGGGAGCGGGTCAGGATCGGATCGCTGACCCGGAACTCATTGGCGCCGGGCGAGGTCGGGACCAGCCAGGGGCCGGGATCGACGGTCTGGCCGGGGGTGGTGAACCGCATGGGGCCGGCGACGGGCATGGGGTTGGCCGCCACCAGCTCGACCAGGTGGTCGGCGCCGGGGCTGGGCCGGGCGACGCGCAGCTGCTGGCGATAGACGGCCTGGCCGGACGGATCGGGCAGGGCTACCACGGCCGAACAGTAGCCGTCAGGCCGGCAGGCCGCGAGCGTGTCGCCGAAATAGGCCCGGGTCTCGCCGAAACGCATGTGGGTCTGTGCGCCGCAGCGGTCGGCGGCCTGGACGGCGCCGGCGGACAGGAGAAAGACGGTCGTTGCGATCGCCACGCGGAGTCTGGACATCGGCGCAATCCCAAGCTTGGCCATGGTTAACCGAGATCACGCGGTTCGGTGAGTGTCAACCGATTGCAGCTTAAGCGCTTTTACCGCTGGGGCGGGCGATATTCGTACTGGCCGAGCCGGCGGGCCCCACGGGCGAGGGCCGAGCGGACCTTCGGCTTGTGCAGCGTCTGTCCGACGACGCCCGCCAGGACGACGGCGAAGAAGAACGGTACGTCGAAGAACACGACGGCGAGGAAGGCGACGGCGGCGATGGCGACCCACAGGCCGATGAGGACGGAGGTCTGGTCGGCCTTGTCGGGCGGAGCTTCGCCGGCGGCGGCGGCGGCCGGGGCCGATGGCTCGATCTTCCCGAACACGACGTCGAGGACGTTCTGGAGGCTGGGCTCCTGCGCCCATCGATGGGGGTCGCGATCGCCCGCGCGCGGCTCGGCCGGGAACGGCGGCTCGTGGTCCTCGTGCCGGTGCAGGTCGAGCAGGGGGCTGGGCTGCATCAGGACGGCGGGGTCGAAGGCGATGGACTCGCCCTGATCATTGAGGACGAAGATCTGATCGAAGGGGACGCGGGCGAAGTCGATGGCCCGGGTGTCCTGGCCGTAGGCGTCGCCGTGCAGGGACAACAGCCGGCCCTGACGCAGCTCGACCTGGAAGGCGATCGGGTCGGGCAGGTCGCCGACCATGGCGTGGACCGTGCCGAAGCGGCCGGTGGGGTCGGTCAGGGGCGGCGGACGCGAACGGTCGACGATCAGTTCCGTGAACAGGCCGGAGCCGGTGTTGCGCCGGGAGCCGGGCAGGGACTCGGCGAACTGGCCGCCGAGATCGGGCGCGATGTCGCGCAGGTCCCAGGCGAGGGCGTCGAGGATGTCGGATTCGAGCGGGGTGAAGCGGGTGCTCACCGGCCGTCTCGCAGCGAGAATTTTTCAAGAGGGCGGTTCACGCCCCGACCCTAGCCGCAACCCGCGGTTCTTCAACCGGAGAGACCATGAAAGAGACCAAACAGGCCTCGGGCACGCCCGAGGCGCGCGCCGCCATGCATGAGATGATGGCGGCGTTCGAGGCGTTCAAAGGGGCCAATGACGCCCGGCTGGACGAGATCGAGCGGAAGAGCTCGGCGGATGCGCTGCTGGAGGAGAAGGTGGCGCGGATCGACCAGGCGGTGGGGGCGGCGCAGGCGCGGCTGGACCGGGTGGTGAGCGAGGGGAGGCGGCCGGGGATCGAGTCCGATGGCCGCCACCCCTCCACCGCTTCGCGGTCCCCCTCCCCATTGCATGGGGAGGAGACGAAGGCCGCGTTTGACGGCTATCTGAAGACCGGTCAGTCGTTCGGGCTGGAGCTGAAGGCGGGGCTGTCGACGGCGTCGAACTCGGCCGGCTATGTGGTGCCGGAGCAGACCGAGCGGGCGATCGAGCGGCGGCTGATGGCGGGGTCGCCGATGCGCGAGATCGCCACGGTGAGAACGGTCGGGGCCGGGGTGTTCAGGAAGCCGGTGTCGACGGCGGGCGTGGCCTCGGGCTGGGTGGCCGAGACGGCGGCGCGGCCGGAGACGGATCCGGCGACCCTGGCGCTGCTGGAGTTTCCGTCGGCCGATCTCTACGCCAATCCGGCGGCGACCCAGTCGCTGCTGGACGACGCCCTGATCGATCTGGACGAATGGCTGGCGGCCGAGGTCGAGGACGCCTTCGCGGCGCAGGAGACGACGGCCTTCGTCACGGGCGACGGGGTCAACAAGCCGAAGGGGTTCCTGAGCTATGACATTGTCGCCGAGGCCGACCATGAATGGGGCGAGATCGGCTACATCGCCTCGGGCGCGGCGGGGGCGTTCGCGGCCGAGGATCCGACCGACCGGCTGATCGACCTGGTCTATGCGCCCAAGGCCCAGTACCGGCCGAACGGGCGGTTCGTGATGAACCGCAAGACGGTCTCGGCGGTGCGGAAGTTCAAGGACGCCGACGGCAACTACATCTGGCAGCCGGCGCAGCGGGCGGGCGAGACGGCCAGCCTGCTGGGCTATCGGGTGACCGAGATCGAGACCATGCCGGACATCGCCGCCAACAGCGCGGCGATCGCCTTCGGCGACTTCCAGCGCGGCTATCTGATCGTGGATCGCGCGGGGGTGCGGGTGCTGAGGGACCCGTATTCAGCAAAGCCCTATGTGTTGTTCTACACCACCAAACGGGTCGGCGGCGGGGTGCAGAACTTTGATGCGATCAAGGTGATGAAGTTCGCGGCGACGTAGTCGCCGAGGCAGCAGGCAACAGGCAGCAGGCAACAGAAGAAGGCGGCGGGATCGATCCTGCTGCCTGATCCCTGATGCCTGTTGCCTCCCTTCCCAGACAATCGAGGTTTCCCATGACCGCACCCGTCTCACTGGCGGAAGCGAAGCTGTTCCTGCGCGTCGAGCATGCGGCGGAGGACGGGCTGATCCAGACGCTGATCGATGCGGCCCGGGCGCGGGTCGAGGGGGAGGTCGGGCTGACCCTGACCTCGACCTCGCCGGCGCCGTTGCGGCTGGCGATCCTGATGCTGGCCTTGCGGGCCTATGAGCGCGGCGACCCCGAGATGGCGGTGGCAGCGGTCGAGGGCTGGATCGCGCCGTACCGGGTGGTGCGACTGTGAGCGGCGCGATGAAGGTGCTGGCCGAGCTGTTCGAGGGGATCGAGAGCGAGACGCCTTACGGCGGACGGGCGGTCAGCTGGGAGCCGCTGGGTTCGGCCTGGCTGAAGCTGGGCGCGCGGCGACGGCGCGAGAAGAACGAGCCGGGCGGGGCGCGGGCGATCGAAACGGCAGCGGCGGAGACGCGGTCTGACGCGCGGCTGACGGTCGGGCGGATGCTGAGGTTCGGCGGGGGCGACTGGCGGATCGTCGCGGGCGAGACGGTCGGCGGCCGGGCGATCCTGAACCTGGAGCGGATCCGGTGAGCGCGCATGAACTGGCGCTGCAGAAGGCGTTGATCGCGCATCTGAAGGCGGATGCGGCGGTGCAGGCGCTGTTGGGCGAGCCGGCGCGGGTTTGGGATGTCGCGCCGGCCGATCCGGCGTTTCCGCATCTGCTGATCGGGCGGTGCGAGAGCCGGCCGGTGGCGGCGGATGGGGGCGGGGCCGAGCAGGCGCTGACGCTGACGGTCGTGTCGCGGTTCCGCGGGACCGAGGAGGCCAAGGCGGTGCTGGCGGCGGTGCGGGTCGCGCTGAACGATGCGGCGCTGGAAGCCGACGGGGTGCGGACGGTGAATCTGAGGGTCTCGTTCGCCGATGTGTTTCCCGGCGCCAATGGGGCGCGGACATTTGCGGTGCTGCGGGTGCGCGCCGTCACGGAGGAGATGGCGGCATGAGCGCACAACGCGGCAAGGACATCCTGCTGAAGATCGAGGGCGCGCCGGGCGTGTTCACGACGGTCGCGGGCCTGAGAGCACGAACCATCTCGCTGAATGCGCGCACGGTCGACGCGACCGACGGCGACAGCGCCGGCCGATGGCGCGAACTGCTGGGCGGCGCGGGGGTCAAGTCGGCGGCGGTGGCGGGGCAGGGGATCTTTCGCGACGCGGCGTCGGACGCCCAGATCCGGGAGGCCTTCTTTTCCCAGTCGGCGAGCGTGTGGCGGTTGATCGTGCCGGACTTCGGCGTGCTGGAGGGGCCGTTCCTGGTGGCGGCGCTGGAATACGCCGGCGAGCATGAGGGCGAGGCGACCTTCGCGATCAGCCTGGCGAGCGCGGGCGAGATTTCCTTCGAGGCCTTGTGATGATGGCCAACGGCGCGCGGGGCGAGGTCATCGCCCTGCTGGCCGGATCGCAGCGGCGGCTGTGCCTGACGCTCGGGGCGCTGGCGGAGATCGAGACGGGGCTGGGGCTGGAGGGGCTGGGCGGCCTGGCGGAGCGGATGCGGACGCTGTCGGCGCGGGATCTGATGGTGGTGCTGGCGGCGCTGTTGCGGGGCGGGGGCGAGCGGGCGCTGGCGGATGCGCTGGAGCGGGCGCCGGTCGATCCGCGGGAGGCGGCGGAGGCGGTGGCGAAGGCGTTCGCGGCGGCGGCGGAATGACGACGGGGATGAGGGAACTGCCCCTCCACCACCCTTCGGGTGGTCCCCCTCCCCACGATGTGGGGAGGACACTGGATTGGGGCGAGATGCTGCGGGCGGCGGCGAGGCTGGGCGTCGGGCCGGAGGGGTTCTGGCGGCTGTCGCTGCGGGAGTGGCGGATGCTGACGGCGCGGCCGGGCGGCGGGGCGCCGATGGGGCGGGGTGCGTTCGAGCGGATGGCGGAGGCGTGGCCGGATGACTGATACGTTTGAATCTACCGGCCTCGACGGGGTGCCGCGCAAGGCGGCCGAGGCGGCGGCGGCGCTGGAGGCGTTGCGGGAGCCGGCGGAGCGGGCGGCGGCGTCGATCGAGGACGCCTTCGGCCGGGCCGGGGAGGGGCTGGTCCGGTCGCTGGCGCGGGCGGCGGCGGACGGGGAAGTCAGCCTGGCCGAGCTGGCGCGGGCGGTGCTGGCGGCGGTGAATGCGGCCTCGGGATCGGGCGGCGGCGGCGGGCTGGGCGAGGCGATCGCCCGGGCGGTGCAGACGATCTTCGCGGGGTCGCGCGCCGACGGCGGGGCGGTGCTGGGCGGCGGGGCCTATCTGGTCGGCGAGCGCGGTCCGGAGGTGTTCCGGCCGTCCGGGGCGGGGGTCATCGAGCCGGCCGGCGGCGGGGGCGTCACCGTCAATGTGCGGGTGGACGGCGGCGCGCCGGCGCTGCTGCGTTCGGAGGCGCAGATCGCCCAGATGCTGGCGCGCGCCGTCTCGCTGGGCGCGCGCCGGCTCTGAGCGGGGTCTACCGGGCCCTCAGAGGCCCTTGGGATTGGGACCGAAGCGATTGTCGCCGGCCTGGCTGTCGGAAACGCCGATCCAGAGCAGGAAGCCGAGATTGACGAGGGTGAGCAGCCCGAACAGGCCCAGCGCGGGACCAATGAGGGCGAAGATGGCGGCGGGATCCTCGCGCTCCAGGGCCGCGGCGTTCGCGAAGGCCGTGACGCCGATCAGGCCGATGGCGACGAAGATGCCGACAATGCTGACGACCCATGGAATGGCGACCAGCCATCCGCTGTGGCCCATATCGTGGAGGCGCTTCACCGAGATGGCCAGGTTGGGCCAGATCAGGGCCAGGGAAATCAGACCGCCGAGCAGCGGGATCCATCCCGCGACGACGCCGACGCCGAGGCAGATCAGCCAACCGATCCAGAAGTGCGAGCGCCGGCTGCGGCCCTCGAAGGAGAACAGCAGCTTCTGCCAGTCAAAGCTTTGAATCTGATGGGAACTTTCCGTGGTCATGTCGCCCTCCCGCTCGCCGGACATCGTGTCCGCAGCGGAAGAATGACCGAACGGTGCTCGCCCGACAAGCGAAAGACGAAGCCGGCGAATCCGGAACAGGAGAGGGACTGCGATGGCCTTTCACGAGGTGCGGCTGCCCGCGCGGCTGGCGTTCGGATCGACCGGCGGGGTGGAGCGGCGGACGGAGATCGTGACGCTGGGGTCGGGGTTCGAGCGACGCTCGACGCCCTGGGCGCAGGGGCGGCGGCGGTATCTGATCGGCGCCAATCTGCGGTCGCTGGACGACATGGCGGCGCTGACCGGGTTCTTCGAGGCGCGGCGGGGCCGGCTGTACGGGTTCCGGTTCCGGGACTTCGCCGACTGCAAATCCTGTGCGCCGGGGGCGGCGGTCGCGCCGCTGGATCAGGCGCTGGGCGCGGGCGACGGGACGCGGACCGGGTTCCAGTTGGCGAAGGCCTATGGCGCGGGCGAGGGGGCGTTCGGGCGGTTGATCGCCAAGCCGGTCGAGGCGACGGTGCGGGTCGCCGTCGACGGGGTCGAACTGGCGGCGGAGGCTTTCACGGTCGATGCGGCGACGGGGATGGTGACGCTGGCCGCGGCGCCGGGCGCCGGCATGGCGGTGACGGCGGGCTTCGAGTTCGACACGCCGGTGCGGTTCGACGCCGACCGGATCGAGGTCACGCTGGAGAGTTTCGACGCCGGGCGGATGGCGGCCGTGCCGCTGATCGAGGTGCGGGTCTGAGTCATGCGAACGATACCGGAAGAGATGACCGCCCGCATCGAGAGCGGGGCGGCGATGCTGTGCCACGTCTGGATGCTGCGGCGGGCGGACGGGGTTGAACTGGGGTTCACCGATCATGACCGCGACCTGCTGGTCGACGGCGTGACCTGTCGGGCGGCGAGCGGGTGGACGGTGGGCGCGGAGGACAGCGCGGTCGGTTTCAGCCCGGGATCGGCGGCGGTCGCGGGCGGGCTGGACGACGCGGCGATCACCGACGCCGATGTGGAGGCCGGCCTGTACGACGCGGCCGCGGTGACGCTGTGGCGGGTCGACTGGGACCGGCCGGATCTGAAGGTCAGGCTGTGGACGGCGACCCTCGCGCGCATCCGGCGCGAGGGCCCGGGCTTCATGGCCGAACTCGAGGGACCGCTGGCGAAGCTGGAGCGGGTCGTCGGCCGGACCTATGGGCGCGACTGTGACGCGATGCTGGGGGATGGACGCTGCGGCGTCGATCTGGAGGCGTTTCCGGGGGCCGGTTGCGACAAGCGCTGGGCGACCTGCATCGGGACCTTCACGAACGGCGCCAATTTTCGGGGCTTTCCGGACATTCCCGGCGACGACTTCCTGACCGCGGCGCCGGTCGAGGGCGGACGCAACGACGGCCGGAGCCGGCGATGAGGCGCGCGGTGGTGGCGGCCGCACGGGGCTGGCTGGGGACGCCGTACCGGCATCAGGCCAGCGTGAAGGGCGAGGGCGCGGACTGCCTGGGCCTGGTGCGGGGCGTGTGGCGCGAACTGGTCGGCGCGGAGCCCGAGGCCCCGCCGCCGTACCGGCCGGACTGGGCCGAGGTCGGGGGCGAGGAGACCCTGCTGGCGGCGGCGCGCCGGTGGCTGGCGGAAATACCGGTGGAGGCGGCGCGGGCGGGCGATGTGGTCCTGTTCCGGATGGCGCCCGGCTGTCCGGTCAAACACTGCGCGATCCTGAGCGACATGACGGGCGCCGAGCCGCGGATGATCCACGCCTACTGGGGGCGGACGGTGGTGGAGAGCTGGATGGGGTCGTGGTGGCGCAGGCGGCTGGTCGCGGCCTTCAGCTGGCCCGGCGTTGAACGGTCCGGGGAGGACTGAACATGGCGCAGGTGATCCTGGGCAGCGTCGGCCAGGCATTCGGCGGGCCGATCGGGGCGGTGATCGGCTCGACCCTCGGGCGGGCGATCGATCAGCGGGCGATCTCCAGCCTTCAGCCGGCGCGGCAGAAGGGGCCGAGGCTGGAGACGCTGAAGGTGCAGGGGACGGCGGAGGGTGCGCCCGTAGCCTGTGTGTTCGGGCGGGCGCGGGTGACCGGCCAGATGATCTGGGCGGCGCGGTTCCTGGAAGGGCGCAACACCGCGTCCGGCGGCAAGGGCGGGCCCCGGACGGTGGAGTACGACTATTCCCTGAGCTTCGCGGTGGCCCTGTGCGAGGGCGAGATCGACGGGATCGGCCGGGTCTGGGCGGACGGGCGGCCGATGAATCTGTCGGGCGCGACGATGCGCGTGCATCGCGGCGGCGAGGATCAGACGCCCGACCCGTTGATCGAGGCGGTGGAGGGAGCGGCGCCCGCCTACCGGGGCACGGCCTATGTCGTGTTCGAGGACCTGCCGCTGGGGCCGTACGGCAACCGGCCGCCGCAGTTGAGCTTTGAGGTGTTCCGGCGGGCGCCGGGCGACGCGCCGCGGCTGGAGGACCGGCTGGAGGGCGTGTGCCTGATCCCGGGCGCGGGGGAGTTCGTGCTGGCGACCGAGGTGGTCATGCGCCGCGAGGGGCTGACCCGGACGACGGCGGAGAACCTGCACGCCGGCGACGGACGGGCGGACCTGGCGGTGTCGCTGGATCAGTTGCAGGCGCAATGCCCGAACCTGAAGCGGGTCAGTCTGGTGGTCGCGTGGTTCGGCGACGACCTGCGGGCCGGCCACTGCGCCGTCCGACCCGGCGTCGAGCGGGCGGACAAGGCGACGGAGCCGCTGGGCTGGTCGGTCGCGGGCCTGGATCGGTCGGAGGCGCATCTGATCAGCCATTCCCCCTCCGGCGGACCGGCCTATGGCGGCACGCCCTCGGACGAGAGCGTGCGGCAGGCGGTGGCGGCGCTGAAGGCGCGGGGCCTCGAGGTGACGCTGTATCCGTTCGTGCTGATGGATGTGGCGGCGGGGAACGGGCTGCCCGATCCCTATGGCGGGTCCGAGCAGGCGGCCTATCCGTGGCGGGGTCGGGTCAAGGGCGAGGACGGCGCCGGCGCGGCGGCGGAGGTCGCGGCGATGTTCGGGACGGCGGACGGCTGGGGACTGCGCCGGATGGCGCGGCATTATGCGGCGCTGGCGGCGGAGACGGGGGCGGACGGGTTGTTGATCGGCTCGGAGATGCGCGGGCTGACGAGGACGCGGGATGCGGGGGGCGGGTTCCCGGCGGTGGCGCAACTCCGGACGCTGGCGGCCGAGTGCCGTGCGGTGGTCGGGTCGGGCGTCGCGATCAGCTATGCGGCCGACTGGTCCGAGTACGCCGGGGTGAGGGATGGGAGCGACGTGGCGTTTCATCTCGATCCGCTGTGGGCCGATGCGAGCATCGATTACGTCGGCATCGACTGGTATCCGCCGATGGGCGACTGGCGGGCGCTCGACGGCGGGGCGGACGGCGAGGGGTTCGCGGGACCGGCCGAGGCGGCCTATCTGGCGGCCCAGGTCGCGGGCGGCGAGGGGTTCGACTGGTTCTACGCGTCGGACGCCGACCGGGCGGCGCAGACGCGGACTCCGATCGTCGATACGGCGCACGGTGAAGACTGGGTGTTCCGGGTCAAGGACCTGAAGGGGTGGTGGTCGAGTGCCCACCATGACCGGCCCGGCGGCGTGAGGAACGGTTCGCCGACGGCCTGGGTCGCCGGGATGAAGCCGGTCCGGCTGACGGAGTTCGGCTGCGCGGCGGTGGACCGGGGCGGCAATGCGCCGAACCTGTTCCTGGATCCCAAGAGCGCCGAAAGCGCCCTGCCGCCGTTCTCGACCGGCGCGCGCGACGACCGGATGCAGAGGCGCGTGCTGGGGTCGGTGCTGGAGCATTTTGCGGTGGAGGCGAACAATCCCTCTTCGGCGGTCTATGGCGGGCCGATGGTGGAGGCGGCGGACGCCTGGTGCTGGGATGCGCGGCCGTATCCGGCGTTCCCGGGACGCGACGACGTCTGGGCGGATGCCGGCTCGTGGCGGACGGGCCACTGGCTGAACGGGCGTCTGGCGGGGGAGACCCGGGATCTGATCGCGGCCATCCTGAAGCGCGGCGGTCTGGACGAAGGCGCGTTCGAGATCGGCGGCTTCGCGGGCGAGGTGCAGGGCTATGTCATCGACCGGCCGATGCGCACCCGCGATGCGCTGGAGCCCTTGCTGGCCGGACTGGGCCTGGTCGCGGCGGAGCGAGGCGGACGGGTGTCGGTGATCGGGGATGAGCCGGCGGTCGCGTCGCTGACACCCGAGGCCTTGGCCTTGCCGGAGGAAGGGGCGAGCCTGAAGGCGGAGCGGGTGCTGGAGCCGCGGCCCGGCGCGGCGCGGGTGCGTTATATCGACGGAGAGGCGGGGTATCAGACCGGATCGGTCGTGGTGCGTTCGGCGGGCGAGGGCGGCGGGATCGATCTGGACCTGCCGGCGGTCTGTTCGGGCGCCCTGGCGCGGGCGGCGGCGGAGCGGGCGCTGGAGGCTGGAGGCGCGGATCGGCTGATGGTGACGCCGGGGCCGGTCGAGGCGCTGGCTCTGGAGCCCGGCGACACGGTGACGGTCGAGGGCCGCAGCGGCGACTGGCGGGTCATGCGTCTGGATAGGGACGAGACGCCGTCGGCGGTGCTGGAGCCCGTTTCCGCGGTCCGGGTCGGGGAGGATGACGGCCAGCCGGGGGCGGGCGAGAGCGCGGTCGTCGCCGGCGCGCCCTTCTTCCGGATGATCGAACTGCCGCCGCTGCTCGGTGCGGAGGATGACGGGCGGCCGATCGCGGTCGTGGCGGCGGACCCGTGGCGGCCGATGCGGGTGTTCGCCGGGGCGGACGCGGCGGCGCTGACGGCGAGGGGCGAGGTGGCGCAGCCGGCGACGGTGGGTGTGCTGGCCGGGCCGCTGGGGACGGGCGCGCGGCATCGCTGGGACGAGGTGAACGCCGTGCTGGTGCGGGTCGAGGGGCCGGCGCCGCAGAGCCGGTCCGAAACGGCTGTGTTCGCGGGCGGCAATACGGCGGCGGTTGAGACCGCCGGCGGCTGGGAGTTGCTGCAGTTCCGGACAGCGACGCTGGTCGGGGGCGGGGTCTGGCGGCTGTCCGGCCTGTTGCGGGGGCAGCAGGGGACGGAGGCGGCCGGGGCGTCGAGCGGGGTTGTCGTCGTCTTCCTGGATCAGGCGCCCGCAAGGGCGGACTCGCCGCGGGCGGAGCGGGATCTGCCGCGGATCTGGCGGGCCGGTCCGGCGGGCGGACCGGCCGGCGGTGCGGGGGTGAGCGAAGTCGGGTTCACGGCGACGGGCGTGCATGAACGGCCGTGGTCACCGGCGCATCTGCGGGCCACGGCGCGGGGGGACGGCGGGTTCGATCTGGGCTGGATTGCGCGCTCGCGGGTCGACGGAGACCGGTGGGACGGCGAGACGGCCGCGTCCGGGTCTTCGAGGTTCCGGGTGCGGGTGCTGGATGGCGAGGTCGAGAAGCGAAAGTTCGAGGTCGAGGCGGCCGGCGCGAACTATCCGGCGGCTGATCTGGCGGCGGATTTTCCGGGTGGGCCGGACGCCCAGTCCCGCGTGGCCGTGGCGGAATGGGGCGAGGGATATGGCTGGGGGATGGAGGCGAGCATTCTGTTGACGGGATGATTTGCCCAGCCTCCCTTTGCGCGGCGCACGCGATGCCCTAACTGACGCTCTCGGCTTTCGATGGAGCGGTATTCGACGTGGCGGGCGATCCCTACAAGGAACTGGGCGTTTCGAGGGGCGCGAGCGCGGACGAAATCAAGAAGGCGTTCCGCAAGCTCGCCAAGGAACTGCATCCCGACAAGAACCCCGGCAATACGGCGGCCGACGAGCGCTTCAAGCGGATCACGGCGGCCTTCGACCTGCTGGGCGACAAGGACAAGCGCGCCAAATTCGATCGGGGCGAGATCGACGCCGACGGGCGCGAGCAATTCCGTGGTTTCGGCGGGGGACAGGCGCGCGGCGGCCCCGGCACCAATCCCTTCGGCCAGGGCGGGACGCGGCAGCAGGGCTTCGAGAACATCGACCTGGACGAACTGTTCGGCGGCATGTTCGGCGGCGCGGCGCGGCCGGGCGGGGCGCGGCCCGGCGGATTCGCGGCCAAGGGTCAGGACGTCAAGGCGACGCTGGAGATCAGTCTCGAGGATTCGATCTCGGGGGCGACGCGGCGCATCCAGTTTTCGGACGGCAGGATGCTGGATGTCGCGATCCCGAAGGGGGCCAGTGACGGCCAGACGATCCGGCTAAAAGGCCAGGGCGCACCGGGACGGGGCGGTCCTGCCGGCGACGCCCTGATCGAGCTGAAGGTGGCGAAGCATCCGGTCTTCACTCGCGACGGTGCGGACCTGACGATGGATCAGCCGGTGGCGCTGTTCGACGCGGTGCTGGGCGGCAAGGTGCCGGTGCGGACGCCCGAGGGAACGGTCAGCATGACCATTCCGGCGGGCTCCAGCTCGGGCAAGGTGCTGCGCTTGAAGGGCCGGGGCGCGTTCGCGGACGGCAAGCGCGGCGACCTGCTGGCCAAGCTGATGATCACCCTGCCGGAGGACAGCGCCGAGCTGACCAAACTGGCCCAGACCGTGCGCGACAAGGGGCCCGCGCGGCCGTTCCGCGATTGATGGCGAACAAGCCGAACATCAAGCCAGCGCGGCCGTGGTTCTCGTCCGGGCCGACAGCGAAGCGGCCCGGGTGGTCTTCCCAGGCGATTCCGCATGAGCTGCTGGGGCGGGGCATCCGCGCGCCGGAGGTGGTCGAGCGGTTCGCCCACGGGCTGAGGCTGACGCGGGCGCTGCTTCAGGTTCCGGCGGACTGGGTGCTGGTCTATGTGCCCGGATCCGATACGGGCGCCGTCGAGGCGGCGATGTGGTCGATGCTCGGCGAGCGGCCGGTGCAGGTGCTGGCGTTCGAGAATTTCGGCAAGGTGTGGGCGACCGACGCGGTCGAGCATCTGAAACTGGAGCCCGAGGTCATCTCGGCGCCGTGGGGCGAATGGCCTGATACCTCGGCGGTCGATCCGGCCAAGGATCTGGTGTTTCCCTGGAACGGCACGACCTCGGGCGTCTGCGCGCTGGATGCGGACTTCATCGCGGACGACCGCGAGGGGATCGTGATCTGTGATGCCACGTCGGCGGCGTTCGCCATGGCCTTGCCGTGGGGCAAGCTGGATGTGGTGACGTTCAGCTTCCAGAAGGCGCTGGGCGGTGAGGCGGGACTGGGCGTGGCCGCCCTGTCGCCGCGCGCGGTCGAGCGACTGGACCGCTATGCGCCGCCGCGACCGGTGCCCAAGGTGCTGCGGCTGCGCGACAGCAAGGGTTTTGACCGGCTGCTGGCCAGTGGGTCGATGCTCAACACCTTTTCGGTCTGGACGATCGAGGACTGGATCGACGCCGTCGAATGGGGGCTGTCGGTTGGCGGCCTGCAGGCGCTGATCGCGCGGACGGAGGCAAACGCCGCGGCGCTGGACGAATGGGTCGGGCGCACGGACTGGATCGACTATCTGGCGCGGGATCCGGCGACCCGGTCGACGACGTCGGTGTGCCTGAAGATCGTCGATCCGCGTGTGACGACGATGGCCGAAGACGCGCGACAGGCGCTGGTCCGGCGGATGAAGGCGCTGGTCGAGGAGGAGGGGGCGGCGTTTGATGTCGAGAGCCACCGCAATGCGCCGGCGGGCCTGCGCGTCTGGTGCGGCTGCACGGTCGAGACGGCGGATATCGAGGCGCTGACGCCGTGGCTGGACTGGGCCTTCGAGACCGCTCTGACGGAATAATCGTCCGGCGACGGGACACCCGCTGATTCCCCGGCTATAGGCTGCGCCCGCATTCCGAAATCCCGGACAGCGGAGAACAGTCTTGGCGAACGTTGCAGTGGTCGGCGCCCAGTGGGGTGACGAGGGCAAGGGCAAGATCGTCGACTGGCTGTCGAACCGCGCCGATATGGTCGTGCGGTTCCAGGGCGGGCACAACGCCGGCCATACGCTGGTCGTGGACGGCAAGGTCTACAAGCTGGCGCTGCTGCCGTCGGGCGTGGTGCAGGGCAAGCCCTCGATCATCGGCAATGGCGTGGTGGTCGATCCCTGGCATCTGGTCGGCGAGATCGGGAAGATCGAGGCGCAGGGGATCAAGATCAGTCCCGAAGTCCTGATCGTGGCCGACAACGCCTGTCTGATCCTGCCTATCCATCCGGCGCTCGACGTGGCGCGCGAGGCGGCGGCGAGCGCGCCGGGGGCGCGGATCGGCACGACGGGTCGCGGCATCGGCCCGGCCTATGAGGACAAGGTGGGGCGGCGGGCCATTCGCGTCTGCGACCTGGCCAATGTCGAGGACCTGAAGGTCAAGATCGACCGCCTGCGCTCGCACCACGATCCGCTGCGGGCCGGGCTGGGGCTTGAGCCGATCGATCCGGAGGCGCTGCTGGCGCAACTTCTGGAGATCGCGCCGAAGGTCCTGCCGTATGTGCAGCCAGCCTGGCGGGTGCTGGACCAGGCGCGGCGGGACGGCAAGCGGGTGCTGTTCGAAGGGGCGCAGGGCGCCTTCCTGGACGTGGACCACGGCACCTATCCCTATGTGACCAGCTCCAACACCGTGGCCGGGCAGGCGGCGGCGGGGTCAGGCATCGGACCGCGCGGGGTCGGCTATGTACTGGGGATCGTGAAGGCCTACACGACGCGGGTCGGCGAAGGTCCATTCGCCTGCGAGTTGAACGATGAGGTCGGAACCCATCTGGCGACGGTCGGGCGCGAGGTCGGCGTCAACACCGGGCGGGCCCGGCGATGCGGCTGGTTCGACGCGGTGCTGGTGCGGCAGTCGGTGGCGATCAACGGCATCGACGGCATCGCCCTGACCAAGCTGGACGTGCTGGACGGGCTGAAGACGCTGAAGATCTGCACCGGTTACCGGATCGACGGCCAGGTGCTGGACTATCTGCCGTCCAGCCTGAAGGCGCAGGCCGCGGCGGAGCCGGTGTTCGAGGAAATGGACGGCTGGAGCGAGAGCACGGCCGGCGCGCGCAGCTTCCGCGATCTGAACGCCAATGCGGTGAAATACGTCCGCCGCATCGAGGAACTGATCGGCGCGCCGGTGGCGCTGCTGTCGACCAGCCCGGAGCGGGACGACACCATCATGATGCACGATCCGTTCCGGGGTTAGATCGACAGCGCGAACCGCTCGACGGCGTTCAACGGGCCTTAACTCCGCGCCGGTTAAGCACGATCTCCGGAGTGGAGGTTCCCGTCTTGTTTGCAGTCGATCGTCGTGTGCTGGCGAAGCTGGAGCCTGTGGTCAAACGGGTGCTGATCATTGATCCGAACCCGCATGCCGCGCGCCTTCTAACCGACATCATGAAGGGGCTGGGCTCACGGGACGTCGTGGTTCAGCCGAACGACAAGCGCGCATTACAGGCTGCGTCGGACCTTGAGCCCGGCATCATCTTCACGGAACGCACCGGCGAGGGGCTGGACGGGGAGGCCCTGGCCAGGGCGCTGCGGCGCTCGCATCTGGCCTGTCGCCGCGCCCCCATCATCATGGTGACGGCTGACGCGACGGCCCGCACCATCGTGGGCGCCCGGGATTCGGGCGTGCACGAGTTCCTGCGCAAGCCCTTCACCAGCGCCGACCTGTTCAAGCGCGTCGAGAATGTCGCGCTGAAGCCGCGCGACTGGGTCGAGGCGGTGGGGTACATCGGCCCGGACCGGCGCCGGTTCAACTCGGGCGAGTTCTCCGGCCCCGGCAAGCGCAAGGCCGACCGGCCGGCGACGGGTGCGGCCGCCCAGGCCGCGACCAAGGACCAGGCGATGCGCATCCTGGGCTCGGCGCTGGACCAGTTCGACAGCGACCCGATGCAGGCGGTGCGCGCCATCCGTGAGCAGGCGGCGACATTGAAGGTGCTGGCCATGAAGGCGTCGGACTCGCGCCTTGCAATGGCCGTGGGCGCGCTGGAAGTTTCGATGGCCGCGGGGCCGCCGACCAAGGAGACGCTGGCCGCGCCGATCGGCACCCTGCTGGCGATGCATCAGGTCGAGCCGGTCGCCCGCACGGGCTGACGCCGCGGCCCTGTACAGGGGTGATCTGGAGCCGGGCGACCCTCAGGCCGCCCGGCGCCGGATATCAGGCGTCGACCAGGTTCCGCTCTTCGGCGGCGGCGCGCATGGCCTTCTGGAGCTTCTCGAAGGCGCGGACCTCGATCTGGCGCACGCGCTCGCGCGACACGCCATACTGGCCGGCCAATTCCTCGAGCGTCACCGGATCGTCCTTGAGACGGCGTTCCGTGAGGATGTGCTTCTCGCGGTCGGTCAGCTCTTCCATGGCCTCCTGAAGCAGGCCCATGCGGATCGACTTCTCCTCGCTCTCGGCAAGCTGGGTCTCCTGCGAGACCGCCGTGTCGTCGGCGAGCCAGTCCTGCCATTCGCTTTCACCGTCGGCGCGCAAGGGCGCGTTCAGGGAGGCGTCGCCGCCGAGGCGGCGGTTCATGTTGGTGACCTCCTCTTCCGACACGCCCAGCTTGGTGGCGATGGCGGAGAGGTGTTCCGGACGCAGGTCGCCTTCCTCGAAGGCCGAGATCTGGCTCTTGGCCTTGCGCAGGTTGAAGAACAGCTTCTTCTGCGCGGCGGTGGTGCCCATCTTCACGAGCGACCAGCTGCGCAGGATGTATTCCTGGATCGAGGCGCGGATCCACCACATGGCGTAGGTCGCCAGGCGGAAGCCCTTGTCCGGATCGAATTTCTTGACGGCTTGCATCAGGCCGACGTTGCCCTCGGAAATCACTTCGCCGATCGGCAGGCCATAGCCACGATAGCCCATGGCGATCTTGGCCACGAGGCGCAGGTGCGAGGTGACGAGGCGGTGGGCGCTCTCGGCGTCCTGGTGCTCGGTCCAGCGCTTCGCGAGCATGAATTCTTCGTCTTTCGCAAGCATGGGAAACTTGCGGATTTCAGTGAGATAACGCGACAGTCCCTGTTCAGGCGACATCACCGCGAGTGATCTGGCTACAGCCATTAGTCTGGTCCCTCCGACCGTGAAACGAGCGGGTTCTTCGGAAGCGGCCACCCGATGTGCGCCGTCGCCTCACCCCTCAACCGATGACATAGGATCGGGTTTCCGCACTTGTCAGTGGCGGATGGTCACACAAGAGCGTGACCGTTGCCCCGGCGCCACGGCACCGAATGAGGGACGGTATAGCGGATAGTCCGTCCTTAATCAAGACGGACTGCCGAAGCCAGGCCCGCTCAGTAGAAGTCGACGTGGAGGTGGTCATCGTGGCGCGCCGCCTGACACCCGGCGAACCGCAGTTTGGGATGCCCCCACAGGCCGAGGCGCCGTTCCAGATGCGGCTCGATCAGGACCCGGCGGACGCGGCGATCGGCGATCAGGAGCTCGACGAGGGTTCTGGTTCGGGCCTCGTCGAGCTGCCAGGGGCGGTTGGCGGGTGGATCAGGCTTTTCGGCGGGCCCGACGCGGCCGCCTGGGCAAGCGAGCGGCTCACCCGGTCGGACCGGCTCAGCCGGCCAGAGGCCGCCATACAGGCGGGTGTCCGGGAAGTCGGCGAGCGGGCGTCCCTCGCGGTCGGTGTAGTAGAGGCCAAGGTCGATCTGTCGACCGTCGCCATGGCTGAGATGCGGCGGGAAGGGGACGACGCCGGCCGGGCCTGAAGCGTCCATGAAGCGCAGCACTTCGTCTGGATAACGGGCGGCGATGGCCTGGGCCGCGGTGGTCAGCGCCTCGCGCGCGGCGGGAGTGACGAAATGCCGGTCGAGGCGGCAGTAGCGGTCGGCGACCGGCTCAAGCGGCGTGGAGCCGTCGCAGGGGAGGGAAACGAGGCCGGCGGCGTTGGGCCGGACCGAGCCGGGCCCCCCGCGCCATGGCGGTGTCGGCTCCGTCGCCTGCCGGCAGGCCGTCAATGCGAGCGCGGCAGCCAGCAAGACGGCTATCCTCACAGCGCGGCGAGTCCCTGTTCAAGCAGGCGCATGTCTTCCGGCGGCGCGGTTTCGAAGCGCAGGGCCTCGCCCGTCACGGGATGGATAAAGCCGAGGATGGCGGCGTGGAGCGCCTGACGCGTCAGACCGGCCTCGGCGATGGCGATGCGGACGGGATTGGCCGGACTGCCCGTGCCGTAGACCGGGTCGCCCAGCAGCGGCGAGCCCTTTGAGGCCATGTGCACGCGGATCTGGTGGGTGCGGCCGGTGTGCAGGGTGCAGGCGACGCGGGAGGCGAGGGGCGGGGCGGCCGGGCGACTGCCTTTCCGGGGCGCGGCGCCGAAGACCTGATCGACGACATAGTCGGTGATGGCTTCCCGACCGCCGGTTCTCAGCACGGCCATCTTCTTGCGGTCTCCGGTCGAGCGACCGAGGTTCGAGACGATGCGGCCCTTCTCCGGCTGGGGCGCGCCGCGGACCAGGGCGATGTAGGTGCGCTCGATGTCGTGGGCGGCGAACAGGGCCGAGAGGCCGGCGTGGGCGGCGTCGGTCTTGGCGGCGACCATGACGCCGGAAGTGTGTTTGTCGAGCCGGTGGACGATGCCCGGCCGGGCGACCCCGCCGATGCCGGAGAGCGATGCGGCGCAGTGATGAAGCAGGGCGTTGACCAGGGTGCCGGTCTCGCTGCCGGGGGCGGGATGCACCGCCATGCCCGCGGGCTTGTCGATCACGATCAGGTCCGCGTCCTCGAACAGGACGGCCAGGGGAATGTCTTCGGGCTGGGGGATGGCCGAGATGATCGCCGGGAGGGCGACGGCGTAGAGGCCGGGCAGGGCCTTGGCCGAGGCGGACCCAAGGGGCTGGCCGTCGCGGGTGACCACGCCTCCGGCCAGCAGGGCCTGGACCCGGGCGCGCGAAAGGGCGGGAAAGAGATCGGACAGGACCTTGTCGAGCCTGCCGCCGCCGGCTTCGAGACGCGCCTCCAGAACGGGTGGGAGGTCCTCGTCGGTGGCGAAGTCTTCGTTCGTGGGGTCTTCGGACAAGGCGCGCTCCGCCGCTAGGGCCAAGCGGCAGGCGATCTAGCACGTCCAGGCCGTGGGCGTGCAAGGCATGACCTTGGCGACGAAGCCAAGCTGAGTCATGGTCAAGCTTGGTCTTTCGGGGGGGTCTGGAACCATGAAACTGTGGATTTTCGCTGCGGCCGCCGGCGGCGCCGTACTCGGCCTGGCCAGTTGCGCCACGATGAGCGCGGAGCAGTGCATGGCCGGAGACTGGGCCGGCCAGGGCTATTCAGACGGGGCATCCGGGCTGACGATGAGCCGGCTCGAAGAGCACGCAGAGGCCTGCGCCAAGCACGGGGTCACGCCCGACCGGTCGGCCTATGCCGCCGGGCGCGATCAGGGGCTGGTGCGCTATTGCACCCCCGCGAACGGATTCCGGGCCGGCCGCACAGGTTCGGGCTATGGCGGGGTCTGTCCGTCGTACCTGGAAGTTGACTTCATGCCGGCCTATCGCGACGGGCAGATCGTTCACGACGTCGAACAGGCGCTGACCAATGCGCGCAGCAGCGCCGACAGCCTGGGCGCGCGGCTGGAGGAGCTGGACGACAAGATCGCCGGCAAGCAGCGCGAACTGCGCGCCGAGGGCCTGACCGAACCGCAGCGCGACCAGATCCGCGACCGGATCCAGGAGCTTCGCCGCGAACGGGCGGAGACGGAGCGGGAATGGCGCCGCGCCCAGAACGCCATCGACGACGCCGAGCGGGATGTTCGTGACATCCAGTGGCGCTTCCGGGACCAGTACGGCGGCTGGTGACCGCGCGGTCGGTCCGCTCGGGCCGCCGCGTCAGGCGGCCTTTGAGGCCGAGGCGCCGAAGTGCGGGTTCAGTTCGCCCTTGGCGTAGCGCTGGGCCATCTGGGCCGTGGACAGGGGCCGGATCTTCGAGGCCATGCCCTCGCAGCCGAACTGCACGAACCGCTCCTGACAGAGTTTGCGCATCGCTTCCTTGGCGGGCTTCAGATAGGCGCGCGGGTCAAACTCGCCGGGCTTCTCGGCGAGGATTTTCCGGATCGCGCCGGTCATGGCCATGCGGTTGTCGGTGTCGATGTTGATCTTGCGGACGCCGTGCTTGATGCCGCGCTGGATCTCTTCCACCGGCACGCCCCAAGTCTGGGGCATCTTGCCGCCATAGGCATTGATGATGTCCTGCAGGTCCTGCGGCACCGAGGACGAGCCGTGCATGACCAGATGGGTGTCGGGCAGGCGGCGGTGGATTTCCTCAATCACGTTCATGGCGAGGACTTCGCCGTCCGGCTGGCGGCTGAATTTGTAGGCGCCGTGGCTGGTGCCCATGGCGATGGCGAGGGCGTCGACCTGGGTCTCGCGGACGAAGTCCACGGCCTGGTCCGGGTCGGTCAGGAGGGCGGAATGGTCGAGCTTGCCCTCGAAGCCGTGGCCGTCCTCGGCTTCGCCCATGCCGGTCTCCAGCGAACCCAGCACGCCCAGTTCGCCCTCGACCGAGACACCACAGCTGTGGGCCATCTGGACCACCCGGCGGGTGACGTCGACGTTGTATTCGTAGGAGGCGGGCGTCTTGGCGTCCTCTTCCAGCGAGCCGTCCATCATCACCGAGGTGAAGCCGTACTGGATGGCGGTGGCGCAGGTGGCCGGGCCGTTACCGTGGTCCTGGTGCATGCAGACCGGGATGTGCGGATACAGTTCGGCCAGGGCGTCGATCAGCTTGGCCAGGACGATGTCATTGGCGTAGCTGCGCGCACCGCGGCTGGCCTGGATGATGACGGGGGCGTTGACCGCCTCGGCCGCCTCCATGATCGCCAGACCCTGTTCCATGTTGTTGATGTTGTAGGCCGGCAGGCCGTAGTCGTTCTCGGCCGCGTGGTCGAGAAGCTGTCGCAGCGTGATGCGCGCCATGGGGTGTCTCCTGAGCCCGTGAGTTTTGCCGGTGGTCTAGCGTCACAGGCGCTTGAAGTCACGCAGTGTTACAGTCGGACGGCGGCGTCAGAAGTCGAAAGGGGTCGCGGCGTCATGTCCGTGCCACGCTCGATCTGCCCGGCGATCAGGCCGGGGAGGGAGCCGCGCCATGCGGAAATTGCTGACCGCAGCACTGGTCTCCGCGCTCCTTCTGGCGGGCTGCGCGGGTCTGCCGACCACGGAAGATCTGTGCCGCAACTCGTCGCGTTGCACGCCGGACTGCGGCTCTGTCGCGCGGGGCGGCTCGCCGGAGTGTGATCCATGGCAGCGCGAGGGTCACACGCGCGGCTGACGCCTCAGACCCGCAGCGCCTCGACGCCGGGCAGGGGCTTGCCCTCCATCCATTCCAGGAAGGCGCCGCCGGCGGTGGAGACGAAGGTCATGTCGTCCGCCACGCCCGCGTGATGCAGGGCCGCGACCGTGTCGCCGCCGCCGCCGACCGCGATCAGGACGCCCGCCCTCGCGAGCGCCGCTGCGTGATGGGCGACCGCGACGGTGGCTGTGTCGAAGGGCGGCACCTCGAACACCCCCAGCGGACCGTTCCAGATCAGCGTCTTTGATGCGGTCAGGGCGTCGACGAGGCGCGCGACGGTCGCCGGGCCGGCGTCGAGGATCTTGTCGTCGGCTGACAGCGGCTGACCGGCGACGACGGGGCGGGCGGCCACGCCGGGCTTGACCTCGGTCGCCACGACGAAGTCGACGGGCAGCAGGATCTCGCAGCCGCGAGCCTTGGCTTCGGCCAGGATTTCGCGGGCGGTGTCGGCCATGTCGCGCTCGGCCAGCGAGCCGCCGATATCGATCCCTTGCGCGAACAGGAAGGTGTTGGCCATGCCGCCGCCGATGGCGAGGCGGTCCAGCTTGCCGACCAGGTTTTTAAGCAGGTCCAGCTTGGTCGAGACCTTGGCCCCGCCGACGATGCCGATCACCGGCTTCTTCGGCTTGCCGAGCGCGGCGTCGAGCGCGTCGAGCTCGCGGCGCATCGACTCGCCGGCATAGGCGGGCAGCAGGCGGGCGAGCCCTTCGGTCGAGGCGTGGGCGCGGTGGGCGGCGGAGAAGGCGTCATTGACATAGACGTCGCCGAGTTCGGCCAGTTGCGCGGCGAAGGCGGGGTCGTTGGTCTCCTCGCCGGGGTGGAAGCGCACGTTCTCGAGCAGCACGACGCCGCCGATGTCGATGTCGGCGATCATCGCTTTCGCCTCTTCGCCCACACAATCAGAGGCGAACCGGACCGGAGCCCCCAGAAGGTGTTCGAGATCGTCGACGACGGGCTGCAGGCTCATCGAGGGGACGACCTTGCCCTTGGGCCGATCGAAATGGGCCATCAGGACCACCTTGGCGCCGGCGTCGCGCAGCTTGTTGATCGTCGGCAGGGCGACGCGCAGGCGGGTGTCCTCGGTGACCTTGCCGGCCTCCATGGGGACGTTGAAGTCGACGCGGACGAGGGCGGTCTTGCCGGCGAGGGCGGGGGCGTCGTCGAGGGTGCGGAAGGTCATGATTTCAAGCCTAGATCAGCTTGCTCATCACCAGCGCCGTGTCGGCCATCCGCGTGGCGAAGCCCCACTCGTTGTCGTACCAGGTCAGGACGCGGGCCAGCTTGCCGTCGACGACCTGGGTCTGGGGCAGGGCGGCGGTGGACGAGGCGGCGATGTGGTTCAGGTCGGTGGAGACCAGCGGCTCGATCGTGGTCGCCAACACGCCCTTCATCGGACCGTCCGCGGCGGCCTGGATGGCGGCGTTGATTTCTTCCACGGTGACCTCGCGGCCGGCCACGACCTTCAGGTCGACGACCGAGACGTTCGGGGTCGGAACGCGGATCGAGGAGCCGTCCAGCTTGCCCTTCAGGGCCGGCAGGACCAGGCCGAGAGCCTTGGCGGCGCCGGTCGAGGTCGGGATCATCGACAGGGCGGCGGCGCGGCCGCGGTAGAGGTCCTTGTGCATCGTATCCAGCGTCGGCTGGTCGCCGGTGTAGGCGTGGATGGTGGTCATATAGCCGCGCTCGATGCCGAACAGGTCGTGCAGGACCTTGGCCACCGGGGCCAGGGCGTTGGTGGTGCAGGAGCCGTTGGAGACGATGATGTCGTCGGCGGTCAGGGTGTCATGGTTGACCTTGAAGACGATGGTCTTGTCGGCGCCGTCGCAGGGCGCCGAGACCAGCACCCGCTTGGCGCCGGCGGTCAGGTGGGCCGAGGCCTTTTCCTTCGTCGTGAACAGGCCGGTGCATTCGAAGGCGATATCGACGTTCAGCTCCTTGTGCGGGAGCTTCGACGGATCGCGTTCGGCCGTGACCTTGATCTTGCCCAGGCCGACGTCGATCCAGTCCGCGCCGGTTTCGACCGTGCCGGGGAACCGGCCGTGCACCGAGTCGTAGCGCAGCAGGTGGGCGTTGGTCTCGACCGGGCCCAGATCGTTGATCGCCACCACCTCGATGTCGCGACGGCCGTGCTCGACGATCGAGCGCAGGACGAGGCGGCCGATGCGGCCGAAACCATTGATGGCGACGCGGACGGTCATGGGGCGGTCTCCGGAGAAGCGGTGTCAGGGTTGGCGCTTCAATGAAGCCGACGGGCGCGGCGATCAACCCCGCGTCCGTAACAAGACGTGATCGACTGTAACGCTCAGGTCGAACGCCCGGCCGTCACGCGGGCTTCAGCGGCAGGTCGAGCCGGGCCAGCAGGCCGCCTTCGGGTCGGTTGGCCAACGTGACCTCGCCGCCATGAGCCCGCGCCGCCTGGCGGGCCGCCGTCAGGCCGAGCCCCGCCCCGCCGGTTTCCCGGCTGCGCGAGGGTTCGGCGCGATGGAAGGGCTCGAAGACGGCTTCGAGCTCATCGTCGGAAAGGCCGGGGCCGTCGTCCTCGACCGTGACGACGGCCCGCCCGGCCTCGGCAAAGGCCTTCACGCGCGCGCCGCCGCCGTATTTGACGGCGTTGGCGATCAGATTGCCCAAGGCCCGACGTAGGGCGGCCGGGTCCGCCTCGACCGGCAGTTCGCCGCCGCCGTCGAAGGTCACCGCCTCGCCGGTCTCCGAGAAACCTTCCGCGCAGGCGGCGGCGAGGGCGTCCAGATCAAGGGTCTCGCGCCGGTCGGGGGTGGCCTCGCCGCGCACATAGGCCATGGCCTGGCCGATCAGGGCGTCCATCTCCTCGATGTCGGCGGCCATCCGGTCGCGCACCCCCTCGGGCGCTTGTTCGGCCCGGAAGCGCAGACGGGTCAGGGGGGTGCGCAGGTCGTGGGCGATGGCGGCGACCGTCTGGCTGCGCCGACGCATGTGGTCGCGCAGCGACGCCTGCATGTCGTTGAAGGCCTGGATGGCGGTGCGCACCTCGCTGGGACCGGACGGCGTCAGCGGCTCGGCCTCGGGGTCGGCGCCGAGACGTTCGGCGGCGTCGGCGAAGACCCGGATCGGCCGGGTCAGCCGGCGGGCCATCCACCACACCAGCGGGGCCAGCAGCAACATGGATATGGCCAGGGCCAGCAGCACCCGCTGATGCCACGGCGACAGCAGGCCGCGGGGCGGCTCGACCGTAGCCCAGCGTCCATCCGGCTGACGCACCGACGCCGAGAATGGCGCGAAGGTCAGCCGGTCGGCGAGGACGGTGAACTGGCGGGTTTCCCGGTCGATGACGAACGCGCCGTGAGACTCCCCGGGATCAGGATGGCGCAGGCGGAGCTCGGCGCGGACCTCGGGGCCTCGCTGGACGATCACCGTCTCGCCGTCCGTTTCGGTCCGCCAGGTCGGCGTCGTTTCCGTCGCCGGAGGACGGGATGCCGCTGGCGGGGCCGGGTTGAGAGATGGAGCCGGGTCACCGTCGGGCCGGACGACAACAAGGTCGACGCGTTCGCGGGCGTGTCCGCGATCGTCCGGGCCGGGTCGACGGGGCAGGCCGTGATCGACCGTCACCCGGACGGCCTCGAGCTCCACGTCCAGCCTTTGGGCGAGTCCGGCGCGGATCGCCAGGGCCATCGGATCGGTCTGGGTCGCTGAATCCTCCCCTTGCGGGCGGTCGACCAGCCGTCGGCGCAGCGGTCGTCCGTCGGAGGTCTCCGCGGGCGCGCCCCTCAGCGCGTCGGCGGCGGCGACGATGCTGAAGCCGGCGGGCCGGGGTTCGGGCGCGAACAGCACCACGCCGAAGGCGACCGCCTGCGACATGACCACCGCCAGCGCGGCCAGGGCCGCGACCTGGACGAGGACGGGGAAGGAGGAGGGCCGCCTCACGCCACGCCCCGGATCGGGTCATGGCAGCGCGCTACCCGGACGTCGAACATATAGCCCTCACCCCGCAGGGTCTGGATCATCTGAACGCCGGAGCCGTCGTCGAGCTTCTTGCGCAGCCGGCTGATCTGCACATCCATGGCGCGGTCGAAGATGTCGGCGTCTGCGCCGCGGGCCCGCTCGAGCAACTGGTCGCGGGTCAGGAGGCGGCCGGGGCGTTCGGCGAAGGCGCGCAGCAAGGCGAACTCTCCCGCCGACAGGGCGACGGCCCGGCCATCGGGCCGGGTCAGTTCGCGGCGGAGCAGATTCAGCCGCCAGCCGGCGAACGTCAGGGTCGGTCCCTCGGCGGCGGCCTCCTCGCGCGGGCGCCTCAGGACGGCCCTGACGCGGGCCAGCAGTTCGCGGGGGTTGCAGGGCTTGGGCAGATAGTCGTCGGCCCCCAGCTCCAGCCCGATGATGCGGTCGGTGTCCTCGCCCATGGCCGACAGCATGACGATGGGCGGTCCCTTGCCGGCGAGGCGGCGGCACACGGAAAGGCCGTCCTCGCCGGGCATCATCAGGTCCAGCACGATCAGGTCAGGAGCGCGACGCGCCACGGCCCGGTCCATCTCGGCGGCCGAGGCGGCGCCCACGGCGTCATAGCCATGCTGGATCAGATAATCGCACAGCACTTCCCGGATGCCGGGGTCGTCATCGACGACGAGGATGTGGAGGGCGGCGTCGGCTTGCATGGGCGTCATTGTGACGAACCCGGCGCTCCCCGTCATTTCAGCGTTGAAACAATCGGCGACGAGCTGAAACACAACGGCAAGCGCGTCGTGGTCGAACATGGACCGCACAACAACGGGAGCCGACCCCTCATGCTGACCCTGATCGCCCTTTCCGCCGCCCTGATACAGCAGACCCCGGCGCCCGCCGCGCCTCACGCCCCGCCCGAAGTCCGCACCCGCGTCATGGTCCTGGGCGGCGACGGCCCCGGCGGGCTCGACAAGGACGGCGACGGTCAGGTCTCGCGTGAGGAGTTCGCCGCGCCGATGAACGATCATTTCGCGCGGATGGACACGGATGGCGACGGCCGCCTGTCGTCCGGGGAACTGGACGCCGGTCACGGCCCCATGGGCGAGGGCGGCGACCACCAGATCAGGATCCTGCGCGGTCCGGGCGGCCACGGGGGCCCGGACGGCCCGGGGATGCATCGCTTCGAACTGCGCCGTGACCATCCCGGTGGCGAGGCTGGCGCAGAAGCCGGACAGCGTGAAGAGCGGACCATGGTCTTCGTCGGCGGCGAACCCGGCGCCGGCGGTGAACGCGAGGTCATCATCCTCGATGGACCCGGCGGACATCCGGTCATGGCCGGCGGGCATCGGGAAGGCGGGCCCGGCGAGCGGATCGAGATCCGGCGCATGGGCGGTCCCGACGGCGGGAATGATCTGGACGCCGACGACGACGGCCGGATCAGCGAGGCCGAGTTCAGCGCGCCCCTGCGCGACGCGTTCGCGCGGATGGACGCCGATCGCTCGGGCTTCATCGAGGCCGGCGAGCGCGGATCCGGCCACGGCGCAGAAGTCTTCGTCCACCGCATCGAGACGCGGGCGGGCGACGAGGATTGATCGCGCCAGCGACTTCGTGACTTGAACGGCGCCCAAGGCGCCCTCTAATGGCGTCATGATCTTGCGCCGGCTTCTCCGGATCCTGCCTGTATCGGCGGCGATGAGCCTTGGGCTCATCGCCGCTCCGGCGTTCGCGGTCGATCCCGCCGCCGCGCCGGTGACGGCGACTGCCGCCCCCGCCGCCCCCGACCGCGAGCGGGCGCGGATGAACCAGCGCGTCTTCGACCGGGTCTGGAGCGAGGTCCGGTCCCAGTACTACGACCCGGAACTGCACGGCGTGGACTGGAACGCCGCAAGGCGGACCTATCGGCCGGCGGCCCTGACGGCGACGGACGACCGGACCCTGTACCGCACGCTCGGCGATATGCTCGACCTGCTGGATGACGATCACGCCGGCGCCTCCCCGCCGGCCGTGGCGCGCCGACGGGATACGCAGCGCAACCGCCGTCCCGCGATCGGGGTGACCTTGCGGCCCGACCCGTCGGGAGACGACTATGTGATCGAACGGGTCCGGCCGGCCTCGCCCGCCGGCGAGGCCGGCGTGGCCGAGGGGTGGCGACTGATCGCCGGCGACGGCGCCCTGTGGACGCCGGAGGAGGATCTCGTCGAGGGCCGGACGATAACCCTGGCGATGGTCGATGGCGACGGCGTCTCCCGGGCCCTGACCCTGACCCCGCGCATGATGGAGCCGACGCCGGCCTTCGTCGCCGACCGCTCGCGGCCGGGCGTGCTGATCCTGACCGTCGATGGCTTCGAGGCCGGGCTGGGCCGGTGGATGGGCGAGCAGCTGGACGGACTGCCGGCGGACACGGATGTCGTCATCGATCTGCGCGGCAACCCCGGAGGACGGCTGGCCGAGGCCGATGCGGTGCTCAGCTGCTTCCTGCCGCGAAACCGGCTGTGGGCGGCCCGCACCGGCCGCTCGGGCCGGCGGATCGAGCTCCGGACCGCCGGCGGCTGTGGCGACCTGGCCCGGCCGGTCGGAAACGAAGTGGCCGTCCTGGTCGACGCCAACAGCCGCAGCGCGGCCGAACTGACCCCCGCCGCCCTGCAGGAGGCGCGGCGCGCGGTCGTGGTGGGCGCGCCGACGGCCGGGGCCGTGTTGATCTCTCAGGAGACCTCTCTGCCCGACGGCGGGCGGTTGAGCCTGAGCCGGGCCGACTTCGTCACCCAGGGGGGCGTACGGCTGGAGAAGCGCGGCGTAACGCCGGACGTGGCCGCGCCGCTGACGCTGGAGGACCGCCGCGCCGGGCGGGATCCGGGACTGGAGGCCGCCGTGGCGGCCCTGGCGGGGACGCAAACGGAGCCGCCGATGGCGGTTCAGCCCGCGCCGTCGCTCTAGCCCGCGACTACCCGGACCCTGGACGCCGCCAGCCGCGCCCGCTCGCGAGCCTGCTCCACGGTCTCGCCGCGGGCCGTGGCCACGCCCATCCGGCGGCTGACGTAGCTCTCCGGCTTGCCGAACAGGCGCAGGTCGGCGGTCGGGACCGACAGGGCCTCGGCCACACCTTCAAAGGCGACGCCGACGGCATCCATGCCGCCATAGATGACCGCGCTGGCGCCGATGTCGCGCTGGCTGACGTCGACGGGCAGGCCGAGGATGGCGCGGGCGTGCAGGGCGAACTCGCTCATGGTCTGGGTGGCCAGGGTCACCAGGCCGGTGTCGTGGGGACGCGGCGACACCTCCGAGAACCAGACCTGGTCCCCCTTCACGAACAGCTCGACCCCGAATACCCCGAGCCCGCCCAGCGCATCGGTGACCTTGCGGGCGATGTCCTGTGCGGAGGCGAGGGCGGCGGGCGTCATCGCCTGCGGCTGCCAGCTCTCGACATAGTCGCCCTTGACCTGGCGATGGCCGATGGGCGCGCAGAAGTCCGTCCGCACCGTGCCGTCCCGCAGCGAGCGCACGGTCAGCAGGGTGATTTCGAAGTCGAAATCGATCCGGCCCTCGACGATCACCGTCGCCGTTTCGACCCGTCCGCCGGACTGGGCATAGGCCCAGGCGTTGGCGGCGTCCTCGAGGGCGTCGATCATCGACTGGCCCTTCCCGGACGAAGACATCACCGGCTTGATGAAGACCGGCAGGCCGATGCGGTGCGCGGCCTCGGCCAGTTCGGCGGCCGAGGTGGCGAAGGCGTAGGGGCTGGTCGGCAGGCCGAGGTCCTCGGCGGCCAGCCGGCGGATGCCCTCGCGGTTCATGGTCAGCTGCGTCGCCCGCGCCGTCGGGATGACCGTCGCCAGACCGGCTGCTTCGATCTGCGCCAGAACGTCAGTCGCGATGGCCTCGATCTCCGGCACGATGATGTGCGGGGCCTCGGCCATGATGACGCCGTTCAGGACCTGGGGATCGGTCATCGGAATGACGTGGCTGCGGTGCGCCACCTGCATGGCCGGGGCGTTGGGATAGCGGTCGACGGCGATGACCTCGGCGCCCAGCCGCTGCAGCTCGATGGCCACCTCCTTGCCGAGCTCGCCCGCGCCCAGAAGCATGACGCGCACGGCGCTGTCGGAGAGGGGGGTGCCGAGGCGCATGGTCAGTGGTCCTTGTCGGAATGCTGGATCAGATCCCAGGCGTTGCCGTACAGATCCTCGAAGACGGCGACGACGCCATAGTCCTCGCGCCGGGGCGTTTCGCGGAAATGGACCCCCGCGGCGACGAAGGCCGCGTGGTCCCGGTCGAAATCCTCCGTTTCGAGGAACAGCCAGACCCGCCCGCCAGACTGGTTGCCGATCGCGGCCCGTTGAGCATCTGTCACGGCCCGGGCGAGCAGCAGGGAGGTCTGGCCGCCGCGCGGCGTGACCCTGACCCATCGCTTGCCGCCGCCGCGATCGGCGTCCTCGCTCAGTTCGAACCCCAGCTTGCCGACATAGAAGGCGATGGCCTCGTCATAGTCGCGGACCAGCAGGCTGAAGGCGGCGATGTGGGCCATCAGCCCTGGAGCCGCGCCTTCGCCGCCGCGACCACCGCATCCGTGGTGACCCCGAACTTCTCGTACAGGACCTCGGCCGGCGCGCTGGCGCCGAAGCCGGTCATGCCGACGAAGGCGCCGTCCTCGCCGATGAACCGCTCCCAGCCTTGCTGGATCGCGGCCTCTACGGCGACGCGGACCGTGCCGCGGCCGATGACGCTGTCCTGATATTTCTTCGGCTGCTGGAAGAAGAGCTCGAAACAGGGAACCGAGACGACGCGGGTCGGCGTGCCCTCGGCCTCCAGCACATCGGCGGCGGCCAGCGCGAGCGCCAGTTCCGTGCCGGTGCCGAACAGGGTGACCTTCGCCGCGCCCTTGGCGGCGCGGACTTCATAGGCGCCGCGGGCGGACAGGTTCCCGTCCGAGGCCACGGTGCGAACCGCCGGGGTCTTCTGGCGAGACAGGGCGAGGGCCGACGGTGCGCCCTTGTGCTCCAGCGCGGCCTGCCAGCATTCCATGGCCTCGACCGTATCGGCGGGGCGGAAGACCAGCAGGTTGGGGATGGCGCGCAGGGCGGCCAGATGTTCCACCGGCTGGTGCGTCGGGCCGTCCTCGCCGAGGCCGATGGAGTCGTGGGTCAGGACGTGGATGGCCCGTACGCCCATCAGGGCCCCCAGACGGATCGCCGGACGGCTGTAGTCCGAGAACACCATGAAGGTGCCGCCGTAGGGAATGATCCCGCCGTGCAGCGCCATGCCGTTCATCGCCGCGGCCATGCCGAACTCGCGGATGCCCCAGTTGACGTACCGGCCCTCATAGGACGGGGCGTCGAAGATCGGCGTGCCCTTGACGAAGGTGTTGTTCGAACCGGTCAGGTCGGCCGAGCCGCCGATCAGTTCGGGGATGGCGGCGAACAGTTCGTCCAGCGCCGCGCCCGAGGACTGGCGCGTGGCCTGGGCCGGCCTCGTCTCGACCAGTTCGGCGATCCTTGCGTTCAGGGCGTCGAAGGCGCCGGCGGGCAGGTCGCCCTTCATCGCCCGCGTGAAGTCCGCGGCCTGCGCAGAGGCGTTCAGCCGGGCTTCCCAGGCCTTCCGCTCTTTCGCGCCGCGCTTGCCGACCTTCTTCCAGGCCTTGTCGATCGCCTCGGGCAGTTCGAACGGTTCGTGCGTCCAGGCCAGGCCCAGTCGGGTGGCGGCGATTTCCGCCGCGCCCAGGGCGGCGCCGTGGGTCTTGTGGCTGCCTTCCATGGTGGCGGCGCCGCGGCCGATCCTGGTCTTGCAGGCGATGAGGGTCGGCTTGTCCTGCTTCACGGCCCACTGCAGCGCCGACTTGATGACCTTCATGTCGTGGCCGTCGACGGCCTTGACCGCCCAGCCGGCCGCCTTGAAGCGGGCCTTCTGGTCGGTGGCGTCCGACAGGGACACGGCCCCGTCGATGGTGATGCTGTTGTCGTCCCAGAGCACGGTCAGCTTGTTCAGCCGGTAGCGGCCGGCGAGGGCGATCGCTTCCTGCGACACGCCCTCCATCAGACAGCCGTCGCCGGCGATCACCCAGGTGCGGTGATCGACGAGGTCGGCGCCGTATTTGGCGGCCAGATGGCGCTCGGCCATGGCGAAGCCGACGCTGTTGGCCAGGCCCTGACCCAACGGCCCGGTGGTCGTTTCCACGCCCGGCATATGACCGAACTCAGGGTGACCCGCGGTCTTCGATCCCCACTGACGGAAGTTCGACAGTTCTGCCTTCGTCGCCGCCTTGTACCCGGTCAGGTGCAGCAGGCTGTAGATCAGCATCGAGCCGTGGCCCGCCGACAGGATGAACCGGTCGCGGTCGGCCCATTCCGGGCGGCTCGCGTCGAACTTCAGGAATTTCGAGAACAGCACCGTCGCCACGTCGGCCATGCCCATGGGCATGCCGGGGTGGCCGCTCTTCGCCTTCTCCACCCCGTCCATGGACAGCACCCGGATGGCGTCGGCCATCTGCTTCGGCGTGGCTTTTTCGGATACGGTTCTGGCGTCGGTCACAGGGGGACCTTTCGGCGGGAGGCGGAAAAAGGGAGGCGCGCCGCTTTACCCCGACGCGTCGGCGGGTTCTATACGGATTCTGGAGGATGTGACCCGAATGGACGCTGCATCGGCCGCCAAGGACCGAGTTGACCGCGCTTTGGCGCTGCTGGAACGCCGCCTGCTGGATCTCAAGAGCCGCGCGGTCGGGACCAGCCGCGTGCCCGACGACGACCTGTTCGCGCCCCAGCCTTCGACGGAGACCGACCGCGCGCGCATCCACGAGCTGGAAGCCGCCGGCCGCGACGCCGCCGAGGCCCTGTCGCACGCCGCCGACGCCATCCGCGACGCCCTGGCCGAACAGGAGGCCCGCTGATGGCGACGGTGACCGTCGAGATCAACGGCCGCCCCTATGCCGTGGGCTGCGCCGACGGCCAGGAGGATCGCGTCCGCATGCTGGCCAAACAGTTCGACGGCCATGTCCGGCAGGTCGCGGGCGAGGTCGGCCATGTCGGCGACATCCGCCTGTTTCTCATGGCGGGCCTGATGTTGGCCGACGAACTGCATGAGGTCCGGCTCGGCACTCCCGGCGCATCCGCCGTGACCGCCGCCGCATCAAGCGACGGCGTGGCCGAGGCGCTGAACGCCGTGGCCGCGCGGCTGGAGAAAATCGCCCAGGGACTGTGACGGGACGCCGCGGCGGCGTCGGGTTGACCTCTGCCCTGTTGTGTCAGATATTTCTGTCATGACAGAAATTACGAAACTTCCTGTCGCGCTCGAACGCTTTGTCCTCCATTGGGGCGAGATGGGCGGCTTCTGGGGCGTCAATCGTTCGGTGGCCCAGATTCACGCCCTGCTGTTGACCGCCGACCGGGCGATGACCGCCGAGGATATCGCCGGAGCGCTGGAAATCGCACGCTCGAACGTGTCCAATTCGCTGAAGGAGCTCCAGAACTGGGGCCTGATCCGGCGTGTTCCCGTCCGCGGCGACCGTCGCGACCACTATGAGGCCGAGACCGACGTCTGGGAGGTCGCATCGCGCATCGCCGCAGGCCGCAAGGCCAAGGAGATCGACCCGGCCCTCGCCACCTTGCGCGCCTGCGTCGCCGAGGCGGTGGGCGATCCGACGGTTTCGCCGGTCGCCATGAAGCGGCTGAAGGACTTGCTGGAATTCACCGAGACCATCGATCGCTGGTACGATCAGATCACGACAGTGGCCCGGCCCAAGCTGATGGCGTTGCTTAAACTGGGGGCGCGTATCGCCGCCCTCATTCCGGGCGGGAAATAGCGAGGGGAGGGGGCGATGAGGGCTGCTGTCGCGATCACGGAGGCCGTCGTCCCGGAACGCGCCGGTGAACTCGCCGATCTCCGGTTCCGCGCCCTGCTGTCGGCCGAAGCCTGGGCGGCCCTGCCGCTGGCGGTGCGCCGCCGGTTCTCCAAACGGATGACAGGTGGGGCGACAGTCGCCTACCGGGGCGGCGTCGCCGCCGTGAGGGCCAGTGCCGCGGGTCGTCTGCTGGCCGAGGCCGCCCGCCTGATCGGAGGCCCCCTGCCATTGGTGTTTGAACCTGGCGCCAGCGTGGTCACCGTGACCGAGGACCATGTCGGACAGGGTCAGGTCTGGACCCGGCTCTACGCCCGGCGAAGCGGCTTTCCGCAGGTCATCCATTCCGCCAAACGCTTTGCCGGTCCGACCGGGCTGGAGGAATATGTCGGCTCCGGGGTCGGCATGGCGCTGACCGTGGCGGTCGAGGACGCGGCCCTTGTGTTCCGCAGCGCCTTCTATTTCGTGACCTTGGCCGGATTGCGGGTCCGGCTGCCGCGTTGGGCGGAGCCGGGGCGGTTGACCATCCTGCATCGAGACCTGGGCGACGGCGCCTTCGCCTTCACCCTGGCCCTCGACCATCCGTGGCTGGGTCGGTTGATCGAGCAGGACGCGGTGTTCAGGGACGCCTGAACGGAAGGGAAGCGCGCGCCACTGGCGTTCAGCGCCGTGAAGGCCTATCTTGTCCGACGGCGGGTCCTGCTGCGGCTCTCGTCGAAGGCAACATTTCCTTGCGACCTTAATTCACTCAAAGGGAGCTGTCCCTGATCAGGCTCGTGGGCCTGGGCATACGGCGCCCACCTGGCTACCCAGGTCGAGAGGATTTAAACGCCCTTCACGGTTCTTGCGGCGCCGCCAACCTTCCCTCTTTTTGGGCGCTAACGCTCGCGACGCGGTCGCTCGCTGCTTGAGCGCATTCCTCCCCCTTTGGGGGAGGGGGACCGCCGGCGAAGCCGGGGGTGGAGGGGCGCCGGCCATGGGCTCGCCGCCCTTCGCCGAATGCGCTACGGCGTCCGGATGACCGACAAACATCAGCTTCGAGCCGCGATGCGAGCCGTGCGCAAGCGGCTGGCAGGGCTTGATGCGGGCGCCGCGGCCCGCGCGGCGGATCAGGCCGGCGCCCTGCCGCCCGGTCGAATCGTCGCCGTCTATCGCGCCATCGGATCAGAACTGGATGTCGACGCCCTGTCCCTGGCGCTCAGCCGGGCCGGCCGCGAGCTATGCCTGCCGGTGGTTATCGAGCGGGACGCGCCGATGATCTTTCGCCGCTGGTCGTCGGGGGAGCCGCTTGAGCTGGACGAGGCGGGGGTGCCCGCGCCGTTTCCGCTCGCGGAGGTCGTCGATCCCGATCTGATCCTGACGCCCCTGCTGGCCTTCGACGCCCTTGGCGGACGACTGGGGCAGGGCGGGGGCTACTACGACCGGACCTTCGCCGCGCGGCCTGACGCCCTGCGTATCGGCTTCGCCTATGCCGGACAGGAGGTGGACGACCTGCCGGTCGAGGTCCACGACATCCGTCTGCATGGCGTTCTGACCGAGACCGGTTATAGACCCTTCGCATGAGACTGGCTTTTTTCGGTGATGTCGTCGGCAAGTCCGGACGGGACGGCCTGAGCGATCACCTCCCGGGTCTGAAGCGCGACCTGAAACTCGATTTCGTGGTGGTCAACGCCGAGAACGCCGCCGGCGGCTTCGGCATCACCGAGAACACCGCGCGCGAGCTGTTCATGGCCGGGGCCGACTGTCTGACCCTGGGCAACCACAGCTGGGACCAGCGCGAGGCCCTGACCTATATCGTGCGCGAGCCGCGGCTGATCCGCCCCGCCAACTATCCGCGCCTGATGGACGCGCCCGGGGCCGGGGCCAATCTGTTCGAGACCCACAGCGGCAAGACCGTGCTGGTCATGAATGTGCTGGGCCGCATCCACATGGACCCGATGGACTGCCCGTTCAGCGCGGTCGAGAAGGAGCTGGCCGCCTGTCCCATGGGCGCGGTCGCCGACGCCATCATCGTCGACATGCATTGCGAGGCGACCTCCGAAAAGATGGCCATGGGCCATTTCTGCGACGGCCGGGCCTCGCTGGTGGTCGGCACCCACACCCACGTCCCGACCGCCGACTGCCAGATCCTGCCCGGCGGCACGGCCTATCAGACCGACGCCGGCGGCTGCTGCGACTACGACTCCGTCATCGGCAATGAGAAGGAAGAGCCGCTGCGGCGCTTCACCACCCGGCTGTCGGGCGGCCGCTATACGCCGGCGCACGGGCCGGCCACGGTGTGCGGCGTCTATGTCGAGACCGACGACAAGACAGGACTGGCCACGCGGGTCGAGCCCATCCGGGTCGGCGGCCGGTTGAGTCAGACGGTCCCGGTGGTCTGAACCTGTCGAAGAGTTAATGGCCGCATCTGCATCCGCCGCGGCCCGCCGCCGCCTCTGTCCGTGAACACCCTCGCGGAGCCTCGCCGATGCTGAAGATTCTCGCCGTTCTCGCGGCCGCCCTGACCCTGCCGACCGCCGCCATGGCCCAGACGCCGGAGCCCGAGGCGATCGAGGTGATGATCCTTGGGACCTACCATTTCGGCAATCCGGGCCAGGACCTGCACAACGCCCGCATCGACTCCGTCCTGACGCCCGACAAGCAGGCCCAGCTCGAGGCCGTCGCCGAAGGACTGGTCCGCTTCCGGCCGACCGCCGTCGCGGTCGAACGGGTCGCGGCCGACCAGTCGACCATGCTGGATCATCGCTATCCGGCGTTCACACCTGCCGATCTCCTCACCAACCCCGACGAACGCGTCCAGATCGGCTATCGCCTCGCCCATCGTCTGGGCCTGACCCGTGTCTATGCGATCGACGAGCAGGGCGGTGACGGCGAGCCGACCTACTTCCCGTTCGAGGCCGTGCACAACTGGGCCGAGGCCAATGGCCGCGCGGCGAACCTGACGGCGATGCACGCCCAGATCGCTGCCAAGGTCGCCGATCTTGAACAACGGCAACGGACCCGGGAGGTCGGGTCCGTTCTCGCCTTCATGAACGGCCCCGAGGCCGCCGCGGACGACAAGGCCTTCCACTACGCCCTGATGCAGTTCGGCGCGGGCGAAGGCCAGCCGGGCGCGGTGCTGAACGGCCGTTGGTTCACGCGCAACGCCGAGATATTCGCGCGCCTGATGCAGGCTGCGGAACCCGGAGACCGCATCGTGGTGGTCTATGGCGCCGGCCATGCCTCCTGGCTGCGCGAGATGGTCGAGAACACCCCCGGCTTCCGCCTGATCGAGCCGGACGACTATCTGCCGGCGGAGTGACGCCTAGGCAGCGACGACCCGCGCGTCCCCGCTGGCCACCGCGAGTTTCGCTCGCGTGCTCAGGGTCCCGCCGCGTTCCGACACCTTGTCCAGCACCTTGAACTCGGTCTGCCAGCGCTCCGGGGTTACGTCGCAGACGACATAGCCGCGCTGGGCGTTGTTGAACTTCAGGAACGGGTTGTCGGCCAGATACCGGCGGCCGTCGGCCCGCTGGTCCTGACCGTCGCCGGACGAGCTGATCGAGGTGGTCACGAACTCCGCGGCGATCGGGGCGCCTTCCGGGTTGCGGCTGTCGCGATACAGCTCCCCGGCGTAGTTCTGATGTTCATCCCCTGTCAGGACGACGGTGTTGGCTATCCGGCGCTCGCGCAGTCGGTCCAGCAGCCGCTGGCGCGGGATCGAATAGCCGGCCCAGGTGTCGAGGTTGTAGCCCGGCTCCGGCCCTTCCTTGCGGTCCAGATCCATCACCATGATCTGCTGGGCCAACACCTTCCAGCGGGCGCGGGACTGGTCGAGATTGCGATACAGCCAGGCCTCCTGCGCCTCGCCCAGCACCTGGGCGTTGGCGGCCGCGACCCCGGCGCAGGTCGAGGCCCAGGCGTCGTTGCAGGGCTGGTCAGACCGGTGCGACCGCGTGTCGAGGAAATTCAGATCCAGCAGGTCGCCCCAGACCGCGTGGCGGTACAGCTGCATCTCTGCCCCGCGCGGGAAGGCCGAGCGACGCAGGGGCATATGCTCGTAGAAGGCCTGTGCCGCCGCCTGCCGCCGCAGCAGAAACACCTCGGGCGGCACGCCGTCATCGAACTCCGAGACCCAGTTGTTGGCGATCTCGTGATCGTCCCAGGTGACGAACCAGGCCGTCGCCGCGTGGCTGGCCTGAAGGTCTGTATCCAGCTTGTACTGGGCGTAGCGCCGACGGTAGTCGTCGAGGCTGTAGGTCTCGCCGCCCAGATGCTGGCGCGGGTTCTCGATGGTCCCGCCCGAGCCGGTGTAGGTGCGGTTGCCGCGGCCTTCATAGATGTAGTCGCCGTAGCAATAGACGAAGTCGAGGTCCTCGGCGGCCGCCTGGCGATGGGCGGTGTAGAAGCCCTGTTCATAGGCCTGGCACCCCAACACGCCGAACCGGGCCCGGGCCACAGCGGCGCCGGCCGCCGGCGCGGTCTTCGCCCGCCCCGAGGGGGTGCGTTCGGATCCGGCGGTGAAACGATAGAAATAGTCCCGGCCGGGCTCCAGCCCTTCCACCTCGACATGGACGGCGTGGCCGAGTTCCGGTCGGGCGATCGTCTCGCCAGAGCGGACCACGGCGGCGCCGAAGCCGCGCGAGGTCGCCACCTCCCACTTCACCGGCACCGGCGCCGACGGCATGCCGTGGCCGATCTCGAGCGGGCGGGGCGCCAGCCGGGTCCAGATGACGAAGCCGTCGGGGGCGGGATCGCCGGCGGCGATGCCCAGCTGGAACGGATACTCGGCGAAAACCGGGTCAGCGAGCGCCTTGCGGCCCGAGCCGAGCACCACACCCCCGGCGCCCAGCGCCAGCATCAATCCCCGGCGGGATACGGAATCGAGCGAGCGCATCTGGACCTCCGCGGTGGCGACGATCCCGACCTAGCCCGGAAATGTGACGCGCGTCACGGGGTCGGTTCGGCCGTCGGTCTCCACGCCCGCATCTCGGCGATCTCGCGGGTCTGGGTCGCCCTGACCGCTTCGGCCATGCGACGGATTTCCGGGTCGCGCGACTCCGCCAGGGCGACCTCGGCCATGGCCAGGGCCCCTTCGTGGTGGGCGATCATCTTGGCGATATAGGCCTGGTCCAGGGTGGCGCCGGACGCGGCGGCCATGTCGGCGTGCATCCCGGCTTCCGAGGCGGCGAAGGCCTGACCTCCCGCGGTCGCCGCGTGGCTGTCCCCGGCGTGGGCCGGCGCCGATACGACGCCCTCCTGCACGGTTGCGGCATGATTTTCGGCCGAGGCCTCGCGCAGCGCCTGGTTGACCGGGTCGCCGCCGCCCTCGCAGGCGGACAGGGTCAGGGCGAGGAGGCCCACGGCCAGGGCGGACGATACGAGGCGCATCAGGCGGGTCCTTCGATCCAGTTCGGCATCCAGCTCTCATGCATCTCGCGCAGGTGATCCAGCGGCAGGCGGAACAGGTCGCCGCCCGGCCCGCCGGAGGCGAAGTCCCGGCCCTTGGCCCGACCGACCACGGCGGCGCGCACGCCCGCGGCCTGGGCCGTGGCGAGGATGTCCGTCGCGTCGGCGACCGCCACCAGATACCGGGCCTGATCCTCGCCGAAGAGCAGGATGTGGGCGTGAGCCGCCGAGCTGGCGTCCAGATCGACCCCGACGTCCGAAGCCAGCGCCATGTCCGCCGCCGCCCCGATCAGCCCGCCGTCCGACAGGTCGTGGACGCAGGTCAGGGCGCCGGCCTCGATCTGTTCGCGCACGAAGTCGCCGGTCTTGCGCTCCAGCGCCAGATCGACCGGGGGCGGCGCCCCGTCCTCGCGGCCCAGCACCTCGCGCAGATAGATGGACGCGCCCAGCTCGCCGACCGTCTCGCCGATCAGCACCAGCACATCGCCCTCGACCATGCCGCCGAAACCGACGACCACGTCATAGTTGGTCAGCAGGCCGACCGCGCCGACCGTCGGGGTCGGCGGAATGGCCGCGCCATTGGTCTCGTTATAGAGGCTGACGTTGCCGCTCACGACCGGGAAGTCCAGCACCCGGCAGGCCTCGGCCATGCCGTCGATGGCGCGGACGATCTGGCCCATGATCTCGGGCCGCTGCGGATTGCCGAAATTCAGATTGTCGGTGATGGCGATCGGCCGCGACCCGACGGCGGTCAGATTGCGCCAGGCCTCGGCCACGGCCTGTTTGCCGCCTTCATAGGGATCGGCCTGGACATAGCGGGGCGTGCAGTCCGAGGTCATGGCCAGACCCTTGTCCGTGCCATGCACCCGCACCACCCCGGCGTCGGCGGCGGTGGCCGAGTCGTGCAGGGTGTCGGCCATGACGTGGCGGTCGTACTGTTCCCAGATCCAGCGCTTGGACGCCATGTCCGGGCAGCAGACCACCTTGATCACCGCATCGACCCAGCTCTCGGGCGCGGGCACGTCGGCGGGCGACAGGCGGGGCTGCAGCGCCGGCTGCACCCACGGGCGGTCGTACAGGGGCGCGTCGTCGAACAGCGGGGCCAGCGGCACGTCGCAGACCGTCTCGCCGTGATGCTTCAGCACCAGCCGGCCGGTGTCCGTGGTGACGCCGATCACGGCGGCGTCGAGGCCCCATTTCTTGAAGATCCGGTGGCCGTCTTCCTCGCGGCCCGGTTTCAGCACCGCCAGCATCCGCTCCTGGCTCTCCGACAACATCATCTCATAGGCCGTCATGCCCTCCTCGCGCTGGGGCACGGCGTCCATGTTCAGCTCGATGCCGACCGCGCCCTTGCCGGCCATTTCCACGGACGATGAGGTCAGGCCCGCCGCGCCCATGTCCTGGATCGCGGCCACGGCCCCCGAGGCCATCAGCTCCAGCGTCGCCTCGATCAGCAGTTTCTCGGCGAAGGGATCGCCGACCTGCACCGTCGGACGCTTCTCGTCCGAATCCTCGTCGAACTCGGCCGAGGCCATGGTCGCGCCATGGATGCCGTCGCGGCCGGTCTTCGATCCGAAATAGACCACCGACAGGCCCGGGGCCGGGGCGGCCGAATAGAACAGGGCGTCGGCCTTGGCCACGCCGACGCACATGGCGTTGACCAGGATGTTGCCGTTGTAGCCGGCGTGGAAATTGGTCTCGCCCGCCACCGTCGGCACGCCGACGCAGTTGCCGTAGCCGCCGATGCCGGAGACCACGCCCTTGACCAGCCGCTTCGTCTTCTCGTGGGACGGGTCGCCGAAGCGCAGGGCGTTCAGCAGGGCCACGGGCCGCGCGCCCATGGTGAAGACGTCGCGCATGATCCCGCCCACGCCCGTCGCCGCGCCCTGATAGGGCTCGATGAAGCTGGGGTGGTTGTGGCTCTCCATCTTGAAGATGCAGGCGTCGCCGTCATCGATGTCGATGACCCCGGCGTTCTCGCCCGGTCCGCAGATGACCCGCGGCCCCTTGGTCGGGAATTTGCCCAGATGAATCTTCGACGACTTGTACGAGCAGTGCTCGGACCACATCACCGAAAAGACGCCCAGTTCGACGTTGTTGGGTTCACGCCCCAGCCGGTCGAGGACGACCTGATATTCGTTCGGGGCCAGGCCGTATTCGGCGGCCAGTTCGGCCATGGTCTTCTGCGGAGCGCTCATGGGCGCGCCTTCTAGCCGTTGAACGGTGCGGTGTCAGCCATTGCGGCGGAACATCGTGGCCGGTCCGCCATTGAATCAGCGGACAGCCGCAGGAGGCCCCCGTGCCGGATCATCCCATCGACCCCGCCGCCACCCCGGAAGACCCCGACACGCCGGAGATCGCCGCCGCCGACGCCGGCGCCAGCGCAGCGGCGGAGCGGGCCTCGAAGCGCGCGGCCAACGATGACGAGGCCGACGGCGCGGGCGGTTAGTCCGTGGCGCGCTCGATGCCCGATCGCAGCCTGAAGCTCAGAACGATGGCGCCGATCAGCACCGCCACGGCGGCGGCCAGGGCGACATAGGCCAGCATGGGATTGCGTTCCTGCTCGGCCACGAAGGCGCCCAGCAGGCCCCAGGCGATGGGCAGGCCGTAGGCCAGGGTGCGCAGGCGCTGGGTCACGGCCAGCGCCACCACGGTCACGACGAGGATGGCCAGGATCGCCCAGCCGGTCGGCGAGAGCATGCCGGGCAGGGCGTCATTGCCGGTCGCCACGGTGATCAGGTTCAACGGCGCCGCCACCGTCAGCCAGCCGGCGAGCATCGCCAACGGCCAGACCGTCATCCACCGGTCGCGGTCGGCGCGCGGCAGGGCGCGGATGGCTCCCGCGTTGGCCAGCAGGGGAACCAGCACCGCCGCCAGCGAGGCGAAGATCAGGATGACCGTCGCCGCCTCCCAGTCGAAGGCCGCCGCCGCCACCCACCAGCCGATGCCGAGCAGGGCGGCGACCGAAGGCCAGCCGAGCCGATGGAGCAGCAGGCTCTCGCCGGTTTGCGGCAGCGCCTGTCGCACGGCGTACACGAGCAGCCAGAGATAGATCACGCCCCAGATGGCGAAGGCGTATCCCGCGACCTTCAGGGTCGCGTCGCCGTCCGCCGAGAACTCGGCGGGGGACTGGCCCCATCCGAGCAGGACCTGGGTCTGGCCGATCACCACGGCGAATATGACCGCCGCCAGCACGATCAGGCGCCGGGTCATCTGGGCGGAAGTGGGTCGGACGATGGACATGGCGGCTCCAATGGCGATGGCCAGACTACGCGTGCGGACGGTGAAGGTTCATTCCCGGGAACCGACACCGGACGGGGTTGGTTGATCCACCATATCAGAGAGACACCCCATGACTGACCCCAATCGCCCGACGCCAGTTGGAAAAGGTGCCGGGTCCGAGCCGCGCGATCCGATCGCTGACCGCACCGGGGAAGCGGCCGGAGTCGAGCGTTCCGGCGCGGGCGCCGAAGGCGATCCCGATGCGCTCGACCAGTCGGAGGGCCGCGGAGAGGCCGAGGGCGGCCCCCGGAGCCGCGACGGGGCGATCTGACGCCGCCGCCTGACAGGGCCGCCGGATTTCAGACGGCGGCGAAGACGCTTCGGAACAGCGTGGCGCCATCCGCCGAGCCGAGCTCTTCCTCGAACGACCGGTCGGGGTGGGGCATCAGGCCGAGCACGTTTCCCCGCGCGTTCTGAATGCCGGCGATGTCGGCGACCGAGCCGTTGGGATTGTCGACGTAGCGGAACACCACCTGACCCTCGCCCTCGATCCGGGCCAGGGTCTCGGCGTCGGCGAAATAGTTTCCGTCGCCATTGCCCTGGGTCATGACGACTTCGCGCTGGCCCTGGTAGCCGGCGGTGAAGCGGGTCTGGCCGTTGGCGACGCTCAGGGTGATGGGTTTGCAGACGTATTTCAGCCCGGCGTTCCTGAGCAGGGCGCCCGGCAGCATCCCGGCCTCGCACAGGATCTGGAAGCCGTTGCAGATGCCGACCACGGCCACGCCGTCGTCGGCGGCCTTCTTCACCGCCTGCATCACCGGCGACTGCGCCGCCATGGCGCCGCACCGCAGATAGTCGCCATAGGAAAAGCCGCCCGGCAGGACGATCAGGTCCAGGCCCGACGGCAGCTCCGTCTCCTGGTGCCAGACCATTTCGACGCGCTCGCCCGTGGAGCGTTCGACGGCGACCTTGCAGTCGCGGTCACAGTTGGAACCGGGGAAGACGATGACGGCTGCGCTCATGGCGGCGGCGTGTAGCAGCGTTTGCGGCGGTTGTCAGGGCGTCCACACCGACTTCATGAGGGCGGAGGCGGTACCACACCCAGCTGCTGCAGCAGGCCGAGGGCGTCGTTCTCGTTCCAACCCTCGACGATGCGCCCCTCGGCGACCCGTTCTATGCTCATACCGCTGACGACCACCGTCCGCCCGGTCGGCGGGACGCCGTTCATGGGCCCCAGATGCGTGCCGCGCATGGTCAGTCTGGCGGCGACCCGATCGCCTTCGGCGATCATGTCCTCGACGGTGAAACGAGCATCGGGGAAGCCGGTCCTGAAGCCTTGGAACCACCCTGTCCAACCGTCCCGGTCGATGGGAGCAGCGGCGCCGGCGATATGCCCCCGGTATCCGGCGGCCAGAAACTCATCGCGCCGCGACAGGTCGCCCGTACTCCAGACCTCCTCGAAGAAACGGCGGATGAGCGCCTTGTTGGCCTCGGGATCGTTGACGACCCAGGCCGTCGCGGGCGATGCGGCGAGCGCCAGGGTTGAGCCCGAAATCAGGATGGACCGTCGGTCAAACATCGCATCGCTCCTGTGCTGGGCGGATGTAACGACGATAGTCGCCGCCGGGCAATCTTTGCGCCTCAGCCCAGGCTTCTGTTCTCGTACACGCCCGTGATCGAGGCCGTGGCCAGGGTATGGAAATGCAGGTTGAAGCCGAACACCGCGCCCGAGTTCTCCGGCGTCACGTCCAGTCGCTCCGTATCGACCGCGAAGACGGTGAAGATATAGCGGTGCGGTCCGTGTCCCGGCGGCGGCGCCGCGCCGCCGAAGCCCGGCTCGCCGAAATCGGTGCGTCCCTCGACCGCGCCCGGCGGCAGGCCGCCGGATGAGGCGCCTTCGGCCAGTTCGGTCACGTCGACAGGGATGTTGGCGACCGTCCAGTGCCAGAAGCCCGAACCCGTCGGCGCATCGGGATCGAAACAGGTGATGGCGAAGCTCTTCGTGCCCGCGGGCGCGCCGGACCAGCTCAGCTGCGGCGACCGGTTGCCCTTCGCCTGGACCTGGGCGTCAGGAAGGGCCCCGCCGTCGGCGAAACCCGTGGAGATGACGGTGAAGGTCATTGAAGCGCTCCTCGCTGCGGAAGGGATCAGTCCTCTAACGCACGGTAGCGATCCGCGTCTCTAGTGCGCCGCCACCTTCGCGGCCGGAGTGAAGGCCGAATCGTCGGTCAGGCCGCCTGCCAGCGCCGCGGCGAAGATCAGCACGCCGACCAGGACGAAGGCCGCGACCGAGAACTGGATCAGCCGTTTCATGCGACCTCGATGCGGTAGCTCTCGATCACGGTGTTGGCCAGCAGTTGCTCGCACATCTTCTTCGCCTCGGCGGTGGGATCGTCCACGCCGTCAAGGTCGAACTCGATCAGCTTGCCGACCCGGGCGTTGGCAGCCCCGGCCCAGCCCAGACCGTGCAGCGCGCCCTCGACCGCCTTGCCCTGCACGTCCAGCACGCCGGGCTTGAGGAAGACGTGAACCTTGACCCTCGCCATCAGTGCAGTCCCCCCTGAATCACGGTCGGCATGTCCTTCATGATGCCGAGGCGTTTGGCCACCTCGGTATAGCTCTCGATGACATTGCCCAGATCGCGGCGGAAGCGGTCCTTGTCCAGCTTCTCGCCCGTGGCGGTGTCCCACAGACGGCAGGAGTCCGGGCTGATCTCGTCGGCCAGCAACACGCGCGAGAAGTCGTTCTCCCACACCCGGCCGAACTCGATCTTGAAGTCCACCAGGGTGATGCCGACGGCGCCGAACATGCCCGACAGATAGTCGTTCACCCGCACCGTCATGGCCAGCATGTCGTCCAGCTCCTGGGTCGTGGCCCAGTTGAAGGCGGTGATGTGCTCTTCGGTGACCATCGGGTCGTTGAGCTCATCCTTCTTCAGATAGAATTCGATGATCGAGCGGGGCAGGGGCGTGCCCTCGTCGATGCCGAGGCGCTGGCTCATCGAGCCGGCGACGATGTTGCGGCAGACGACCTCGAGCGGAATGATCTCGACCTCGCGGATCAGCTGCTCGCGCAGGTTCAGCCGCTTGATGAAGTGGTTGGTCACGCCGATGCCGTTCAGGCGCGACATGATGAATTCGCTGATGCGGTTGTTGATGACGCCCTTGCCCTCAAGCTGGGCCTTCTTCTCGCCGTTGAAGGCGGTGGCGTCGTCCTTGAAATACTGGATCAGGGTGCCGGGCTCGGGCCCTTCGTAGAGGATCTTGGCCTTGCCCTCGTAAATCTTCTTGCGCTTGACGTTCATCATGTGGGTCCGGGCGGGGCCTCGCCGGAAACGAAAATCGCGCGGCCAGACGGAGGGTCTGGGCGGCGCAATCCGGAATCGGGCGGGCGGGAAAAAGTCGCGCGCACCCTTAGCGGATGCGGCGCCGCGACACAAACCGGCGCGGTCGCACGGGCCCGGCGAGACGCGCGGTCGCAACCCGGCGGGTTCCGGTTGCGTTCGGCCATGGGGTGGCTATAGACCACCTCGACGCGGCCGCGGTTCGGCCGCCTGACGGAGCCTTGCGACGCCCATGACCACCTTCGACGATCGGGAAAAGGGCTTCGAGTCCAAATACGCCCTCGATCAGGAACAGGAGTTCAAGGCCATCGCCCGGCGCAACAAGCTGCTGGGCCTCTGGGCGGCCGAGAAGATGGGGCTGAACGCCGATCGTGCGGAAGAGTACGGCCGCGCCATCGTCAAGGCCGACTTCGAACAGCCGGGCGAGGAAGACGTCTACCGCAAGATCGCCCAGGACCTCGAAGGCGCCGGACTGGTCGTCTCCGAGGGGGAAATCCGCCGCAAGATGGACGAGCTGTCCTCGGTGGCCCGCGAGCAGATCCGAAACGGCGAATAGTCGAACGCTCTGACCGAACGAAAAAGGGCCGCTCCAGCGATGGAGCGGCCCTTGTCGTATCCGGTTTGAGCCGGGTTAGTTGGGCATGGCCACGGTGTCGATGGCGTGGATGATGCCGTTCGAAGCGGCGACATCGGCCTGGACGACGCGCGAGACGCCGCCCTTCTCGTCGGTCAGGGTGACCACGCCGTCGGCGCCGACGCGAGCGGTCAGGGTGCCGCCTTCGACCGTGGTCAGGGCGGCGCTGCCGCCGCCGGCCTGGATCTGCTGCGTCAGGGTCGCGGCGTCCACCCGACCGGGAACCACGTGATATGTCAGGATCTTGGTCAGGTCGGCCTTGCCGGCCGGGGCCATCAGGCTGTCACGGGTCGCGGCCGGGACCTTCTCAAAGGCGGCGTTGGTCGGGGCGAAGACCGTGAACGGTCCGGCGCCGCCGAGCGTGCCGGCCAGGTCCGCGGAGGTCACGGCGCTGACCAGGGTGCTGAAGTCGGGGTTGCTCTGGGCGACCTCGACGACCGTGCCGCTGGCGGCCGGAGCCGGCGCCATGGCCGAGGTGTCCGTCGCCATCGCGTCGGCCGGGGCGGCCTCTTCGGCGTTGTTGCCGCAGGCGGCGAGGGCGAGCATGGCGGCGATCGATACGCCGGCGAGGGTGGCGGTTCTGGTGATCTTCATGGGTCTTCTCTCCTGAGCGACCGCCGTGCCGGCGGTTCGAGGGGGAGGTACTGTTCAGCGCCGCAAAGGATGCAGGGCCGGCGTGCTTTCGGGCGCGACACGTGACCGCACCCCGGCTCAGCGGCAGCGGACAAACGCCCCCAGCATCGCCCAGGCGGCGGCCTTCTCGGCCAACGGTCGCGTGTAGGCCGGGCTCGAGGAGGGGAGGTCGATCTGGTCGATCCCGGGGCGGGGTGCGAGGGCGCGTCGGCCGAGGCGCGCAGCCGTCCCGCCGTTGAAGGCGACGGCCTTCAGCGCCGGAAGGCTGTCGACCAGCCGGATCAGGTCCGCGCCCTCGGCGTTGCGGATGGCGCCGTCCAGGCTGCCTCGCCGTTCAGCGCTGGCGATCACGTCCCACAGGCCGACCCCCGCCGCTTTCAGCGCCGCGAGCCGTTCGGGATAGGGCAGGGGGGCGAGGTCGACCGTGATCACCCCGCCGACCAGGCGCCAGAAGCCGTTCTGCGGGTGGCCATAATACTGGCCCGCCTTCAGGGAGGCGTCGCCGGGCAGGCTGCCGAGGATCAGCAGCTGCGTGTGCGCGTCGACGACAGGGTCGAAGGCGCGCTTGAGGGGCACGGCGTCAGCTTTGCTCGGGGCCGAACACCCGCGCGAACACGGTGTCCACATGCTTGGTGTGATAGCCGAGGTCGAACAGCGCCTCGAGCTGTTCCGCCGGCAGAGTGACCCGCGCGTCGGCCTTGAGGAAGTCGAGGAACCGGCCCTCGCCGCGCCAGACCTTCATGGCGTTCTCCTGCACCGCGGCATAGGCGTCCTCGCGCGACACGCCCGCCTGGGTCAGGGCCAGCATGACCCGCTGCGAATGCACCAGCCCGCCCAGCAGGTTGAGGTTCTTCTCCATATTGGCTGGATAGACGTTCAGTCGCTCGACCACGCTCGCGAGCCGGTGCAGGGCGAAGTCGAGGTGGATGGTGGCGTCCGGCCCGATGCCGCGCTCGACCGAGGAATGGCTGATGTCCCGCTCGTGCCAGAGGGCGACGTTCTCCATCGCCGGGACTACGGCCGAGCGCACCAGCCGGGCCAGGCCGGTCAGGTTCTCGGTCAGGATCGGGTTGCGCTTGTGCGGCATGGCCGACGAGCCCTTCTGGCCCTTGTCGAAGAATTCCTCCGCCTCCAGCACCTCGGTGCGCTGCAGGTGCCGGATCTCGGTCGCCAGACGCTCGATCGAGGAGGCGACGATGCCCAGCGCGGCGAAGAAGGCCGCGTGCCGGTCGCGCGGGATGACCTGGGTCGAGACCGGCTCGACGGCCAGACCCATCTGCTCGGCGACATAGGCTTCCACAGCCGGATCGACGTTGGCGAAGGTCCCGACCGCGCCGGAGATGGCGCAGGTGGCGATCTCTTCCTTCGCGGTCAGCAGTCGCCGCCTCGCCCGCTGGAACTCGGCGTGATAGCCGGCCAGCTTGAGGCCGAAGGTCACCGGCTCGGCGTGGATGCCGTGGCTGCGGCCCACGCACGGGGTCATTTTGTGCTCCTTCGCCCGCGTCTCCAGCGCCGCCAGCACCCGGTCGACGCCCTCGATCAGCAGGTCCGACGCCCGCGCCAGCTGCACCGCGAAACAGGTGTCCAGCACGTCCGAGGAGGTCATCCCCTGATGCAGGAAACGGGCTTCCTCGCCGACGATCTCGGACACATGGGTCAGGAAGGCGATGACGTCGTGTTTGGTGGTGCGTTCGATCTCGTCGATGCGGTCGGCGTCGAACACCACATCCTTGCCCTTGGCCCAGATCGCCTCGGCGGCGTCGGTCGGAATGACGCCCAGCTGGGCCATCTTCGTGGCGGCGTGGGCCTCGATCTCGAACCAGATCCTGTATTTGGTCTCTTGCGACCAGATGGCGACGGCGGCGGGGCGGGAATAGCGGCTGATCATGGGCGCGGGGTGTCGGTCGCAAGCGCGCGCGAGTCAACTGGCGGCTTGTCCCGACGGCCGATTCCGGGTCTGGTCCGCCCCATCCCATGCTCCAACGGAGGTCTCCCGTGAACCGCCGCGACCTGATCGCCGCAGCCGCCGCCACGGGCGGGGCGTTGGCCCTGCCGACGCCGACAGTCGCCTCGTCCCGGGCGTCCGGTCGCCTTCGTCTGGGCATGATCGGCGTCGGCATGCGCGGGCGGGTTCTGCTGCGGGAACTGGTCCGCCGGGATGACGTCGAAGTCGCCGGCCTGTGCGACATCGACGCCTTCACCCTGAACGAGGCGCTCAAACAGTTCACCGAGGCCGGAAAACCCGCGCCACGCCTCTATACGGGGTCGAACGAGGCCTGGCGCGAGATGCTGGCCTCCGCCGATCTGGACGGCGTCATCATCGCAACGCCGTGGGAGCTTCACGCGCCGATGGCCATCGCCGCCATGCGCGCCCGGGTGCCCGTCGCCTGCGAGGTCGTGGCCGGGATCACCCTTGACGATCACTGGCGGGTGTTGCGAACCCAACTGGAGACCGGCACCCCCTATATGCTGTTGGAGAACGTCTGCTTCCGCCGCGACGTGATGGCGGTGCTGAACATGGTCCGCCAGGGCGTGTTCGGCGAAATGATCCATCTGGAAGGCGGCTATCAGCACGACCTGCGCGCCGTGAAGTTCAATGCCGGCGTCCCCGGCGAGGCCTATGGCGGCGGGGTCGAGTTCGGTGCGCGCGGCTGGTCAGAGGCGCGCTGGCGCACCCCGCATTCTGTCGACCGCAACGGCGACCTCTACCCCAGCCATGGCATCGGTCCCTGCGCCATGTGGGCCAATATCAACCGTGGCAACCGGTTTACCCGGCTGACCAGCTATGCCTCAAAGGCCCGCGGCCTGCATAACCATGTGGTCGCCGAGGGCGGGGCCGATCATCCCAACGCCCGGGTGAATTTCCGCCTCGGCGACGTGGTCCAGACCATGATCGGCTGCGAGAACGGCGAGACGGTGATGCTCAGCCATGACACCAACCTGCCGCGCCCGTACTCGCTGGGCTTCCGGGTCCAGGGCGAGAAGGGCCTGTGGATGGATCTCAACAGATCGATCTATGTCGAGGGTCAGAGCCCCCAGCCGCACCGTTGGGAGGAGGCCCAGGCCTGGCTGGACCGCTACGATCACCCTCTGTGGCAGGCCCATGCGGCCGACGCCGAGGGCGCCGGCCACGGCGGCATGGACTTCTTCGTCATCCATGCTTTCGTCGAGGCGCTGAAGGCCCAGGCGCCCATGCCGATCGACATCTTTGACGCCGTGACCTGGAGCGCGGTGACGCCTCTGTCCGAAACCTCGATCGCCGAGGGAAACCGGACCATCGACTTCCCCGACTTCACCGAAGGCGGCTGGCGCGACCGCGCTCCGATCTTCGCGGTCTGATCGCGCGAGAGCCAAGCCATGGAACTGATCATCGGACCCCGCCTGTATTCGACCTGGTCGCTGCGGCCCTGGCTGGTGCTGAAGCGGTGCAAGGCGGACTTCACGGTGCGCGAGATCGACATCTATTCCGAGGCCGGCCAGGCCGAGCTGGCGCGCATCTCGCCCTCGAAACTGGTGCCGTTGCTGAAGGTCGAGGGCGTCACGGTCTGGGATTCGATGGCCATCTCGGTCTGGTGCGCCGAACGCTATCCGCAGGCGCGGCTGTGGCCCGTCGACGCCCACGCCCGCTGGCTGGCCCGGTCGGCCGCCTGCGAGATGCACGGCGGCTTCATGGCGCTGCGCACCGAATGCGGCATGGGGCCGGACCACACCATGGTCGGCCCGGACCGCTCCCCGCCGCCCACCGGCGAGGCCGTGGATCGCGACATCCGCCGCATCGTCAGCCTGTGGAAGGAGATGCGCGGCCGGTTCGGCGCCGGAGGGCCTTACCTGTTCGGCGAATGGTCCGTACCCGACGCCTTCTTCACCCCGGTGGCGACGCGATTCCGGCATTTCCAGATCGATCTGGCGGCCTATGGCGACGACGGGACCGCCGCCGCCTATCGCGACACCCTGCTGGCCCAGCCCGACTTCCTCGAATGGGCGGCCGAGGCGCTGGCCGACCGTTAACCGCCCGGCGGAACCCGGTCTTAAGACAACGGCGGTATTTTCGAGGCTTCAGGAGCGCAGAAGCGTTCAGGGGTCCGCCGATGTCCATGCCCGTCGAACAACCCGGAGCCAGCCGTCCCAGCCTGATGGTCTATGGGCTGATGATCGTCATCGCCTGCTGCCTGCCGGCCTTGCTGCTGGTCAGCATCACCTAGTTGGCGCTGACCGTCGCCACCGAGGCCACCTCGACAGGCGGGGCGGGCGGCGGCGGGATATAGTCCAGCGAGAGCGGAATCAGGGTCGCCCCGGAAGCCACGGCGTCCAGGGTGTGCGTCGGACGGCCGTTCATGCGCTGGTAGATCCAGTAGGCCGCCACGACCTTTTCGACATATTCGCGGGCCTGGGGCACGTCGATCGTCTCGATCAGCAGCAGCGGGTCGGCGTCATGACCCAGCTTGCGCACCGCCATGACCATGGGGCCGGGCCCGGCATTGTACGACGCGGCCGCGCGCAGCAGATCGCCATTGATCGCCGGCAGGGCCAGGACGCGATTGACATAAGCCTGGCCGAGTCGGGCATTCACGTTGGGCTGGAACAGCCGTTCGGGGTCCTGGATGAACCCGCGGTCGCCTGACAGTTCGGCGGCGGTGGTCGGCATGACCTGCATCAGGCCAAAGGCGCCGGCGCCAGAACGGGCGCGGGCATTGAAGCCGGTTTCCTTGCGGGCGATGGCGTAGACCAGTGACCGCTCAACGGTAAAGCCGCCGTCCGGCTCGATCACCGGCTGGGCGTAGTGGGTGGCGTCGATGCGGCGCACGTCGTCGCCTGACCCGGTGATCCTCGGACCCAGCGCCCGACCCAGGGCGGCCCACAGCTGGCGGCCCCGGTCGGTGACCGCGGCGCGCAGACCGGTTCGCAGCTCGTCGCGGGCGTCGGCGCGGCGGCCGATCTCGAAATAGGCCACAGTGCGGCGCGCGCGCGGTTCGGAGCGGATGAACTCGTCCAGTTCGGCGGCATCGACGCCGATCGGCTCCTCGGCCACATAGGAGACGCGCTGCATCCCCCCGGCCGAGTAGGGCGTCGGCCCAAGGTTCTCGATCGCCGGCTCCTCGCCGAGCTGCCGCAGGGCGATCTGGCCATAGAAAGTCGCCGGCCACGTCCCGGCGCGGCGCAGCAGGGGCTGCACGCGGTCCTGCTGACCCGACCGCCCGGCCGACCGCGCGGCCCAGAAGGCGGCCCCGGAACGAACCCAACCGTCCTCGGTCGGATCGTCCAGAACGCGCTCGAAGGCGACCTTGGCGGCGGCGAAGTCTCCGAGCCGGTATTGGGCCAGACCGACCGTCCACCAGTCACCGATCTGTTCGCCCAGGGTGACCGCGCCGCCCAGGTCGTCGTGGTTCAGCGCGACCCGCGCCGCCTTCATCGGATCGCCTTCGGTATTGCCGCCGGCGGCCGCAATACTGTTCCACGTGCGGCTGCCCCAGCTGCTGGACGGCCGTTTCGGCTCGGCGGCGCCGTCGGGGCGCCGGCGCATGGCCAGATTGTAGGCCCGCTCGGCGCTGGGCAGGTCGGAATACTCTTCCAGCCAGGCGGCCAGTTCCTCGTAGGTGGCGGCGTAGTCGGCGTGGAACAGCCGTTCGAACTCGACCTGGCCCAGCAGGACGCGGTCGTTGGCCTGACGCGCCGAGGCGCGGGCGGCGTCCAGATCGCCGCGGCGGAGGGCGTCAAAGGCGGTGGTGTAGCTGAGGCGGTCTGCCGCGCTCAGCGTCGAGGGTCCGCCAGGATCGCGCTCCTCGGCATGCACGGCGCCGCCCAGGGCGCACAACGCCAGGGCCAGCGTCGGCGCGACAATCGCGCGGCGGAAATCAAATCGCACTAAGGCGGCCCCCCTGAGAGCGTCAAACAACCCGTCTCGACTCGGGTCAGTTCGCGCTGTTCGTTTGGTCGTCAGGCCAGAAAGGCGCCACCGCCTCGGCCCATGTCAAGATTTCACCCCCTTTTGGGGCGGTTTTGAGTCGGAAGGGTGAACGAGCTTGGCCGTCAGCCGTCAATCCGCGCCGCCAACGACAGCAGATCGGCCCAGACCTCGCGCTTGGCGACCGGCTGGCGCAGCAGAAAGGCCGGATGCAGGGTCGGCAGGGCGGGGGCCGAGACCGCGCCCTCCGCCAGCCGCCATTCCCGCCATTGGCCGCGCATCCGCATGATGCCCTCGTCCGTGGCCAGAACCGACTTCGCCGAGGCCGCGCCGAGCAGCAGCACCGCCTTCGGCTTCAGCAGGGCGAAGGCGCGCTCGACGAACGGCGCGCAGACCGCCTGTTCCGCCGCCGTCGGCGTGCGGTTGCCCGGCGGCCGCCAGAAGACGGTGTTGGTGATGAACACCCGACCCTCCAGTCCCGCTTCGGCCAGCATCCGGTCCAGCAGCCGGCCGGCCTTGCCCACGAACGGTTGGCCGCGGTCGTCCTCTTCCGCGCCGGGGCCCTCGCCGATGACCAGCACCTCGGCCTCGGGATTGCCGCGGCAAAAGACCGCCTGTTTGGCCCCCATGCCGCGCAGCGGACAGCCCTCGAAGGCGGCGATGGCCTGACCCAGCGCCTCCAGGGTGTCGGCGCCCGCCGCCAGTCGGCGCGCCTCGGCCAGGGCGTCGCCGGCCGCCGCGACAGGCGTCACCGAGGCCGTGGCCCGGGCCACCGCCTTGACGGCCGGCGGCGGGGCGACGTGGGTCCGGTCGACCGGGGCGTCCTCGAAACAGGCGTCGACGCCCGCATCCCGCCAGAAGGCGAGCAGGCTTTCGGCGCTGGCGGTGTCGAGATGCGGGGTTGTCATGGGGGCGATCCGCAAAGGGATAGTCCTTGACCACCCTTGCGTCACCTTCCGATAAGCGGAAAACAGCAAGACCCCACTGAATGCGAGGAAATCTGGCCATGGCCGAGAAAGCCATCGAAGGCGGCGCGACGAACGCCTGGCAGGAAGCCGTGATCGACAAGCTGCCGCCCGCCGAGGCCCTGACCGGGGTCGAGCGCGAGGTGATGGAATACGACGTCGTCATCGTCGGCGGCGGCCCCGCCGGCCTGTCCGCCGCCATCCGCCTGAAGCAGCGGGCGGAAAAGGACGGCAAGGAGATCAGCGTCGCGGTGCTGGAGAAGTCGGCCGAGGTCGGCGGCCACATCCTGTCCGGCGCGGTGATCGACCCTAAGGCCCTGAACGAGCTCTTCCCCGACTGGAAGGAGCGCGGCGCGCCGCTGGAGACGCCCGTCACCGAGGACCGGTTCATGATCCTCGGCCCGGCGGGTCAGGCGTCGCTGCCGATGCCGCTGCTGCCGCCGATCATGCACAATGACGGCTGCTACATCGCCTCGCTGGGCAATCTGGCCCGCTGGCTGGGCGAACAGGCCGAGGCGCTGGGCGTCGAGGTCTATCCCGGCATGGCCGCCAGCCATGTGGTCTGGGACGAGCCGTCCGGCCGGGTGAAGGGCGTCGTCGCCGGCGTCTTCGGCATCGACCGCCACGGCAAGCCCACTGACGACTTCCAGCCCGGCATCGAACTGCACGGCAAATACGTCTTCATCGCCGAGGGCGTGCGCGGCTCGCTGGCCAAGACCATCATGGCCCGCCACAACCTATGCGACGCCGCCGATCCGCAGAAATTCGGTATCGGTCTCAAGGAGTTGTGGCAGGTCCCGGCCGACCAGCACCGCCCCGGCCTGGCCCAGCACACCACCGGCTGGCCGCTGGACGAGTTCACCGGCGGCGGCAGTTTCATGTACCATTTCGGCGACCGCTACGTGGCCATCGGCTACGTCGTGCACCTGAACTACAAGAACCCCTTCCTGTCGCCGTTCGACGAGTTCCAGCGCTTCAAACACCATCCGGCCATCGCCGAACATCTGGAGGGCGGGACCCGCATCTCCTACGGCGCGCGCGCCATCACCGAGGGCGGCTTCCAGTCGGTGCCGAAGCTCAGCTTCCCCGGCGGCGTCCTGATCGGCTGTTCCGCCGGCTTCGTGAACGTCCCGCGCATCAAGGGCAGCCACAACGCCATGAAGACCGGCATGCTGGCCGCCGACGCCGCCTATGACGCGGTGCAGGCCGGCCGCGCGGGCGATCAACTGGTCGAATACCAGACCGCCTATGAGAAGAGCTGGGTCTACAAGGAGCTGAAACAGGTCCGGAACGCCAAACCCTATCTGTCGAAATTCGGCACCACGATCGGCGGGGCGCTGGGCCTGATCGACATGTGGTTCTCGTCGCTGTTCCGCGTGAACCTGCCGTGGACCCTGAAGCACGGAAAGACCGACGCCGCCTCGACCGAGAAGGCCGCGAAGCACAAGCCGATCGCCTATCCGAAGCCGGACGGACAGCTGTCGTTCGACAAGCTGTCCTCGGTCTTCATCTCCAACACCAATCATGCCGAGGAACAGCCGGCCCATCTGAAGCTGCTCGACCCGTCCATCCCGATCCGGGTCAATCTGCCGGAGTACGGCGAGCCGGCTCGGCTCTACTGCCCGGCGGGCGTCTATGAGGTGCTGTACGACGAGGCCGGGAACAATCCGCGCTTCCAGATCAACGCCCAGAACTGCGTCCATTGCAAAACCTGCGACATCAAGGATCCGTCCCAGAACATCGTCTGGACCACGCCCGAGGGCGGCGGCGGCCCGAACTATCCGAACATGTGACGGCGCGATTTATCCTGTGGCGGGCGAGGGGCCTTGTCGCCGCCTCATAAAGCGGGAAGGTTCGCGTCATGCATCTCTCCCGTCTCGCTCTTCTTCTCACCGGTTGCGCCCTGACGGCGCTGGCGTCCCCCGCCTGGTCGCAGGAGGCGCCGGCTGTCGCGCCGCCGCCGGGCAGCCCGCCGCCGGCGTCGCCGGGGCTGGTGGTCGCGATCGATGACGAGGCGGCGGCGCCGGCCACGCCAGCGGTCATTCCCATTCCCGCCGAGTGGTCGCCGGTCCCGGCCGATGCGCTGGGCCGTTCCGCCTACGGCCTTTATCTCTCGGGCCGGCTGGCCAGCATCCGGGGCGACAGCACCCTGGGCGCCGAGCTTCTGGCCCAAAGTCAGACCCTGACGCCCGAGCAACCGGTTGTGAGCGAGGAGGCGTTCCGGTCCGGCCTTTTCGCGGGCGAGCTCGAAACCCTGGCGGACCTGGCGCCCGCGGTCCAGGGCAAGCCCCTGCTGGCCGAAGCGGGACGGTTGGTCATGGTCGTCGAGGGCCTGAACGGCGGCGACGCTGCGTCCAGTCTGGCCATGCTCCGCTCGCAGCCGTTCACCGAGCCGTTCACGACCATCGGCCATTATATCCTGCCCGCTGTCGCGGCGGCGGCGGGAGACTGGGACGTGGCCCTCGCCCCGGTCGATGCGGCCCCGACGGACATGAATGGCCTGGTGCTGCGCCACCAGCGGGCCGGGCTGCTGGACAGCCGCCGGCGCTTTGTCGAGGCCGAGGCCGAATACCGGGTGATCACCGCCTCGCCGCTCGGCACGCGGCTGTTCGCCGTTGATTATGGCCGCTTCCTTGAGCGCCAGGGTCGGCGCGAAGAGGCCCTGGCGCTCTACGAGGCGTCGCTGACCGGGCGGACGCCCGACCCTGAGGCCTTGACCGGCCGGGAGCGCGTGCTTGAGCGCGGCGCGCCGCCGCCGGTCCCGACGATCGCCGAGACCGCCGCCGTCGCGGTCAGGATGGCGGCCGTCCAGATCGGCGAGCAGGGCGAACGGCAGTTGGCGGCCATCTACATGCGGCTCGCCGACAGTCTGGGTCCCGATGACGAGATGGCCTTGCGTCTGGCCGTGAGTCTGGCCGCTGTCGGCCAGGAGGAACCGGCCCGGGAGGCGTTCAGACGGGTGACCCCCGCCAATCCGGTTGTCTACGCCGGAGCCCAGTTCGGCCTCGCGCTGAGCCTGCAGCGCGATGACCGGCAGCCGGAGGCGCTGGAGGCCTTTCGGCGCGCCGATGCATCGACGCCCGGTCAGATGGAGGTGGCCCTCAAACTGGCCGAACAGTTGAGTGCGCTCGGTCATTTCGAGGAAGCGCTGGCGGTGCTGAACCGGCCCTCGGTCAATGTCGCCGGACAGGCGCCGGGGATCCGGTATCTGCGCGGCGCCACCCTGGAGCGCCTCGGACGCCTCGACGAGGCCGAGAACGAACTGTGGGCGGCGCTGACGGCGGCGCCGGACGAGCCCACCATCCTGAACCACCTCGGCTATATGTGGGTCGACAGCGGGCGGCGGGTCGAACAGGGGGCCGAGATGCTGGCCCGGGCCCACGCCGCCCAGCCCGAGAACGGCAACATCCAGGACTCGCTCGGCTGGGCCCAGTTCCGGCAGGGCCAGTACGACATCGCGGTCGAGACCCTCGAGGGCGCCGTCAACAAGGAACCGGCCAACCCCGAGATCGTCGATCATCTGGGTGACGCCTACTGGCAGGTCGGGCGTCGGCGCGAGGCCGAGTGGCAATGGAACCGGGTGCTGACGCTGGAGCCCGACGCCGAACGCCGCGCCGGGGTGGAGCAGAAGCTCGCCAATGGCCTGACGACGGCGCCGCCGGTGTCCGCAGGCCAGTCCTGACTCACATGAGCACGGCCGCCCGGCTGGCGCCCGCCAAGATCAATCTGTTCCTGCACGTCGGGCCGCTCGCGGCGGACGGCTATCATCCTCTGGCCAGCCTGGTCGCCTTCGCCGATGTCGGCGACGGGGTGACGGTCGAACCGGCGGACCGTCTTTCGCTGGCTGTCACGGGGCCCTTCGCCCGCGCGCTGCAAGGCGAGGGCGACAATCTGGTCTTCCGGGCGGTGCGCGCCCTGGGCGCGGCGGCGGGGATCGGCGAGCCGGGACTGGCGATCACCCTCGACAAGCAGTTGCCGGTCGCGGCGGGTGTGGGGGGCGGTTCGTCCGACGCCGGGGCGGCGCTCAAGCTGGTCCGGGACGTGCTTGGCCTGCGCTTCGACGATGCGGCCCTGGCGGAGATCGCGGCCGCCATCGGCGCCGACGGTCCCATGTGCCTGCACGCCCGCGCCGCCTGGGCCAGAGGCCGGGGGGACATTCTGACCTTTGAGCCTGCCCTGCCGCCGCTCCCGGCCCTGCTGGTCAATCCGGGCGTCCCCTCGTCGACCGGAGCCGTCTATCGCGCCTTCGACGCCGGCGAACCGGGTCTGGCCGATACGCCGGCGCCGCCTCTGGACTGGTCGACGGCGGCGGTCGAAGCCTGGCTGCAGACGCAGCGAAACGACCTGCAGGCCCCGGCGGTCGCCCTGGCCCCGGCCATCGGCGACGCACTCGCGGCCACGCAAGCGCTGCCCGGCGCGCGCCTGACGCGGATGTCGGGCTCCGGCGCCACCGTCTTCGCCCTGTTCGAGACGCTCCGGGCCGCCGAGGCCGCCGGCCAGGCCCTTTCCGTCCTCCGGCCCGACTGGTGGATACGGCCGACGACCCTGCGATAGCCGCCGGGCGGGCGCCTTAACGGTCGGCAAACCGGTGTCTGGCAGAGTGGCGGCATGGAAACGCTCTCGCCCGTCCAGATCGCCGCGTTCGAAGCCGTGCTGAACCGCGTCCCGGCCGAGGACCGCGCCCGCCTTCACGCCCTCAAGGCCGCCGCCGCCGCCGCGGCCGCCGCCTCGGCCCCGCACTGGGATTTCGACCAGCCGGGCCATCGCGCCGAGGAGGCGCTGGCCGAGGCCTTCGGCGCCGCCCTGACCGACGACCACCGCCGCGCCCTGGTCGCCCTGTGGGCGCTGGAGATGCCGGCGCGCATCCCGGCCGCCGACCTGCCGGACGCCGTGCTGGAGCTCTATCCGGAATGGATCGGCCGTCTGGCCGACTTCCTGACCGCCGCCGCCGATCCCTATGACCGCGACTTCTGGGCCAAGGATGTGCGCATCTCGCTGGTCCTCAGCGTGCCCGGCGCCCGCACCCAGATGATCGACCTCAGCTCGCCGATGGGGCCGGGGCAGGTTCTGCGCCACGCCCGCGAGGGCTGGGGCTGGTCGGTGATCCCGGCCTATGCCGCCGCCCAGGCCTGGAAGCCGTGGCTGGAGGTCCATACCGAGAGCCGCGAACTGTCCGACTTCAACGAGGCCGGCTGGGACCGCGCCTGGGCCACCGCCGCCGAGATCTGCAAGCGCCGCCCCGAGATGGCCGGCATGCTGGGCTCCAGCTGGTTCTACGATCCGCCGCTGGAGCAGATCAGCCCGCGCCTCGCCTATCTGCGGCTCAACCTGCTGAAGCACGGCGCCTTCATGGTGCATCAGGGGCCGGGCGAGATTCACACCCAGCGCGCCGCGACCAGCTCCCCGACCCGCGCCGCCCTGATCGAGGCCGGAGACTACACGGCCCGTTCGTGGATCGTCGCCTTCCCCCGCGCCGCCCTGATCCGATGGGCGGACGCGCGCAAGGCGGCGATGATGCGCGAGGCGGCCTGATCTAATCTGATCCGCTCATCCCGGCGAAAGCCGGGACCCAGTCCTGTCCAGTCTGACGCCGGCGTTTCAGGACATTTGATCGCGGATCACCAGCCTTACCGCATCACCCAAAACACTGGGTCCCGGCTTTCGCCGGAATGAGCGGATTATTGGGTGACCTTGTCCCACGCCGCGCCCACCGGCGCGATCGCCAGCCCGGCCGCCTTCGCCGCGCGCAACACCCGATCCAGATCGTCCGGCGTGCAGCCGTAGTCCGTGGGCCGGTCCGAGACGTCGTGCCCATAGGCGGTCAGCCAGCCTTTCGACGCCGCCGCTTCGGCCATCAGGCCTTCGAGGTCGTAGCCGGGCAGGCGGCGGCTCTCGAGGCCGATGCTCCTGATCAGCCCCCGGTCCTCGCGGCCGGCGTTGACGCCGTCGCGGACGCCGCGAGCCATGGCGAAGCGCTCGCGCACGACCCGTTTGGCCCCCACCGTCGCATCGCCGAACGGCCAGGCGAAGGTCGTCATGCGATGGCCGTCCAGTCGCTCGGCCACCCAAGCGGCATTGGCGTCCAGGCTGAGCCGCAGGGCTTCGGCGTCCATGCGCAGGGCGCTGGTGTGGCCGAAGGTGTGGCAGCCGACCTCATGGCCGGCGGCGTGCAGGGCCTGCAGGTGCGGCGCCTCGAACTGGTCGCGGTCCATGTTGATCCCGCCTGCCAGCCCGCCGCAGACATAGTAGGTGGCCTTGACCCCATGTTCGGCCATGACCGGCCCGGCCTCGGTCCAGGCGCTGGCGGGGAAGTCGTCGAAGCTCAGCGAGAACACGCCCTTCGCCGGCGCGATGGTCACCGCCTCGATGTCGAGATAGCGCGCGGCGCGCCGGCGCATCTGGTCGATCTGCTTCATGGCGCGAACGCTAGCGGTCGACGCTTAACATTCCGTCCTCCGTCCTTCCCGGCGAAGCCGGAATCGGTGGCTGCAGCCCCGGCTCTTCACAACGGCCACGACGATGTCACAACGGGCACAACGGGACCGGAACCTGGCGCGGACCCGTTGTGTCCGTCGTGGGTCCGTTGTGTTCGTTGTGATGAACCCGGCAACCGGGCTCCTTGCCGCAAATGGGCCGCCCGTCTAGGGTCCGCCGCCTTCTTCCCCGAACGAAAAAGCTGCCCGTGACGACCGAACCGCTCGCCTTCCAGGACCTGATCCTGACGCTCCACAAATACTGGGGCGATCAGGGCTGCGCGATCCTGCAGCCCTATGACATCGAGGTCGGGGCGGGGACGCTGCATCCGGCGACGGTGCTGCGCGCGCTGGGCCCGCGCCCGTGGAAGGCGGCCTATGTCCAGCCGTCGCGGCGGCCCGGCGACGGCCGCTATGGCGAAAATCCCAATAGATTACAGCACTATTACCAGTATCAGGTGATCCTGAAGCCGAACCCCGAAAACCTGCAGGCGCTCTATCTCGGCTCGCTGGCCGCCATCGGCATCGATCCGAAGCTGCACGACATCCGCTTCGTCGAGGACGACTGGGAGAACCCCACGGTCGGGGCCTGGGGGCTGGGCTGGGAGGTCTGGTGCGACGGGATGGAGGTGACCCAGTTCACCTATTTCCAGGGCGTGGGCGGCATCGAGGTCGATGTGGTCTCGGGCGAGCTGACCTACGGGCTGGAGCGACTGGCCATGTACGTCCAGGGCGTCGACAACGTCTACGACCTGAAGTTCACCAAGGAGGGCCTGACCTATGGGGAGGTCTTCCTCGAGAACGAGCGCCAGCAGTCCGAGGCCAATTTCCACGGCTATGACGTCGACGGGCTGAAACGCCGGTTCGAGGACATGGTCGGCGAGGTCGGGCGGTTGCTGGCGATGAAGGGCCCGCAGGATCAGGCGCTGGTGCTGCCCGCCTACGATCAGGTGCTGAAGGCCAGCCACCTGTTCAACCTGATGGACGCGCGCGGGGCCATCGCCGTGGCCGAACGCCAGAGCTACATCGGCCGCATCCGGGACCTCTGTAAGGCCTGCGCGACCGAATGGGTCGAGCAGGAAAGGGGGCGCGTCTGATGGCCCAGTTGCTGATCGAACTGTTGTCGGAAGAGATCCCGGCCCGCATGCAGGGCGGGGCCGCGCGCGACCTTGAGCGGATGGCCGCCGAGCGGCTGAAGGCCGCCGGCCTGACGTATGACGCCCTGACGACCTTCGCCGGGCCGCGGCGGCTGACGCTGGTGGTCGAGGGGCTGCCGACGGCGACGCCCGACCGCGAGGAAGAGGTCAAGGGCCCGCGGGCCAATGCGCCGGAGCAGGCGCTGGAGGGCTTCCTGCGGAAGACCGGCCTGACCAAGGACCAACTGGTCGAGCGTGACGGCGTCTTCTTCGCCGTCCTCAGCAGCAAGGGCCAGCCGACGGCGGCCCTGATCCCGGACATGGTCGACCAGATCATCCGCGGCTTCCCCTGGCCCAAGTCGATGCGCTGGGGTTCGGGCACGCTGCGCTGGGTGCGGCCGCTGAAGCGGATCGTGGCCCTGTTCGACGGCCATGTCGTGCCGTTCGAGATCGACGGGATCCAGAGCGGCGAGCTGACCGAGGGGCATCGCTTCCTCGGCTGCGGCCGGCCGTTCGCGGTCAGGGATTTCGCGGATTACCGCGCGAAGCTCGAAAGCGATTTCGTCCTGCTGGACGCCGTCGACCGGCGGCTGAAGATCCTCGAGGCGGCGCAGAAGGTCTGCGCCGACAAGGGCCTCGCCCTCGTCGATGACGACGGCCTGCTGGACGAGGTGGCGGGGCTGGCCGAATGGCCGACGCCCATTCTCGGCGACATGGACCCGGCCTTCCTCAGCCTGCCGCCCGAGGTGGTCCGGCTGTCGATGAAGGTGCACCAGAAATACTTTGCGGTGCGCGATCCGTCCAAACACGGCCTGGCCCCGCATTTCGTGGTCGTGGCCAATGTCGAGGCGACCGACGGGGGCAAGGCCCTGGCCGCCGGCAACAGCCGCGTGCTGTCGGCCCGTCTGGATGACGCCCGCTTCTTCTGGGACGAGGACCTGAAGACCGGCTTCGACGTCTGGGCGAAGAAGCTGGAGGGGGTGACGTTCCACGCCAAGCTGGGGACGCTGGCCGAGCGGGTCGAGCGGATTGCGGCCCTGGCGCGTGAGATCGCGCCGCTGGTCGGGGCCGATCCGGATCAGGCCGAGGCCGCCGCCAAGCTGGCCAAGGCTGATTTGTCGGCCGCCATGGTCGGGGAGTTCCCCGAACTGCAGGGCGTCATGGGCGGCTACTACGCCCGCGCCGCCGGCCACCCGGACGCCGTCGCGGACGCCGTGCGCGATCACTACAAGCCGCAGGGTCCGGCGGACTCCGTGCCGACCGCGCCGCTGACGGTGGCTGTGGCGCTGGCCGACAAGCTGGACACCCTGGTCGGGTTCTTCGCCATTGATGAGAAGCCGACGGGGTCGAAGGATCCGTTCGCGCTGCGTCGGGCGGCGCTGGGGGTGATCCGGCTGGTGCTGGAGAGTGGGGCGCGCCTCCAGCTTACGGGGATCATTGAGAAGGCTCAGCCGCGAGTATACTGGCGCGACAGCCTCATGATGCGCCTACTCCAACGTCACCCCACCGAGGGCTACCTCATCTACCCCGATTTCTGGGAAGATTATCGCGGCCCCTACATCGATGAAGAAGGCAACGAAGACTGGCGCTTCGACATCTGGTCCTTCCCATCCGACGCCGACGTTTTTGTGGTTGCCGATTGGGTAAGGCCCGACATGGCCGGCGAGCGGCTCATGGTCATAAACAGTCCAGAATTCTTCAAGAGCGCGGAACGGCCAGAGGTCATTTTGTCGGCTCAGACGACCGCAAGAGATCTAGTGGCCTTCTTCGCCGACCGCTTGAAGGTCCTCCTCCGCGATCAGGGCAAGCGCCACGATCTCGTCGACGCCGTCTTCGCGCTCGGCGACGACGACCTCGTCCGCATCGTGCGGCGGGTGGAGGCGCTGGACGGGTTCCTCGCCACGGACGATGGGGCCAATCTGCTGGCCGGGTACAAGCGGGCGTCCAACATCCTCAAGGCCGAGGAGAAGAAGGGGGCCGTGCCGACCGGCATGGTGCAGACCGGCCTGCCGGGTCAACCGGAGCAGGAAAGCGCCCTGGCCTTCGCCGCCGCCGCCGCCGCGGCCGCGGTGGACGCCGCGCTGGAGACCGAGGACTTCGCCGCCGCCATGACCGCGCTGGCGCGGTTGCGCGCGCCGGTGGACGCCTTCTTCGACAAGGTGATGGTCAATTCCGAGGTGGCCGCCGAGCGGGACAACCGGCTGAAACTGCTGGGGCAGGTTCGCAGCGTCATGGGCCGGGTGGCGGACTTCGGGATGGTTGGGGGGTAGCTCCGTCAATGCCGTCCATCCCCCTTTGCGGGGGTGCTGGAGATTCCCCGATTGTCAGCATATCCCGCCTCGCCAACCCCCTGACTCTGCTCACCTTTCAAAAATTACAGCGTCCTTATCCCGCCCTGGCTGGCCCCCGTCCTAGACTCCCGCCCATCCCGTCGGTGGGGAGGGC
>NZ_DLHQ01000065.1 GCF_002483305.1 Brevundimonas sp. UBA7664
GGCGGCGTGCTGCCGCGCCTGCTGACCGATCCCCGCTTCGAGGTCGTCGCCGTTCTGGTCCGCGATCCCGCCCGGGCGCGGGACGTGGCCATTCCCCCCGGCCTGGCCCTGTCGGACCCGGCCGCCCTGCTGGCGCGCGAGCCCGATGTGGTGGTCGAGGCCATCTCCGACGCCTCGACCGGCCTCGCCCTGATCCGCGCGGCCCTGTCGCGGGGCATCGACGTGGTCAGCGCCAACAAACAGGCGATCGGCGGCGACCTGCCCGGTTTGACGACGCTGGCCGAAAGCACCGGCGCGCGCCTGCTTTACTCCGCCAGCGTCGGCGGCGGCGCGCCGCTGATCGAGACGGTGCGGCGGGCGCGGACGCACGGCGTGGTGATGCGGATCGAGGCGGTGCTGAACGGCACCTGCAACTTCATCCTCAACCGCCTCGCCGAAGGGCAGGCCTTCGAACACGCCTTGACCGCCGCCCGGGAGGCGGGTTTCGCCGAGGCGGACCCGTCCGCCGACCTCACCGGCCTGGACGCCGCCGCCAAGCTGGCGATCCTCGGCCACGAAGCCCTGCAGGGCGGCCTGTCCGTGAGCGGCCTCGCCCGCGAAGCCCTGAGCAGCGGCGCCGCCTTGCCGGAAGGCCTGGTGCGGCAGCTGGCGAGGCTGGACGTTCGCACCGGGGAGGCCGGCGTGGCCCTGTGCGCCATGGACGGCGACGCCCTGTTCGCCGACCTGCCCGATGAGTGGAACGCCCTGCGGGTCACCACCGGGGACGGACGGGTCTTCACGGCGCGCGGTCGCGGTGCCGGACGGACGCCGACGGCGGAGAGCGTCTGGGCCGACCTGCTCGACATTGTCGAGCCTTGACCGGCCTCTCGCCTGTCCGGATTCCACCGTCTAGGGTTCCGACCCTGACGGGGAGGAATGCATGACGGACGCCGCCGCCGAACACACCGTCGACCGCAGCGACCGGCTGGTCATCCTCGCGTCTTCGGTCGGGACGGTGATCGAGTGGTACGACTTCTATCTGTACGGCTCGCTGGCCGCGATCATCACCGTCCAGTTCTTCTCCGGCGTCAACGAAACCACCGGCTACATCTTCGCCCTGATGGCCTTCGCCGCCGGCTTCGCGGTGCGGCCGTTCGGGGCGGTGTTCTTCGGGCGGCTGGGCGATCTGTGGGGGCGCAAGAACACCTTCCTCGTCACCATGCTGCTGATGGGACTGTCGACCTTTGTCGTCGGCCTGCTGCCTTCATACGCCGCCATCGGCGTAGCTGCACCGATCATCCTGATCGCCATGCGGCTGCTGCAGGGGCTGGCGCTGGGCGGGGAGTACGGCGGGGCGGCCACCTATGTCGCCGAACACGCCCCGCCCGGAAAGCGCGGCCTCTACACCAGCTTCATCCAGATCACCGCCACCGCCGGCCTGATGCTCAGCCTGCTGGTCATCCTCGGCGTCCGCACCGCCGTCGGCGAGGCGGCCTTCCTCGACTGGGGCTGGCGCATCCCCTTCCTCGTATCGATCCTGCTGCTCGGCGTCTCCCTGTGGATCCGGCTCAAGCTGGCCGAGAGCCCGGCCTTCGCCCGCATGAAGGCCGAGGGGCGCGGGTCGACGACGCCGCTGAAGGACAGTTTCGGCAGATGGCCGAACCTGAAACTGGTCCTGCTGGCGCTTGTCGGCCTGACCGCCGGTCAGGCCGTGGTCTGGTACACGGGCCAGTTCTACGCCCTGTTCTTCCTCGAGAAGACGCTAAAGGTCGACGCGGCCCTGGCCAACATTCTGATCGCCGTCTCCCTGCTGCTGGCCACGCCCTTCTTCATCTTCTGGGGCTGGCTGTCGGACAGGGTGGGCCGCAAGCCGATCATCCTGACGGGCTGCCTGCTGGCGGCCCTGACCTACTTCCCGCTGTTTCATGCCCTGACCGGCGCGGCCAATCCTCAGCTGGCGGCCGCCACGGTGAGCGCGCCGGTCAGCGTCCACGCCGACCCCGCCGACTGCGCCTTCCAGTTCGACCCGGTGGGCAAGACGGTGTTCGACAGCGCCTGCGATCTGGCCAAGTCGTATCTGGCCAAGGCGGGGGTCACCTACGCCAACGTCGCCGCCCCTGCGGGGTCGGTGGCCGAGGTCCGCATCGGCGAGACGGTCGTGACCAGCTTCGACGGCGCCGCCCTGCCGCGCGCCGAATTCAAGACCCGCAAGACGGAATGGGAGGCCGGCCTCGGCGCCGCCCTGGCCGCCGCCGGCTATCCCGCCAAGGCCGACAGCGCCCTGGTCAACAAGCCGCTGGTCGTCGCCATCCTGTTCCTGCTGGTGATGTATGTGACCATGGTCTACGGCCCGATCGCGGCGGCGCTGGTGGAGATGTTCCCGACCAGCATCCGCTACACCTCCATGTCCCTGCCCTATCACATCGGCAACGGCTGGTTCGGCGGCTTCCTGCCCACCACAGCCTTCGCCATGGTCGCGGCCACGGGCAACATCTACTACGGCCTGTGGTACCCGGTGGTGGTGGCCCTGGTCACGGTTGTGGTCGGGGTGCTCTTCATCCGTGACCGGAAGGATGTGGACATCCACGGCTGAGGCGCCGGCATTCGTCCCGACGTCTCAGGGACAGCGTGCGCAGCGACAGGCCGGGCCGCGTCGTCGGCGCGCCGGGCCTACAACAGGGCGGCGGCGCTGCGCTTTTCCTCGCGCTCGTCGTCAGCTTTGCCCTGTGCCTGATCCATCTTGCCGATCGCCGCTGCGGTTTGCGCATCTTCAGCCGGACTGCGACCCGGCCGAAGCACATAGGTTGCAAGCAGCCCGACGACCGCCACAAGAAGCACGCCAATCACCGCCCAGGCGAACCAGGGACTGCTGTGACTGGTCTTGAATCGGTCTTTCGCCAATGGGCTGGCTCCATACGCCCGGAACCTGGCCGGCCATGGCTTGTATCAGACCGGTCCGCCGAAGGCGATCCGGTCTCACCATGCAGGCCGCGCCCGTCCGGGCCTCCGGGCGGCTTCGTCTGATCGGGCGTCCCGGCGACGACGGCTCGGTCCGCGCTCGGACTGATCGGCCTTCTGGCCGGAGCCGGGCTGTGGTCAAATGTCACCAAAGGAAAATGCCATGACCGAGCCTGACCTCTATCCCGTCCCGGCGGAATGGGCCGCCCGATCCCACATGAACGCCTCCGCCTGCGAGGCTGCCCGCACCGCCGCCCGCGAGACGCCCGACGCCTTTTGGTCCGAGCAGGCCCGCCGTCTCGACTGGATCACCCCGCCGACAGCGATCAAGGACGTCTCCTTCGACAAGGCCGACTTCCGCATCCGCTGGTTCGGCGACGGGGTGCTCAACGTCGCCTGGAACTGCCTCGACCGGCATCTCGCGACCCGCGGCGAGGAGACTGCGATCATCTGGGAGGGCGACGAGCCGACCCTGTCCGGCGGCCTGACCTATCGCGAACTCCACGCCGAAGTCTGCCGCATGGCCAATGTGCTCAAGGGGCTCGGCGTGGTGAAGGGCGACCGCGTCACCCTCTATCTGCCGATGATCCCCGCGGCGGCCGTCGCGATGCTGGCCTGCGCCCGGATCGGCGCCGTCCACTCCGTCGTCTTCGGCGGCTTTTCGCCGGACAGTCTGGCCGGCCGGATCGAGGACTGCGGCTCGAAGGTCGTCATCACCGCCGACGAGGGCCTGCGCGGCGGCAAGCGCGTGCCGTTGAAAGCCAATGTCGACGCGGCGCTGGAACGGCCGGGCGCCGCCATCGTCGAGACGGTGCTGATCGTCTCCCACACCAATGCCGACATCCCCATCGTCGCGGGCCGCGACGTCCGCTACGGCGAGGCCAAGCATGGAATCAGCGCCGACTGCCCGTGCGAGCCGATGAACGCCGAGGACCCGCTGTTCATCCTCTACACCTCGGGCTCGACGGGCAAACCCAAGGGCGTGCTGCACACCACCGGCGGCTATCTGTTCTGGGCCGCGTGGACGCATGAGCTGGTGTTCGACTACCGGCCCGGCGAGGTCTTCTGGTGCACCGCCGACGTCGGCTGGGTCACCGGCCACAGCTATTGCGTCTATGGCCCGCTGGCCAACGGCGCGACGACCCTGATGTTCGAGGGCGTGCCCAACTATCCCGACTACAGCCGCTTCTGGCAGGTGATCGACAAACACCAGGTCGAGATCTTCTACACCGCCCCCACGGCGCTGCGGGCCCTGATGCGCGAGGGCGACGGGCCGGTGAAGGCGACCAGCCGCAAGAGCCTGCGCCTGCTGGGCAGCGTCGGCGAGCCGATCAATCCCGAGGCCTGGCGCTGGTATCATGAGGTGGTCGGCGACGGCCGCTGCCCCATCGTCGACACCTGGTGGCAGACCGAGACGGGGGGCATTCTGGTCTCGCCCCTGCCCGGCGCGACCGACCTCAAGCCCGGCTCGGCGACCAAGCCCCTGCCGGGCATCGAGCTGCAACTGGTCGACGCCGAGGGCGCGGTGCTGGAAGGCGCGGCGTCCGGCAACCTGTGCATCACCGACAGCTGGCCGGGCCAGATGCGCACCGTCTGGGGCGACCACCAGCGCTTCTTCGACACCTATTTCAGCGCCTATCCGGGCAAGTATTTCACCGGCGACGGCTGCCGCCGCGATGAGGACGGCTACTACTGGATCACCGGTCGGGTCGATGATGTGATCAACGTCTCGGGCCACCGGATGGGCACGGCCGAGGTCGAGAGTGCGCTGGTCCTGCACGGCGCCGTGGCCGAAGCGGCCGTGGTCGGCTTCCCCCACGACATCAAGGGCCAAGGCATCTACGCCTATGTCACCCTCAACGCGGGCGTCGATCCGCACGACGACCTGCACCGGGAACTGATCGCCCACGTCCGCAAGGAGATCGGCCCCATCGCCGCCCCCGACGTGATTCACTGGGCCCCGGGCCTGCCGAAGACCCGCTCGGGCAAGATCATGCGGCGGATCCTGAGGAAGATCGCCGAGGGTGAGGTCGACGCGCTGGGGGACACCTCGACCCTGGCCGATCCGGGCGTGGTCGACGACCTCGTCCGCAACCGCAAGCCGGGTTAGGCGGCGGCCTCGGTCAGGATGGCGTCGAGCACCTCGCAGGCCTTGCCCACCTCGGCCCCGGTCAGGGTCGGATGCACCAGCATCGCGATGGCGGTTTCGCCCAGCCGCCGGGCCGTCGGCAGCCGCTCGGCCGGCCGCCAACCGGTGTCGTCGAAAGCCCTCTCCAGATAGACCTCCGACGCGGAGCCGTGGAAGCAAGGCACGCCGGCGGCGTTGACGGCCTCGATGATCCGGTCCCGGGTCCACCCCTCAGCCAGCCGTTCCGGCTGCACGAAGGCATAGAACCGGTACCAGGCGTGGACCGAATGGTTCGGGACCGGGGCTGTCCGCACCACCTCGTGGCGCCGGCAGACGTCGATCAGCGCCGAAGCGATCGCCGTGCGCCGCTCGGTCCAGTCCGACATCCGCTCCAGCTGGACCAGACCGATGGCGGCCTGCATCTCGATCATCCGCCAGTTGGTCCCGAAACTGTCGTGGACCAGGCGCGGGCCCGGCGGATGGGCCCGCTCATATACGGCTTCCCAGCTCTTTCCGTGGTCCTTGTAGGACCACATGAAGGACCACAGCGCAGGGTCGTCGGTGGTGACCATCCCGCCCTCGCCGCCGGTGGTCATGATCTTGTCCTGACAGAAGGACCACGCCCCGATATGGCCGATCGACCCAACGCTGCGGCCACGATAGCGCGCGCCGTGAGCCTGGGCGCAGTCCTCGATCACCTTCAGGCCATGCTGTTCCGCCAGCGCCATGATCGGATCCATGTCGCACGGCATCCCGCCCAGGTGGACGCAGATGATGGCCTTGGTGCGCGGGGTCAGCACCGCCGCGATGGTCTCCGCGGTGATGTTCTGGCTGTCCGCGTCGACGTCGGCGAAGACCGGGATCGCCCCGGCGGTGACGATGCAGGACGCCGAGGCGAGGAAGGTCCGCGAAGTGGTGATCACCTCGTCGCCGGGGCCGATCCCAAGAGCCTTGAGGGCCACGTCCAGCGCCACGGTGCCATTGGTCAGGGCGACCGCATGGCGGGTCCCGACCCAGTCGGCGAAACGGCTCTCGAACTCCCGACAGCGATCGCCGGTCCAGTAGTTGACCCGGTTGGAGGCGAGAACCGCCGAGACCGCCTCGATCTCCTCGGGCGTGAACGAGGGCCAGGGGGAGAAGGGGGTGTCAAGCATCGTCGCTCCGTTTCAGAGGCCGGGCCGGCACGCCGACCAGATCCACGTCGTCGGGGGCCGCGGCGATCACCGCCGCGCCCGCGCCGATGCGGACATTCCGCCCGATCGAGACGCCCTCGCGCACCGAGGCGCCGAGACCGATCCAGCTGCATTCCCCGACCGTCGCGCCGCCGCCAAGGTGGGCCCCCGGGGACAGATGCACGCCGTCGGAGAGGCGGTCGTCGTGGTCGACGGTCGCGCCCGTATTGATGATGCAGGCCTGGCCGATGACGGCGCCGAAATTGACCGCCGCGCCGGCGAACACCACCGTACCCACGTCGATGCAGGCGTGCCGGCTGACCGTGGCCCGGGGATGGATCAGGGTCGCCATCGCCGCGCCGCGCGCGACCAGCGCCCGGTGCCGATCCAGCCGTGCCCGGTTGGCGCCGATGCCGACGATGACGCCGTCATAATCGCCGGCGCACTCGAACAGGGCCTCGACCGCGCCGATCACCGGCCAGGGCCCGGAGGCCGTCCCGACGCCCTTGTCATCGAAGAATTCGATCCGGTCCCAGCCCAACGCCTCCGCGCAGTCCGCCACGACGCGGCCGTGACCGCCGGCGCCGACGATCGCAAGGGAGCGCTTCACCCGATCAAACCCTCGAACCTGTCGGCGGTCGCCGAGCCCGGAGCGGAAATTCCGTCTCGCTTGAGTATACGACCAAGGGTCAGGACAATGATCTTCACATCGAGCCACAAATTGTGTCGGTCGACATACCAGACGTCGAGCTCGAACTTACGCTCCCAGCTGATCGCGTTTCGTCCGTTGACCTGGGCCCAGCCGGTGATGCCTGGCCGCACGTCGTGACGACGCGCCTGCTCGGGTGAATAGAGCGGCAGGTACTCCATCAGCAGGGGTCGCGGGCCCACCAGGCTCATCTCACCGCGAAGCACATTCCACAGCTCGGGCAGTTCATCCAGGCTGGTGGCCCTCAGCCAGCGCCCGAACGGCGTCAGCCGCTCCGCGTCCGGCAGGGGGCTCCCGTCCGGACAGAGCGCATCGCGCATCGTGCGGAATTTGATCATCTCGAAAGGACGACCGTTCAGTCCGGGCCGGACCTGCCGGAACAGCGCCGGGGCGCCCATCCGGCGACGCACCGCGATCCAGACCGCCAGCAGGACGGGCGACAGGACGACGAGAGCGGCGCCGGCGACGACGACATCCATCAGGCGCTTGAGCGGCGCGGGCCGGATCAGCCCCTTCCCCTCGTCTGGCATCACAGATTGTACCGTTGACGGAACCAGCCGACGAAGGCCGGCACGCCGACGCTGATCGGCGTTTCCGGCTTGTAGTTGATCAACCGCTCCAGCAGGTTGGGCGAGGCGGTGGTGTTGGGTACGTCGCCCTCCTGCATGGGCAGGAACGTCTTGCTGGCTGTGCGGCCGAGGGCCCCTTCGAGCTCCGCGATATAGTCCATCAGCGGGCTCGGCTTGCCGCCGCCGATGTTCACCAGGCGAAACGGCGCCACCGGCGACAGGGTGTCTCCCTCGACCGGCGGGGCCGTGCCTGGGACCACGTCGGACAGCCTCACGATGGCCTCGACCAGATCGTCGACATAGGTGAAGTCGCGCGACATCTCGCCCTCGCCATAGACCTCGATCGGCTTGCCCTCGAGCATCAGCTTGGCGAATTTGAACAGCGCCATGTCCGGCCGGCCCCAGGGCCCATAGACCGTGAAGAAGCGGAAGAAGGTCGTCGGCACGCCGAACAGGTGGGCGTAGGAATGGCCCATCAGTTCGGTGGCGCTCTTGGTCGCCGCGTACAGCGTCATCGGATGCACGGCCTTGTCGGTCTCGCGGAACGGCATCTCCAGATTGGCGCCATAGGCCGAACTGGTCGAGGCGGCGAGCAGGTGTTTCGGCTGATGCCGACGGGCGGCCTCCAGCACATTGAACGTCCCGACCAGGTTGGAGCTGACATAGACCTCGGGGTGGTCGATGCTGTAGCGGACGCCCGCCTGGGCGGCCAGGTGGATGACGATCTCGGGTTTCGCTTTTGCCCAGGCTGCGTTCAGGGCCTCCACATCCTCCAGGGCGATGCGTTCGACACGGAACTTCTCATAACCTTCCAGAATGGCATTGCGGCCGTCCTTGAGGGTGACGTCGTAGTAGTCCGAGAAATTGTCGAGGCCGACCACCTCATGTCCGTCTTCAAGCAGGCGGCGCGCCAGGTGAAACCCGATGAAACCGGCGGTACCCGTGATCAGAAATCGCATGAAGTCGTCCTCATCGGCCTTGTCCTGGCCGGGCAAGCCCAAGTCGGCCCGTGCTTACCAAACGCCCCGACGGGGAGCCAGCGCTGATGCCGACCAACGGGCTATTGTCCGTCGGACACTGCGGCGAGAATCTGGGCGTTGACCCGGTGAATGTCATAACGTGCGCGGACCCGGTCCAGCGACGCCCGGCCCATGGCCTCGGCCAGTTCGGGCTCGAGCAACAGGCGCTCCATGGCCGCCTCCAGCGCCACCGCATTGCCCGGCGGGACCAGCAGTCCGTTCACCCCGTCGACCACGGTCTCCCGGCAGCCCGGCGCGTCGGTGGTGATGACCGGGCGCCCCATGGCCATGGCCTCGAGCACCGAACGCGGCGTGCCCTCACGATACGACGGCAGGACATAGATGCGGGCGGCGGCGATGGCTGGACGCACATCGGCCAGACGGCCCAGATGCTCGATGCCGCCATCGATCCAGGACTTCAGCTCATCCTCGCCGACCGTGTCAGGGCCGGGGTCGCGCCAGCCGACCAGCTGGAACCGGGCCTGCGGAAAGCGGGCCTTGAGCGCCAGCGCTGCCGCCGCATACTCGCGCACGCCCTTGGCGCCGAGCAGTCGCCCGATCATCAGAAAATTCGGTTCGGCGGGCAGTGGCGCGGGGGGGTAGTGGGCCAGATCAACGCCCGAACCATCGACGACGGCGATCTGGCCGCGATCGCGCAGCAGGCCGCGCTCCAGGAACAGATCGCGATCATCCGGGTTCTGGAACAGCACCCGATCGGCCCGCCCCAACGCCAGGCGATAGAGGTTCGAGGCCATGGCGCCCGCGACCACCCGCGTCAGCCCCCCCTTCACACCGTCAGTGAAGGCGTAGCCGAGACCCGTGATGAGCGCGATGCACCGTCGGATTCCCACCGCTCGCGCAGCCAGCAGGCCCCATATGATCGGCTTGATCGTATAGGCCAGCAGCACATCGGGCTGCTCGCGCTTGAACAGGGCGATCAGGCTCTTGCGATATGCCAGATCGGAGAGCGGGTTCATGCCGGTGCGGCCCATGGGCACATCAGCGCAATGGGCGCCAAGGGCCGTGAGCGCGCTCCGCGTCGCCTCATCGAAATCGGGCGCCACCGCCGTCACCCGCCAGCCGCGACGGATCAGTTCGGCGATCAGCGGGCCGCGGAAATTGACCAGCGACGGCGCGTGCGAGGCCAGCATGACGAGCCGCATGCCCTCGCTCACGACAATCTTTGCCGAAGAAAGCCCGTTTCCGGACTCCCGTTGGCCGCCCGGTCGACGCCTACGGCCTTCGCCGATCCGTTCGCGGAGCGAGACAGATACAGAACCCCGACGATTATGATCCAGATCGGCAACCGCCGAAGGATATCGCCACCAATCATGTATATCGCGATGGAAGAGAGAGTGGCGATAAGAAATGCCGATGACGCTGTCCGCTTGGCGATAGAGTAAACAGCCATCAATGCCGCAATTATGGCGACCAGTCCTCCCTGTAGGACGATCGTCAGTATCGTATTGTGCGCGTCCGAATACTCTCCGAAAAAGTCGTACAGAATGTGAGGGCCGGGTCCGTAACCGACTATGATGCTATCCATGGCATGCTGGAAGCCGATGGAATACAGGCCTTCACGCGCATGAGCGCCATCGTTGTCCTGGAAGAACTGCGTCGCGAACGGAACGATTGAATCCGCATTGGCGACAACCAGCAAGACTGAAGCGGCCGCGACGGCCACCAGGGCTGACGCCTTGAGCATCCAGCCGCCTCGCCGCGTCAGCAGTCCGAAAACAATAAACAGGGCGCTGACGGCGCCGCCGACGATCACGGCGACCAAGGCCTTGGTTGACCCGGACTCCAGCGCCATCTTCACGAATAACGCACCGGTGCCAAAACAGAACAGCCGGAACATTATCGGGCCGCGCAGAACGCCCAGATGCCACATGACGAACGGCATTGCGGCCGTAACCATTGCTGCCTGGTGAACATTATCAACCAAGGGCGAGAAATGGTTGTAGTACCGCAAAGGCAGGCCAAAAATTTGTGGCGTTACAAAGCTGAGCAGGTAGAGAGCGGAGTATGCGATAGTCCAGCAGACAAATATTGTCGTGAAAAACCGCTCCGGTGACGTACCTATGAACAGGTTCCTGTCACCAAGTACGATAATCGCCCCCAATATAACTACGTATGAAGCGAAATCAAAGGCGGCTCCGGGAAATGTTCCGCTAGCATGATCCAAGACTACGATATTGTACGCAAAACCGACACTTATAACAAAAAGATAAACGTACCAGAAGCGCACCAGAGGAAAAACAGAGTTGTTGACCTGAATTCGACCGCCGTTCAATACAAGCAGCAGGGCGCTCGCAACAACAACCAGTATCTCTCCCAAACCTACAGGGCCAAATCTGAGCGAGGTAAAGGGAATCACCAGCGCTGCGATGATTATGATCAGACGGACGCTCGGGTACCCAAGTTTCACGACCTATCCTACCTCAGCTGTCGATGGCGCAATCGTCCGGCTCGCGAACAATTCACTGACAATGTTTTGAATAGAATAGCGGTCGACGCTGTCCGTGTAGAAGTTGCCGATCTCGCCAGCGTGCGATTTCCTCACGGCGCAGCCTTCCAACCAGTCGACCAGCTTGATCCCGTCACCCGGAGCGGCTTGTTCAAAGCAAAATCCTGCGCCGGTCGCCTCTATAATACTGGATATCTCACTTCCAGCCAGCGGGCCGTTGACGATGGCCAGAGTCGTCTTGCGCAGGAGAAAGGACTCGAAGATCTTGCCTGTCAGGACGCCCTGGTCCTCCGGCGAGTTCCATGTGGCCAGAAGGCAGATGTCGACGGCCTGCTGCAAACCCAAAGACGCCGCCCGTGAAATTCGGCCGCGGTCGACCACCTGGTTCTCGAATCCAAACGGAGCGGCCTGTTTTCGGAACAGCGCCCCCTCCTGTCCCGCATAATGAAAGAAGACTTTCCCCGCCAGTTCAGGGCGGCGCTCGACGAGGGCGGCCATCGCCGAAAACAGGGGGCTCAAGTCCCGCTTGCCGCCATAAAGCGATCCGACATACGCAAAGTGCAGCGCTGCCGGATCCGGCTTGATGTCCAGAACAGGTTCGAGTTCCACAAGGTCGTCCGGATCATAACCGTTGGAAGCGACCATTGAGACCGGGGGGTCTGACTTCAGCTCGCCGATAACCTTCGTGCGAACGCCGGACGATACGAAAGAGGCGATATCCGCCTGCCGCACCAGCCATTGTTCAAGCATGCGCCCCGGACTGAACCGGGACAGCGCTCCGTAGCTGACGGGGTCGCGGAAATCGATCATGAGGGTGCGGCTCAACCCCATCCGCTTCAGCATGATTCCGGAGAATGGCGAGCCAAAACTGGGGTAGCTGGTGAAGATGGCGTCAAACCGTTCACCGGGAAAACGGGACCGGGCGACCTTTCGAACCTGAATGAGCCAATCCAGAGCCTTGAACGAGGTGTAGGCCGCCTGCAGGGCGATCTTGATCCGCGCGCTCACGGAAACGCGATTTCCAGGCTGTCCGCCGCCGGTGACTGCGGCGCGGCTGCCTATCGTGGCCACGCGGGCGCGAACAAAGACGCGCTGGAACAGGGCGCTCTGGGGCACCGTGATCCAGCGCATCCGGTCCAGAGCCGGAAAGTGGAGGCTTTCGTCCCGGGCGGCCCAGGGCGCGGGCTCCAGCGAAATCACCGTGACGTCATGCCCGGATCGTTCCAGAAACTTGACGAACTTGGTGATCCGTACCGAGCCGATAGCCTGCTCCGGGTAGAAGGCGGTCACAACAAAGAGGAGCTTCATGCGCCCTCAACTCTGTCCAGAAGCGCTTTCAGCAATGCCCTGGGGGCGTTGAGCGGCTTCCGGGTCCAGCGGCCGTTCCGGTCGCAATACTCGCCGGCGGCCATAAGCGCCGTATGCGAGAAACCATAGCTGACCTCCAGAATAACCGCCCGACCGTCTCTCGGGTCAATGATCATGTCGAAGCCGGTACAGTCAGACTTCAGAGCCGCGGCGGCCTTGAAAGCAGCCGCGACGATCTGCGGGGTCACCATGGCCCGATCATAATAAAGGTTGCCGCCGCCGGAGGCACGGAAATCACCGGCGCGTACGGCCCGGCAAATGTAGCTTAGCTTCCCACCGACAACCACGATCTTCAGATCATAGTCGACGCCCGGGATGAACTCCTGAAGATACACATAGCCGTTTTCACGAGGCAGGTTGCCCGCGTTCAACCATGAGAACAGAAACTCCGGCGCTCGCCTGAGCCTCTTCATTATGTCCGTCATTGAGCGGGACGATGACAGATTGGACTTGATCTTGAACAAGGCTCCCGGTCGGCTTCGGAACCCGGAGCCGAACATTCTTTTCGCGTAGCCCAACAACTGTTCTTTTGATTTCACCAATTGAACATTGCTGGAGCCCGAGCCAGCGCGTAGTTTGGCGACAACCGGGAATACACCAACATCATCTATCCAGTCTTCGACCGCCTTGCGGCTGTGCAAGGTGTAGTTCTTTGGCGTATCAAGACCCAGAGCCTGAAGCAGGTAGGCCTGCGCCACCTTGTCATCGAAGTGATCCGCGTCCGCGGCGTCCGGAAACACGGTACAGCCCCGCAGTTTGAGCGCCGCAAGAATAGGGCGTGCAAACCGCATTTCGTCTGCCGAGTAATGACTGAAATGCCATAACACGATGTCATGGGACGCGAGCCGTTCGAACGCCCCCAGGGACCTCCAGTCGATCAGGGAGCAATTCAGGCCCATGTCTTCACATGCCTGAATCCACTCGGTTCCCCACGAACTACTGTGCTTTTCGTGAAAGTCAGATCGTACAACGGCGACGGTAGTCTGTTTCATTTGAGCTACGACCACCGGCTGACTTTCGACGAGAATATCTCCGCGTGCCTCTTCGCATTGCGTCGCGCGGCCAGAATAATGCCGGCCGAACCCGGATTCAGGCGGCGCAAATACCACTTCATGTCGCGCAGACTGCGGCGTCCGCCAATGTATGACGCGATGGCCGCGCCCCGGCTGGCGTTATAGTCGTCACTCCCTGCGGTCAGCAGCGCCGGATCGAACTCGTCAGCGGCGAATCCCGATACTTCGGAACCAAACCTTATGCGATCCGGCCCGATATGGATGGGCAGCACACGGGAGGACTGGACCGCGCCATTCCGGACATCCAGCGACACCACGATCCCGGTGCGGTTCGCCTCGGACAGTCGGATCAGCGGCTTGTCCGGATCGCGCGGCGTGTAGACATCGTCAAACAGAAAATTCCCCAGACTGTAGAAGATCGGGGATCCGTCGACGCGTTCTTTGCCCTGGATGACGTGTGGATGATGCCCGTAGTACACGTAGCTGTACTTGGATGCCAGTTTTCTCGCGAAAGCCACATCTTCGGAACTGGGCGTATGCACATGCTCCTGGCCCGAATGGACCGCAACGATCGGAAGATGGCCTGACTGACGGCATTCTTCCATGTCCGCCATGACGCGATCGACGTCGAGCAGGTTCAGGCCTTGCTTGCGGGCCATCGTTTGCTGGGACGGATTGGTATTGAGCGAACAGTAGCCCAGCAGGGCGATCTTTTCGGAGTCAACCTCCAGCCGAAGCGAACGACCTTCGGTTCCAAACCAGCCAATATTGTTCTTCTCAAGCAGATCAACCGTGCGTCTATAGCCGGCAACGCCGTAATCGAAGATATGGTTGTTCGCCAGAGTGACGTGCGTGACGCCCAGATGACGCAAGATCATCACGTTGTCCGGGTGAGATTTAACGTGCGCGGATTTTGATCCCACAGGCCTTTCGTCGCCGATGAATGGGGTCTCCAGATTGCCGATCACGACGTCATGGTCGCGCAGAGCCTCCGCGACCTTGTCGAGTTCCGAGAGCAGATTCGGCCGTTCACGAACGCAACAGCGGCCGAACGGCGCGATGTCTCCAAGCAGGGCAATCTTCATGTCGGCGTTCTGTTCTGGCTGCTACCCGAGGCGACGAGGTGATCGAGGACCTGTTCCGCCGCTGTCCCGTCCCCGTATAGCTCAGCCCTGCCCGGCGGACAGCGGGGATCGGACAGCGCCGCGGAGATGGCGTCCGCGTCGGCGCCGACCAGGGTGTTCCAGCCCGCCTCCACCAGTTCCACCCATTCGGTCTCGTCACGCATCGTGACGCACGGCTTCCCGTGAAAATAGGCTTCCTTCTGAACGCCGCCGGAATCCGTCGCGATCGAACCGCAGTTGAGTTCAAGCCAGACCATCTCCAGATAGCCGACCGGCGGAATGACGCGGATCCGGTCGGGTATCGGGATGTTCAGCGAAGCGAGAGCCTGTCGCGTCCGCGGATGAAGCGGCAGGACGACATCCTGCCCGCTGCCGGCCAGGCCCCTGAAAATGGCGGCCAGCCGGTCCGGGTCATCGGTGTTCTCAGCCCGGTGGATGGTGGCGAGGACAAAGCCGCCCGGGGCCAGACCCAGTTCACTGAAGCCTTCGGGCATACGCGCCCGGTCCCGGTAGAAAAGCGCCGCGTCATACATCACGTCCCCGACGAGACGGATCGCGTCCGGTTTGATGCCTTCGGCCAGCAGGTGCGACCGGGCCGTCGCGGTCGGGGCGAAGAGCAGGGTGGACACGTGATCAGTCACGACCCGATTGATTTCCTCGGGCATTCTCCGGTTGAACGACCGCAGCCCCGCCTCGACATGGGCCACCGGTATGTGCAGCTTCGCCGCGGCCAGCGCGCCCGCGAGGGTGGAGTTGGTGTCCCCATAGACCAGGACCCAGTCGGGCATGGTCTCCAGCAACACGCCTTCGAGCAATTCCAGCTGCCGGCCCGTCATCGCCCCGTGACCGCCGCCGCCGATCCCGAGATGCCGGCCGGGCCGGGGGATCACCAGGTCGTCAAAGAAGACGTCCGACATATTGGCGTCGTAGTGCTGCCCGGTATGCACGATGGTCTCGGTGACGTCGTGGCGCGCCGCGATCGCACGCGACACGGCGGCCGCCTTGATGAACTGCGGTCTCGCGCCGACGATGGTGAGGATGCTGACGGGGGCTCCAGACGTCATCATCAACCACGCAACTTGATGATGGCGGACTTGAACGGTTCCATCAGCTTTATGTACCTGTCCCAATTGGGATAGTCCTTGTGGCTTCGTTGCGGTTCGGCGATCAGCTTGTCGAACTCACTCACCTCGATGCCAAGTTTCCGGCAGAAAAACTCGATCTCGCGGCGGATGCCTACCGGATCGTAGTGCGGCTCCTGCAGCAACGCCAAGGCCTGGTCGCGCGACATGCTGCCCCCATGGATCAGGCTGGTCAGATGCGCGCGCCGCTTGTCTATGCCGAACTTGACCGGAAGAATGTAGTCCTGGAAAATCCGTGTAAAGATGGATTCCCCATGCTTGCGCGGGTACTTCCTCCAGCCGTGCCCCTCCAGGAAGCGGATCGCTTCCTCCTTGTCGTAAGGCATCAGATTCAGCGGATGGCAGAATTTGATCCGGCGGAAGGCGGGGGAAAACAGGAAGTACTCAAACCCGCCGATGGTCCGGTAGCCGCGCAGCGGCTTTTCCCCGTACCGGGCGTGAATGGCCTTGAGATTGATCACGTCCATCGCCGGATGCTGCCAGCGCATGGGCGTCGACTCGGTCGCGAAATTGTGGCCGCTGATGATGGATTTGATGCCGTGGCGCCGCGCATAGTGGAACAGCGAGGCGATGAAGACGTGGTCCTGCGGCACGTCCTGGTTGGTGACGCCGGCGCGAAGATAGGCGCGCTGCAGGTCCTTCATGGTTTCCCAGTTCACCACCTCCGTCACCAGATCGTACTGGTTGGCCTCGACGATGCGGCGAACGTTGGCGACGGCCAGTTCGGTGTTCCACCCACCATCGACGTGCAGCACCATGGGGCGCAGCCCCCATTCGCGAAGCTTGAAGGCCAGGAATGAACTGTCGACGCCGCCCGAAAGCCCCAGAAGGCAGTCATATTCCTTGCCTTCGCCCTGCGCCTTGATGCGCGCGAGCATGGCGTCCAGCCGCTTGGCGCCCTCCGCGTCAGGCTTCCAGTGCTGCGCTGCCTTGACCGGAAACTCCGTGCAGTTGTTGCAGACGCCGTCCTCGTCGAAAACCGTCCCCGGCATCGTCGAGTCCATGACGCAGGTCTTGCAGATCTGGTAGCCTAGCGAAGTCAATTCTCGCCCTCCCGTTCCGTGGCATGCGGGTATTGGATCAGCACGCCACGGTGCTTTCCCTTGAATACGAATACGGCGCCGCCGGCCGCCGCGGACGCCCCGGCCTCGAACGCGGGCTGCATGCCCGAGAAGGACGGCGCGCCGCCACAGGCGATTACAGGCACGGACACTGACGAGGCCACAAGGGCGATCAGGTCGGTGTCATATCCCGTCATCTCGCCATCGCGATCCATGGCGTTGATCATGATCTCACCCACGCCGAAATCCTCGATCCGGCGCGCCCAGTCGACCACGCCGACGGATACGGCGCGTCGCCCCCCCGAGACGAACACGCCGGGACCGCGCATCAGGCGTGGCCGCACATCCATCGAACCGACCACCGTCGAGGCGCCGAGTTCGGAACACATGGAGCGGACGAAGTCGGGGTGGGTGTCGAAGGCCGTATTGATCACAACCCGTTCGAAGCCGGATTCAATGATCCGCGCCGCGTCCTCGATCCGGGTCAGGCCGCCGCCGTAGGCGAGGGGAAACAGCGCCTCCTCGGCGATGCTGCGCAACCGTTCGAACTGCGGCGGCTGACGATCACGCGTGGCGCGAATGTCGAGAAGGACGATTTCATCGACCTCCATCTCGTTGAAGATGCGCACCGTGTTGATGGGATCGCCGAGATAGGTCGGGTTGGCGAATTTGCGCGTTTTGACGAGACCCTCCCCGTCCAGCAGCAGGACGGGAATGATCCGTTGGCGATCCTCAAACATGCACGAAATTCCTCAGAAAGGTCATGCCGAAGCGATGGCTCTTCTCGGGATGGAACTGGGCGCTGTAAAGGTTGTCCCGCTGCAGGCCGGCCGCGAATTCCGCCCCGTAGGACGCGGTCAGGGCGACGTCCCTGGGGTCATCGGCGACCAGATAATAGGAATGGACGTAGTAGAACCGGCACTCATCCTCGAGTCCGCGCGCCAGCGTATCGGGGCGTTCGGCGCGCGTGGTTCGCCAGCCGATATTGGGGATGGGCCGCCGCGCCGCCGGGGGCTCGAATTTGAAGCGCCGGGCCTCGGCGTTGAACCAGCCGAAACCGGGCTGGCCGCCGCCCTCCTCGCTGCCGCGCGTCATCAGCTGCGCGCCCAGGCAGATTCCCAGCACGGGGATGCGCCGCTCGAGCGCCTGGATGTCGAGCACCTCACGCAGCCCGCGGTCCGCGATCGCCTTCATGCCACGGTCGAAGGCGCCGACCCCGGGCAGGATCAGATGGGTCGCGGTTTCGATCTCGGCCGGATCCTGCGTGACCTCGCTCTCGGCGCCCAGTCGCAGCAACATGTTCCGGATCGAGCCCAGATTGCCTTGGCCGTAGTCAACGATGCGGATGCGAGCATCTTGTCGTAAGTTCATTTCTCGCCCTTCACTCGTTCAAAACCTGCGGATGACCCGCGCAGGCGCTCCGGCCACGATGCAATTGCCTTCCGGGAATGGTCGCGTGACCACGCTCCCGGCGCCGACCACCGTTCGCGGCCCGAGAATGACCCCCGGAAGAACTACACTGTTCATGCCGATCCAGCAGTGCTCGCCGATAACCACATCCTCCGCCGGCAGGTGTGTGTCGGGATGGCGGGGGTCGTGATTGGCCGTGATGATTCCGACATTGGGGGCCAGATAGCAGCCATGCCCCAGCGTCACATGTCCGGAAAAGTTCTGGAGATACAGGCCCGGCGACTGGAAATTATCAAGATTGTCGGGATGAAAGGTCAGATTGTCCGGGTTCGATATCCTCGCGCCCAGAGCGACTGGAAACGGATAGGCCCGATCCAACTTCAGGATGTTCCTCACCCAGATCGCTCGAAAGCCCCAAGCGTACCCGGCCAATGATCCATCAAAGTGCCGACCTGTGAGATATCTCGAGTCGAAGAACAGCTTGAGAATAAAATGACTCGGCCGTTTGAGCGCCGATGCAATCGATTTAAGGATTACACGCATATCAGATCGCTTGCGCTATAATGTAGGAAACGGAACCGGCAGCAACCCACAAGAAAACGGGCCCCGCCACAAGCCGCATCAGCGCTTGTCGCGAAATTCCAGCCACCGAGAGAAACACCACGGAAATTAATGCATAGAAAACTGCGCTTGTGAGGGCGTATGTGAACGACGCATATTCGGGACGCCACCCCAAAATAATAACCAGCGGAACAACGCGCAACAACAACCCGCCGATGGTGAGATACAGCATCAGATGTTGCTTCATCCTCACATGCATCACCATCGATATCGGCGAAGCGATGAGACGAAACGCGTACCAGGGCACCATCCAGACCAGCAGCACGCCTGCCCGTTCCCAATCCGGTCCAAACACGGCCCGAAAAACATCGGGAGCGAAGGGTCCTAGCGCGGCCATGGGCAGGACGAGCCAGATTGACAGGCGCCGGAACACGCTCGCGGTTTCCTCGGCCAGACGCCCTTCCCGGTAATATTGCGCAGCATGAGCGTAATAGACTTGGGACACCGCGCCTCCGATCACCGTCATCGGCGTACCGACGACCCGCATCGCCAGAAACAGGAAGCCCGCCTCCGGTCCGAGCAGGTAGATGCCGATGAGCAGCACGGGAAGCTGGATGCCGGCGTTGTTGGCCAGCTCTTCCGCCACCGAGAATTTCGGAAAGCGCTGGTACCTGTTCAGCGTCGCCCCCAGGGCGATCCACGACGGCCAACCACTCTGCATCATTCCCGAGCGCAGGGTGCGCCGTGCGAGAGCCAGAACGCCGGCGCCGGACATCAGTGCATGTCCAATCATCAACCCGACGGGCCCGGCCCCGGCCAGACCCAACCCCACCTGAGCCCCCAAGCCCGCGACGGCTTGAGTGAGCTTGGTGCGTGCGATCACGCCGAATTCCTTCTGCCGCACCGCCAGATACTGAAACGCCGAATAGAGGCCGGCGAAAGCCACGCCGATGGGAACCAGCCAGAGGAAGGGCGCAAAGTCAGGTCGCCCCATGGCCGTCGCCAGGACGGGGCCCCATAAAATAATCGTCACGGCGAGCAGAACGGTTACCAGCGCCGCGCTCAACAGCGCCAACAAAAGAAGGTTCAACACCTCGCTTTCGTCTTCGGGCAGAGGAATAGCGGCATCCAACCTCATGCAGGTAACTGCCCCGACCAAGGTCAAAATGGCCACATATACGGCCAGAACGCTGAAGTCCTCGGCACTGAATATCCGGGTCAGTACGGGAAGAGCCAGCAAGCCCAATAGCTGAGCCGATGCGGTTCCACCCACCAGCAGACCCACCGCCTTGAGATGAGTATCGCTGCCAAGTCGAGCGATCACCGAGGCAATAAACGGTCGTGCGTGACGCGGCCCAATCATGCATCAGCTTCCGGAGACATGCTCTCCTGCTGAGCGTTTGGATCCGTCACTGCGGATTCTCCCAAACGAGCCGCGAGCCGCTCAGGAGGTAGCGTTCCCCTGACCGGGGGCAGGTAGCCGAGCCCTCGCCCCGAACGGGCAGGTCCAGCTTTTCTCCAAAGGCGCTCATCCAGCCAATCTGGCGAGCCGGAACTCCAACCATCAGGGCGAAAGGTTGGACGTCCCGGCTGACCACCGCCCCCGCCCCGACGAAGGCGTACTCGCCCACGGTGACTCCACACACGATGGTGCAGTTGGCGCCGAGGGTCGCGCCCTTGCGCACCAGGGTTTCACGGTATTCGTCCTTGCGCTCGATCAGGCCGCGAGGATTGTAGACATTGGTGAACACCATGCTGGGGCCACAGAACACCCCGTCCTCCAGCGTCACGCCGTCATACACAGAGACATTGTTCTGGATCTTGCAGCGATCGCCGATCGTGACCCGGTTGCCGACGAACACGTTCTGGCCCAGCGACACATTGCGGCCGATGCGGGCGCCGCCGCACACATGCACGAAATGCCAGACACGGCTCCCCTCTCCGATCCGGGCGCCGTCGTCGACGATGGCGCTGGGGTGAACCGAAACGGACACTAGCGCGCGCCCCGCACGAAGGCGTGCATTTCGCCCGTGGAGACAACCGGCGCGGAACGAATGGTCGAGACCGTCTCGATCGCCGCGCGATTGTCGTCCAGCCCGAAGCCGCGACCGGCCAGGATGGCGTCGTAGGACCGGGTGTGCAGGTCGGTGAAGCCGTCGGAGAATTCGATCTCCTCGCCGTCGGCCGTGATCGAGCGATAGGTGCGCTTGCCCTTCGCCCGCTCGGCCTCGGGCACGTCGTTGACATCGATCGACAGGAACCAGCGCACGCGAGCGCGCTCATACTCGAGATACCCGGCCGCCTTCGTCGGTTCGTTCAGATGGACGACGTTCTGCTGCAGCGCGCCGTAGAGAAAATGCAGCATGTCATAGAAGTGGACGCCGATATTGGTGGCGATCCCGCCGGACTTGCGCTCGTCGCCCTTCCAGCTCTGCAGATACCAGTGCCCCCGCGAGGTGATGTAGGTCAGGTCGACCTCGGCCTTGCGGTCGTTGGGCCCCGCGAGGGTCCGCTCGCGCAACGCCTGAACCGCGGGGTGAAGCCGCAGTTGCAGGATGGTGCTGATGCGACGGCCCGTATCCCGCTCCACCTCGGCCAGGCCGTCCAGATTCCACGGATTGAGGACCAGGGGCTTCTCGCAGATCGCGTCCGCCCCGGCCCGCAGCGCGAACCGCATATGGGAGTCGTGCAGATAGTTGGGCGAGCAGATCGAAACGAAATGGATCCGGTCGTCATCGCCCCGTCGGCGCAGCAGGTCGATATGCCGGTCAAAGCGCTCGAACTCGGTGAAGAAGTCCGCCTCCGGAAAATGGGAGTCGAGAACGCCGACCGAGTCATTGGGATCGAGAGCCGCGACCAGCTTGCCGCCGACTTCCTTGATCGCTGTCATGTGCCGGGGCGCGATATAGCCGCCAGCCCCGATGAGAGCAAAGTTCTGCATCTGCGGCTTCACTGGTTTTTTCTCTATAGTCTGATGTCGGACTGGCTGGCGTCGAAGATGTGCTTGAGATCATAGATCACGGCGCGCTCCTTGCCGAGCGCGGCGACCGCCGCCGGTCCCATGTCCCTGAACTGGCTGTGCGCGACCGCGACGATCACCGCGTCATAGGCGCCCGGTTCGGCCGCCCCGGCGAGTTCGATCCCGTACTCGCGGCGCGCCTCGGCGGCGTCGACCCACGGATCATGGACCTCGGCCGCGACCCCGTAGCCGCGCAGGGTCTCGATGATGTCGACCACCCGGGTGTTGCGCAGGTCGGGGCAGTTCTCCTTGAACGCCAGGCCGAGGATCAGCACCCGCGCCTTGCTGACGTCGATCCCCTTGGCGATCATGGCCCGCACCAGCTCGGAGACGATGTACTGCCCCATGCCGTCGTTGATGCGTCGGCCCGCCAGGATCACCTCCGGGTGGTAGCCCACGGACTGCGCCTTGTGGGTCAGATAGTAGGGGTCGACCCCGATGCAGTGCCCCCCGACAAGACCGGGCCGGAACGGCAGGAAATTCCATTTGGTGCCCGCCGCCTTCAGGACCGCCTCGGTGTCGACGCCGAGCTTGTTGAAGATGATGGCCAGTTCATTGACCAGGGCGATGTTCAGGTCGCGCTGGGTGTTCTCGATGACCTTCGCGGCCTCGGCGACCTTGATAGAGGCCGCCTTGTGCGTGCCGGCCGTCACCACCGCGCGATAGAGCCCGTCGACGAAGTCGGCGGCCTCGGGCGTCGAGCCGGAGGTCACCTTCATGATGGTGGCCAGGCGATGCTCGCGGTCGCCGGGGTTGGCCCGTTCCGGGCTGTAGCCGGCGTAAAAGTCGGAGTTGAATGTCAGGCCTGACACCCGCTCCAGCACGGGCACGCAATCCTCCTCGGTCGCGCCCGGATAGACGGTGGACTCATAGATCACGACATCGCCCCGCTTGAGCGCGCGGCCCACGGTCTCGCTGGCCTTGATCAATGCGCCCAGGTCGGGCCGCTTCGCGGCGTCGATCGGCGTGGGCACGGTGATGATGAAGACGTTGCAGTCCGCCAGATCCGCCGGATCACTGGACAGGCTCAGCCCGCTCGCCGCGGCCAGCTCTTCAGGATCGACTTCCAGGGTGTGGTCCTGGCCGCGGCGCAGTTCCTCGATCCGCGTGGTGTTGATGTCGAACCCCACGGTCGGCCAGCGTCCACCGAAGGCCACGGCCAGCGGCAGACCGACATATCCCAATCCCAGGACGGCGATCCTGGCTTCATCAAGCCTCAACAACTGGCATTCTCCGTCAAAACTCATGGTGGTCGGGCCCGGTCAGGAGCGGACCTCGTTCGAGGGGCCGGACCGCGGGGCGACTTCCGGCCCGCGCGGTGCATCCGGAGCACCCGCCTGTCCCCGAATCCCGTGGATCGTCTCGGCCACCCGCAAGGTCAATTCCGGTCCTCGCCCGCTCTGGGCAAGGGCGATCAGATCTTGCAGGCGGTCCGTATCCAGCCCGCAAATCCGGCCGCCGGCCGTTACTTCCAGAATGCCGTCTATACAGGGCCGGGCGTCCTCGCCAGCGTCAGCCAGCTCCTCGGCGATCTTCTCGCCCGCTTTCAGCCCGGTGAATTCGATCTTGATGTCGACATCGGGCGTTCTGCCCGACAGTTCGATCATCTGGCGGGCCAGGTCGGCGATCTTCACCGGCTCGCCCATCTCGAGCAGGAATTTCGACGGGCCGTCATCCGCCCGGCCGGCCTTGAACGCCGTGCTGTGCAGCACCAGCTGCACCGCCTCCGGTATGGTCATGAAGTAGCGGTTCACGTCCGGATGGGTGACCGTCACCGGCCCTCCCCGGGCTATCTGGTCCCGGAAGATCGGCACCACGGACCCGGCCGAGCCCAGCACATTGCCGAAGCGCACGGTGGACAGTCGGGTCTCGCTGTCCGGGGCCATTTCGAGCAGGGTTTCCGCGATACGCTTGGTCGCCCCCATGACATTGGCGGGATCGACGGCCTTGTCGGTCGAGATCAGCACGAACTGCTCGGCCTTGGCCGAGGTCGCGGCGCGAACAACATTCCAGGTGCCGTAGACGTTGGTCAGAACCCCTTCCGCCGGGTTGTTCTCGACCAGGCTGACGTGTTTCAGCGCGGCGGCGTGAAAGACCAGATCCGGGCGCTCCTGTTCAAAGACTTCGCGGACGCGGGCCTCGTCGCGCACATTGGCCAGCACGGCGCGACGCGTCATCGCGGTCTTGACCCCGCCGAGCTCACGATCGATTTCGAACAGCAGGAATTCCGAGTGGTCCAGCATCGTCAGGTGAGCACATCCCAGGCTCGCCATCTGACGGGCGATCTCCGAACCGATGCTGCCGCCCGCTCCGGTCACCAACACCCGCTTTCCGGCCACCAGCGCCCGGATCGGCGCGGGATCGAGAGAAACCGGCGTGCGCGGCAGGAATTCCTCCAGCGCTATCTCGCGAAGACGGCTGCCGACGTCTCCGTCATCCATGTCTGCAATCGGCTGGGGGCGCAGAAGGGCGACGCCGGCCCGCCGCAACCGCCCGATCCGTTCGGCTGAAATGCCGAACTCGCCGACCGGATCGTCAACAAAGAGGATGGCGGGTTTAACCCGGGCGTCGCGGAACCGCGCGTCGATCAGACTCTCGAGACGATCCGGAGAGCCGACGCAGGGCGTCCCGTGCAGCTGGAGCCCCTGTTCCTGGCGATGGGGGGTAACGACCGCAACGGGCCAATAGGGCGCGGCGGGATCTCCCAAAAAGTGCCGGACATGGCGCTCGGCCTCGGCCATGCTTCCGACGATCAGCAGGGGCGTGCCAGTCCCGGAACGGGGTCTCCACCAGGACGGCAGCATACTCACCGCGAGCGAGCGGTCGTGGGCGAGGCGCCACGCCAACCGCACCCCGACGAGCAGGAGGAAGCTGAGCAGCCAGGCGAGCGGGAGCACCGAACGCGGCAGTTGCACGCCCCGGTCGAGGAAGAAGATCGTCAGAACGAAGAGAATGGCGGTCAAGGTCATATTGCGCAGCAGCGCCATCGCCTCGCGGGCCGAGATGAACCGCCACGCGCCCCGTTCCGTCTGTGAAACGATCTCCACCAGCCCGGCTATTCCGGCGTAGAGCGCACCCCACCGCAGCACCCGCAGCGCATCCGGGCTTTCAAACCACCAGACGACAGGCAACGCCCGCCGCAGCTCATAGGCCAGCAGGAAGGCGCAGAACACCAGTACAAGGTGGGTGACGAATTTGGCAGCCCGGTTCACGATCGCTCTACTGGCCATTCTTGCGGGTATTCGGACTTCAGGAAGCGTCGCGACAATCCGTCATCGCAAACCCTGCCCCCAACGACCGGTGCGATCGCATAGTCGATGATATTTGGGAAGGTCTTTAGTTTAAATGGTGAATTGTGTACGACATTTCGCTTGGCTTGCCTCGTGAGCCGGTCGCCATATCATCACCTGCTGCGTCGCGGGGACCGGGTTGACCGTTTCCTCGCCATGATGGACAAGGCAAGCGCTTTTGCCGGCGGGCCTTCTACTCTGAAATCCCTCTGGCGCCGTGCCCGCTGCTACGGCGTTCAGCCGTTGTAATTCAATGTTGCCGAGGTCCCTTCGTTCATGATGCGCGCCCTTTCGCTGCTGCCGGCACTCGCGGCCTTGTTTCTCATGGGCTGCGGCGGCCCCAGGATGGACCTGGCCGAAATGACCGCCGCTGAGCCTGCGGACATGCAACGGGTCGAGGTCGGTCCCACGGGCTCTGTACAGAGCGAATACCGCATCGGCGTCGGGGACAAGATCAATGTGCGCGTGTTTCAGGTTCCGGATCTGTCCTTCGACGCCCTCGTGATCGATACATCCGGCAACGTACAGATGCCGTTGATCGGCGCGGTTCGTGGATCAGGAAGAACGCCCGGAGAAATGGCCGCGGACATCGCCGCCCGCCTGTCGACCCAGTATCTCCGCGACCCGCAAGTTACCGTCACCGTGACCGAGGCGGCCAGCCAGAAGATCACGATCGACGGCGCCGTGACCAGGCCGGGCGTGTACGAAATGCGGGGCTCGACGTCGCTGCTCCAGGCCGTGGCCATGGCCGAGGGACCAACAAGACTTGCGGACCTGAGCAAGGTGGCGGTGTTCAGGACCATCGACGGACGACGTTCGGTCGCGCTCTTCGACCTCGCCTCGATCCGGCAGGGCCGGGCGGAGGATCCCCAGGTGTTTGGCGATGACGTGGTCGTGGTTGATATATCGCGTCTGAACTCCGCCTTGCGGGAGATCCTGGGGGTGGTTCCCGCGCTCTCGATCTTCCGACCCTTCTAGCGCAAGGTCTGCCGCAGTCGGCGGCCCAGGATGGTCTCCCATCGGACCGGCCCCAAAGGGTAGGAAGCTCTCGCTCGAATTTCGTGTGCGCGACAACGGGCTATGAGATATCAGCCCGGAAGTATTTTAAGCGGTCGCAACCGCATGTATGTGACGGATGGCAATGATGCTGGGCGACAACAACTTCGCTGGGGAACGCGGGCGACGCCTCCGAGACCAGTCTTGGGGCTCGGACGAGACCACGTTCGCTGGCGGGGATCCGGCCTGGACCCAGCCGGGTCACGAGCAACCAACCGTGGATCTGGCGGCCATCTGGCAGCTGGCGCTCAAGTATCGTTTCCTGATGATTGGCTGCTTCCTGGCAGCCTTGGTCGTCGGCACAGCCGTAACGCTTCTCACGACGCCGCTCTATACCGCCCAGGCTACGCTCCAGATCGATCGCGAAGCCGCGCGCGTGTTCAACACTGAAGAGGGCACGTCGGACACGCTTCAGGGCATGGAGTTCTTCGAAACCCAATACGGTCTTCTGCGCAGCCGCTCCCTCGCCGAGCGCGTGGTCGAGACGCTGGGACTCGCAAGTTCGAACGAAGCGCTGGCATCACTGGGCGTCGAGGCGCCGGCCGCCGGCGGGACCGCCGCCAGCCAGGCCGCCGCTCGCCGGGCCGCGGCCGTCAAGGCGCTTCAGGCCAATCTCAGCGTCTCGCCGGTTCGAAGCTCCCGCCTCGTCGCTGTTGGCTACGATAATCCGAACCCCGGAGTCGCTGCCCGGATCGCCAACGGCTTCGCCGAGAACTTCATCCAGGCAAACCTCGATCGGAAGTTTGAAAGTTCGGCCTACGCCCGTGAGTTCCTGGAAGAGCGGATCGCCCAGACCAAGGAACGGCTGGAATCCGCGGAACGACAACTGGTCGCTTATGCCGCCAACCAGCAGATCATCAATGTCGCCGAACCCGGGGAAGGCGGCGAGAGCGGCGCTTCGGGATCGCTGACGTCAAGCAATCTGGTCGCGGCCAACACCGCCCTTGCCCAGGCCAGGGCCGCACGGGTCGCCGCCGAGGAGCGCTGGCGCTCGGCGCGGGGCGTAAGTCTTATGGCCCTGCCGGAAGTCCTGCAGAATTCGACAATCCAACGGCTGACCGAGCAGCGCGCCCTGCTGGAAGGTGAGTACCAGCAGAAGCTCAGCCTCTATCAACCCGACTATCCGGAAATGGTGCGCCTGAAAGCCCGGATCGAAGAGGCCGACAGCCAGATCCTGACGATCGCCGGAAACATCCGCACATCGATCCAGAGCCAATACGAGATCGCCGCCAACCAGGAGCGATCGCTCCAGGCCGCGGTAACGGGCCTGACGGGCGATGTTCTCGATCTGCGCGACCGTTCGATCCAGTACAACATCCTGCAACGGGAACTGGACACGACCCGTACGCTCTACGAAGGCCTGCTGCAGCGCTACAAGGAGGTCGGGGTTACCGGCGGCGTGGCGTCGAACAACATCTCGATCGTCGACCTCGCGACACCCCCCCAAACCCCGTCCAAGCCCGATTTCCTGCTGAACATCGCGCTCTCGGCGCTTCTGGGCCTGGGCTTGGGCGTCGTGGCGGCCTTCCTTCTCGAGGCCCTGGACGAGAGCGTCGCCACGCCCGACGACGTGGAGACCAAGCTCGGGGTTTCTGTCCTCGGAGTCGTGCCCCTGCTGGAAAAGGGACAGACCACATCGGATGCCCTGGCGGACATTCGATCCGGGTTCTCCGAGGCCTACTATTCTCTTCGGACCGCACTCCAGTTCTCCACTCCGGACGGGGCTCCGAGCAGCATGCTCGTCTCCAGCGCCCGTCCGGCCGAGGGCAAGTCGACCACGGCCTATGCCGTCGCCCTGAACCTCGCGCGGGTCGGCAAGCGGGTGCTTCTGGTCGATGGTGACTTGCGCAATCCCTCGATGCACCGGGTGATCGGCGTCGAGAATGAGCGCGGCATGAGCAATCTTCTCTCGGGCTCGGCGGAACTGGCCGCGGTCGTGCAGCGGACGCGGGAGGAGAACCTGTTCTTCATCCCCTGTGGGCCGCTGCCGCCCAACCCGGCCGAACTCTGGGGCGGCGACCGCCTGCGCCAGTTCCTTACCGAGGCGCGCGGCAATTTTGACCATATCGTCTTCGACGGCCCGCCGGTTCTGGGCTTCGCGGACGCCCCGCTGCTGGCGGCGGCCGTTCAGGGCGTCCTCTTCGTCCTCGAATCCCGCGGCACCCGCCGGGGTCAGGCGCGGGGCGCCCTTCGGCGCATACAGGTGGGTCGCGCGCACCTGCTCGGCGCCGTCTTGACGAAATTCAACGCCAAGTCGACGTCCTATGGCGGCTACGACTACGCCTACGACTACCACTACGGCGCCGAACAGGCCGGGAATGACGCCAGGAAGGGCGATCTGGGTTGAGGGACAAGGCGGACAAGAGCGCCGCCCCGGAACGACGCAGCGTTCGCGCCGCGGATATCGCTTCCTATGTCCTGATCGCCGGCGCTGTGGTGTTGGGCTGGCAGATCGTCATTCAGCCGCTCATCCAGCGAGCGCCGGTCGAGGCGGCCATCCGCCTTGCGCCGGGATCACCGCTGGCCTTGCGCCGCGCGGCGGAGTCGGAGCTGGCCGCGGGCCGAAACGAAAACGCCGCCGCCCTGGGCCGGGACGCCCTGGGCCGGTCTCCGTTCGACGTCAGGGCACTGCGGGTCGTCGGCCTGACCGAAGCACGGGCCGGCCGCCTGGACCAGGCGGACGATCTCCTGACCCTCGCGGGAAACTGGAGCCTCCGGGACGATCCGGCTCACGCCTGGCTGGTCGAACACCGGCTGCGGCAGGGGGACTATGTCTCCGCCTTCGCCCACGCCGACACCCTGGTGCGGCGGCGGCAGGATATTCAGCCTGAAGTGTTCAGCCTGTTCACCCTCGCGGGCGTACAGGATCCGCAGCGGTCGCTTCCGGTCACGGCCGATCTGCTGGCGGCCAATCCCCCTTGGCGGGCAGCCTATCTCGCCAGCCTGGACGAAAAGCCCGAGGACCTGCAGGTCCAGATGAACCTGGCGGCCCTGCTGCAGGAGAGCCGGGCGCCTTTGTCGAATGCAGAATTGCATCGGCTGTACCAGGTCCTGGTCCGCAAGGGACTGTTCGACGCCATTCGCACCTTACGCGTCCGGCTGAACCGCCCGGCGGCCGGTTCGGCGGTGACCAACGGCGACTTCGCGGATACCGCGGCGCCGGAGCCCTTCCAGTGGCGGCTGGTACAGAATGCCGGCGTCACGGCCGAGATCGCGATCGACGATCTTGGGCCGGCCAATCCTGCCCTGCGGGTAGAATACGACGGCTACTCCACAGCGCGGATCGCGGATCAACTGACCTTCCTGCCCCCCGGTCCCCATCAGTTCATCATCGAGGTCAAGACGGAGGACGGCGATCCGGCGACCCGGCTGGCCTGGACCCTGACCTGCGCCCCCGGAGGCCGCGCGATCGCCTCGGTGCCTGCCGGAGATGCGAACGCGACCCGCAACGCCTGGGCGACCGTTTCGGCTCGAATTGTCGTTCCTGGCGACTGTCCTGCGCAATGGCTCAGGCTGGAGACCCAGGCCCATGACAGGCGCTCCCCGACGGTCGCCTGGTTCGACCGGATCAGAATATCTCCCGAGGGCTGAAAAGCCGCTCTGGCCCCGGCTTCGTTCAAGGGCAACAAGCCTGCCTTGAATCCATATTGATTTTGAAACCTTCGCCGCCTATACACATTCTCGATAACTCGCGGGTCAGCCCGTACCAATGACCTGATAAGGGGATTTCGAATGCGTAAGACCATCGCTGCCGTCACGGCAGGCTTGCTGCTGGTGGCCGGCCAAGCCGCCGCCGCCAACACCTCCGCCGATGCCCGCGTGGGTGACCGCGTCGGTGCCCGTGTTGGTGCCAGCTCGGACTTCCGCGGCATTCCGATGCCCGTCCTCCTGATCGGCACCTTGGTGCTCATCGGTGTGATCACCGTCGCTTCGGACGACGCTTCGGAAAGCCCGTAAGCCTCAATCCGGTTCACGCCGTGGTCACCAAACCGTTGACATAAGGCGTGCGGATCAAGATTTGGAAGGGCCAGTGGGATTCTGTCGCGATCGCGGCGGTGATTCTGCTGGCCCTTTCGTTTGTTTTCGGCGGCGCCAGCCGTGAACACGCCCTTCGGCTGGCCCTCGTCGAGCTCGCCGCCCTTCCGGTTCTGGTGCTTGGCGCCGGACGGTTGATCAAGACCGGGCTCTGGCGCGAGCACCGATTCGCCCTCGGCCTGATGGCGGCGGTCGTCGCCCTTCCCCTGATACAGTTGATTCCACTCCCGCCCGCGGTGTGGTCCGGTCTGCCGGGACGGGACCAGATGGTGCTGGCCCTGCGACTCGCCGGCATTGAGCCGGGCTGGAGTCCGCTAAGCCTGACTCCCGACAAGACCTGGCAATCAGTCCTGGCGCTCACGCCTCCCTTCGCCCTCTTCATCGCCATCCTGTCCCAGTCGCAGATTCAGCGAGAGCGGCTGGCTCGGATCTGCGTCGCGGCGGCCGTCGCGGGAATTCTTCTGGGCGCCGCCCAGCTGGCCAGCGGAAGCGACCGCCTCTACCTGTGGAACACGACCGGGGGGGGATTGATCAACGGCTTCTTCGCCAACCGCAATCACCTGGCTTCCTTCTTCCTGATCGCCCTGCCCTTCGCCATCACCCTCGAGGCGGCGACGCTCAGGCGGAAGGATCGGCCCACTTCCGCCCTCTGGTTTGGAGCGTTGTTCGCCGGTTTGGTGGTGGTCGCCCTGGCCGCTGTACGATCGCGTGCCGGCATAGTCCTGTTCGCCCCGGTGATGGCCGCCAGCATGCTGGCGGCCTGGATTGCCGCCGGACGCCGTCGGCCGGGGCCCGGGCTCCTGGTCCTGGTCGGGGCGGTCGGCGCGGCCCTGACCATCGTCGCGGTTCTGGCCCTGCCGCCCATCCTCGCCCGGTTTGACACGGGGGGAGCGAGTGAACTGCGCTTCGAACGTTGGCCGCTCGTCGCCGAGACCGCCCAGACCTACCTCCCGCTCGGATCGGGCATCGGCAGTTTCGACCCGGTCTACCGGTCGGTCGAACCCCTCAACGAACTGGACGGCAGTTACTTCAACCAGGCGCACAACGAGTATCTGGAGACCTGGCTGGAAGCCGGCTGGCTCGGCGCGGGCCTGATCGTGGCCTTCCTCATCTGGTACGGCCGACGCTGCTGGAGCGCCTGGCGGGCCCCGGCCTCCCGGGAACGCGATCTGCAACGGGCGGCCAGTATCGGTATCGGAGTCCTGCTCCTGCACTCCATCGTCGACTATCCGCTGCGAACCGTGACGCTGGCTGTCGTTTTCGCGATGTGTTGCGGCCTGCTGGAGCTTGCGAAACGACCAGACCAGCCGCCGGGCTGAGCCATGGTGCCCGTGTGTGGCGCCCGCTGGCCTCTCCTGTGGCAGGCCACCGTCCTGTTTAAAGCTAGCTGACCGGCAGGCCCTCACCGCTCTCGCCCGTCAGCCGTTCCCTGCGCACGACGATCCCCGCGCCGTCCGCCGGCACGAACTCTTCACCCCCGTATCGGGCCGTCGGGGTCCGACAGGCGCCCACGGCCTGCAGCAGAACCCGCTCACGCCCCTCAAGCCTCAGCGCACTCAGCACCCCGGAGTCATAGGCCTTGGTGTCGATGCCGATGCGCCGATGATCCGCGTGCACGGCCTTTGTCGGCGTGTGCCCGTGCACGACCACCTGTTCGAACCCCGTCCGGCTCTCCAGAAAGGGCTGGCGGATCCACATCAGGTCCTCGGACATCTGCCGATCCAGCGCCACCCCCGGTCGCGCGCCCGCATGGGCGAAGAAATAGTCGCCCACCGTCACACTGAGTTCCAGATCCTCAAGGAAGGCGAGTTTCGGTTTCGTCAGCTTGTGCCGCAGGTCCGCCGCCACGCGCTCCCAGGCCTCCGTCCGGTGCGCCAGCTCCGGAACCCGCAGGCCCCAGGACTGAAGCGCACGGTCGCCGCCGTATTCGCACCAGCGCGCGCCCTTGGAGGGATCCTCGAGGAATTCGAGCATCGCCTGCTCGTGATTGCCCTTCAGGAACCGCCATTCGACGCCCTGCGACCGGGAAAGCCCGGCGAGCAGGCGCAACACGCCGCGGGAATCCGGACCGCGATCGATGTAGTCGCCGAGGAAGATCACCATCTTCCGGTCCGCCCGGCTTGTGTGCAGGTCCGCCACCATCGCCTCCACCAGCGGGAGAAGCAGATCAAAGCGGCCGTGGATGTCGCCCACGGCCCAGACCACCGTTCCGTCCGGAACAGCCGGCGCCGTCGGCGCCGTCACCTTGGGTTTGGGGCGGAAAAACTTTGAAATCATGGTCTCTGTTGCGGGTTGAAAGCCTGTGCTGTCGCGATCCGCATGACGCGTCCGCCCCTATAGCAATGATGTCGTGTCGCCAGTAGGGCGAGGCGGGGGGAGCAACGGATCGAACCCGGCCGCCGCCGTTCCGGCCTGCGCCGTTGTGCTTCCCGACCGGAAAAACCCGTTCAATCCCCCCGCTACGCCCCGACAACCGATCTTAACCGCGCAAGCGCCTCTGGCGTTCCCGGTTGCGCAGACATTACCAAAGTGTAAAGGTTCAGAACCTCGGGAAGGGAGGGTTTGCCATGTCTGAATTTCAAACCCGCGGCCACGCCGCAGACGCCGCCTGGTTGGCGCGACCGTCACGGCCCGCCGGTCTGTATGGCGAACTCCCGGCCCTGCCCGCGGAACTGCCCCGCACGCTCGCGGCGCTGAACCGCAAGTCGGCGCGCAAGGTCAACCCGGCGGACTAGTCGCCCCGGACCGTGCGACCGGACAATCCCGCGATTTCAGGGACGGCGCCCAGCGTCTCCCTGAGCTGACGGCTCGCCGCCACGATATGATAGAGCGAACTCGCCGGCGCCGGATCGCTGTCGAAGACGCCGTCGACCCCAAGCCTGTCATGCCAAAGGCCGCTCGGCTTCAGGTACAGGCCCAGTCCCTGCAAGGCGGCGCGGGCGCTGGCGAGCAATCGCTCCCGTTCATCGCCCTCGGCGCATTCCGCGAGGATCAGGGCCGCCTTCAACCATTCCGTCTGCGGCCACAGGCGCGCGCGCGACGACCGGGGTTGCAGATCCTCGTCCAATTCATCAATGGCTACACCCCGTACTGCGTCGAGCCCCCGTTCGCCGCAGGCGAACAGCCGCCTGGCGGCCTCCACCGCCCAGGCATCGCCCCGCAGCCGCCCCCAGCGGGTCAGCAGCCAAGCCCATTCGAACTGGTGCCCGGGCTCGACCAGTCGCCCCGCCTCTCCCTCGGCGGGCCGCCAGTCCTCCGCGAAAAACTCCCGCAGAAAGCCGCCCCCGGCGTCGATGAAATGCGCCCGCGCCAGGCCGACGATGGCGTCCGCCGTCGCGGTCCAGGCCCCGTCAGGTTCGAGCGCCTCCCAGGCCAGAACCGCCTCCAGCAGATGCATGTGCGCATTGGCCTGGAAGGGGCGCCCCCCCGGCTCGCGCCAGCCGCCCTGGGGCAGGCGCAGGGTCTCCAGCGCAGCCAGCGTCCGCGCGGCCGTGCGCCTCTGCCGGTCGCCGTCTATCCCGGCGGCCGCGGCGGTCGCGGTCGCCAGCAGGACAAAGGCCTGATCATAGAGCGACGCGGTGTCGTCGAGCGTCGCGCCGTCGGCCGTCACCCGGGTCCGGTAGAGCCCGTCCGGCCGCAGGTTGGTCGCCTCGAACCGGGCCAGACCCCGCTCGACGAGCGGGGCATAACCCTCGCCCCAGCCCCATTCGAAGCCGAGACTGAAGACATAAGCCTGGCGCGCCTGCACCCGGGCGCGACGGAAGTCGCCGACCGCGACGCCGTCCTCGTCCAGCGCCTCGACGAACCCGCCGTCGGCGCCGACCCCCAGCGCGCCCCACAGCGGCAGGGCGCTGAGCTTCAGCCACCGGTCGAAGTCGCGGACCATGTCGGTCAGGGAAACCCCCTCCTCCGCGCCGCCGCCCGGTCCGGCGCGCTCACGCCGACCCAGTTCCTCAACCAGGCCCTTCACGGCCTGGGCGTTTGCGAGGTCGCACACCAGAACCGCGCCCGGTTCGGCGACGATGGCCAGGTTCGAGACCCCTGCCGTCGCCACGACCATGCCCGGGGCGGCGCGCACCAGACAGCCGGGGCTGGCGTCGGCGACCCACAGGCCTCGCGCCGCCGTTCCCGTGGCCGCCACAGCATCCCACGCGCCGAGGTCCGACCATTCGAACCGGGCCGGCAGGACCCAGATCCGGTCGCTCCGCTCCATCACCGCATAGTCGATCGAGATCTTCCTCGCCTCGGCGAAGGCCGCCGTCAACGCATGGACCCGGCCCGCGCCGGCCTCAGGCAGGGCCGCGGCGACGGCGTCGACAATGTCGGGCGCGAACGCCCTGAGTTCGCCCAGCAAGGTCCCGACGGGGGCGATGAAATTGCCGCTGTTCCAAAGATAGCCCTCGGCCAGATAGCGCTCGGCATCGGCCCGTCCCGGCTTTTCCACGAACCGTTCGACCGGTGACAGACCGGCCGTCCGGGGCTGGATATAGCCATAGGCCGAGGTGGGCGTGGTCGGCGCCATGCCGAGCGTCACGATCCGCCCGGGGCCGGCGGCCGCGATGGCCTCGGTCACCACCTGCTGAAACGCCGCCGCATCCGGAATATAGTGGTCGGACGCCACGAACACGGCCGTCGCATCCGGGTCTTCCCGCGCGATCCACAGCGCCGCCGCCGTCATGGCCGGGGCGGAATCCCGTCCCGTGGGCTCAAGGATCAGTTCACCCTCGACGCCCAGCGCCGCCAGCTGATCCTCGACATACCGGCGATGAGCGTGGCCGGCGATCACGACGATCCGGCCGCCCTCGGCCAGCGGGGCGACCCGGCGCACCGTCTGCTGGAACAACGACAGGTCGCCGATCAGATCGATGAACTGTTTGGGCCGGGACGGGCGCGACGCGGGCCACAGCCGCGTTCCGGCGCCGCCACACAGGATTACGGGATAGATCGCCATCGCCGGATTCGTTCGCCCCGTTCCGTTCAGCCTCCCCGCCGCCCCCGGGAGGGGCGGCGGGTCGGAGTGATTCTGCGATCCTAGAAGGTCGTCCTCCAACTGCCCATCATCGTATAGGCCGGCGCCGCGGACCGGATGTGCCGGTCGTCGCGCGTCATCACCGCCCTCAGGTCCAGCCAGGAGCCGTCCGGGAGCTGGTGCAGGCTGCCCAGCGACATGTCGATCTGACGGCCGCTGGGGGTGGCGGAGAACCGGCGCTCCGAAAAGGTCAGCGGATCGAAATAGCCGACCGGCGCATCGGCCAGCCAGGCGCTGAACGTCCCGCTTTCGACCCGGAGTGGTTGGCGGATCGACCAGGTCAGGCTGCGGCAGCCAAGGCCGATCTGATCACAGAAGGTCGTCAGGCCCAGACTCCAGCTTGAGCTCATCAGCGCTTCGGACAGGCCGAGGAAGGCGCCGGAAACATCCGATCGCGCCCACCCCATCTCGGCGTTCAGGAACAGGTCGTCGCGCAGGGTCGCCTGTCCGGCGACCGAGCCGAAGGTGGTCGAGCTGGGCAGGGCGAGACCCGAATCCAGCGGCGCATAGGATCCCAACGGCCCCAGCTTCTCGTCCAGCCCCCCGATGGCGAACCTCATCCGGACGGCGGGCGAGGCCTCCCAGCTGGCGACGAAGCGGGCGTAGCGCGAGACCTCGGGCTCGCGGGCCTGGAATGGCATCGCCCGGTCTCCGGCGCCGGTGTCCGCCGACAGGGTCAGGGCGCCCATGCGGACCGATCCAAGCCAGGCCTGGTCGACCTGGGCCAGGGACGCGAAATTGTCGCCGGCGCCGAGCTCAAAGGGTGACCGGGCCCCGTTGCGGCCCTGCCAGTGGGCGACGGCGCCTCTGCCGTTGGAGAACTCCACCAGTACGTCCTCGCGTCGGCCGTCATCCAGCCACGGGGTGATGACGCTGGTCGCGGCGGCGAGATCGTAGCCGCTGTCGTCCACGACAGCGCCGGTGGTCAGGGTCAGGGAGCCGCCGAACATAGCGGGCGCGACTAGCGTCGCCTGCCGGCGCGCGGCCGGGGGCGCGAGCGGGGCCGGGGTCCGCGGCGCGACGCCATAGGCGCCGCCCAGATTGACGCGGAACAGCCGTTCATAATCGTCCCGGCCGACGGTCTGCAGCCCCCCGGCGCGCTGGAGGGCGTCGCCGAACGCGCCACCGGTATAGGCGAAGCGTTGCGAGGTCAGCTCCACGGTCGTTCCGTCGCCCACCGGCACACTGGTCGCCCCGACCGGCTGGAAGGCCTGTGCGATGTCGAGAAGTCCGCGACCGTAGACGGCGTCCACGCCCGCCAGTCCGGCGTCGCGGGCCGTGTCCAGAAGGATGGCCACCGCCTCGCTGCCGGTCAGATTGGGGAAGGCGTCGAGCAGCAGCGCCAGGGCGCCGGCGACCGCCGGGGCCGAGAAGGAGGTGCCGTTGACGCGAAAGCACGAGGCGCCGTCGCAGCCGGTCAGGATATCCACACCCGGCGCGCTCAGATAGACCGCCTGCGATACGCCGGCGCGGTTCGAGAAACCGGCCATGAGCTCGGCGTTGTTGTGCGCCCCCACCACGATGATGCTGCCGGCGAAGCGGGGATCGGAGGCGTAGCGACCGGGCCATTCGGGGCTGGCGCCGCTGGCGTTGCCCGAGGCGATGGTGAACACGATCCCCGCATTGACCGCGCGCTGAAGCGCCGCCTCGAACTGGGCCCCCAGCGGCCCGTCGCCGCCCAGCGACATATTGATCACCTGGACGTTGTTGGCGACCGCATAGTCGATCGCCCGGGCCAGGTCGGAATCGAGGAAGCAGGAATCGTCGTCGGGATCATCGCAGTCGGCGATGTCGGTCCGGATCGACAGGATGGTGGATTCATAGGCCACGCCGATCGTGCCGTAGTCATTGTAGCCTGACGCAATGACGCCGGACACATGGGTGCCGTGGGTGTCTCCGCCCTGCGGCAGGTTGCGACCGGGGATGATGTCCGTTGAAGCGGGCGAGATTCGGCCGACCAGATCGTCGTTGTCGAACCGGACACCCGAGTCGATGACGGCGACGGTGACGCCCGCGCCTGTCGCGCCCTCGGTCCATGCGGCGATCGCGCCGGTGTTTCCGACGCCGTAGTTGCGCAGATACTCGGCGGACGTCGGCGACGGGACGCCCGAAGGCGGCGGCGGCGGTGGAGGAGGGGGCGGGGGCGGGGTCGGAGGAGGCGGCGGGGGG
>NZ_DLHQ01000030.1 GCF_002483305.1 Brevundimonas sp. UBA7664
CCCGGCTCCGGCGATCTGGGCCCCCCGGCGAGGCCGGCGCCCTGCGCGACTGGCGCGGCATCGTCACCGCCCCCGATCGCGACCGCTACAGCCGCCGCGATGCCGCCTGGTCCCTGGCCCTGCAGCAGGCGCGCCGCCAGCCCGGCTCCGGCGATCTGGGTCCCCTCGGCGAGCTGATTGAACCCGACGCCGCCCGGTCCCCCGTCGCGCCCCCGCCCGGCGACTATCGCTGCCGCACCGTCAAACTCGGCTCCCAGGGCGGCGAGGAGGGTCTCGGCTACGTCGTCTACGGCTGGTTCGCCTGCCGGATCGAAGCGACCGCCAACGGCCTCAAATTCTCCAAACTGACCGGCAGCCAGCGACCCGGCGGCCTGCTGTTCCCTGAGAACGACCGCCAGATGGTGATGCTGGGCTCCATGTCCCTCGCCTCGGAGCCGCCCGCCAACTCCTACGGCCAGCGCCCCGACCGCGACCTCGTCGCCGTGCTCGAACGGATCGGCGACCGCCGCTGGCGTCTGGTCATCCCCTGGCCCCAGAATGAGTCCAACCTCGACCTGATCGAGTTGGTCCCGGCCTGACGGACGGTTCGCCGACGTCGCCGGGCGCCGGTCCGTTGAACCACCGCCGACCCGGACCGTTTGCTTCGTTCAACCGAAGGACAGCCCGGATGCGCCACCTCGCCGTCATCGTCTCGCTCGCCGCCCTGCTCGCCGCCTGCGGCGACGCCTCCGCGCCCGGCGCCGATCCGGCGGTGCCCGTGAACGGCGCGCCGGCGGCCCCCGTCCCCCCGCCCGCCGCCGATCCCGCCACGCCCGCACCCACTGCGCCGCCCGCCGACGGCGAACAGGGCGGGACCGCCGACTGGCGCCAGGTCGTCTCCGCGACGGACGCGGCCAACCTCGGCCGTCTCGACCAGGCCTGGCGTCTCGGCCGCGCCGAGGCCGAGGACAAGGGCTTCGCCGCCCAGGTCGAGGCCCTCGGCCCGCTGGTCGACCCCAACGCCGGCCAGGCCGGCCGGCTTCAGCCTGCGCCGGGGACTTATCGCTGCCGCGCCATCAAACTGGGCAGCAACTCGCCCGGCGGCCTCGGCTATCTCGAATATCCGTTCTTCCGCTGCACTATCGAGCTGACGCCGGGCGGCGACCTGGTCCTGACCAAGACCACCGGCTCACAGCGCACGCGCGGCCTGCTTTATCCGGACACGGATCGTCGCCTGATCTTCGTCGGCGCCCAGGCCTGGGGCATGGATGAGCCTGGCTATCCGGACTACGGGGACCAGCCCGCCCGCGACCAGGTCGGCGTGTTCGAACGCATCGGTCCGAACCGCTGGCGGCTCGTGCTTCCGTGGCCGAAGGTAGACTCCAAGCTGGAGATCCTCGAACTCGTCCGCTGACCGCCCTTGACCCCCGTGACGGGGGCGGCGAGTCTGGCGGCGCGGGGCGGCCCCGTGTCGTCAGGAGGGTTTCATGCGCGGGTTCAGCCTCACCATCGGTTCGGTCATTCTCATCGCCATCGTGGGTCTGATCGCGCTCGTCGGCATGCCGACCTACAACGTCTACGCCAAGCAGATGCAGGGCAAGGCCGCCTATGAGGAGGCAGTGCAGAACCGCCGCATCCGCGTGCTGGAAGCCCAGGCCGCCCTCGATTCCGCCCAGCTGACCGCCCAGGCCGAGGTCGCCCGCGCCCGCGGCACCAACGAGGCCAACCGCATCATGGCCGAGAGCCTCGGCGGCCCCGAGAACTATCTGCGCTGGTCCTACATCCACATGCTGGAGGAGACCGCCGGCAAGCCGGGCCGCGAGGTCATCTACATCCCGACCGAAGCCGCCATGCCGATCCTCGAGGCCAGCCGGTCGCGCCCGGCGCAGTAGGCAACCAAGCCAGACGGCTGCCGGCCAACCCGGACGATCAGCCTCCGAACCGGGCCCAGGTCCTCGGGAAGTTCGCTGCCAGCCAGGCCGGGTCTTCCTGAAAGGGCTCGCCCGTCGGGTCCTTTCCGTCAGTCATCAGGTCCAGATAGAGCGGAATCTCGTCGGGGGAGGATCCGGTCTTCTCACCCCAGACATCCCACGACACCGCGGCGAACGCCTCGTAGTCCAGATGGCCCTCGGTGCCGTCGGCGAGAAGGTCGGCGAGGTCATCGGGGTGAGCCAGGATCCGCTCGAACAGGGTCCGGCCCTTCGACAGCAGCCATCGCCGGAAATACTCGAAGCCATCGTCCGACATACCCCCTTCGATGATGTAGCCGACGGCCCACAGGTCCCATCGATACGCCCGCGCGAGGTGCCGTTGCATGGTGTTGGTGAAAGCCACAACCTCGTCGGCCGTCAGGGCTTCCAACGCCTGTCGCAGGGCCTCCGTCTGCACACGCGTGTCCGCTTGGTGGAGGGCGGTCCGGTCCACGATGGCCCAGAACTGGTCGTCATTCATGAACGGCTCTCCGTCACGTACACCGGCGGCGTTCGCGCCGGTTGCGGCCGTTGTCATCATCACGGCCGCGCCGACGATGAGGTCCCGCCGCCTCACCCCTTCGCCGTACAGGTCAGCGCCTCGCGGTACAGGGCGGCGCCGGGCTCCAGACGTCGCGCCTCGGCCAGCTGCCGGTCGGCCTGGGCGCACTGGCCCAGCGCCGCCAGCACCGTCGCATACGAATGCCGTATGGGCGCGATCTCCGGCGCCAGCGCCACGGCCCGCTCGCACCAGGGCAGGGCCTGCTCCGCCCGCCCGGCCTGGGTCAGGACGTAGCAGTGGTTGTTCAACGAGCCTGCGTCGTCGGGCTGCAGATCGACCGCGCGTTTGCTGTCCACCAGCGCGGCGTCGTACTCGCCGATCTGCTCCAGGGTGGCGGCCCGGTTGCTCAGGGACGCCCAGTCTTCCGCGGGCAGGGCGATGAACATGGCGCGGGCCGATGCGAAGGTCGCGGCGTCGCCATCCTTCAGGATCGGCAGGATGCGGATCAGGACCTCGAACCGAAGATCGTCGTTGATCGGCCGGCGATCCCGGGGATCGCCCGCGACCGAGGGGTCGTCGACCAGCATCAGCCAGGCGCGATTGGCGTCCGCCAGGGCCTCCGCCGCCCGGCCGGCGCGCTGGTAGCTGTCGCCGCGGAAGGTGTGCAGGATCACGTCCGAGAACACCTCCTGGCCCGGCGTCTCCGCCTTGTCATAGAAGCGCAGCGCCCCGGCGTAGTCGCCCTCCAGATAGGCCTGGGTGCCGAGATTGATCATGGCGAGGGAATAGGGGGGCGTGCCCTGGCCGGCGGCGTCGGCGCAGGCCTGCCAGTCGATGCTCTCGAACGCGCCCCGGCACGCCGGCGGCGCGGGAACCTCCTGCGCCTGCGCAGCGCCGGCGGCCAGCGCCACGGCGAAGGCGAGTTCGATCATCGCCTCAAACCTTCGTCAGGCGCAGGTCGTGATAGTCGTACGAAAAGTCCGCATCCGGACTGACGGCCTTCATCGTCGCCGAAACCGGCCGGCTGTTCTCCAGGGTGAAGGTGATGAAGACGTCCTCTTCCCGCTTGTCGTGGAAGCGGGTGCGGAAGGTGTCGCCGTCATAGGGCTCGAGCGCGCCACTGAGCGCCGGTGTCCTGGAGAAGCGAAGGTCGAGCGTCGGCCGTCCTACGGGCCGACGCGCATGACTCGTGACGACGACCATCTCCTCGATGACGATATCCCCGTACCAGGGGTCCCGCCACGTCCCGGCATAGGCCGCCAAGGGCAAGGACGGTCGCGCCCCCGCGGACTGTTTGGCGTCGATCGCCGCCGCCGCCTCGACCGACCGCGCATTCCCCTCGGCCTGCAGCCGCTGGCCATCGGCGATCCAGTCGAAATCCGTCTTGCCCATGACGATGTCGGTGATGCCGCTGCGCAGCGCCCGCGTCAGCATCCCCTCCTCGGCATTGGTGAAATACGAGAAGCCCGCGTTCCGCCCCGGGATCAGCACCGTGCCCGAGACATAGCCCGGCGCCCCGCCGCCATGGGTGATCATCCGCTCGCCGCGATAGTCCTGCACCTGCCAGCCGGTGGCGTAGGTCGAGGCGATGGCCCGCCCCGGCAGGGTCGCCGTCGGCCCGGCCGAGCTGCCGATGATGATGTTGGGCCGCCACATCTCGTTGGCCCGCGCCTCGGAATAGAGCCGCGTCCCGTCCGGCAGGGCGCCGCGCGCCAGCTGCACCGCGATCCATTTGGCCCAGTCCACCGGGGTGGTGACGAAGCCGCCCGCCGCCCCCGCCGAGGACCAGTTCCACACCTCCTGGATCGACCGGCCGATGGTCTGCATCTCGCCCTGATAGCGCAGCGGCGGCCCCAGCCGGCCGTGCGGCAGGGCCGACTTCGCCGGATCGGCGGCGGTCATCAGCGGCAGGGTTTCGCTCATGCCCAGCCGGTCGAGGATCCGGGTCTGTATGAAATCCTCCCATGCCATCCCCGACGCGGCCGCGATCACCTCGCCGGCCACCACGAACATCAGATTGCAGTAGTGGTACGTCGTCCGGAACGTATCCTCGATCGGCACATGCGGCACCGCCGCCATGATCTCCGCCCGCGTCCGGTCGCTGTTCGGCCAGAACAGCAGGTCGCCGGCCCCGAGGCCGAAGCCGATCCGGTGGCTGACCAGATCGCGCACCGTCACCATGTCGTTCAGCTCGGGCTTGGACAGGGCGAAGTCGGGCAGATAGGTCCGCACCGGCTCGTCCCACTTCACCTTGCCCTCGTCGATCAGGATGGCCAGGGCGGCGCAGGTCACGGCCTTGGTGTTCGAGGCGATGGCGAACAGCGTGTGCTCATCCACCGCCGCTCCGCCGATCGCCCGCACGCCATAGCCCCGCGTCAGCACCGCCTGCCCGTCCTTGACCAGGGCCACCGACACCGCCGGCTGATCCGGGAAGCCGGCCATGGTCTGTTTCACGAAGGCGTCGACCTGCTCCGCCAGCGTAGCGCTGTCATTGGCCGCGGCCTGGGCCCAGCCGGTGGAGGGCAGGGCGGCCGCGCCGGCCACGGACGAAACCAGCGCCGCGCGGCGCGTAAGACGGATGGACATGAGGCGGCTCCCGACGGACTGGAGGCGGACGCTAGCCCGCCCGCGCGGACCCTGTCCATCGCCGCCTCAACCCCCGCTCTAGCCCCGTGTCTCCCACGCCATCCACAGGGCCACGACGGCGATGCCGCCGGCCATCCCCGCGCGCAGCACCGGCCCCTGCACCCGCTTCAGCACCAGGCCGCTCGCGCCCGCCCCGCCCAGCACGATGATCGAATGCACCGCCACCGCCACGACCAGATGCAGCCCGCCCAGCGTCAGCGCCTGGGTCAGCGGCGATCCGTGATCGGGCCGCATGAAGGTCGGCAGCAGGGCGACATAGAAGACCGCCGCCTTGGGATTCAGCAGATTGCCGGTCATGCCGCGCAGGAACAGGCCGCGCATCGTCCGCACCTCGGCGCCGTCGCCGGCGGCCGGATCGCCCTCGCCGCGCCACGCCTCCCACGCCAGCCACAGCAGGAACAACACCCCGGCCCAGCGGATCCCCTGATACAGCGGCGGCCAGATCAGCAGGACCTGGGTCAGGCCGAAGGCGGCGGCCAGCATCCACGCCGCCAGCCCCACCGTCACCCCCGCCACCGCCGCAAACCCCGCCGGCCGCCCGCGCGCCAGCGAGACCAGCGCCAGCCAGCCCATGTTCGGGCCCGGCGTCAGCTCGATCAGCACCACGGCCACGAGGAAGGGAAGGATGACGCCGGGGTCGACCGGCCAGGCGGAATGGGGGATCAAAGACGTCTCCTCGGCGCTCTCACCGTAGCGCGACCGGTCCGGTCCGCCACCCCTTGTAGCCCCCGTTCGCCACACCCACGTTTGCGACATATCAAGGCGTCGCTTCCAGAAAGGGCGCCTGTGGCTCCATCCGCCTGACAGGGGACTGCCTTGAACCTCGACCTCTACTCCGACCGCGCCAAACAGGCCGTTCAGTCCGCCCAGTCGCTGGCGCTCGCCCGCCGGCACCAGCAGTTCGCCCCCGAACACCTGCTCAAGGTGCTGCTGGAGGAGCGCGACGGCCTCGCCCGCAACCTGATCACCGCCGCCGGCGGCGACCCGGCCAAGGCCGAGCTCGCCACCGAGACGGCGCTGAAAAAGCGCGCCCAGGTCAGCGGCGGCAACGGCCAGATCTATCTCGACGGCGACACCGCCCGGGTCTTCGCCGCCGCCGAGGCCGCGTCGAAAAAGGCCGGTGACGCCTTCGTCACCACCGAACGCCTGCTCTCCGCCATCGCCCGCGAGGGCGGCGTCGCGGCCGAAGTCCTGAAATCCGTCGGCGCGACACCCGACAAACTCGACGCCGCCATCGCCGAGGTCCGCAAGGGCAAGACCGCCGACAGCGCCGGGGCGGAAGACGCCTATGACGCCCTCAAACGCTACGCCCGCGACCTGACCCTGGCCGCCCGCGACGGCAAGATCGACCCCGTCATCGGCCGCGACGAGGAGATCCGCCGCACCATCCAGGTCCTCGCCCGCCGCACCAAGAACAACCCCGTCCTGATCGGCGAGCCCGGCGTCGGCAAGACCGCCATCGTCGAGGGCCTGGCCCTGCGCATCGTCAACGGCGACGTGCCGGAATCCCTGCGCGACAAGACCGTCATGGCCCTCGACATGGGCTCCCTGATCGCCGGCGCGAAATATCGCGGCGAGTTCGAGGAGCGGCTCAAGGCCGTGCTGGCCGAGGTCACCGCCGCCGAAGGCGGCATCATCCTGTTCATCGACGAGATGCACACCCTGGTCGGCGCCGGAAAGGGCGACGGCGCCATGGACGCCTCCAACCTGCTCAAGCCCGCCCTCGCCCGCGGCGAGCTGCACTGCGTCGGCGCCACCACGCTGGATGAGTACCGCAAACACGTCGAGAAGGACGCCGCCCTCGCCCGCCGCTTCCAGCCCGTCTTCATCGAGGAGCCCAGCGTCGAGGACACCGTCTCCATCCTGCGCGGCATCAAGGAGAAGTATGAGGTCCACCACGGGGTCCGCATCAGCGACAGCGCCATCGTCGCCGCCGCCACCCTCAGCCACCGCTACATCACCGACCGTTTCCTGCCCGACAAGGCCATCGATCTGATCGACGAGGCCGGCAGCCGCGTCCGCATGGCCGTCGATTCCAAGCCTGAGGCGCTGGACGAGATCGACCGCCGTCTGGTCCAGCTCAAGATCGAACGCGAGGCCCTGAGGAAGGAGACCGACAAGGCCTCCGTCGCCCGTCTCGAAAAGCTGGAGGACGAGATCGCCGACCTCGAGGGCGAATCCGAAGACCTCACCACGCGCTGGAAATCCGAGAAGGAAAAGGTCGGCCAGGGCGCCCAGCTGCGCGAAACCCTCGACCGCCTGCGCGCCGAACTGGCCGCCGCCCAGCGCGCCGGCGACCTCGGCCGCGCGTCCGAGATCGCCTACGGCCAGATCCCCCAGATCGAGAAACAGCTCGCCGACGCCGAGGCCGCTGAGGCCGACCAAAAAAACGGAAAAGGGCCCGGCCCCCTGACCCCCGAGGTCGTCGACGCCGAACAGATCGCCCAGGTCGTCTCCCGCTGGACCGGCGTCCCCGTCGACAAGATGCTGGAGGGCGAGCGCGAGAAGCTGCTGGCCATGGAGGACGCCCTGCGCGCCCGCGTGGTCGGTCAGGACGAGGCCCTGACCGCCGTCGCCGACGCCGTGCGCCGCGCCCGCGCCGGCCTCAACGACCCCAACCGCCCGCTGGGCAGCTTCCTCTTCCTCGGCCCCACCGGCGTCGGCAAGACCGAGCTGACCAAGGCCCTGGCCGCCTTCCTGTTCGACGACGAGGCCGCCATCACCCGGATGGACATGTCGGAGTACATGGAGAAGCACAGCGTCTCCCGCCTGATCGGCGCCCCGCCCGGATACGTCGGCTATGACGAGGGCGGCGCCCTGACCGAGGCCGTGCGCCGCCGCCCCTATCAGGTCGTCCTGTTCGACGAGGTCGAAAAGGCCCACCCCGACGTCTTCAACGTCCTGCTCCAGGTGCTCGACGACGGCCGCCTGACCGACGGCCAGGGCCGCGTCATCGACTTCAAGAACACCCTGATCATCATGACCTCCAACCTCGGGTCAGAGGCCCTGGCCAACCAGGGCGAGGGCGACGATGTCGAGACGGTGCGCCCCTACGTCATGGAACAGGTCCGCGGCCATTTCCGCCCCGAGTTCCTGAACCGCATCGACGAGATCATCCTCTTCCGCCGCCTCGGCCGCGACCAGATGGCCGGCATCGTCCGCATACAGATGACCCGGTTCGAAAAACTCCTCGCCGACCGGCGGCTGACGTTGTCGCTCGACGACAGCGCCTACGCCTGGCTCGCCGACAAGGGCTACGACCCGGTCTATGGCGCCCGCCCGCTGAAGCGCGTCATCCAGAAGGACCTCGTCGACCCGATCGCTAAGAAGCTGCTGGCCGGGGAGATCGAGGACGGGAGCGTGATCGCCGTGTCAGCGGGGGAGGGCGGGCTGGTGATCGGGAAGGCGCGGGTGCATTAGGTCCCTTGTCATCCCGGGCCGCGAAAGCGGACCCGGGATCGGGAAGACGTGCGTTGGAGGAGCCCTTACCATCGCGTCCTCAAAGTCCTGTCTAGCTCAACTTTTGCGTTGAGATGAGATTCCCCTAAGGTTTGACCTCTGTGGAGGGAAACCATGAGTCTCGACGGCATAACGATCGGCGTGCTCGGCCTAATCATTGCCGGACTAGGCGTGGCAGCCACGCTACCTTGCGCTCAAGGGTGAGGGTCGACGGTCCGGGGGCGGCTTCGCCGCTTCCACCACCCGACCCACATCCGGCCCTTCGGGCCACCTTCTCCCAGCGGGAGAAGGGCCCCGCTAATCCTTGCTCTCGAAATGGGTGAGCAGTCGCTCCAGAACCGCGATCGCGGCGGCCTGGCGGGCCTTGTGGTCATCGGACGCCGCCGCCTTGATCCGGGCGCGGCGCATCAGCTCCTGCGTCAGGGCCAGCCCCCGGAGATCCTTCCGGAAAGCCTTGCTGGAAGCCAGAGCCAGCCGCTCGACCTCGCCCTCCAGCCTGACGGCGTGCTCCATGAAGTCCTGAGTGTCATAGGCAGACCACGCCGCCGCCACCGAGCCGGCGCCCAGAATGGTGGGAGCCTCGCCATCATACGGGTCGAACAGCTCGGCGCGGTCCGGGAAGAGGGTGACCTCCACCTCTTGGCCGATCAGGGACGCGATGTCGGTTTCCTGAAAGCGGGCCGCGTCGAACTTCGCGACGAACACGCATTTCGCGTCCGGCGTGGTCGAAAAAACGAAGGGGTAGAAGCGCAGTTCGGCCTGCCCGGCCTGCATCGTTGCGCGGCCGAGGACGCCATAGAAGTCAGCATGTTCTGACGGCTCATCCACGGGGCCTTTATGGCATCGTCCGGACCTCGGCGCACCGGGCTATGACGCGGGCCGCCTCAGCGCCCCCTCTCCCATGGGGAGAGGGCTTGAGCGCACGGCGGCGCAGCCGTCGTTCTGGCGCGAAAGGGTGTGGGTCGACGGTCCGGGGGCGGCTTCGCCGCTTCCACCGCCCGACCCTCATCCGGCCCTTCGGGCCACCTTCTCCCGATGGGAGAAGGAACGCCGCTGCCCGCCGCCTATCCCGCGAACTTCATCCACCCCAACACCGCCAGCCCGATCAGGACCACCACCGTCAGGACCTGGTTGATCACCATATCCCACCGCCGACGGGGCACGCTGTGTTCGGGATAGACGATCGGCCAGCGTCGCGTGCGGACGGCCTCCGTCAGGGTGGCGACGGTGATCGGGATATGGCCGAAGCGCCGGTAGAGCGGCCTGTAGAAGAGCGCGCCGGGATTCGAGCCCTCCTCGCCATGGTGGAAATACCAGCGGTAGTCCGTCGCATCGACCTCGAACCGGGCGAAGAACGCGTCCGTGAAATCCGAGGCCTCGTCGCCGTCGATCCCGAAGGCGTCGAACAGGTCCACGTCATCCGCCACGGGCCGCGCCCGCTCGCAGACCTCCGCGATGAACTCCAGAACCGCCTCGCGCGCCTCGCTCATGACGCCATCCTGACACGCCGGGCGTCAGTGCCCCAACAGCGGCATCACCTCCCCCGCCTGCCTTCCCGCCCCGTATCATCCCACCCCTTTGAACCCCGGACTCTCCCGTCTCGCCCCTCTGGGAAGTGTCCCGGCCGCCTTTTATCCCGCCTTCGCCGGCGCCGGGTTAGACTCAACGGCACAGGGCCCGGGACAAACCGGGCCATGGCCTGTCCGGTCTTTGACAATCCGATCCAGCCCCCGCCCGGCCGCCCCAGGTCCGGCGCCCAACCCCCGAAACCCGAGGGGCGAGAAGGCAGCTTTTCGCGATTTTTTGGGGCTCTCCCTCCCCCGAAGTGGGGAGGGATGATCGCGGAGCGATCCGGGTGGGGAATTGCGAAGCCTGGCGCCGCCGGTGCGCGACTGGCGTTCCCCACCCGGGCTCCGCTTCGCTTCGCCGTCCCTCCCCACTTCGGGGGAGGGAGAACGCAACCCGCCTGTTCACCCACGTTTCGCCAACGAACACCCGCGGTCATTCGCGAACGGCGCCCGCCCGAAGCCGCAACCGGCGTGGCGGCGGCCCCGGCGGCCCCGCACGGTCGGTCCATCGAAAACGGCCCGGTCGTCGGGCCCCGTACATGAAGGACCCCGCCATGATCCGCCTCGCCGCCACCGCCGCCGCCGCCGCCCTGCTGCTCACCGCCGCCCCCGCCCTGGCCCAGTCGGCCGACAGCCAGATCGTCCTGACCTTCGAGACCGGCGCCCGCACCGGCATGGTCATGGTCGCCCTGTTCGACTCGGCCGCCGCCTTCGACAGCGACTCGGGCCGCCCCGTCGCCGCCACCGCCGTCCGCGCCTCGGGCCCGGTCGTCGCCACCTTCGAAAACCTGCCCGCCGGCGACTATGCGGTGAAGGCGTTCCACGACGTCAACGGCGACGGCGAAATGAACATGAACCCCTTCGGCATGCCGACCGAGCCCTATGCCTTCTCCAACAACGCCGTCGGCAACATGGGCCCCGCCCGCTGGGACCGCGCCCGCTTCACCGTCTCCGGCGAGACGACGCAAACGATCAGCATCCGCTGATCCGATCCTCGCAGCGCCCATCAGGAGACTTCCCATGCACGCCTCCCGCCGCAATTTCCTCATGGGCGCCGCCGCCCTGTCCGCCGCCGTGGTCACCCCCGAGACCGTCCGCGCCATGACCGCGATGCGGACCGCGACCGACTGGGGCCTGGCCACCGCCGACGTCGAGGCCGACATCGCGCCCCACGCCATGCGCCTGATCCACGGCCGGGCCCCGGCCGGGCTGGAGGGCGCCCTGTACCGCAACGGGCCGGCCAAATTCCGCCGCCCCGGCGGCTCGGCGACCCACTGGTTCGACGGCGACGGCCTGGTGCGCCGCTTCCGCATCTCGGACGGCCGGGCCGAGCTGGCCGCCCGCTTCGTCGACACGCCGAAGCGCCGGCAGGAGACGCGGCTCGACGCCATGGTCATGCCCGGCTTCGGCACCGCCGCAGACCCCCGCGCCGAGATCGGCTCGAACGACGACGCCAACGCCGCCAACACCTCGGTGCTGATGGCCGGCGACGCCCTCTGGGCCCTGTGGGAAGGCGGCTCGGCCGTGGCCATGGACCCCGAGACCCTGGCGACCCGCGGCATGGTCACCCACCGGGCGGACCTGAAGAGCATGCCCTTCCTCGCCCACCCGCGCCGCGAGCCGGACGGCCGCATCTGGAACCTCGGCATGGGCGGCGGCCAGGCCATGGTCTGGCGCCTCTCGCCCACGGGCGCGCTGGAGGCGGCGACGCTGATCGACCTGCCGCGCGCCAGCTATCTCCACGACTTCACCGCCACCGCCCGTCACCTCGTCATCGTGCTCCAGCCCTGGGTGCAGGCGCGGATGACCATGCCCTTCGCCGACGGCTTCGAATGGCGGCCCGACGAGGGGACCCAGGTGCTGGTCATCGACAAGGACGACCTGACGAAGCGCCGCGTGTTCGAGCTCCCGGCCTTCGGCTTCTTCCACCTCGGCGACGCCTGGTCGGACGGCGACGACATCCGCTTCGATCTCTGCGCCCACCGCGACATGGATTTCGCCGCCCGCGGCGCCACCGAGATCCTGAACGGCGTGCCGCTGAACGGCGAACCGGCCCGCCTCGCCCTCGCCCATCTCCGCGCCGACGGCTCGGCCGACCTTCAGCGCACGGACCATGTCGCCGAGTTTCCGCGCAGCGACCCGCGCCGCGCCGGTCTGCCGCGCCGCTTCACCCTGCACTCGGCCGAGGAGACGCCGGGCCGCCCCTTCGCCAGCGCCATCGGCCTGACCGACTGGGGCTCGGGCCGGACCCGCGTCTTCGACTTCGGGGCCGATCACGTGATGGACGAGATGGTCTTCGTCCCGCGCCCGGGCGGTTCAGCCGAGGACGACGGCTGGCTGGTCGGGCCGACCCTCAACCTGCCGGCCCGGGCGTCGGAACTGCATGTGCTGGACGCGGCCCGGATCGAGGACGGCCCGATCGCCACCTGGCGCGCCGACGCGGCCCTGCCGGCCAGCTTCCACGGCATATGGGCTGGATGAGGCGGCCGGCCTCAAGTAGCGCGAAGCGCGGTAGGCCAACGAGAAGGCCTAGTACCAGCCGGCCTCGCGCAGGGCCCGGGCGTAGCGGCGGCTCACCGGCGCCGTGATCCCGCCCTCCAGCGTCAGGGTCGCCCGCCCGTCGCCGCGGCTCACGCCCCGGACCGCATCCTTCGCCACCCACCAGCTGCGATGCGTCTGCGCGCCTTCCAGGCCCTCCAGCTCCGCCAGGGCGTCCGACAGCCGCATCAGGATCAGGTCCGAGCCGCGGTCGGTGTGGACGCGCAGATAATGGTCCTCGGACGACACCGCCCGGATGACCGCGCCCCGCAGTTTGAACGGCAGCCGGTCCAGAAACCGCGCCGGCTTCGCCCCGGGCGCCGCCGCATGGGTCTGCACCGGCGTTCGCGCGAGGAAGACGTTCAGGGCGCTGATCGTCCCTGTCACCACCAGCACCGGGCCGATGAACTCCGGCAGCCTGGCGAGCGTGATCGACCCGTCGCCGTCAAAGAACCAGCCGGTGACGGCCCAGACCATCACCGCCAGCGGCCCCGACATCACCAGCGTCAGGGCGACCACGGCCAGCAGCGGCCGCAGGTCCATGTCGACATATCGCTCAACCAGCAGGGAGCACAGATGCCCCCAGATCGCGCCGAGCAGCATCAGCGGCAGCCAGTAGCCCAGCCGGAACAGCAGCGAGGTCCCGCTCATGCCGAACGCCTCGGTCAGGGCCAGCACCACCCCCGCCGCCAGCGCCACGCCCAGTCCGCGCAGCAGGCTGCGGTCGATCGTGAGCCGCACCACGTCCGGCGATGGCGAGGTCTCGCTCACGCCTTCTCCGCCGGCCCGCAGACCGCGCGGAACCCCGCCGCCGCGAACCGCACCATATAGTCGCCCGCCGTCTCCAGATCCCCCGACCGGCACAGGCCGCCCGACAACCGGTCCAGCCGCCCCGTCTCGCCCAGTGTCAGCGTCAGCGCGCCCGACAGATTGTGATAGGCCCAGTAAAGATCGACGTCGGCGGCCTCCGGCAGGATGACCTTGATCAGCTCGATCAGTCGCCGGATCGCGGGGTCGTAGTAGCGGGCCATGGTCTCGCCGCCGAAGGTCGGATTGGCGTTGGTCTGGGCCACCAGGGCCGAATAGTGTTTCCACCCCGGCCCACCCTTCAACGACCACTGGAACGGCGGCCGCAGGAAGGCCTCGAACAGGCCCTCCAGCGTCATCTCGCCCGGTTCCCGCTCCCGGGCATAGCGGTTGATGGCCTCGACCCGTTCGTTGTTCCAGACCTCCGCCCGTCTCAGAAACACCGCGTCGAACAGCCCGCGCTTGGCCCCGAAATAGTAGTGGACCAGCGCCGTATCCACGCCCGCTTCCCGCGCCACCTCGCGGATGGTGACGCCATAGAAGCCGTGCTTCGAGAACAGGTCCTCCGCCGCGTCCAGAATCAGGTCGCGGGTGTCCGCAGAGCCGGCGGTCTTGGCTTTGGGCGGGCGGCCACGCCGGGCCGGCGGCGCATCGGGCTGGGTCATGGCCCATGACTAGGCTGCAATTCCCTGCCTGTGCAACGGCGCCACAGGTTCGGGCGCCGGTTGAGGCGGAGAAGCTGCGCCGTTTGACAGCGGGCTGAAAACGATTACGGTCCCGGAAAATCATTGAACGCTGAATAAAAAGCGTCATCGGTTGGAAACACAGAATTGGGGCTACCTATGAATCGCTATGTAAAGACCGCCTTGCTCGCCGGCGCCGCCTGGAGCGCGCTGTCCACCTTCGCCATGGCCCAGGACGCCGCGCCTCAAGAGGCCGCGGGTCTGGACGACGTCATCATCACCGCCCGCCGGACCGAAGAGTCCGTGCAGACCACGCCCTTGTCGGTCACCGCCTTCTCGGGCGAGGCGCTGGAGCGTCAGGGCGCCCAGCAGGTCACGGATCTGCAAGGCGCCGTGCCGAACCTGAATATTGTGCAGGGCCGCGGTTCGTCGAACGCCACGAACATCTACATCCGCGGCATCGGTCAGCCTGATGCCCTGCAGACGTTCGATCCGGCGGTCGGCGTCTATGTCGACGACGTCTACTACAGCCGTATCCGCGGCACCCAGTTCGACCTGCTGGACCTGGAACGGATCGAGGTTCTTCGCGGCCCGCAGGGCACGCTGTATGGCAAGAACACCATTGGCGGCGCCCTGAAGCTGGTGTCGCGCCGGCCGGGCCAGGAGTTCCGGGCGCGGGGCTCGGTCGCCTATGGCGACTACGACATGATCGATATCCAGGCCGCCGTCTCGGGACCGCTCAGCGACACGATGGCGTTCGGCCTGTCGGCCCTGCACTCGGAGCGCGGCGGCTATGTCACCAACCCGACCACGGGTGAAGAGTACAACGACAAGAACACCAATGCCGTGCGCGGGACGTTCGCCTGGGATCCGGCGGCAAACCTGCGGATCGACATCACCGGCGACTATTCGCATGACGACGCCGGCCTGACCGTCGGACAGGCCACCAACAGCCTGATCGGCTTCAGCGGCCAGACGATCGTCGCGGTGCCGCTGCCCTTGGCGGAATACAATTTCCAGACCGAGGTCGACCCCGACCTGCCCAATGAAACCCGCCTGGAGTCGCGCGGCGTCTCGGCCAGCATCGCCTATGATTTCAGCGACAGTCTGACGCTGAAGTCGATCACGGCCTATCGCAGGCTGAATACGGATGACTACATTGACTTCGACGCCACCGCGGAAGAAGTCAGCTCGGCGCTCGTCGCGGTCGATCAGGACCAGGTCAGCCAGGAATTCCAACTGACCTACGAATCCGGCCCGCTGACCGCTGTGGGCGGACTCTATTACCTCAAGGAAACGATCGACTCGCATCAGGAAGCCTATGCGGACGATCTGCTCGGCCCCCTGTTCCTGAACTCGGGCTTCCTGCGCACGGTGGACGACACCCTGGAGACGACCTCGCAGGCGGCGTACGGCAACCTCACCTATGCGCTGACCGACGCCTTCCGCATCTCGGGCGGCGTGCGGTTCACCGAAGAGGAAAAGGACTACGACCGGACGACGTCGACCTTCTACAGCCTGCTTCCGGGCTTCAATGCCACCTACCCCTTCGCGCCTCCGGTGGCGAAGTTCGACGACACCTCGGTGATGGTGTCGGCGGACTACCAGCCGACCGAGGACATCCTGATGTACGCCCGCTATTCCCAAGGCTTCAAATCAGGCGGCTATAACGGTCGCGCCAACTCCCCAACCGAATCCACCGCCTACCAGCCCGAAACCGCCGACAGCTACGAAATCGGCGTCAAGACGACGACGTGGGACAATCGCTTCCGGTTCAACATCGCCGCCTTCCAGACCCGGTACGAGAATTTCCAGGCACGGGTGTCGGGCCTCGACGTGGATCCGATCACCAATCTGCCGCTGGCCGTGCTCAGCGTGATCAACGCCGGCGCGCTGGACATCTTCGGCTTCGAAATTGAAAGCGCCGTCGCGGTCACGGACGCCTTCTCGGTGGACGCCCAGATTGGCTATCTCGACGCCACCTACGACGAGTTCGCCGACGCCCGTTTCACCTCCACCGGCGGTAGCCGCGCCTTCCAGGAGCCGGCCTTCTCGCCGACCTGGACGGCGCGCTACGGCGCCCAGTACGTCATCGAAATGCCGGGCGGCGGCGACATCACCCTCGGCGGCGCGGCCAAATACCGCTCGCGCATGGCGCTGACGGTCGACAATACGCCGACCAACAGCACGGTCGAACTGCCGGGCATGTTCCAGGACGCCTACTGGCTCTACGACGCGCGCGCCGTCTTCAACGACGCCTCGGGCCGCTACTCGATCGGCGTCTACGGCCAGAACCTCTCGGACGAGGTCTACAAGACCGACGCCCAGGAGTTCTCCTCGGTCGGCAGCATCCGCACCGCCTATTACGGCGCGCCGCAGACCTGGATGATCAAACTCTCGGCCCGCTACTAGGCCGAGCCTGATCCCGCACGATCAAGGGCGGCGGTTCACCTGAGCCGCCGCCCTTTTTCTTTGGCGCTGCTTCAAAGCGACGCTACCGTCCGTCCAACAAGAAGACCAAGTCGAGGGAAACGCCATGACCGCCACGGACGCCGCCGCGCCGGCCGAACGGCCCGGATACCGCTTCTACGTCCTGGCGATCCTGATCCTCGTCTACATGCTCAACTTCCTGGATCGCCAGATCATCGGCATCCTGGCGGCGCCGCTGAAGGCGGAGTTCGGCCTGTCCGACAGCCAGTTCGGTCTGCTGGGCGGCATCGCCTTCGCCTCGGTCTACTCGACCCTCGCCATTCCCCTGGCCTGGTTGGCCGACCGCTACAGTCGGGTCTGGATCATGACCGGGGCGCTGGCGGTGTGGAGCGGTTTCACCGCCCTGTGTGGCGTGGCGACCTCCTTCACCCAGCTGTTCCTGTTCCGCATGGGCGTGGGCGTGGGCGAGGCGGGCGGGGTGGCCCCGGCCTATTCCCTCGTCGCCGACTATTTCCCGCCGCATCAGCGCGCGCGCGCCCTGGCCGGCTTCGCCTTCGGAATTCCGCTCGGCACGGCGGCCGGAACCCTCGTCGGCGGCCTGCTGGCGGACGCCTATGGCTGGCGCACGGCCTTCATCGTTGTCGGCCTGCTGGGCCTGCTGCTGGCGCCGGTGCTGCTGCTGACGGTGCGCAATCCCAAGCGAGGCGGGACAGACGCCATCAAGACCGAGGCGGAACTCGCCGTCATCGCCGCCGCGCCGGTGGTCGGGTCGGGCAAGACGGGCGCTGTCGCGGCCCTCATCATGCTGGGGATCGGCGCGGGCGCCCTGACTCTCGCGGCCCTGATCCATTTCGGCGGTCTGGCTCTGGGCAATCCGCTGGTGTTCGCCTTCGGCGGCCTGCTGGCCATGGTCATCGGCATCTCCCTGACCATCGCCCGCCGCACAGCCTCGGCGGTCATCCCCAAGCCGAGCTTCTGGCTTCTGGCCCTCGGCGCGGCCTCGTCCTCCGTCTGCGGCTACGGGGTGGCCGGCTGGCTGCCGCTGTTCTTCATGCGCAGCTTCGGCCTGACCCTGCCCCAGACCAGCTGGTACTATGCCGGCATCGCCCTGATCGGCGGCACCCTTGGCATCTGGCTGGGCGGCGCTATCGCCGACAAGCTGTCGAAGCGGGGCAAGGGGGCCTATCCCCTGACCCCGGCCATCGCCTTCCTGATCTCGGCCCCGATGTTCATCCTGGCGATGAACTCGCCGTGGCTGATCGGCCTGGTCATCCCGGGCGGCGGCACCAATGCGCAGCAGCTGATCCTGGCCTTCCTGATCTTCCTGATTCCGACGGGTCTGAACCTGGCCTGGCTGGGGCCCATCACGGCCTCGATCCAGCACCTCGTCCCGGCGCCGATGCGTTCGACGGCCTCGGCCCTGTTCCTGCTGATCAACAATCTGCTCGGCATCGCCGTCGGCTTCTACTATTTCGGCTGGATGAGCGACCTGCTGGCCCCGCGCTTCGGCGACGAGAGCCTGCGTTGGGCCATCTACACCGGCATGGGCTTCTATCTGCTGGCCTCGGTCCTGCTGATCGGCGCCTCGCGGACGTTGAAGAAGGACTGGGTCGACTAGAACCGGCCCATTCGCCCGCCCCCGGTTGCACCCGCGAAGGCGCGGGTCCTATAAGCACGCCGACTCTCCTCCCAAGGCGGCATTCATGAACATTCACGAGTATCAGGCCAAGCAGGTCCTGAAGGGCTTCGGCGCACCGGTCGCGGCAGGCGTGGCCATCACCTCGGCCGATCAGGCTGAAGCCGCCGCCAGGCAGCTGCCCGGGCCCCTGTACGTCGTGAAGTCGCAGATCCACGCGGGCGGCCGCGGCAAGGGCAAGTTCAAGGAACTGCCGGCCGACGCCAAGGGCGGCGTCCGCCTCGCCTTCTCGATCGAGGAGGTGGTCAAGCACGCGAAGGAGATGCTGGGCAACACCCTGGTCACCGCCCAGACCGGCGACGCCGGCAAACAGGTCAACCGCCTCTATATCGAGGACGGCGCCGACATCGACCGCGAGCTGTATTGCTCGCTGCTCGTCGACCGCCAGTACGGCCGCATCGCCTTTGTCGTCTCGACCGAGGGCGGCATGGACATTGAGGCCGTCGCCCATGACACGCCCGAGAAGATCCAGACCATCGTCATCGACCCGGAAGCCGGCGTCACCGCCGAAGACGTGGCCAGGATCAACGCCGCCTTCAAACTGGACGGCGCAGCGGCCGAGGACGGCAAGACCCTGTTCCCCATCCTCTACAAGGCCTTCGTCGACACCGACATGTCGATGCTGGAGGTCAATCCGCTGATCGTCATGAAGGACGGTCATCTGCGGGTGCTGGACGCCAAGGTCAGCTTCGACGGCAACGCCCTGTTCCGCCACCCGGACATCAAGGAACTGCGCGACGAGACCGAGGAAGACGCCAAGGAGATCGAGGCCTCGGAATGGGACCTTGCCTATGTGGCGCTGGACGGCAACATCGGCTGCATGGTCAACGGCGCCGGCCTGGCCATGGCGACGATGGACATCATCAAGCTGTACGGAAAAGAGCCGGCCAACTTCTGCGACGTCGGCGGCGGCGCCTCCAAGGAAAAGGTCGCGGCGGCCTTCAAGATCATCACCGCCGACCCCGCGGTCGAGGGCATTCTGGTCAACATCTTCGGCGGCATCATGCGCTGCGACGTCATCGCCGAGGGCGTGGTCGCGGCGGTGAAGGAAGTCGGCCTGAAGATGCCGCTGGTCGTGCGCCTCGAAGGCACCAATGTCGCCGAGGGCAAGCGCATCCTGAACGAGTCGGGCCTGGCGATCACGGCGGCGGACGACCTCGACGACGCGGCCCAGAAGATCGTTGCGGCGGTGGGGTGATGGCGAGGGGTCTGTGCCTGACGCTGGCGATTGTTGCCGTGGCGGCCGCCACACCGGCAGCGGCCCAATCCTTCGATACCTTCAGGAGATTTTGTCTTGAAACGGGAGGCGTGCCGGAAAGCGCGGTCAGCGCGCTCAATCAGGCCGGATGGGAAACAGACCCGCGTAGCGCAAACCTGCCGGCTGATTCGTCCGTCACCTTGATGAGCGATCCCGCGACCGGCACTCCCGCTCCGGAAATGGCAATGGTGGGCTTCATTGCTTCCCCGACCGGTCTGTCGGTGCCGGTCTGCTCGGTCATGGGGCCAGCCGTCGAGGCCGAACTCGTAGAGCAGGTGACTGGCTGGGCCGGTTTCGCGCCCGCGCGCTCGGCCCAAGGCTGGACCTCGTGGATATATTCCGGCGGCCCCGATCAAGTGACGCCGCAGCTTGATCTTGTGGACGCCGACGATGCCAAGCTTCAGGCTGCGGCGAGATCACGCGGCACAATCCACGCCATCCAGGTTCGTACCGCCCGAGCCGGACCCTTCCTTTTCCATTCCAGCGTGGCTCCAGAAGCCACGACACTCCCGACGCACTGAAAGCTGATCATGTCCATCCTCGTCGACAAGAACACCAAGGTCATCGTCCAGGGCCTGACCGGCAAGACCGGCACCTTCCACACCGAACAGGCGCTCCGCTACTACGGGACGAAGATGGTCGGCGGCGTGCACCCGGCCAAGGGCGGCACGAACTGGACCGGCTCGGAGGGCGAGACCCTGCCGATCTATGCCTCGGTCGCCGAGGCGAAAGAGGCCACGGGCGCGACCGCCTCGGTGATCTATGTTCCGCCGGCGGGCGCCGCGGACGCCATCATCGAGGCCATCGAGGCCGAGGTCCCCTTCATCACCTGCATCACCGAGGGCATCCCGGTGCTCGACATGGTGCGGGTCAAGGCGCGGCTGGACCGGTCGAGCTCCCGCCTGCTGGGCCCCAACTGCCCCGGCATCCTGACTCCCGAAGAGTGCAAGATCGGCATCATGCCGGGCTCGATCTTCAAGAAGGGCAATGTCGGCATCGTCTCGCGCTCGGGCACCCTGACCTATGAGGCGGTGTTCCAGACCTCGAACGAGGGCCTCGGCCAGACCACGGCCGTCGGCATCGGCGGCGACCCGGTCAAGGGCACGGAGTTCATCGACGTGCTGGAGCTGTTCCTCGCCGACCCCGAGACCCAGTCGATCGTCATGATCGGCGAGATCGGCGGCGGGGCCGAGGAGGACGCGGCCCAGTTCCTGATCGACGAGGCGAAGAAGGGCCGCTCCAAGCCGATGGTCGGTTTCATCGCCGGCCGCACCGCCCCCAAGGGCCGCACCATGGGCCACGCCGGCGCCGTCGTCTCGGGCGGCAAGGGCGATGCGGAGTCCAAGATCGCCGCCATGCAGGCCGCGGGCATCCGGGTGTCGGACTCGCCGGCGCGGCTCGGTGCGACCCTCGTGGACGTGCTCAAGGGCTGAAGTTATGTCCCACCAGTGGGGCATGGAAGCGGCGAAATTCACCGGATTTCGCTGAATTTCCGCCCTTTCGCCCCCATTCGGTCATGACCCATAAGGAAACAGCGCCTATATCAGCGGCGCCGGTCGCGCGCAGGCGTGCGCGCGCCGCCCAAGGGATGCGACGAGAACTATGGCGGACGATGCCGGTCGGCTGAACCAGGTCTTTGCCGAGACCAGCTTCCTGTATGGCTCCAACGCCTCGTTCATCGAGGACCTGCACGGCAGATGGGCCGCCGATCCGGCGTCCGTTTCGGCCGAGTGGCGCGCCTTCTTCGACCAGCTGCGCGACAACGCCGAGAGCGTGAAGGCCTCGGGCGCCGCGGGTTCGTGGGGCCGCAAGGTCGCCGCCGAGCCGACCGAGGCGACCGGGGTGTTCGACGGCCGCTGGCCCGCTCCGAAGCCTGATCCGAAGAAGCCGGGCGCACCCGCCCCGGCCGCGGTCGCCGCTGCGCCCGACCCCGCCGTCCTGGCCGAGGCGGTGCGCGCCGCCGCCCATGATTCGATCCGCGCCCTGATGCTGATCCGCAGCTACCGCGTGCGCGGCCACCTGCAGGCCAATCTCGATCCGCTGGGCATCGAACAGCCCACCAGCAATCCCGAGCTCACCCCGGAATTCTACGGTTTCACCGAAGCCGATCTCGACCGGCCGATCTTCCTCGACGGCGTGCTCGGCTTCCAGACCGGCACCATCCGCGAGGTGCTGGCGCTGCTCAAACGCACCTATTGCAGCACGCTCGGCATCCAGTTCATGCATATCGCCGAGCCGGACGAGAAGAACTGGCTGCAGGCACGGTTCGAGGGTTCGGACAAATTCGCCCAGAACGGCTTCACCCGCGAGGGCAAGCTGGCGATCCTGAACAAGCTGATCGAGGCCGAGGGTTTCGAACGCTTCCTGCACAAACGCTTCCCCGGCACCAAGCGTTTCGGTCTGGACGGCGGCGAGGCCATGGTCCCGGCGCTGGAGCAGATCATCAAGCGCGGCGGCGCCCTGGGCGTCGACGAGATGGTCTTCGGCATGGCCCACCGCGGGCGGCTGAACACCCTCGCGGCGGTGATGGGCAAGCCCTATCGCGCCATTTTCCACGAATTCCAGGGCGGCTCGACCGTGCCCTCAGACATCGAGGGCTCGGGCGACGTCAAATACCATATGGGCGCCTCGTCGGACCGCGAGTTCGACGGCAACAGCGTCCACCTGTCCCTGACCGCCAACCCGTCGCACCTCGAAATCGTCAACCCGGTGGTGCTGGGCAAGGCGCGGGCGAAACAGGCGTTCGACATCCGCGAGGCCCGCGCGACCGGCGACGCCGCCGACGACGAACTGGCGCTGGACCGCAGCAAGGTCATGCCCCTGCTGATCCACGGCGACGCCGCCTTCGCGGGCCAGGGCGTGGTGGCCGAATGCTTCGCCCTGATGGGGCTGAAGGGCTACCGCACCGGCGGGACGATGCATTTCGTCGTCAACAACCAGATCGGCTTCACGACGAGCCCGCGCAACAGCCGCTCGAGCCCCTATCCGTCGGACGTGGCCCTGATGGTCCAGGCGCCGATCTTCCACGTCAACGGCGACGATCCGGAAGCCGTGGTCTTCGCCGCCAAGGTGGCCACCGAGTTCCGCCAGAAATTCCACAAGGACGTGGTGGTGGACATGTTCTGCTACCGCCGCTTCGGCCACAACGAGGGCGACGATCCGACCTTCACCCAGCCGCTGATGTATTCGAAGATCCGCGCGCTGAAATCGACGCGCGAGATCTACGCCGAGCGTCTGGTCGCCGAGGGAGTGATCGACCAGGCCGCCGTCGACGCCGAGGTCGCCCGCTTCGAGGCCTTCCTCGACGCCGAGTTCGAGGCCGGCAAGACGTTCGAGGCGCACAAGGCCGACTGGATGGACGGCCAGTGGCAGGGCATCGGCCTGCCCGAGGGCGACGAGCGGCGCGGCGAGACCTCGGTCCCGGCGGCGAAGCTGGCCGACCTCGGCCATCGCCTGACCACGATCCCGAACGACGTCGACATGCACAAGACGCTGAAGCGCGTCATGGACGGCCGGCGCGAGATGATCACCTCGGGCCAGAACATCGACTGGGCCACGGCCGAAAGCCTGGCCTTCGGCTCGCTGCTGGACGAGGGCTTCCCGGTCCGGCTGTCGGGCCAGGACTCGGTGCGCGGCACCTTCTCGCAGCGCCATTCGGGCATCGTCGACCAGACCACCGAGGCCCGCTACGTCCCGCTCAACAATCTGCGCGAGGGCCAGGCCGAATACGAGGTGATCGATTCGGCCCTGTCGGAAGAGGCGGTGCTGGGCTTCGAATACGGCTACGCCCTGACCGACCCCAACACCCTGGTGATGTGGGAGGCCCAGTTCGGCGACTTCGTGAACGGGGCCCAGGTCGTGATCGACCAGTTCATCACCTCGGGCGAGCGCAAATGGCTGCGCATGTGCGGCCTGACCATGCTGCTGCCGCACGGCTACGAAGGCCAGGGGCCGGAACACTCCTCGGCCCGTCTCGAGCGTTTCCTGCAGCAGTGCGCCGAGGACAATATCCAGGTCGCCAACTGCTCGACCCCGGCCAACTATTTCCACATCCTGCGCCGCCAGATGCACCGGCCGTTCCGCAAGCCGCTGATCATCATGACGCCCAAGAGCCTGCTGCGGCACAAGAAGGCGGTTTCGGCCCTCGCCGAGATGGCCGAGGGCAGCTCCTTCCACCGCGTCCTGCACGACGACGCCGAGACGCGGCCCGAGGTCGCCGGCATCGCCATCAAGCCGGATGCGGACATCCGTCGCGTCGTCCTGTGCTCGGGCAAGGTCTATTACGACCTGCTGGAGCGGCGCGAGAAGGATGTGGCCGAGGGCAAGGGCGGGGACGACGTCTATCTGATGCGGCTGGAACAGTTCTATCCGTGGCCGATGAAGTCGCTGCTGACCGAACTGGGGCGCTTCCCGAACGCCGAGCTGGTCTGGTGCCAGGAAGAGCCCAAGAACATGGGCGGCTGGACCTTCGTTGATCCCTGGCTGGAGCTGACGCTGGACAAGCTGGACATCAAGGCCAAACGCGCCCGCTACGTCGGCCGTCCGGCCTCGGCCTCGACCGCCGCGGGCCTGATGAGCCGGCACCTGAAAGAACTCGACGCCTTCCTGACCGACGCCTTCGCCTGATAAGCCCTCCCGTCCCGGATAACCGCTGCGCGGTTTCCGGGATGCCAAAAGCAAGAAGTTAGAAAGCCCCTCCCATGGCCGACATCCTGACCCCCGCCCTCGGCGAATCCGTCACTGAAGCCACGATCGGCAAATGGACGAAGAAGGCCGGCGACGCCGTGAAGAAGGACGAGGTGCTGGTCGAGCTGGAGACCGACAAGGTCTCGCTGGAAGTGGTGTCGCCCGCCGACGGCGTGCTGTCCGAGATCAAGACCCCGGACGGCGAGACCGTGATGCCGGGCGCCGTGCTCGGCGTGGTCACCGAAGGCGCGTCCGCCGCCGCGCCCGCCGAGGCCCCCAAGGCTGAAGTCAGGGCCGCCCCGGCGCCGAAAGCCGAGGCGCCGGCTCCCGTCGCCGAGGCCGCGCCCGCCGCAGCGCCCGCGGCTTCCGGCGGTTCCGTCGCCATCATGACCCCGACCATGGGCGAGAGCGTCGCCGAGGGCACGATGGGGACCTGGCTGAAGAAGTCCGGCGACACGGTCGCCAAGGATGAAATGCTGGTCGAGATCGAGACCGACAAGGTCGCGGTCGAGGTGTCGGCCCCCGCCGCCGGCGTCCTGACCATCGCCGCCGAGGCCGGCTCGACCGTCACCCCGGGCCAGCAGATCGGCAGCATCGCCGCCTCGGGCGAGGCCGCCGCCCCCGCTCCGGCCCAGCCCGCCGCGCCCGCCGCCGCTCCGGCATCCGACGCCCCGCATCTCTCGCCCGCCGTGCAGCGCGTGGTGACCGAGAACAACCTCGACCCGAAGGCGCTGGCCGCCACGGGGCCCAAGGGCAACATCACCCAGGCCGCCGGCCTGCCGCTGGCGACGCTTTATCGCCAATATCCCTCAAAACTGGCCCTGCTGCGTGGTTTTGCCGCTCGCATCGATGGCCAGATGCTGGAGGCTTTGGGCAGCGCGGCAATGGCAGAAGCCAGTGTGAAAGACCGGTTATTCGAGGTGCTGATGGCGCGCTTCGATGCCTTGGCGCCGCATAAGGAAGCGATGCGGGTGCTGTTGCGCGAATTGCCGCGCGATCCGCTGGCGGCCTTGTGTTTCGCCGAAAGCGGCCTGAAGCGCAGCCTGGATTGGGCTTTGGCAGCAGCGCAGCTTGATGCCGCCAGCCTGCGCGGCGCTGTGCGGCGTAAGGCGCTGGGCGCGATTTATCTCGACACGCTGAGGGTCTGGCTGGCCGATGACAGTGCCGATCTGGCCCGCACCATGGCGCATCTCGACAAGCGGCTTGGCCAGGCCGAGGGGGGGCTTGCGGGTAGGAGCGGAATCGGCGGCATATTTTCGCGCATGCGAAATAAGCAGGCCGAGTAAATCCATAACTATATAATTTATAACATTTTAAATTTTTGCTGCACTGCACAAAAAACTACTTGACCGCGTTTCGGCCGCTGCCTATATTCAGGGCATTCCCGGCACCATTACCAGTGCAACCTTTGGCCCAGCCGCGCCAGCCAGCCATGGAGCGTTCCATCATGACCAAGACCGAGTTCCCCTTCGCCGCCGCTTTTGACTTCAACAAGATGTTCGACCCGAAGCTGTTTGATGCCCAGCAGATGTTTGCCGGCTACAAGCTGCCGGGCTTTGATGCCGATGCGCTGGCCGCCGCGCAGAAGAAGAATATGGATGCCATTGCCGCTGCCAACAAGAAGGCTTTTGAAGGCTATCAGGCGCTGGCCAAGCGCCAGGCCGAGCTGTTTCAGCAGGGCATCGAGGAACTGACCGCCCAGGTCAAGGATGTGATGGCCAAGGGCGCCAAGGATATCGATCCGACCAAGCAGGCCGAGCAGATCAAGTCCGCCGTGGAGAAGGCGCTGCTGAACCTGAAGGAACTGGCCGAGCTGGCGACCAAGACCAACACCGAGACTTTCGAGACGCTGAACAAGCGGGCCAACGAAGTGGTGGAAGAACTGCGCACCACCTTCGCCAAGTTCGGCAAGTAAGCCTAGGGTGCGGACCCATTCTTAGCGGGTCCGTGACGGCGTGCTTTTCTTGCCTGGCCAGGAGGCAAGCCGAAAGCGATGTG
>NZ_DLHQ01000031.1 GCF_002483305.1 Brevundimonas sp. UBA7664
GCCCTCCCCACCGACGGGATGGGCGGATTGTGCGCGGGTCTCCAGCTAGGGCGGGATAAGGACGCTGCTTTTTTGGGAAGACGCGCAGAGTCAGTGAGTTGGCGCGCTCCGATATGCTGGCAATCGGCGGATTGTCAGCGGAGCGTCAAGGGTCGCGGACGCCTTCGGAGAGCCGAGGTTCATCACAACGGGCACCACGAATTCACAAAGGACACGACGGGGCCGGCCGGGGGAGATGGCGGACCGCCCCTGGCCGGCCGACAGGGGCCTCGTTGAAGGCGTCTCGATCCCGGGCGCCGATGACAGAGGCCGGGCGCTCATTCCTCCTCGGCCGCCAGCAGGTCGGCGGGGTCGTGGTCGTAGTCCAGCAGGTCCTTCGGCCGGCACTCCAGCGCGGCGCACAACTTGGCCAGGGTGCGGAAGCGGATGCCCTTCACCTTGCCCGAGCGGAACAGCGACAGCTGGGTCTCGCTGAGCCCCACCTGCTGGGCGAGATCCCGCGCCTTCAGGCCCTTCTTCACGATCATCTGGTCGAGGGTGACGCGGATCGGCATCAGATCATCTCGTCCAGTTCGGCCTGGACCTTGCCGGCCTGCTCCATGACCCCGCCAAGCAGGAACAGGGCCCCGCCGATCATGCCCAGCGTCATGCCCGCGACGTCGAAATGGGCGAAGCCGCCCCGCCCGCCCTCGATCAGGCGCATGAGGTTGGTCACGCCGAAGACGCTGAGCAGACCGCCGACGCCGAGGGCGAGGCCGACGCGGCGCAGGGCCGAGGCCAGGGTGGGCTGAATCAGGCGGCCCTTGGCCAACTGACCCATGGCGGCGCCGATCGACCAGACAGCGAACAGGTAGAACAGGGTGGGCAGGGCCCAGATGATCTGGGTCAGCCAGCCGGCGGGGGCGCCCCGGTAATCGCCGCGCGCCATCAGGATCCCCGGCGCGAGCAGATACATCAGCGCCAGCAGGGCTCCGACGCTGACCACCATGAAGACCGCCAGCCAGCGAAACTGGGCGCAGCGTTGGCGGAAACGGGTGATGTCAGTCTGGCTCATGGCGAAAGTCCGGGGCGAGAATCTGTCTTATCTTTAATCTTGACTTAAAGACGCAGCGTTTGCAACTTTATGTCCGACTTAAACGAAACGAGACGCAAGCGATGACGGCCGCCATCCAGACCCGCGCACTGACACGGCGCTTCAAACGCCATCTGGCGGTCGACTCCGTGTCGATGACGGTGCCCGACAAGGCCGTCTACGGCTTTCTGGGCCGCAACGGCGCGGGCAAGACGACCACGTTGAAGATGCTGCTGGGCCTGATCCGGCCCACCGGCGGCTCGGCGCGGATCTGCGGCGTCGATGTCGCCGAAAACAGGATCGGCGCGGCGGCGAAGATCGGCGCCCTGCTGGAAGCGCACGGCTTCTACGTCAATCTGTCGGGCCGCGAGAACCTCGACCTGACGCGGAGTCTGCTGGGCCTGCCGAAGACCGAGATCGACCGGGTGCTGGAGGTGGTCGAGATGCGTGAGAACGCAAACCGGCGAGTGTCGGACTATTCCCTCGGCATGCGCCAGCGGCTGGGCCTCGCCCGGGCCATGCTGGGCGCGCCGCCGGTGCTGATCCTCGACGAGCCGACGAACGGCCTGGATCCCGACGGCATCGCCGACATGCGCCGCTTCCTGCGCGCCCTGCCCGACCGGACCGGGGCGACGGTGCTGCTGTCCAGCCATCTGCTGGGCGAGATCGAGCAGACGGCGACCCACATCGGCATCCTCAGCCACGGACGGCTGGTGCTGGAGGGCGAACTGGGCCGGCTGAAGGCCGACCTCGCGCCCGAGATCGCGTTCCAGACCGACGACGCCCCCCGGGCGACGGCGCTGGCCCGCGCCCGCGGCTTCGACGTCCTGACGGCCGACGACGGCCTGGTCGCGCGGCTCAAGCCCGGGGAGGATGCGCGCACCGCCTCGGCGTCGCTGAACCGCGCCCTGATCGAGGCCGACATCGCCGTCTTCGCCATCGGCGCCCGCTCGCGGTCGCTCGAAGGCATCTACCGCGAGGTGTCCCCGCCCGCGACCGCCAAGCCCCAGCCGGAGTTCGCCTGATGACCGCCTCTCCCTTCCTCGCGCCGCTGTTCGTCGAGGCGCGAAAGCTGAACCGCTCGCTGGCCGCCCTGCTGGCGGTCGCCGCCCCGGCGCTGATCGCCATCTTCACCTTCTTCAACCTGCTGCGCGGCAAGGCCCCGCAGGAATGGGACATGTGGATGATCAGTTCGGCCGGCATCTGGGCCTTCTTCATGCTGCCGATGAGCGTGACGGCCCTGACCGCCCTCGTCGCGCACATGGAGCACGGGCCGAAGTCCTGGGATCACCTGCGCGCCCTGCCCCTGCCCCGCTGGCGGATCTACGCCGCCAAGATGATCTGCGTCCTGGTGGTCGTGGCCCTGATGAGCGCGGCGGTGCTGGTGATGACCTGGGGCGCGGTGACCCTCGGGGCCATGATCAAGCCGGCGGTGGAGCCGAGCGGCGTGTTCGATCTGGCGAGATACGCCGGACTGTTCGGCCAGATGTTCCTGGCCGGTCTGCTGATGATCTCGATCCAGCTGTGGGTCGCCCTGCGCTTCGCCAGCTTTGTGCCCGCGCTGGCCGTCGGAATCGGCGGGACCTTCTTCTCTGTGGTGGCGACCTCAGCGAAACAGGGGGTCTTCTTCCCGTGGCAGATGCCGGTGAACATGCTGGCCACCGAGGCCTGGCGCGTACAAACGGCGCTGGGGCTCGGCCTGGGTCTGGGCGCCGTGGCCCTCGCCGCCGCCCTGGTGCATCTGAGCCGCCGCGAGGTGCTGTGACGCCAGCCGGTCCTCGCGCATCAGCAGGGACAGGGCGGCGCCGCCGGCCATCAGCACGATCATCCTGCGACTCCCGCAACTGCGAACGGTTCGCAGGTTTGCGCAGAAGGTCCGGCCATGGCAAGCCCGGATGTCTGCGGCGGCCGGACAGGAGCATCACCCGTGCGTGAAATCGGAAAGCTGGACGATCTCCCCTTCCACGGGTCCGTCGACGGCCAACCGACGCTCCGGTCGAAAGCCTGATCCAGGTGGACAAGTCCTGCGGCGACTGCGGCCTGTGCTGCAAACTGATGGGCGTGACCGCCCTGGCCAAACCCGCCGGCAAATGGTGCCGCCACTTCAGCAAGAGCGCGGGCTGCGCCGTCTATGAAGACCGGCCCGACGATTGCCGCGTGTTCAACTGCCTGTGGCTGCTGACCGAGGCGCTGGACGAGGACTGGAAACCGACCACGGCCGGCTTCGTCCTGCACAGCGAACAGGGCGGCGCCCGGCTGGTGGTCGAATGCGACGCGGCCCGCCCGCACGACTGGCGGCGCGAACCCTATCAGGCGACGCTGCGCCGCTGGGCCGCCGCCCCGGGGCAGGAAGTGCTGGTGTTCGCCGGCCCGCGCGGCTTCCGGCTGGGCGAGACCGACACGCCGGTGCGGCGGGTCTGACGCCCCTTCAGCGGATATCCACCGACTGGGCGATCTGTTCGGCCAGGGCCCGGTCGTCGCCGTCCAGGCTCATGGTCCAGACGTGGATCTCCCGGGGCGCGTCCGGACGCTGGAACAGATGCTCCATGGCGTGCCGCACGCCGTCCTCGGTGGCGACGATCGAGGCCCGGCCGCCGACCTCGAGCATCTGGCCGCTGTAGATCGGGAACTGCGACGCCGGACCGGCATAGACCATGACGAACGACCGCTCGCCGCGGCGGATCGTATAGATGCGGAAGTCGGGACCGGGCCGGCCGGTGACGATCTCGAAGCCGGCCGGCAGGTCCACCGAGAACGGCAGGGCCGCGCGCGCGGCAGAATCCAGCACGGTCACGGCGGGCGCGGCGGCGGGCGGCGGGGCCGGAGTCGCGACCGGCTCGGGCGCCGGAGCGGGCGCTACGGTCGGCGCGCGCGCCGGAGACACTGGGGGCGGCTCCACCCGGGGAGCCGGCGTCGGTGAGACGGGGGCTGGGGCGTCGGGGCCGCTCGCGGCGCGACCGCGGTTGGTACGGGTGCGGCCGGTCGCGGCGTCGGCGCAACCACCGT
>NZ_DLHQ01000047.1 GCF_002483305.1 Brevundimonas sp. UBA7664
GGCCCCCCGTCGGCGCGGGCCTCGCCCCGGGCTTCGCGGGCGGCGTCGAACTCGGCGCGGCTGACGGCGCCGTCGTCGTCGGCGTCCAGACGGTCGAAGCGGGCGTCGGCGCGACCGGCCATGCGCGCCTGCATGGCGGCGCGGCGCTCATCGGCCGTGACCGACCCGTCCCGGTCGACGTCCATGGCGGTCAGGCGCTGCACGCGCTGGCCGACGAACTCGGCCTGGCTGAGGCGGCTGTCGCCGTCGGCGTCGGCGCGCATGGCCCGGCCGGGCGCCTGCTGGGCGAAGGCGACGCCGGCGGCGGTCGCCAGCGTCAGGGCGGCCAGGCCGCCAACCAGAACGGTCTTTTTCATCTCGATGATCTCCATGGCCGCCGTACGCGGCCTCAATCCCTGTCTGGAGAGTGAAACGGGGCTGCCGTCAGACTCCGTCGCGCGGCGGCGGCAGCGCCGATTCGAAGGCGGCGCGCGCGGCGATCCGCACCTCCGCCAGCCGGGCCTTGAGGGCATCGAAATCGGCCATGTCGGCGGCCTCGGCGAGACGTTTGCGGAAACCTTCGGGCTCCTGATCGGGATCGGGCCTCTCGTCGAAGGCGGCGCCGAGGATCTGGCTCAGGGCCTGTTGCAGCCGCCAGGCCTCGGCCAGGGCGGGTTCGTCGGCGAGCGCCTCCAGCGTCGAGACGGTCAACGGCCCGCCGGTCGCGGCGGCGGTCAGCTGGCGCACCTGGGCGACGAATTCGGCGTCGACCTGACCGCCCGGGGCGAGCTTGAGGTCCCACGCCCCCTGCCCCGGCCGCTCGCGCGCCATCAGCTCGCGCATGCGTCGCGCGTCGGCGACGACATCGACGCCGGGTCGGGGCCGACGCAGGATCGCCTCCAGCGACGCGGCCGCCCGGGCCCCGAAGGCCGGGTCGTCGGTCCAGACGATGCGGGCGCGGGTCAGGGCCATGAACTCCCAGGTGTCGGCCTCTGTGGCGTAATAGTCCTCGACCGCCGACAGGCGCAGCGAGACCGGCCCCTTGGCCGCTCCGGGCCGGAGCCGCATGTCGACCTCGTACAGGCCACCCTCGGCCGTATGCGCCGACAAGGCCGCGATCAGCCGCTGGGTGAAGCGCGAATAGAAGACGCCGGCGGCCCACCCCTTGCCGTCCGACGCGGCCTCGGCCGGCGCCTCATAGACCGTCATCAGATCGAGGTCGGAGCTGGCGGTCATCTCGCGGGACCCGGCCTTGCCGAGGGCCACCACGGCGACGGCGCCGCCCGGCAGGGTCCCGCCCTGACGCACCGCCTCGGCCATGGCGGCGGGCGCGAGGGCGGCCATGACGGCGTCGGCGAGGGCCGTATAGGCGCGCCCGGCGGCTTCCGGACCGGCGCGTCCCGTCAGGGTCTGGATGCCGATGCGGAACATCTGCTCGCGGTGAACCCGGCGGGCGATGTCGAGGGCGGTCTCGAAATCGGGGGCGGCGGCGGCGTCGGCCTGCATCTGGGCGACGATGCCGGAATCCTCGTCGATGGCGCGATCGAAGCGGGCGTCCAGCATACTGTCGAGAGCGGCCGGGTAGCGGCCCAGGGTGCGCGCCAGCCGCGGGGCGAAGGCCATGACCCCGAGCACCAGCTCGAACAGTTTCGGCTGGGCCAAAAACAGGGCCTGGACCTGAACGCCGCTGTTCATGCCGGCGAAGAAGACGGCGAAGCGGCGGAAGGCGGCGTCGGCCGCGCCGGTGTCGGCCAGCGCCGTCAGCAGGCGGGGCGCCAGGCGGGTGAACAGTTCGCGGCCGCGGGCGGAGCGGGTCGCCGGGATGCGCCCGTGGTGCCAGCTGCGGATCGTATCGGCCACGCCGGCGGGCTCGGTGAACCCCATCCGGCCGAGGGTCGCCAGGGTCTCGGGGTCGTTCTCCACGCCCGTGAAGACGAGGGATCCATAGGGGGAGGACAGGGCCTCCTCGCCCTCGAACAGTTCGCCGTAGGTGCGATTGACGCCGACCAGGAGGGTTTCGACCCGGTGATCGAAGGCGGCCCGGTCGCCTTCGCCCGCGAGGGCGGCCACCATCGCGCGCCGGACGGGGTCGGCCGGCAGGATGTGGGTCTGTTCGTCGTCGAGCATCTGCACCCGGTGCTCGAGACCGCGCAGTTCGATATAGGCGGCCGTCAGCCCGGCGCAGGCCTCGGGCGTCACATGACCGGCGTCGCGCAGGGCGGCGAGGGCGTCGACGGTGCGGGGGCTGCGCAGGCCGGGATCGCGGCCGCCGAGGATCAGCTGCTGGGTCTGGGCGAAGAATTCGATCTCGCGGATGCCGCCGCGGCCCAGTTTCAGATTGGCCCCGGCGGCCTCCATCCCCTCGCCGGTCTTGTGGACGTGGATCTGGCGCTTGATCGACTGGATGTCGAGGATGGCGGGATAGTCGAGGCTGCGCCGCCAGATGAAGGGCCGCAGCGCCTTGAGGAAATGAGTCCCCGCGGCGAGGTCGCCGATCACCGGCCGGGCCTTGATGAAGGCGGCGCGCTCCCAGTTCTGGCCGACGCTTTCATAGTAGGCGAGCGCCATCGGGGCGGCGACAACCGGCGGGGTCGAGGATGGATCGGGCCGAAGCCGCAGGTCGACGCGGAAGACGTAGCCGTCGCCGGTCCGCTCCTGCATCAGCGAGGCGAAGGCGTGAGCGGCGCGGTCGGCGAATTTCTGCGGTTCGACGCCGTCGGCCAGGGCGCTCTGCAACGCCTCCGGCTCCCAGAACAGGCTGACGTCGATGTCGGAGGAATAGTTGAGCTCGAAGGCGCCGTGCTTGCCCATGGCGAGGCCGAACAGGCCGGGGATCGGGCCGCGCGGATCGTCGGCGGCGGACACCAGCTTGCCCCGCTCGCGCTGGTCGTGGGCCACGGAGCGCAAGGCGGCTTGGGCCGAGGCGTCGGCGAAGCGGCTGAGCGCGCCGGTGACCGCGTCCAGATCCCAGACGCCGCCGAGGTCGGCGAGGGCGGTCAGCAGATGCAGTTCGGCCTTGAGCCATCGTAGCGGGGCCTTCGCCTCGTCGGCGCCGCCGTCCAGGCCTGTCGTCGCGGACAGGATGGCGGCCAGCCGGTCCTCCGGCGTCGCCTCGAGCGTCAGCCGCAGCCGCTCGGGCCAGCGGCGGGCCAGTCCGGCGAGGTAGGGTGAGGCGGCGAAGGCCGGGGCCAGGGCGGGCCAGGCGGCGTCCAGCGTCTCGCGCCAACCGCCTTCGCTCGCCGCCTCTGACGTGCGCTCATGGATGCGGTCGGCGGCCTCGGCGTCTATGACCGGACCGCAGGGGGCGAGCCGGGGCCCGAGCGGGCCGCTCATTCCGCCGCCGGCAGGACCAGGGCCACCCGCAGGCCGGGACCGAAGCCGCCGTATTCGCCGGGGCCTTCGTCAAGGACGATGCGCCCGGCATGGGCCTCCATCACCGCCCCGACCAGGGACAGGCCGAGGCCGGAGCCGGCCTCGGTGCGGCTGTTGTCCAGACGCACGAAGCGTTCGATGACCCGTTCGCGGTCTTCCTCGGGCACGCCCGGACCGGTGTCCGTCACCGAGAACTCAATGTCACCGGACGAGCGGCGGCGGGCGCGCAGCATCACGGCGCCGCCGGTGGGGGTGTATTTGATCGCGTTGTCGATGATGTTGGCCAGGGCCTGGGCGAGGAAGGGCTGGTTGCCCTCGACCATCAGGCCGCGCTCGATCTCGGCGGAGAACTCCAGTCCCTTGTCCTCCGAGGCGGGCTCGTAGAGCTCGGCCATGTCGGCGGCCAGGTCGGCGGCGTCGAACACCTTCGGGTCGGGCGTGCGGCCCGCCGCCGCCTGCAGACGGGCGATGGCCAGGACGGTGTTGAAGGTCTTGAGCAGGTTGTCGGCCTCATCGAGCGCCAGTTGCACCGCGTCGACCCCGTCGATCTTACCGGCCTCGGCGTCCATCAGCGCCACCTCCAGCTTGGCCCGCATCCGGGTCAGGGGCGAGCGCAGGTCGTGGGCGATGGCGTCGCCGGCGTGGCGGATCGAGGCCATCGAGCCCTCCAGCCGGTCCAGCATGGTGTTCAGCCCGGCCCCGAGCTCGTCCAGTTCGTCGCCGGAGTTGCGGACCACGGCGCGGGCCTTGAGATCGCCGTCCTGCACCGCGGTGACGACCTTGCCCAGCCGGCCCATGGCCTTTTCGAGGTTGCGGCTGACCAGCACCCCGCCGGCCAGGCCGAGCAGCAGGACGATGCCCATGGCGGTCCACAGGGCCTGGGTCAGGCGGGCCAGATAGGCCTCGGTGTCGCCCAGCGACTGGCCGACAAACAGCATGCCGCCGCCCGCCAGCTGCACCTGCACGCCGCGGACCTGGGGCCGGGTGACCCGTCCCTCCACGTCGGTGTCGGTGAAGGGGAAGGTGATCCACTGCTGGTCCTCCTCCAGCGTCTCGATCGGGAAGTTGGTCAGGCTGCCGGTGACCTGGCTGCCGTCGGGGTTCTTGAGCAGATAGAGGAAGGAGTTGTCGCGCAGGGTCCGGTCGATCAGGGCCCGATTGAGCGCGTCGAAGCCGCGCTCCTTGTAGATGCCGGTCAGCACCTGCATCTCGCCGCGTACGTCGCGCTCGGCCTTGGTCCGGGCCTCGGAGGCCGAGGCGAAATAGACATAGGCCAGGATGGCGCTGGCCGCCGCCGCGAACAGGGCGAGGAACAGCAGCGTGAGCCGGAAGGGGGTGCGGCGTAGGAGGGAGGGGAGTTTCACTGGCGGCCGTCAGGGCTCCAGCCGATACCCCGCCCCGCGCACCGTCTGCAGCATGGCGTGGTCGAAGCCCTTGTCGATCTTGGCGCGCAGGCGGCTGATGTGGACGTCGATGACATTGGTCTGGGGGTCGAAATGGTATTCCCAGACCTTCTCCAGCAGCATGGTGCGGGTCACCGACTGGCCGGCGTGGCGCATCAGGAATTCGAGCAGCTGGAATTCGCGCGGCTGCAGGTCGATCTCCTGGCCGGTGCGGTGGACGGTGCGGGCGATCAGGTTCATCTCGAGGTCGCCGACCTTGAGCATGGTGGCGACGCTGCCGGTCTCGCGGCGGCGCGACAGGGCCTCCACGCGGGCGATCAGCTCGGAGAAGGCGTAGGGCTTGACCAGATAGTCGTCGGCGCCGGCCTTCAGCCCCGTGACCCGGTCCTCGACCTCGCCGAGGGCGGACAGGAACAGGACGGGGGTCTGGTCGCCGTCGCGGCGCAGGGTCTCGACCATGCCGATGCCGTCGAGGCGCGGCATCATCCGGTCAACGACATAGACGTCATAGCCGCCCTTCTGCGCCTCCAGCAGGCCGAAGGCCCCGTCGACGGCGTGGGTCGGCTCGTGCCCGGCCTCGGTCAGTCCACGGACCATGGCGGTCGCGGCTTCAGCGTCGTCCTCGACCACCAGAATGCGCATGGAATCAGCCCTCAAATGCGGAATCGCCGCCGATGTTAGCGCATTGGCGGCGATGGGGGCAGTTAAGGCTTATTCAGGATCGGGAAGTTCGTAGGCGAGCGGCACATTGCCCCGCGACGTCCAGACCATGAGGAAGAGCGAGTCCTGGCCCGCCGTCCGGGCCGCTGCGACCGCGGCCTGGAACTCGGCCACCGTGGTGACCGCGCGGTTGCCGGCGCGGGAGATGACATAGCCGGGCTGGAAGCCCTGGGCGTCGCCCCGCCCGGCCTGGGTCACGACCAGACCGTTGACCGACGCGGGCACTTCATACTGCGCCCGGAGCGCAGGCGTCATCGGCGCGACGGTGATGCCGGCCACGGCGACACCCGCGCGCGACGGGGCCGCCTCGTCCGCGTCCTCATCGACCGTTCGTCCGGCCTCAAGATCGGCGCGCGAGGGCCGGGTGCCGGACCGGACCGTGAGGGTCTGACGGCGGCCGTCCCGCAGCAGTTCCAATCGCAGGTTGTCGCCCGCGCTCGCCTGGCCGACGCGGCGGGTCAGGTCACTGGAGCTGACCACCGGCTGGCCGTTCAGGGACACGACCACATCGCCGGCCTGGAGCCCGCCACGGGCCGCGGGGCCGCCCGGCGTGACGCTGTTCACCAGCGCGCCCCGGGTTCCGGCGGGCAGTCCCATGGCTTCGCGGTAGGGGTCCAGATTGGCGATCTCGACGCCCAGGTAGCCGCGCTCGATCGCCTCGCCCCGCATCAGGCGGTCGGTGATGGGCTTGGCGATCGCGGCCGGGATGGCGAAGCCGATTCCGACCGACCCGCCGGTCGGCGAATAGATGGCGGAGTTCACGCCGATGACCCGACCATAGATGTCGAAGGTCGGGCCGCCCGAATTGCCGCGGTTGATGGCGGCGTCGATCTGCAGATAGTCGGTGTAGGGGGTGGCGTTGTCGACCTCGCCGCGGCCCTTGGCCGAGACGATGCCCGCCGTGGCGGTGCCGCCGAGACCGAAGGGGTTGCCGACGGCGATGACCCAGTCGCCCACGCGAGGCTGGGCGGTTTCCTCGAAATTGACGAAGGGGAAGTCGGTCCCCTCGACCTTGATCACGGCCAGGTCAGTGTCCTCGTCGCGGCCGACCAGCCGGGCTTCCAGCTCGCGGCCGTCGGCGAGCTTGACGGTGATCTCGGTGGCGTCGGCGACGACGTGGTTGTTGGTCACGATGAAGCCGTTGGCGGCGATGAAGAAGCCGGAACCGGCGCCGAGGGCCGTGGTCCCTTCGTCCTCCGCGCCCTCCTCGCCCTCCGGCACGGGGACCGGAACCGGGCCGAGGCCGGGGATCTGGATGAAGCGTTGACCGCCGCCGGCGACGCGGGTCTTCACATCGATCTGGACCACGGCCGGGGCGACCTGTTCGAAGATGTCGGCGAAGCTGAGGGGCGCGCCCTGCGGCGGAGCGAAGGCGAGGCCGCCGCCGGCGCTGGGCGCGAGACGGCCCGAGACGCCGGCGACCGGATCGGCCTGGGCCGAGGGCCAGTCGATGACGCCTCCGGCGGTCGCCGCGGCGGCGAAGGTCAGGCCCGCGATGGCCCCCAGCATGAATTCCTTGCGCTTCATCATAGGCGTGTCTGCGATCCTCTCGTCGGGCGTCGAACGTCCGTTCGGCCTTACAATATAGAGCTGCGGCCTGTTTCACCAACGCAACGGCGCATTGATGGGTCCGCGAACCCTAGTCGTCAGACGGCTTTGCGTCAGGATCGGGGCGAACCGCCTCATCGGCGAGTATCCGGGCCAGATCGCCCTCTTCCGCAAGGGACAGAGGCGCGGTCTCGGTCCGGCGGCGGCGCGAGACGAACAGCAGGCCGGCGCCGGTCGCCAGCAAGGCCGCGAGCGGGCCGAACCAGAGCAGCCAGGTTCCGGCCCGCAGCGGCGGGGTGAACAGGACGAAGTCGCCGTAGCGCTGGACCAGGTCGGTCCTCACCTGCGCGTCGCTGCGCCCGGCCGCGATCTCCTCGCGCACCAGACGGCGCATGTCGGCGGCGATGCCCGCCGGGCTGTCGGCGATGGCCTCGTGCTGGCAGACGACGCAGCGGATGTCCTCGAACAGGGCGCGGGCGCGGGCTTCCTGGGCGGCGTCGGGCAGCGGGCGGTCGGGTGCCGGCGGCGGTTCCTGCGCCGCGGCCGGGGCGGCGATCAGCCCGAGCGAGGCGACGGCGATCAGCAGGACACGCTTCATGCCGCCCTCCGCCGGTTCACACCCAGTCGCAGGCGGCGGTCCAGCAGCGACAACAGGCCGCCCAGGGCCATGATCGCCGGGCCGAGGAAGATCAGCCGCGCCCACGGATTCCACCAGACGCGGACGTTCCAGGCGGGGGCGCCGGCGTCGGTCCGCCCGCGCTCGCCCAGCACGACATAGACGTCGTCCAGCCCGCGGAAATCGAGCCCGACCTCCGTCGTGGTCTGGCCGCCGGTGGGGAAGAAGCGGCGTTCGGCGGTGACCACGCGGGGCGCGCCGCCGTCGCGCAGGGTCACGGTCAGCCGGCCCTGTTCGGCCAGATAGTTGGGGCCCTCGACGACGTTGACCGAGTCCAGCCGCACGGTCCATTTGCCGGCCTCGACCGTCTGGCCGGGGGCGAGCGGACGGGCGGCCTCGACGCGGTAGCCGGTCTCGACCACCGCGCCGAGGACGAAGACGCCGAGCCCGGCGTGGGCCAGGGTCGTGCCCCAGGCGCCGAGCGGCAGGCTGCGGGCCCGGCGCAGGCTCTCGGCCGGGGAGGCGCGGAACAGACGCACCCGCTCGGCGACTTCGGCCAGGGTTCCGAGGATCAGCCAGGCCCCGAGGCCGATCCCGGCGGCGGACAGGGCCTTCTTCGGCTCGAACGCCATCCAGCCGGCGAGGGCGAGCAGGATGGCCAGCCCCGCCGCCACGGCGAGGCGCTGGCCGACCCCCTGCAGGTCGCCGCGCTTCCACGCCAGCAGCGGCCCCGCGGGCAGGATGAGCAGGGCCGCCGCCATCAGCGGCACGAAGGTCAGGGCGAAATAGGGCGGGCCGATCGAGATGGTCGCGCCGTTGGCCGCCTCGAGGATCAGCGGATAGAGGGTGCCGAGCAGGACGGTGGCGCAGGCCGCGGTCAGGAACAGGTTGTTGAGGACCAGCGCGCCCTCGCGGCTGACCGGGGCGAACATGCCGCCGCCCTTCAGCTGTGGCGCGCGCCAGGCGAACAGGGCGAAGGCCAGACCCGAGGTCGCCCCGAGGATGGCGAGCAGCATCAGGCCGCGCTCGGGATCGACCGCGAACGCGTGGACGCTGGTCAGCACGCCCGAGCGCACCAGGAAGGCCCCCAGAATGGAGAAGGTGAAGGCCAGCAGGGCGAGAAAGGCGGTCCAGCCGACCAGGGCGCCGCGCCGCTCGGTCACCACGGCGGAGTGCAGCAGGGCCGCGCCGGCCAGCCACGGCATGAAGCTGGCGTTCTCGACCGGATCCCAGAACCACCAGCCGCCCCAGCCGAGCTCATAATAGGCCCAGAAGGCGCCGAGGGTGATGCCGACGGTCAGGAAGGCCCAGCTGGCCAGGGCCCACGGCCGGACCCAGCGGCCCCAGGCCGGCCAGAAACTGGAATTGGCCCGGCCCTCGATCAGGGCCGCGACGGCCAGGGAGAAACAGACCGAAAACCCGACATAGCCCGCGTAGAGGAAGGGTGGATGGAAGGCGAGCGCCGGGTCCTGCAACAGCGGGTTCAGCGATCCGCCCTGGAAGGGGGCCGGGTCGAGGCGCGCGAAGGGGTTGGAGGTGAAGGCGGCGAAGGCGAGGAACATCACGCCCAGCGCGCCCTGCGTCGCCACCGCCGACGCCTTCAGCCCGAACGGCAGGCCGCGCGCCCGCGACAGCACGGCGCCGAAGCCGGTCAGGACCAGGCACCACAGCAGCAGCGACCCCTCGTGGCTGCCCCAGGCGGCGGCGACCTTGTAGAGCATCGGCTTGTCGGTGTGGCTGTTGGCCGCGACATTGGCGACCGAGAAGTCCGATGCCGCGAAGGCCTGGATCAGGGCGGCGAAAGCCAGCGCCACGGCGACCGCGCAGGCGATGGACGCGCCCTCGGCGGCGCCGGCCAGCACGGGACTGCGGCGCAGGCGGCCGGCGGCGGCCATGCCGGTCTGCAGCACGGCCAGAGCCAGCGCGAGGATCAGGGCGAAGGCGCCCAGCTCGACGATCACGTGACGGGCGCTCCGGCCGAGGGCGCGGCCGAGGCCGGGGCCGGTTCACCCTCGGGCCGCCATTCGCCCTTGGCCTTGAGCCGGTCGGCGACCTCGCGCGGCATATAGGTCTCGTCGTGCTTGGCCAGGACCTGGGTGGCGCGGAAGCTGCGGTCGGGCAGGAAGGCCCCCTGGGCGACGATCCCCTGCCCCTCGCGGAACAGGTCGGGCAGGTCGCCCTGGTAGACCACGCGGGTGGCGGCGGCGTTGTCGGTGACCACGAAGACCACCTCGCCATCGCCGCCCCGCGCCACGCTGCCGGTCTCGACCAGACCGCCGAGCCGCACGACCCGGCCGGCCGGGGCCTTGTCTGGGGTCGCCTCGGACGGCGAGTAGAAGAAGGTGACGTTGTCGCGCATGGCGTACAGCGACAGGCCGACCGCCACGGCCAGGACCGGCGCGACGACGGCGACGACCCACAGGCGGCGGCGCGCCTTGGGCGATTTCGGAAGCCAGCTCATTGTTCGGAATCCCCCGGCATCCGCCGCTGCAGGTCGGCGCGGCGCGGATCGGCCGGATCGAGGGCGGCGATCAGCGGGCCCCACATGGCCCGGACCATGGCCGCCTCGCCGCGCGCCAGCGCCGCCTCGCCGAGGAAATAGCGCGCGCCCAGCTGACCGGGATCCCGGCGCAGGGCCTGGGCGAAGGCGGCCTCGGCGTCGCCGCCGACCTCGCCGCCGTTGGCGCGGGTCAGGCTCTCGCCCAGCCGCGCCCAGCTCTGCGCGTCATCGGGCTGCAGCGTCAGGGCCCGGCGGAAGGCCGAGGCCGCGCCGATCGGATCGCCGGCTTCGAACCGCGCGGCGCCCAGCATGGTCAGGGCCTGATGGTCGTCGGGACGTTCGCGCACCACCCGGGCGGCCACGGCGGCCAGTTGCGGCGGCTGCAGCGTCTCCAGCTCGGTCGTCCACTGGTCGACGCGGCGCTCATACGCCTGATCCGGCAGGCCCGGCGCGCCGACCAGGGCATAGAGGCCCAGCGTGGCGGCAGCTGTGAGCGCCATCCCGGCCAGCACCCAGAACCGGTCCCTCGGCCCGGCCCGCACCGGGGCGGCTTCGCGGTCGGAGATGAGGATGCGGCGGCCGGCCTCGGCGCGAGCGGCGGTCCAGCCGGCCTCGTCGAGCAGGCCCCGCGCCTTGAGCCGGTCCAGCTCGGCCAGTTCAGCGGCGGCGGAAATGGCGTCGTCGGCGTCCGCGCCGCGGCGCGCGCCGGCGAGCGCCAACAAGCCTGCCAGGGCCGTCAGCAGAGCCGTCATGATCCAGAACGCCGTCATCACCGGCGATGTAGCCGATCAGGCGGCGTCCGACGAGGCCTCCCCGTCCCTTAAGGGGCCGCCGGCGACCGCGGCCCGACGACGCACCGTGCGGGCGGGTTCCTGGGCGTCGATGAGTTCGAGGAAGCGCGCGACCAGTTCGACCAGGGCCAGGGCGTGCTCCTCGTCCTGGGTCTCGCCGTCGTTGATCAGGCGCAGCGTCTGGTCCGCATGGTCCGAGAGCCGGTCGGTCAGGGTCTCGACCAGGGTCTTGCGGTCGGCTTCACAGCCAAAGGTCGAGGCGGGACCGCGCGAGGATCCGACCAGTTTCAGCAGGTTGAGCGCCGCGTCGACCTCCGGCCCCGCGGCCGGGGCAGTCAGGCGGGGCGACTTGCGGGTCATCCGGCCGGCGATCTGCACCCGCTCGAGCGGCAGGGCCTCGTCCACCGCCTTGTCCGCCGTCCGCAGCAGACCCGACAGCTGGCGGGCGATGGCGACCCGCGCATCCCGCACCGACTTGCCCCAGACGCTCTGGGGATTGAGGGTCAGCGTCACATCCAGTTCGCCCAGCACGCCGGCGCACCAGTTGAGATCGGCGATGACGGTCTCGACCCGGTCGAGGTCGACCCGGGGCTGGAAGGCCGCGATCCGTTTGGCCCGGGCGTCCACGCCGGCGATCAGCCGGTCGACGAAGCCGGCCAGTTCCGATTCGCTGAGAAAGCCTTCCCGTCCGGCGGCCAGCGAGGTCTGGATGACGATGCGCAGGATCAGGAGGGCGTCGTCCAGATGAGCGAACAGCATTTCCAGCACGCGCTGGGCGCCGTCGACGTGCACGCCGGCGCAATCCTTGAGCAGCAGGCGCAGTTCGGCGATCTGGTCGCCGTCGGGCCGTTTGAGCCATGTCTCCAGCGACGGCAGGCCGCGCCGCGCCAGATGGGCCAGGTCGAGACAGGCGACCAGATCGGCGAGGCCGGCCTGGCGCGCCGCCGCATCGCCCTCCGGCGGCCAGACCAGGTCAGGCTGGTCGCGCACCATGGCGGCGGCGGACAGGCAGATGCGGTCGGCCACCGCGTCAGCCGAGGGATCATCCCCGTCGAGTCGCGCGAGCAGCGCCGGCTCACGCACGCTGGCGGCCTTCCACAGACGCGGCAGGACGTGGGACGGAAAGGTCATGGCGGCGACGCCGTCGGCGCGGGCGCGGAACATGGGGGCCACCGGCGCCATCACCCGGGCGCGGCGGGTCCGGTCACGCATCTCGTCGGCCAGCATGATCCGCAGCTCGGCCGCCCGCCCGCCCGCCATCGGCGCGACGCCGGCGGACACCTTCCTGAGCGTGGCGTCCGGGCACCGCTCCAGCAGGGCGGCGAGCGCGACGCGATGGGCGATGGAGAGCCCGGCCATGAGAAAATCCCGAACCGGAACCCATCCGGACCCGGCGACCATGCGCTGTCACGGTTAACAACCCCCTATATTGGGGTCTCGTCAGGCCTCGGCGGCCGGCAGTTCCAGCAGTGCCTTCAAGCCGCCGAGGTCGCTGTCCGCCAGCGTGATCCGCCCGCCGTAGGCGCGGGTCAGCTCGACGACGATCGACAGGCCCAGCCCGGACCCGGGCGTGGTCTCGTCCATGCGCGCGCCGCGTTCGAGGGCTGCCTCGCGCTGCTCCGCCGGAAGACCCGGGCCGTCGTCCTCCACCACCACGACCATCTGGCCGAGGTGCGTCGGACCGGCGGACACGCGGACACGCCGCCTGGCCCATTTGCAGGCGTTTTCCATCAGATTGCCGAGGATTTCCTGCAGGTCCTGACGCTCGCCCCGGAAGCTGAGCTCATCGGGTGCGCGCCAGTCGATCTCGACGCCCTTCTCCTCGAACACGCGCTCGAGCATCACCGCCATCTCGTCCAGCACCTCGGCCACGGGGGTGCGCTCGCCCAGCATCTGGGCGCGGGCGGCGGCCCGGGCGCGGCGCAGATGATGATCCACCTGGGCCTTCATCACCTCGGTCTGTTTGCGGACCATGTCCGGCAGCGGTCCCTTCTGGCTCCCGGCCTCGGCGAGCATCACCGACAGCGGCGTCTTCAGGGCGTGGGCCAGATTGCCGACATGGGTGCGCTGGCGTTCGACCGTCTCCTGGTTGTGGTCCAGCAGACGGTTGACCTGTTCAGCGAGCGGCTGAATCTCCAGCGGATAGCTGCGGGCGATGCGCGCGGCCCGGCCCTTGCGGACATCGGCGATTTCGTTGCGCAGGCTGAACAGCGGGCGCAGGCCGATCTGCACCTGCAGGAAGACGGCGACGACCAGGCCCAGGCCCAGAATCAGCAGCGCGGTCCAGGTGAAGGTCGCGAACTGGCGGGTGTCGGCGTCGATGTTGGACCGGTCTATGCCGGCCATGAAGACCACGGGCGCGTCCCGGCCGGGCAGTTGCTTCATGCTGGCGGCGACGCGCAGGCGCTCGCCGCGCGGGCCGGTGGCGTTGTAGCTGATGGTCTCGCCGAAGCCGGCGGCCAGACGCGGCGGCAGTTCGGCCGGGGCGGACAGGTCCGATCCCGCCAGCGAACCGGAGCGGGCCACGACCCTCAGCCGGTCGCCCGGCGCGGGTTCGGCCACCGCCCAGTATTTGCCCGACAGCGGCCGCTGGGTGCGGGCGTCCATGATCTCGGCGATGACCAGTCCGTCCGGTCCGGCGTTGGTCGCCACCACCACCTCGTCGATGGTGTCGGACAGGACATTGCCGAGCCGGCGCAGGGCGGATTCCTGGTATTGCGTGGTCAGGGCCCAGCCGGTCAGGACCAGGGCCAGCACGATCCAGGCCGAGGCCAGCCAGATCAGCCGTCGCGTCAGGCTTCGGCCCGGCCGGCCGAACCATCGGCCCCAGGACCTGCTGTCGTCCGGAACCGCGCCGCCGTCCCGTGCAGAGCCCCCCGTCTCGTCGGTCACGCCCCTTCGGACTCCCCGGCCAGAGGCGTCAGCCGGTACCCGAGGCCGCGTACGGTCTCGATGCGGTCCGGCCCGATCTTCTTGCGCAGCCGACCCACGAACACCTCGATGGTGTTGGAGTCGCGGTCGAAATCCTGATCGTACAGATGCTCGACCAGTTCGGTGCGGCTGATGACCCGGCCCTGGTGCATCATCAGATAGTGCAGCAGGCGATACTCCAGCGAGGTCAGCCGCAGCGGCTCGCCGTTGACCGTGGCGCGGGCCGCGCGCGGGTCGAGACGCAGCCCGCCGCACGACAGGGTCGCCGAGGCGATGCCGGCCGACCGCCGCAGCAGGGCGCGCAACCGGGCCAGCAGCTCTTCGGTGTGGAAGGGCTTGGTCAGGTAGTCGTCGGCGCCGGCGTCGAAGCCCGACACCTTGTCGGACCAGGCCCCCCGCGCGGTCAGGATCAGCACGGGCGTGGTCTTGCCGTCCCGGCGCCAGCGCTCCAGCACCGAGACGCCGTCGATCTTGGGCAGGCCGAGGTCCAGCACCACCACGTCATAGGGTTCGGTGTCGCCGAGGAAATGGGCCTCCTCGCCGTCGGCGGCGTGATCGACGGCATAGCCGGCGTCGCCCAGCGCCAGCTTCAGCTGGCGGGACAGATCGACGTCGTCCTCGACAAGCAAGACTCGCATTCAGCGTTCTCCCACGACCCGGCCGGTGCGGGCGTCCACCATGATGTCGGCGATGCGGCCGCCGGGATACTCCCAACGGACCACGATGGTGTCGCCCCGGTTGCTGGCGCCGAGAAAACGGCCGGGACGGCCGGCGGCGGCGCGCTGGGCGGCCTCGCCCATGCTGACGCGGGGACGCTCGTCCTGCTGTTCGCGGGCGGGGCGCTCGCGCTCGCTGCGCTGGCCACGATCCTGCGCCGCCGCCTGCGACAGGGGCGCGGCGGCGATGAGGGCGGCAAGCCATATGGCGGACGGGCGGATCATGGAGAGCGGTCTAGGCCCCGGGCTCTGAACGATGGCTGAACAGCGAGTGTAGACACGTTTCACCTTCCGCGCCGCCCCCCTCGCGCGCGCGGGGGGGTTTTGACGTTCGGGACAGGCGTCCAGGGCGTGGCGACGAATTCATCCCGATGAATGGAAGCTGACGCGCGCCGTTCAGTTTGGGCTCAGCCGGGGAATGATCTTCTCACATCAACGCCGGCCGCCCGGTCTGCGTGGAACGCTCAAGGAGAAGTCCGATGATGAAGAAGTTTCTCATCCCCGCCCTCGCCCTGGCCGCGGCTTCCGTCGCGGTCCCCGCCATGGCCCAGAACCACGGCCCGCAAGATCGCGGCGGCCGCGGCGGCTATGAACAAGACCGGGGCGGTCGTTACGACAATGATCGCGGCGGTCGCTACGACAACGATCGCGGCGGTCGCAACTGGCAGAACATCAGCCAGCGCAAATACCAGCTGGATCGCCGTATCGATCAGGGCGAACGCAATCGCCAGCTCAGCCGCCGCGAAGCCACCCGGCTGCGCAGCGAGCTGAACGCCCTGGTGCATCTGGAGCGGTCCTATCTGCGCGGCGGTCTCTCCTGGCGCGAGCGGGCCGATCTGGACCGCCGCTACGACCGCCTGTCGATGCAGGTGCGCGCCGAACGTCGCGACAACGACAACCGTCGCTACTAAGGCCTGGTCTTCCTCCCCGAAGGCTCGAGGGGCGCGATCCGAAAGGGTCGCGCCCCTTTCCTTGTCTCAGACCCTGAGCCGGCTTTCGATGACGGTGACCGCCCGCCCGCGTAGCAGGACACGGTCGCCGCGGATTTCGGTTTCGATGTCCCCGCCCCGCCCGGGGTAGACCTGCCGGAACCGCACCGTCGCCCGGCCCAGCTTGTCGGCATAGAGCGGCCCGAGGATGCAGTGGGCCGAGCCGGTCGCCGGATCCTCGTCCACACCGCAACCCGGCGCGAAGAAGCGGTCGACCACATCGACGTCGTCCGAGGCGTCGGCCGGGGCGCAGACGATCACCTGACCGACCTCGCCCGCCTCCCCCTGGATCGGTGCCAAGGCGCGGATATCGGGGGCGACGGCGCGCACCGCCGCCGCGTCGGCCAGCACCGCGACCAGATAGCGGCCGGCCCAGACCTCGACCGGCGTGACGCCCAGCGCCTCGATCAGGCCTTCCGGCGGCGCGGTCCGACGCGGCGGATCGGCGGGGAAGTCCATCTCATAGCCGTCGACCGCCTGCGCCACGATCAGCGCGCCGGACCGGGTGTCGAACGTCAGGGAGCCGGCCTCATGCCCGAGCTCCGCCAGCAGCACATGGGCCGAGGCCAGGGTGGCGTGACCGCACAGATCCACCTCCATCCCCGGTGTGAACCAGCGCAGGCCAAACCGCGCCGGATCGCCCGTGCGCAACAGGAAGGCCGTCTCCGCCTGATTGTTCTCCTTCGCCAGCGCCTGCATCCAGTCGTCGGACGGCCATTGATCGAAGGGCTCGACCACGCAGGCGGGGTTGCCCTTGAAGGGGGCGGAGGCGAAGGCGTCGACGGTCCACTGGCGCATGCGTTCGCTGTTACGCCAGCGCCGCCGGTCGCGCTATATCCCGCCGATGGCCGACCTTCGCACCACCCTGACCGAGTCCGATCTGCGGATCGCCTGGCGCTGGATCGCCGAGGAAAGCTATTGGGGCAAGGCGATCCCGTGGCCGGTGTTCGAGCGCGCCTGCCGGGGTTCGATCTGCTTCGGCCTGTTCGAAAGCGACCGCCTCGTCGCCTTCGCCCGCGTGGTCACGGACGGAGCGACCTTCGCCTGGCTATGCGACGTGTTCGTCGACGCGGATTCCCGCGGCCGGGGACTGGGCAAGACGATGATGGAGGCGGTGCTGGCCGAACCGCGCCTGCAGGACCTGCGCCGCTGGGGACTGGCCACGGCCGACGCCCACGGGCTGTACGCGCACTACGGCTTCGAGCCCGCCGATCCGCTGAGGCATATGGAGAAGGTCGATCGGGACATCTATCCGCGGCTGGCGGGCTCAATCACCTGAAGTTCGGGCCACCGGCCCAGGGCCCGCTCGACCACACGCGGCCAGTCTTTCGCCCGGGGGCGGTTCGGATTGGGCCGCAGCGTGAGGGCGAACACGTCCTCCAGCCCCAGCGGCGCCGCTACGCTGATGGCGTCGTCCGCTTCCAGCCGCACGCCGACCGCAAAGGCCGGCGCCACGAACCGCTCCAGCGCCTCATCCGTGCCGGACAACGGCTCATAGGGCTCGCCGAAATGGGCCGGAAACCAGATCGGCACCCGCGCCTGGTTGCGGACCTCGACCGTGCTGCGGAACGGTTCCTCGAACGCGGCCGCAACGCGTTTGATGACGACGTCCTCGGCGTCCCAGCTGGTGTCGGGATCGAAATAGCCGACGTCATAGTCGCGCACGCCATAGCCCGCCGGTCGCCCGGTCAGGGCGTTCCAGACGCTCTGGTAAACAGCGCCCGAGAAGATGCGCCAGTCCGGCAGGCCCTGCGCCCGCACGATCGTCAGGACGTGCATCAGACCGGGGTCGGCGCGGACGATCTCGACCAGCCGCGCTTCGAGATCGCTCATGTGCGCCCCCGCACCGGCCAGCCGTGGTCCAGCGGCCCGTGTCCGCCGCCCAGACCCGGCGCCCGGCGGATGGCTTCGGCGACATAGGCCCAGGCCTCGGCCACGGCGGCCTCAAGCGGCAGGCCCTTCGCCAGTCCCGCCGCGCAGGCGCTGGCCAGGGTGCAGCCGGTGCCGTGGGTGTTGCGCGTGTCGAACCGCTCGCCCTCCAGCAGGGTTTCGCCGGTCGGCGTCAACAGCAGATCGACCACCGTCTCGCCCGGCACATGGCCGCCCTTCATCAGCACCGCGCGCGCGCCCAGGGCCAGCAGGGCCTCGCCGGCGCGGCGCTGGCCGTCGAGATCGGCGACCGCGATCCCGGTCAGCGCCTCGGCCTCGGGCGCATTGGGGGTCAGCAAGGCTGCGCGGGGAATCATCAGCGACCGCACGGCGGCCACCGCATCGTCCGCCAGCAAGGCCGCGCCGCCCTTGGCGATCATGACCGGGTCGACCACCGCGGGGGCAGCGGACGAATCGAGGATCGCCGCCACCCGTTCGACCACCTCGGTAGAGCCCAGCATGCCGGTCTTGATCGCATCGGCGCCGATGTCGTCCAGCACCGCCCGCGCCTGCGCTTCGATCAGGTCCAGCGGCAGCGGATAGACGCCATGGACGCCCAGGGTGTTCTGCACGGTGATGGCCGTGATGGCCGTGGCCGCATAGCCGCCCAGCAGGGTCACGGCCTTGATGTCGGCCTGGATTCCGGCGCCGCCGCCGGAATCAGAACCGGCGATGATCAGGACCCGGCCGGCTCCACGCTCCGCCCGTCCGGCCCGATCTTCGGATAGCCCAGCGCCGCCAGCCACGTCAGTCCCGCCAGAAAGCCCGCCACCAGCAGCGGATCGCGGCCTTCATAGCGGTAATGGGCCACAGCGAAATAGGCGAAGGGCGCCAGAAACATCCCGACCTTCAGCCAGCGCATGTCCCACCGCTTGCGGAACCACCAGTCCATGAACTGAAAGGTGTGATTGGCGCTGGGAAAGGGGGTCAGGATTGCGCCGACGATGCCGTCGACGACGTTGATGTGGGTCCCCTTCAGCCAGCCGCGCCAGTCGTCGAAGGCCGAGGCGGGATCGCGCAGGCCCGAACACAGCATGGCCAGCACCCACAGGCCGCCCAGCAGCAGGACGGTGAAACTGACCAGGCTGATCGGTCCGGTGATCGGCTCAAGCGGATTGTAGATTTCCCGCTCGCCGTCCGGCGCGGTCCAATTGCGCATCGCTGCCCTCGCTTGCACAACGACGATATCCGATCAGGTCGCGATCTCAAGACCGGCCAGGGCCGCCTGAACCGCCAGCGCCTGCACCGTCTCGCGGACGTCATGAACGCGGAGGATCGCGGCGCCCCGGCGCGCGGCCTCCAGCGCCAGGGCCAGCGAGCCGCCGAGCCGGTCGCCCGGGTCGGTCGCGGTCGGGGCGATGGTCTGGATCACCCGCTTTCGGCTGGCTCCGTACAGCACGGGGAAGCCGGTCGCGGCCAGCCTGTCCAGCTGCGCCGTCAGGGCCAGATTGTGGGCGGCTGTCTTGCCGAAGCCGATCCCGGGATCGAGCCAGATCCGGTCCCGCCCAACCCCGGCCGCCATCGCCGCTTCCGCCCGGGCGACGAGCCAGTCCGCGACCTCGGCGACCACATCGCCGTACTGCGGATCGGCCTGCATGGTGCGCGGCTCGCCCCGCATGTGCATCAGCACCACCTCGCAGCCGAGGTCGGCGGCGGTGGCCGGACTGTCCGGCGCGAAACCAAGCGCCGTCACATCGTTCCACATCGTCGCCCCGGCGGCGAAGGCGGCGCGGGCGACGGCGGGCTTCATGGTGTCGATGCTGATCGGACCGGGCCAGCGGGCGCGCAGGCCTTCGATGACCGGGACGACGCGGGCGATCTCCCCGGCCTCGGGCACCGGTTCAGCGCCGGGCCGGGTGCTTTCCCCGCCGATGTCGAGGATGTCCGCGCCCTGTTCGACCAGCCGCAGGCCGTGCGCCACCGCCGCCTCGACCGAGGTCAGTCGACCGCCGTCCGAGAAGCTGTCGGGCGTGACATTGACGATGCCCATGACGCGGGATCGCCTTGGGGGCGCCGCCATCAGTCCTTGCCGCCGATCAGACTGCCGATGGCGTCCAGATAGACCCCGAACGCCTTGCGGCCCTCGGGGGTGATGGACACCCGGGTCAGGGGCTTGTTGTCCTTGAAGCTCTTGGCGATGGCCACGAAGCCCGCCTCCTCCAGCTTCTTCAGATGGACCGACAGATTGCCCTGGGTGGCCTCGAGCACGGTCTTCAGCTCGGTGAAATCGGCGCTGTCGGCGTCGGACAGATAGACCATGATCCCCAGCCGCATGCGGCCGTGGATGACCTCGTCGATCCGTCCGAGATCGGTCAGTCCCATGGTTCAGGCCGCCTTCGATCCGGCGCGGGCGTCGCGGAACAGGACCCAGCCCGGCAGGGCGAAGAGCAGGAACAGGGCGACGGTGCAGACGCCGAGATACAGGAAGGGCTCGCGCACCAGCACGCCGAGCGCCACGGCCGTCACCCAGCCGCCCAGCGCCGTGGCCAGCATCCAGCCCTTCCGCTTCAGCGTCCAGGCCATGTACCAGGCCGCCGCCTGCAGGGCGAAGACGATGGCCGCGTAATAGAGCCAGATGGCGAAGTCCTGGTCCCGGTATGCGCCGACGCCGAAGACGATGATCACCGCGCAATTGGCCATGCCGGTGGCGCTGAAGGCGGCGTTCAGCGTCCGCGTCGCCACGGGCCCGCGATTGGACGTGCCGGTCTTGCGATCCTTCAGGATCGCCCAGGTCAGGATCGACAGGAAGGTCGCGCTGATCCCGACCACGAAGACGAGGTTGGCGAGGTCGGGCCAGCGGATCAGGCCGGTCGCCTGACCGATGTGGAACAGGCACTGCAGGCCGTAAAGCAGGCCGCCGGCCAGGTAGCAGACCGCCAGGGTCATCGGCGGCCGCCCGCCGCCCTCGACGATCGAGCGCATGAAGGCGAGGTCGTCCTCGGGCGAATGCAGGCGAGGCTTGGCGGACTTGGCTGACATGGGGCGGATCTCCGGGGCCGGCTCGCCCTTGGCGTGGACGAGCCGGTGCGTCTTGGCAAGCTATTCGGCGGCGGCGAATTCCGCCTCGCGCCGGCGGCGCGAGGGGATGCGGCGGCCGTTCAGCCAGCCGCCGACGAAGCTGTGGCGCACCAACAGTTCGTAGGTGACCAGACTGACCGCCAGGGTCCCGCCGATGACCACGCCGAACTTGACGAACCAGGGCCAGGTCTCGTTCACCACGAGGATCTGGCCGACCATGACCAGCGGCAGGTGGACGATGTAGACCCAGTAGGAGGAGTCGGCGAGGTAGCGGCGGACGGCGCTGTAGCCCGAGGCGAAACGCAGGGCCAGGGACAGGACCGCGAAGACCGAGGCGAAGACGGCCAGGGCCATCACCGCCGCCAGCGGCGCCTTCAGTTCAGGGTCGGTGACGGGCGCAAGATCCGGCACCGGTCCGCCGGCCATGATCAGGGCCGCCGTTCCGACGCCCAGGGCCACCACCGTGAACACCGGCCACAGCCGCTCGATGCGGACCAGCAGGTCGCGGCGGCGGTCGAGCAGGAAGCCGAGGCCGAAGGCCGAGCCGAAGGCGGTCATGGCCGTCACATTCGGAACCAGCCCCGTGTCCGGGGTCGGAATGCCGAAGAAGGGCGTCCAGTTGGGCGCGAGCCAGAAGGCGATCGCCAGCGGCGCGGCCATCAGGGCGGGGGTCCACGGCCCGATCAGGGCGCCGGTGATCCGGTCGACGAACCGGCCCCAGCCGCCGCCGCGATCCGCCAGGGCGAACGGCGCCCGGAGGACCAGCATGCCGACGTAGAGGATCAGCAGGACCCAGAGGAACCACAGATGGGTCAGGGGGAAGGTCTCGAGCGTCAGCGGGGCCGGGGGCGGTCCGTCGGTCGGAATGGATCCGCCGTTGCGGATGGCCGCCATCCAGACGAGGCCCGCGATGATGGCGGCCAGGACCGGGGTCCAGAACACCGCGAGCGGTCCGGCGATGCGGATCAGACGGTCCTTGATGAAGCCCAGGGTCCCGCGCCGGCCCAGCATCATATGCGCGAACAGGCCGGCGATCAGGAAGAAGGTGGTCATCCGGAACAGGTGGATGGCGAAGAAGATGACGGCGGCGGCCGGCGAGTTGTCGGTGTCCGGCACGATCCAGATCGTGACCGGGAAATAGGACATGGCGGCGTGCAGGACCACGCCCAGCAGCAGGGCGGTCCCGCGCAGGGCGTCGAGGCCGTGCAGGCGGTCGGACGGGTGGGTTTCGTTGGACGACATGGAAGGGTTCCCCTCTTGATGGAGAGCCATATCTCATAGACTTGTTTATAATGCAAACAAGTTCGCTGGCACGCATTGCGGCGGCTGGGCCGGTGGGCGACGTCAGCTGGCAGTGATCGGCGGACCAGCCCGGTTTGACTTTGCGGCTCCGGAGCCCCAGCTTCGGGCGGTCATGTTCCAGTTCGTCAATCAAGCCAGACTGCTGAACCACGCGGGCCGACTCGTCGCAGGCGAGTAGCCCGGGGCGGCGTCGTGCGCCGTCAGCCGCTCCGGGCAAGGACAATCCATTCATCCTCCTATGGACGACCGCGCGGGCCACGCGCGGTTTGTTCAACACGCGCTCTTTCACCCGATCCGCCGCTGTCGCGGCGTCCTTCATGCCGCGCGATGACCCGCGCCAACCCGAGATGCGAACCATGTTCCCGACCCACACCGAACCGGTCCGGCCATTGCCGGAAATTTTCCTGACGCCTGACGAGCACGCCCGTCTGTCCCGTCTGCTCGGCGATACCCGGATGGCCGAAGGCGTGGCCGGGCTGCTGCAACAGGAGTTGGACCGCGCCACCCTGTGCGAACCCGCCGAACGGCCCGTGAACGCCGTGGGGCTGGATCGATGGCTGCACTATACCGACGGGCGGACGTCGACCACGCGCCGCGTCCGGATCGTCATGCCGCAGGACGCGGACGTCGATGCCGGGCGCATATCCGCCCTGTCCCACGTGGGCTGCGGCCTGCTCGGCCTGCTGGAGGGGGAGTCGATCCTGTGGCCCGACCCGTCGGGAGCCACGCGGCGCCTGACGCCCATCCTGGTCGAGGACCCGGACGCGTTGGCCTGAAGCCCGCACCGGTCATCCGCCCGCGACGGCGGATGACCGGGCGACGGTTCAGTGGACGGTCTGGACCTCGACCGAGGTTCCGTCCGACACCGGGGTGATCGGCACGGAGACCGAAGGGCCGGCGTTGGGGAAATTGCTCTCGTCGCGGTTCGGGGCCACGCCCTTCTCGAGCAGATCCTTGATCTCCTGGCCCGACATGGTCTCGTACTCGAGCAGCGCCTGGGCCAGGGTCTCCAGATCCGCGGCCTTGTCGGTCAGGATCTTGCGGGCCTCGTTCCAGCCTTCGGTGACGAGGCGTTTGACCTCGGCGTCGATGATCCGCGCCGTGTCCTCCGAGACGTTCTGGCTGCGCGCCACCGAGTGGCCAAGGAAGACCTCCTGCTCGTTCTCGCCATAGGCGACGGTGCCGAGGATGTCGGAGAAGCCCCACTGGGTGACCATGCGGCGGGCCAGCTTCGACGCCTGCTGGATGTCGGAGCTTGCGCCGGAAGTGATGTTCTCCTTGCCGAAGATCAGTTCCTCGGCCACGCGGCCGCCGGCCATGATGGCGATCCGGTCGATCATCTGCTGGTACTTCATGGAATAGCGGTCGCCTTCCGGCAGCTGCATCACCATGCCGAGGGCCTGGCCGCGCGGGACGATGGTCGCCTTGTGCACGGGATCGGCCATCTTGACGTTCATGGCCACGATGGCGTGCCCGCCCTCGTGATAAGCGGTCAGGCGACGCTCTTCCTCGTTCATGGCCATGGATTTGCGCTCGGCGCCCATCATGACCTTGTCCTTGGCGTCCTCGAAGTCGCGATGGGTGACCATGCGACGGTCCTTGCGGGCCGCCATCAGGGCCGCCTCATTGACCAGATTGGCCAGGTCGGCGCCGGAGAAGCCGGGGGTGCCGCGGGCGATGGTCTTGACCATGACGTCCGAGGCGAGCGGCACGTCCTTCATGTGGACGCGCAGGATCTTCTCACGGCCGTTCACATCGGGATTGGGCACCACGACCTGACGGTCGAAGCGGCCGGGACGCAGCAGGGCCGGATCCAGCACGTCGGGACGGTTGGTGGCGGCGATCAGGATGATCCCCTCATTGGCCTCGAAGCCGTCCATCTCGACCAGCAGCTGGTTCAGGGTCTGCTCGCGCTCGTCATTGCCGCCGCCCAGACCGGCGCCGCGGTGACGGCCGACGGCGTCGATCTCGTCGATGAAGATGATGCAGGGGGCGTTCTTCTTGGCCTGTTCGAACATGTCGCGGACACGGCTGGCGCCGACGCCGACGAACATCTCGACGAAGTCGGAGCCCGAGATCGAGAAGAAAGGCACGCCGGCTTCACCGGCCACGGCGCGGGCCAGCAGGGTCTTGCCGGTGCCGGGAGGGCCGACCAGCAGGGCGCCCTTGGGAATCTTGCCGCCCAGACGCTGGAATTTGGCCGGGTCCTTGAGGAAGTCGACGACCTCCTGCAGCTCTTCCTTGGCCTCGTCCACGCCGGCGACGTCGTCAAAGGTCTTGCGGCCCTTGTGCTCGGTCAGCAGCTTGGCCTTGGACTTGCCGAAGCCCATGGCCCCGCGCGCCCCGCCCTGCATCTGGCGCATGATCAGGATCCACAGGCCGATGATCAGCACGAACGGCAGGGCGCCCATCAGCACGGTCAGCCAGACCGACTGGCGGCTGGTCTTGACGTCGACCTCGGCGCCCTTGGCCTGGATGCTGTCGACCAGGGCGGCGTTGGGGATGGGGGTGGTCACATTGACGATCTGACCGTCGCGCAGCGTGGCCTTCACCATCTCGCCGCGCACCTCGATCTTGACGATGTTTCCGTCGTCGCGGGCCTTGAGCAGGTTGGAATAGCTCATCGCCACGGGCCGGGGCGCGGCTTCCTTGCCGGCGACCGGGGCGGTCAGACCGCCGGGGCGGCTGACCGCCGCGAAGAAGGCCAGGGCGCCCAGGATGATGACGCCCCAGGTGGCCAGATTGCGCAGGTTCATTCTCGTCTCATTCCCTGGGTGCGCCGCAGCGCCCGGTCGTCAGTAATATCAGCGCCAGAAAATAGGTGCTTCGGGGACGATGCGCCATGGAGGACATCGCCCGGATCCCGTTCGTGCGTCATTCGGTCCAGCGCCAGCGCCAGTCTCTCCTCGACCAGCGACGTCGCCTTGCCCGCCGTTCCTGCAAGAACCGGCGCAGTCGCGTCGTGCCGGATCAGCACAGGCATGGACCCGCGCGTGGCCGACGGCAGGGCTTTCAGCATCCCGCGATCGGTGTCGGACAGGGCCGCCATCCGTCCGGCGGCGGGGACGACGGACCAGCCGGCCGAATCGACCGTGATCGCCCAGCGCCCGTCCCAGACGGTCTCCACCCCGGGGGGCAGCGGTAAGGGCGCGCGGGGCCGGCGGGCGAACTCACCGGTCTCGCGGGTGACGAGGACGGATCCGCTCCGGGCCTCGATTCGGGCGCCGCACAGGGTGGCGGTGAAATCCTCGCCGGCGCGCAGCCGGGTGTCGATCGCGGAGAGCCGGTCGCCGCGCGGGAGCTGGTCCCCGCCGCCGGCGCAGACGAGCACGGCGGCCAAGGTTGAAGCGTCGATAAGCCGGTCGATGTTGATTGATCCCTCTCCCGTTGGGAGGGGGCTTGAGCGCACGGCGGCGGAGCCGTCGTCCTTGCGCGAAAGGGTGAGGGCCGACTGTCCGGGGGCGGCTTCGCCGCTCGCACAGTCGACCCTCATCCGGCGCTGCGCGCCACCTTCTCCCACAGGGAGACGGGTGAGCGCTTTCCTCGCCCGGCTCCTTGCGAACCGCACGTCCTCATTCGCCGGATCGTCAATCCAGGCCGCCCCCTGCCCTTTCAGCCAGTCCCGCACCTCGCCCCGACCCGCCCCCAGCATGGGCCGCAGCAGCATCAACCCCCGGCCCTCGGGCCAGACGGGGGACGGCGACCAGTCGCGGAGGCGGCCGAGGGTCGAGCCTTCGGCGCGCATGAGCTCGGCCTCGGCGATGTCGTCGGCGGTATGGGCGAACAGAATCACCCGGGCGCCCGCCCCTCGCGCGGCTTCGGCGATCAGGCGGTGGCGAGCGCTCCGGGCGGCCGCCGACAGGCCGGTCGCCGGTTTCGGCCCGGCCCATGAGAGACCGCGCCAATCGGCCCAGACCTCGCGGGCGGCGCGTTCGGCGAAGGCAGCCCAGTCGGCGCTGTGAGGGCTGAGGCCGTGATCGACCGTCAGGGCCAGCAGGCGGCGGCCGTTCTCGCGCGCCCAGCCAGCCGCCAGCCTCAGCAGGGCGATGGAATCGCCGCCGCCCGACAGGGCCAGGGCGATCGGGCGTTCGACATCGGCTTCCAGACGCGCGGACAGCGCGGCCCGGGCGGGGCCGGTCCAGTCAGCGGGGATTGGCGTCAGCCCGGTCTCCGGGCCGGCGCCGCTGGGGCGGCGCAGCCGATGCGGGTGCGGGCCTCGGTCGCCCGGGTGCGCACGGCGGCGCTGGCCCCCTCGGCATAGCGGCGGGTGAATTCGCTCAGGGCCGTGCAGGCCTGGGTCTTGCGGTCGGTGGCGTTGAGCGCATTGGCCAGCTCCAGCGTCGTCGACGCGGCCCAGGGCGCGGTGGGCCAGCCCTGAAGCGCCGTCGCATAGGCGGCCACCGCCCCGGCATGGTCGCCGGCGGAGACGCGCAGGTCGCCGAGACGGCTGGAGGCTTCGCGGGCCTGGGGCGTATCAGGCCAGGCGGCGATGACGGTCTGCAGGGCGCGGTCCCCGCGGGCCGGGTCGCTGGCGGCCAGCCGGGCC
>NZ_DLHQ01000022.1 GCF_002483305.1 Brevundimonas sp. UBA7664
CAAAGCGTAGCTCACTTTCGTGTCCACCGCTCTCGGTGAAGGGCGTGCCCGCGGGACCAGCGCGTTGCGCTTTGGTTGCGCCGAGAAGGTCCGCTTTCCACCCTCAGGCGAGGGTCCGCTCCCGACCCGTTGCGGACGTTCAACGTTGAACGATCTGGCAAGCCTTTACCGTGGTCTCTGCCTCATCGCTGGCGTCGTGATCCCAAACAGCGGCCAAGATGCACAGTTCATCACCCGGAGCCATTGTCGGGTAGATGACGCTTAAATCGAAGGTCTCAAGCTTGCTCTCTCCCGCCCCCAACACCGCGCAGCGCGGACCGGGTCCCATATGCGGAACTCCAGTGGGGAACGGTGCCTCGACACCATTCTGGGTGAGATAGAATGAGCGAGCGTCGCCTAGAAAGTAGCAAAGTCGGTGATCGCCCACGTTCGCCACTTCCACAGTGATGTCGGCTGCGTCTCGCGCGTTGAGGGTGACCTCTGCCTCAGGCGTGACGCACTGAACGATGACGGCCAATAGCGAACTGGCGACTGTCAGTGCTGGCAGGAGCATGGCGTGCGATCCTCACGACTATGACTTTATGACTGACCAGAGTGCGGTCAAGCAGTGCGGTCATAATGTCCACTCACCCCCCTCAGCAGACCTTCCACGCGTCCGCTTTGCGACAAGACGGCGGCGTGGCCGCCGGGGCGCGACAAGTCAGCGTTCCGATCCATCCGCCGCGCGGCTTAGACCCCCGTTAACCGTTCCGGCCACAAGGTGGCCGCAGCAAGTTTCGGGCCACGCCCGGGGGCAGGGGAAAAAGAACGGTGCTCGGACAGAGGCTGGAGATACGGCAGGGCCAGGGGCTGGTCATCACGCCCCAGCTGCAGCAGGCGATCAAGCTGCTGCAACTGTCCAACCTCGAGCTCGAGGCCTTCGTCGAGGCGGAGCTCGAGAAGAATCCGCTGCTCCAACGCGAGGACGCCGAGCCCGGCGGCGAGGTGGACGCGCCGGCCGCGGCTGAAAGCCATGACGCCGCCGAGATGAGTTTCGACGAGGGGCGGGTTCAGGACGCGGACCGCACGCTCGACGCCCGCTCCGACGATGTCTACGGCGACGCCAGCCCCGGCGAGCGCACTTCGGACCGGATGGAGGATGTCGGCGTGGGGGAGGCCCAGGTCGGCCTCAACGACTGGTCCCGCGCGGGCGCCGGAGGCGGTGTGCTGGACGGCGAGGGCCGCGAACAGCCCGACAGCCGCGAGGCCACCCTGTGGGAGCATCTGCAGGCCCAGGCCTCGCAGGCGGCCTTCTCGCCCTCCGACCACGCCATCGCCCTGACCCTGATCGATAGCGTCGACGAGGGCGGCTATCTGCGCGGCGAACTGGCCGAGATCGCCGACCGGCTGGGCATCGCCCTGGAACGGGTCGAGGGCGTGCTGGCGGTGTGCCACGGGTTCGAACCGACCGGCGTCATGGCCCGGTCGGTGCCCGAGTGTCTGAAACTGCAACTGATCGAGCGTAACCGGTTCGACCCGGCGATGGATTGTCTGCTGGCCAACCTGGACCTGCTGGCGAAACGCGACCTGTCCGGCCTGCGCAAGGCCTGCGGCGTCGACGCCGAGGACATGGCCGAGATGATCGCCGAGCTGAAGGCGCTGACGCCCCGGCCCGGCGCGGGCTTCGGCGGGGAACCGGCCCAGACGGTGATTCCCGACGTCCATGTGCGGTCCGATCCGGCCGGCGGCTGGAAGGTCGAGCTGAACGCCGACACCTTGCCGCGCCTGATCATGGACAAGCGCTATCACGGCGTGGTCGCGGCCGGTTCGCGCTCGGACGTGGAGAAGACCTTCGTCGCCGAATGCGCCGCCCAGGCCAGCTGGCTGGTCAAATCGCTGGACCAGCGGGCCAAGACCATCCTCAAGGTGTCGTCCGAGATCGTGCGCCAGCAGGACGCCTTCCTCGCCTTCGGGGTCGAGTTCCTGCGCCCGCTGAACCTGAAGACCGTCGCCGACGCCATCGGCATGCATGAGTCGACGGTCAGCCGGGTGACCTCGAACAAATACGTCTCGACCCCGCGCGGCGTGTTCGAGCTGAAATTCTTCTTCACGGCGGCGATCCAGTCGTCCGACGGCGGGGCGACCCATTCGGCAGAGGCCGTGCGCCACCGGATCAAGGCGATGATCGACGGCGAGGGCCGCGACGGCGACGTGCTGAGCGACGACCGGATCGTGGAGATCCTGAAAGAGGCGGGCATCGACATCGCCCGCCGCACCGTGGCGAAATACCGCGAGGCCCTGCGCATCCCCTCGTCGGTCGAGCGCAAACGGATGCTTCGAACCGGCTGAGAACCCCGTTTTCCCCGCCTGTATTCGCTGTATCTCCTGTCCCACCCGCCCGTCGTCGAATTCTCCCGATTTCCGTCGTCCAATTCCTCCCGACAATTTGCGTCAAGACACCACATTTCGGTGATCACCGTTGACACCATTCCCGTTCGGTCGCGTTCTATCACCATGCAAATCCAGGTCAGCGGCAAGCACGTAGATGTTGGCGACGCGTTAGGCTCGCGCATCACCCAGGAACTCGAAGACGGGATCGGCAAATATTTCGAACGCGGGGCGCAGGACGCCGAGGTCGTGGTGTCCAAGGACGGCCACGGCTTCAAGGTCGACTGCTGGGTCCGCCTCGCCTCGGGACAGAGCCTGGTCACCACCGGCCAGGGGGCCGACGCCCACGGCGCCTTCTCGGACAGCCTTGAAAAGCTTGAGAAGCGGGTCCGGCGTTACAAGCGGCGCCTCAAGGACCACCACATCGGTCCCAAGGGCCTGTCGCCCGAAAAGACCGAGAACGCCGCCCGCGAGGTCGCCCGCAGCATGGTCTTCCATGACCCCGAGCACGTGGAGGACGACACCTTCGGCGACGCGGGCCCTGACGGACCGCCGCCCGTCGGCATGGTCATCGCCGAGACCGAGCATGAAATCCGTACCCTGACGGTGGGGCGGGCCGTGCTTGAGCTCGACATGACCGGCTATCCCGTCGTGCTCTTCCGCAACGCCGCCCATGGCGGCCTCTCGGTCGTCTACCGCCGTCCCGACGGCAATGTGGGCTGGATCGATCCCGAGCGAACGGGGAAGTCGATCAATGGACACGGTTCGGTAAACGGTAGCGGCGTATAGTCTTCCCCAATCGAGGCGGGTGGTCTAAACGGCCCCCGCCCATTCGGGATGTGTGGCAGAGTCGGGAACTTCTCATGGACATCGGTGAATTGCTGGCGGACGGCGGCGTCGTCCTGCGCAGCGGCGCCTCGTCAAAGCGTCAGGCCCTGCATACGGTGGCCGAGGCCGCCGCGCATGCCCTGGGCATGCCGGAAAACCGGATCATGGAGGCCCTGCTCGAGCGCGAGGCCCTGGGGTCGACCGGCCTGGGTTCGGGCGTCGCGGTTCCGCACGCGCGGCTGGAAGGCATCGACCGGGTGACGGCCGTCTTCGTCCGGCTGGAGACGCCGGTCGCCTATGGGGCGGTCGACGACCGTCCGGTGGACCTGCTGTTCGCCCTGTTCGCCCCGCCGCGCGACGGCGCCGAACATCTGCGCGCCCTGGCGGCGATCTCGCGGGCCCTGCGCTCGTCCGAGATGCGCGAACACCTGCGACAGGCCCGGACCGTGGACGCGATCCGCGCCCTGTTCGTCCGCGACAGCCTTCCGGCGACGGCGGCCTGACGCGCTCAAGCAGCCCCGCGCCGCGCGCGGGGCGGTAGCGCCTTCCATCAATGAACCGAGACCGGCTCCAGCTCGTGGGCCACGGCGGCGGCGAAGGCGGACTCACGATCCATCATCACGGCCAGCCGCTCGCCGTCGGCGCCATGGACGGCGAACAGGGTGGCTTCGGGATCGACCGACAGCCCCTTGGCGGCGGAGAGGGCCACATCGGCCATCACGTCAGACGCGCGGATCTCGCGCACATAGACGAGGTCGGGCGCGCCCAGCCCCCTGAAATCTTCCTTGGTCATGATCGCCGGCGTCATCGAGACCGCCTCCTTGTACTGAACTAACGCCCCGACAGGGCTTTGGGGTCCGGCCCCGAATGCGGCGGCTGGAAAAACGGTGGCCTCAGCCCCGGGTGATGGGGATGCGCCGGACCGCGGGCAGGTCTGCCGGCCGGCTCATATCGACGTGGAGCAGGCCGTGTTCGAGGCTGGCCGCGTCGACGTCCAGTCCGTCGGCGAGGACGAAGCTGCGGACGAAGCCGCGCCCGGCGATGCCGCGGTGCAGGAAGGCCTGGTCGGACTGGTCCGGCGCAGGTTCGCGCTTGCCGGCGATGGTCAGCTGGCGGCCCTCGAGGGTGATCACCAGGTCGTCGGGACCGAACCCGGCGACGGCCAGCGAGATGCGCACCGAAAGCTCGCCGCGCTGTTCGACATTGTAGGGTGGATAGCTGTCCGCCGCGGCGCGGGCGGCCCGGTCGATCAGGGCCCGGGTGTGGTCGAAGCCGAGCAGGAAGGGGCTGTCGAACAATATGGTGCGTGTCGTCATCGTCTCTCGCCCCCGAAGCAGGCCTTGCGCCGTCTGCGCCCCCCGTCATCGGCGAGGCGTCGGCCAGCTCCCTAGATGGGGCGGGATTGCGGACAGATCAACGGGAGCCGGATGGGACGAAGGCCCCGCGGTTTCCCGCGGGGCCTTCGATGGTGGAGCTTAGCGGAGTCGAACCGCTGACCTCTTGCATGCCATGCAAGCGCTCTACCAGCTGAGCTAAAGCCCCGAACCTCGGGCGCTGGGCCTTTCGGTCGGATCGCGTGGGGGCCGGGAGGCCCTGCTGCGAGGCGGCGGAACCTATGTCAGGGTCTGATCACGATCAAGCCCGGTTCAGCCATTTATTTTCGACCTCCCCGAACCGCCCGAAAGCCGTCCGGGGAGGGGGCGAAAATCGTCTATTCGTCGTCCTTGGGCGCCTTGATCTCGTCCTCGAAATTGTCGTCGTCCTCGTCCTCGATGAACGGCACGGAGTCGTCATCGTCGTCGTCGGCCAGGACATCGTCGTCCTCGCTCGCCTCGCCCATGCCGGACTCTTCGGTGGGATCGACGGGAGTCTCGTCATCGTCGTCCGGCGTCAGGATCGGCTCGTGGCCTTCCTGATCAATCTCGGGCGTTGCGACGGCTTCTTCTTCCTCGTCCTCGTCGCCGTCGGCCTTCTTGTCCTTGACCTGATCTTCATCAGCGTCGTCGGCCGGGTAGCCGGCCGGACGGCCGCGGCGGTTGCGCAGCTTCAGCGCCTCCTCGGGATCGAATTCGGTCGCGCATTTCGGGCAATGGGCAGGGCGACGGCCCAGGTCGTAGAATTTGGCCTGGCAGTTCGGGCAGACCTGCTTCTGGCCCAGTTCGGGTTTGGCCACGGTTGAAGACCTTTGGCGGGAGTGGGGAAATGGGGCGGCTCCCTTGCCACCCCCTGAGGCCGCTGTCAAAAGCCATCTCCGCGCGGCGTCCCCGGACTCTGGGCCCGCTGAGCCTTCCGGAGACCGCCGGGTGTCGATTCCCGCCCAACTGACCGCCCGTCGCAGCCTTGCGCTGACGGGTCGGGTGCGCGCGCCGGGTGATAAATCGATCTCCCACCGCGCCCTGATCCTGGGGGCCATGGCGACGGGCGTCACCGACATCGAGGGCCTGCTGGAAGGCGACGACATCCTGGCCACGGCGCGGGCGGTCGAGGCGTTCGGCGCGACCGTCGAGCGACTGGGCGAAGGGCGCTGGCGGGTGACCGGGCAGGGCGAGTTCAAGCAGCCGGCCGGTGTCATCGACTGCGGCAACGCCGGTACGGGCGTGCGGCTGCTCATGGGGGCGGCGGCGGGGTATCGGCTCACCGCGACGTTCGACGGTGACGCCAGCCTGCGGAAACGGCCGATGCGGCGAGTGACGGAGCCGCTGGCCGATATGGGCGCGCGGTTCGACTGGCAGGACGCCGAGGACCGGTTGCCGGTCGCGGTCGCCGGCGGGGGGCTGTCGGCGATCGACTATGTCCAGACCGTCGCCTCGGCCCAGATCAAGTCAGCGATCCTGCTGGCCGGGGTCAAGGCTGACGGCGTCACCACGGTGACCGAGGCCGAGCCGAGCCGGGATCATACTGAGCGGATGCTGAAGGCCTTTGGCGTCGAGGTCGGCGTCCTGCCGGTGGGCGAGGGCTGGCGGGTCAGCCTGCAGGGCGGCCAGGCGCTGTCCGGAACCACCGTCGCCGTGCCCGGCGATCCATCTTCCGCCGCCTTCCCGCTGGCGGCCGGACTGGTCGTCCCCGGATCGGACGTCACGGTCGAAGGCGTGATGCTCAACCCGCTGCGCACCGGTCTGTTCGAGACCTGGCGCGAGATGGGGGCCGATCTGACCGTCTCGAACCGCCGCATGGCCGGCGGCGAGGAGGTCGGCGACGTCACCGCCCGGCATTCGAAGCTGCGTGGGGTGGTTGTGCCGCCGGAACGCGCCGCCTCGATGATCGACGAATACCCGATCCTCGCCGCCACAGCCGCCTTCGCCGAGGGGGCGACGGTGATGCGGGGCATCGGCGAGATGCGGGTCAAGGAGAGCGACCGCATCGCCCTGATGGCGGCGGGCCTGACCGCCTGCGGCGTCCGGGTCGAGGAGGAGCCGGAAGGATTCACCGTCTTCGGCGGGTCCGTTCGCGGCGGCGCGACCGTGACCACCCACGGCGATCACCGCATCGCCATGAGCCATCTGGTGCTGGGTTTGGCGGCGGACGAACCGGTGACCGTGGACGAGCCGGGCATGATCGCCACCAGCTTTCCGGGGTTTGTCGAGTTGATGCGCGGCCTCGGGGCCGATATCGCAGCGTCTGAATGACCGCACCCCTGATCATCGCCGTCGACGGCCCCGCCGCCTCGGGCAAGGGCACCATCGCCGCCCGGCTGGCCGCAGCCTATGGTCTGCCGCATCTCGACACCGGCCTGCTGTACCGGGCCGTCGGGCTCGCCGTGCTCGACGCGCGCGGATCCTTGGACGACCAGGCCGCCGCCGAGGCCGTGGCGCGGGCGCTGGACGCCGGTCACCTGGTCGATACCGAACGGCTGACCGACGGAGGCGCCGGCGAGGCCGCCAGCCGCGTGGCCGGCTATCCGGGGGTGCGCGCGGCCCTGCTGGCCTTCCAGAAGACCTTCGCGGCCCAGCCGGGCGGGGCGGTGCTCGACGGGCGGGATATCGGGACCGTCATCGCCCCCGAGGCCCAGGCCAAGCTCTATGTCACCGCCACGCCCGGGGTGCGGGCCATGCGCCGCTGGAAACAGCTGACAGGCCGCGGCGACGTCATCGCCTATGAGGAGATGCTGGCCGACATCATGCGCCGGGATGAGCGCGACGCGGGCCGGGGCGCGGCCCCCATGGTGCAGGCGCAAGACGCCGTCTTGCTGGATACGACCGATATGGATATAGAGACCGCCTTCGATGCGGCCCGCCGTATCGTCGAGGCGGCGCGCAGCCGGCACGGTCTCTAGGGACCGCCGGCAAATCCAACGCTCCATACCTCGGCTTCCGCGGGCGTTCTGGCTCATTCGCCTCGTGTCCTGACGACCTGATTATCCTTTCACTCTCACCTCGCGCGGGGCCATCCGGTCGCGCGCCATAACCGTTAGAAACCCAACCACCGCATGACTGACACCCAAAGCTTCTCCCCCTCGCGCGATGATTTCGCCGCGCTGCTCGACGAAACCCTTCAGGGCCGTGACCTCGGCGAAGGCCAGGTCGTTCACGGCCGCGTCGTCGGCATCGAAAAGGACATCCTGATCATCGACGTCGGTCTGAAGACCGAAGGCCGCATCCCGGCCCGCGAGTTCGGCATCGGCGAAGGCGCCGTCATTCCGAAGCTCGGCGACAATGTCGAAGTCTACCTCGAGCGCGTCGAGAACGCCCTGGGTGAAGCCGTCATCAGCCGCGACAAGGCCCGTCGCGAGGAAGCCTGGACCCGTCTGGAAGTCGTGTTCGCCGAAGGCCAGCCGGTCAACGGCGCCATCGTCGGCCGCGTCAAGGGCGGCTTCACCGTCGACCTCGGCGGCGCCTCGGCCTTCCTGCCCGGCTCGCAGGTCGACATCCGCCCGGTGCGCGACGTCGGCCCGCTGATGGGCAAGGAACAGCCCTTCGCCATCCTGAAAATGGACCGTCCGCGCGGCAACATCGTCGTCTCGCGTCGCGCCATCCTGGAAGAAGCCCGCGCCGAACAGCGCACCGAACTGGTCGGCCAGCTGCTGGAAGGCGAAGTCCGCGAAGGCGTGGTCAAGAACATCACCGACTACGGCGCGTTCGTGGACCTGGGCGGCATCGACGGCCTGCTGCACGTCACCGACATGTCGTGGAAGCGCGTCTCGCACCCCTCGCAGGTCCTCGCCGTCGGCGACACCGTCAAGGTCCAGATCGTCAAGATCAACCCGGACACCCAGCGCATCAGCCTCGGCATGAAGCAGCTGCAGACCGATCCGTGGGACGGCGTCGAAGCCAAATACCCGGTCGGCGCCAAGATGACCGGCCGCATCACCAACATCACCGACTACGGCGCGTTTGTTGAGCTGGAAGCCGGCGTCGAAGGCCTGGTGCACGTCTCGGAAATGTCCTGGACCAAGAAGAACGTCCACCCGGGCAAGATCGTCTCGACCTCGCAGGAAGTCGACGTGGTCGTGCTGGATGTCGACGCCTCCAAGCGCCGCATCTCGCTGGGCCTCAAGCAGGCCCAGGACAATCCGTGGGATGCGTTCGTGGCCGCCAACCCGATCGGTTCGACCGTCGAGGGCGAGGTCAAGAACGCCACCGAGTTCGGCCTGTTCATCGGCCTGGACAACGACATCGACGGCATGGTGCACCTGTCCGACCTGGACTGGAACGTCTCGGGCGAGGAAGCCATCCAGCGCTACCGCAAGGGCGAAACCGTCAAGGCCAAGGTGCTGGACGTCGACGTCGAGAAGGAACGCGTCTCGCTGGGCATCAAACAGCTGGGCGGCGATCCGATGGAAGGCGACACCTTCAAGAAGGGCCAGCAGGTCACCGTCACCGTGACGTCGATCGAAACCGGCGGCATCGAGGTCAAGTTCGGTGAAGAGGACGCCCCGGCGACCGCCTTCATCCGCAAGTCCGATCTGTCCCGCGACCGCGCCGATCAGCGCACCGAGCGCTATTCGGTCGGCGACCGCGTCGACGCCATGGTCACCGGCATCGACAAGGCCTCGCGCCGCGTCTCGGTGTCGATCAAGGCCCTGGAAATGAAGGACGAGACCGCGGCGATCGAACAGTTCGGTTCGTCCGATTCGGGCGCTTCGCTGGGCGACATCCTCGGCGCCGCCCTGCGCGAGAAGGCCAGCACGAAGGAATAGTCTTCTTCCTGCCGGTGAAACGGATCAGGCGGCCGGAGCGATCCGGCCGCCTTTTTCTTGGTCGGCGACCGTACCGAATCTGCGGTATCGCCCTCGCGTCCTGTCCGTTAACCGACATTTCCGCGGCAAATCCGTCACGGGGCCTTTTTCCCCCGACAGGTGAGGGCTAGGGTGGGGTTGCATCCTGCGCTTGGATGCACCCGTATGCGTCCTGGGGAAGCGCGCAACAGGACGGGGGGCCTGCAGAATGATAAAGTCCGAGCTGATCGAGAAGCTCGCTGCGGAGAACACCCACCTGACCCACGCTGAGGTCGAGCGGGTGGTCAATATCGTATTGGGACGGATGGTGGATTCGCTCGGCGACGGCGGCCGCGTGGAGCTGCGCGGCTTCGGCGCCTTTTCGGTGCGGGGCCGCCCGGCGCGGGCCGGCCGCAATCCCCGGACGGGTGAAACCGTCGACGTGCCGGCCAAGGCCGTGCCCTTCTTCAAGAGCGGCAAAGAGCTGCGCGAGCGGCTGAACGCCGGCGACACCTGAGGTCAGCCATGGGAATGATTTCAGAGTTCAGGGACTTCATCTCGCGCGGCAACGTCATCGACCTGGCGGTCGGCGTCATCATCGGCGCGTCCTTCGGCAAGATCGTCACCAGCCTGGTCGAACAGGTGGTGATGCCGCCGATCGGTCTGTTGCTGGGCGGCGTGGACTTCTCGAACCTGAAATGGGTGCTGGCGCCGGAAGACCCGGCGACCGAAGCTCTCGAGGAGGTCGCCATCCAGTACGGCGCCTTCATAAACACCCTGATTCAGTTCCTGATCGTGGCCTTCGTCATCTTCCTGATGGTGAAGTTCATCAATCGCCTTCGCCGCCAGAGGGCGGCCGAGCCGGACCCGGTTCCCGCCGCGCCGACGGCGACCGAGGCCCTGCTGGCCGAGATCCGCGACGAACTGAAGGCCCGGCCCCGGGGTTAGGCCTCAGGCTTTCGAGGCCGTCGCGCGGACCCTGACCGGAACTCGTCCGCGCGCTCGCGTGGGAAGTGGAATGGGCCGCAGACAGATGGCGTAGTCGGCGTCCCAGGGCGTGGGCGACCACAGGGACGGATCCGGGGCGTCGGGGGCGAACCGGACATGGCAATGCCCCCAGCCCCCCTCCCGGCGCGCCGCCGATGTATGGGACCCCAGCCGCGACAGGCCGTTTCGGCTTGTCGTCTGCAGCCGGACCTTGGCCGCGCCCATCGGGCGGGCCAGGACGAGCAGGGCGTCCATCAAGGCCGGAATGGCCGCGCCGTCGTCCGCCAGCGCCTCCAGATCGATGATTTCGAGGACAGGGGCCTCGATGATGTTGCCCTTGGCCATCATCGCCATGGCGTAGCCGGTGATCCGGCCCTCGCGGCTGAAGGCGAGGGCCAGCGGCGGCGTGGTCAGGTCGGGGTCCGATAACCGCCATCGGAGCGAGGCCGGACTGCGGTCGCCGAGCAGGCGTCCCTCTGCGTTCAGGGCCTGCCAGAAGGCCGCATAGGCGGACTGGTCCCGGAAATCCGTCAACTGCGTGACGCCGGCTGGCAGGGGCAGCTGCGGCGTGCGGCCCAACCTGTCGTTCATCAGCCACTCGCCCAGATGCGGCGCGACGCCCGGCGCGGCGTTCACCAAGCCGCGAAGCAGGCGTCCGACCGCGAGGGCGGGGCGATCGACGGGCCAGCTCAGCTTCAGGTCGTGCGTCTCTTCGGGCCAGGCCCTCATGCCGTGGCGGGCATACAGGGGGCTGGACCGGGCGTTGGCGTTGAAGGTCCAGGCGGCGAAGACGTTGGACTGATCGTTGAAGGCCTTGATCAGCGACCGGCTGGCGCCCCGCGCGGCCGGCGTGACGATGATCGAAAAGCCGGTCGCGCCGTGAAGCACCCGGTCGCCCAAGCGGAAGCGCTGGATCAAATTGCCCGTATGGGCCGTCAGCTGGCCGTCCGGGCCGGTGCAGACCCAGCCGGCGGGCGCGCCGATCTCGAGCCGGGCGGGATTGGCGTGCAGCCATCTCCAGCCGGCCAGGGACCGCTCAGGCCAGCCGACCCCGCGGTGCAGGGCCTGGACCCCGGGGTAGTCGGCGTCGGTCAGTTCGCGGATGGCCATGGCCAGGGTTTCGTACCGTTTGGGCCTGTCGGCCTGGAAAGACTGTTTCGGTGCAAAGACCGCACCATGGTTTGCAATCAAAAACGGAGGAACAACAACCTTTGCGTGTGTAAGGCATTCCGCATTTGACTCTTGAGGCGGCCGGAACAAATAGTGAACAATCCTGTTCCGGACTCCGATGACGCCCGCAGCCTTTCCTTCGATCGACGCCTTTCCCGAGCGGCCCGCGCCGCTTGAGGAAGCCTGTGCCGCGGGGCCCCGGGACATGGCCGCGGTCCTGCGGTTCGCCCTGTCGCGGCGGATCGAGGGGGATGCGAGACCGATTCTGATCACCGCGACCCGGGCCTGGCTCAGCGAATATGGCCGCCCCTATGGTCCCGGCCTGCCAGGGCTTTCCCTGATCCTCGCCCCCGTCAACACGGCGGTCGAGGCCCTGTGGGCGCTGGAGCAGGCGCTGCGGTCGGGGGCGGTGTCCCTGGCCCTGGGGGCGGTGGATGCGGCGACCCTGACCCAGACGCGGCGGCTGGATTTCGCCGCCAAACAGGGCGGGTGCGTGGGACTGGTGCTGCCGCGCGGACTGGACGGACTCAGCGCGGCGCGGCGGCGGTGGCGGATATCGACCCTCGCCAGCGCGGTCGATCCCGACGACGCCCGGGCGCCGGGCGCGTTGCGGCTGACCGCCGAACTGGTGCGCGGCCGGGGCGAACGGCCCGGGGCATGGATGCTGGAGCAGGATGATGAGACGCATCGTCTCCGTCTGGCTGATCGACTGGCCGGTGACGGTCTGGCGGCGATCAGCCACGCGGGCGCGCCGTCCGGCCTCGCCGCCTGACCCCGCCCTCGATCCACAGAACCCGTTCGCCCTGATCCTGAAGAACAGCCGGGGCGCGGCGATCCTGCACGCCCTCAATCCGGCCGCGCGCCGGGCCGGCCTGCGCCGGGGCCAGACCCAGGCCGACGCCCGGGCCATGATCCCCCAGCTGATCTGCAAACCCGCCGACCCCGAGGCCGACGCCCGCGCCCTGACGGCGCTGGCGGTCTGGGCCGAGCGCTGGTCGCCGTCGGTCAGCCTCGATCCGGCAGGCGAGGGGCTGGAGGGCCTGTTCCTGGACGTCACCGGCGCGACCCATCTGTTCGGCGGCGAGGCGGCGCTGCTGGAGCAGATCCGGGGCCGGCTGGCGGAGGCCGGCGGGCGGGCGCGCGTGGCCGTGGCCCCGACGCCGGGCGCCGCCTGGGCGCTGGCGCGCTGGGGCGAGGTGGGGGGTGAGGGGGCGATCGCGGACGAGGACACCGTCCGGGACCGGCTGGCGCCCCTGCCGGTCGAGGCCCTGCGTCTCGACGACCGGACCCTGACCCAGGCGCGGCGCTTCGGCCTGAAGCGGATCGGCGACCTCTATCCCATGCCGCGGGCGGGTCTGGCGCGCCGGTTCCGCGACGGGGCCGGGGTGGGGCTGGTCCAGCGGCTGGATCAGGCGCTGGGGTTTGCCGGCGAGGCCCTGACGCCGGTCAGGCCGCCGCCGAAATACCGGGCGTGGCGGACATGGATGCAGCCGGTCGAGGATATCGAGGGGGTGGCGGCGCGGCTGGCGGAACTGGCCGCCGACCTGTCCGCGCCGCTGGTGCGCGACGGGCAGGGGGCGAAGGCCCTGACCCTGACCGGCTTCCGCTCGGACGGCGGGACCACCGGTCTGTCGGTGCGCATGGGCCGGCCAGGGCGGGACGCGACGATCTGGCTGCGGCTGTTCCGCGAAGCGGGGCTGGGGCGGCTGGAGCTCGGCTTCGGCCTCGACGCCCTGATGCTGACCGCCGACGCGGTCGAGGCGATGACGGCGCGGCAGGGGGCGCTGGAGACCGAGGCGGAGGCGAAACAGGCCGAGAGCCTGGCCGCCCTGATCGACCGGCTGACGGCGCGGCTGGGCGAGGACCGGGTGCTGACGCCCGAGCCGGTGGACAGCTGGATCCCGGAGCGGGCCGAGCGCTGGCGGCCGGCGCTGGGGCGATCGCCGGCGGCGGCGGAGGGCGATGCGGGGCGCCGGCCCCTCCTCCTGCTCGACCCGCCCGAGCCGGTGGAGGCCATCGCCGAACTGCCCGACGGCGCCCCGGCCCGTTTCACCTGGCGCAGGCTGTCGCGGCGGGTGACGCGCGCCGACGGGCCCGAGCGGCTGTCGCCCGAATGGTGGCGGCCCCGCCCCGACGACCGGCAGGTGCGCACCCGCGACTACTATCGCGTCGAGGATGATGCGGGCGGCCGCTACTGGCTGTTCCGCGAGGGGCTGTATGGCCGCGAGTTTTCCGGCGACCCGGAGGAGCGGGCGCCCTCGTGGTGGATGCACGGGGTGCTGCCGTGAACGGCTGGGACGGCGCGTATGCCGAGCTCGGGGCCATGACCAATTTCAGCTTTCTGGAGGGGGCGTCGCATCCGGGCGAGCTGATGATGCAGGCCAAGGCCCTCGGGCTGGCCGCCGTCGGGGTGGCGGACCGCAATACGCTGGCGGGGATGGTCCGGGCGCTGATGGGGGCCGAGGATGTCGACATCCCGCTGGTGGTCGGGTCGCGGCTGGGGCTCACCGACGGGACGGAGCTGATCGTCTTCCCGCGCGACCGCGCCGCTTACGGCCGGCTGTGCCGCCTGCTGTCGCTGGGCAAGAGCGAGGCCTTCTCCTCCCCCTGGGGGGAGGGGGACCATCCGGAGCCGCAGGCGAAGGATGGTGGAGGGGCTGAGGGCGACCCCTCCGTCACGGCGCGTATCCGCGCCGTGCCACCTCCCCCCCAGGAGGGGGAGGACCGGATCGCAAAGGCCGAGACGCGGCTGACGTTCGAACAGGCGGTGGCCATGGGCGAGGGGATGATCGCCCTGGCCCCCGCGCCGGAACGCCCCGACGCGGCCTTCGAGGCCCGGCTGGCAATATGGCGAAGGCGCTGGCCGGACGACCTGTATCTGGCGGCGGCGCCGCTGTGGCGGGGGGATGACCGCAAGCGGCTGAACCGGCTGGCGGCGATGGCGCATCGCACCGGCGCGCCGATGATCGCGACCAATGCCGTGCTGTATCACCACCCCGAGCGGCGGACGCTGCAGGACGTCCTGACCTGCATCCGCGAGGGGACGACCATCGACAGGGCCGGACGGCGGCTGCAGGCCAATGCCGAACGCCATCTGAAGCCGCCGGCCCAGATGGCGCGACTGTTCCGGGGCCATGAGGCGGCGCTGGCGCGGACCATGGCGGTGGCGCGGGCCTGCACCTTTTCCCTGCGGGAGCTGAGCTATCAGTATCCGGACGAGCCGGTCCCGCCGGGCTATTCCGCCCAGGGCTGGCTGGCCCGGCTGACGCTGAATGGGGCCCGGTCGCGCTGGCCCGGCGGCGTCCCCAAGGCGATCCGGGCGATCATCCTGAAGGAGCTCCGGCTGGTCCGCGAGCTGAAATACGCGCCCTATTTCCTGACCGTCCACGACATCGTCGCCTGGGCCCGCGCCCGGCCCGATCCGATCCTGTGCCAGGGGCGGGGCTCGGCGGCCAATTCGGTGATCTGCTTCTGTCTGGGGATCACCAATGTCGATCCCACCCGGCAGGAGGTGCTGATCGAGCGGTTCATTTCCTCGAACCGGTCCGAGCCGCCCGACATCGACGTCGATTTCGAGCACGAGCGGCGCGAACAGGTGATGCAGTATGTCTATCAGCGCTACGGCCGCGACCGGGCGGGGATCGTGGCGACCATCATCCACTACCGGCCGCGCTCGGCGATCCGCGATGTGGGCAAGGCGCTGGGCCTGACCGAGGACGTCACCGCCCGCATGGCCGACACCGTCTGGGGGTCATGGGGCTCGGAGGTGAAGGACGAGCATGTCGACCGGGCCGGGCTGAGCCGCGACGACGTGCGCATGAAGCTGGCGCTCGAACTGACCGCCGAGCTGATCCAATTCCCGCGCCATCTGAGCCAGCACGTCGGTGGCTTTGTGCTGAGCCAGGCCCCGCTGATCGAGATCGTGCCGATCGGCAATGCGGCCATGGCCGACCGGACCTTCATCGAATGGGACAAGGACGACATCGACTTCCTCAAGCTGATGAAGGTCGATGTTCTGGCGCTGGGCATGCTGACGGCGATGAAGCGGGCCTTCCGCATGATCGGCGAGACCTATGGCCGGCCCCTGCCCGACACCGCCGCCGTGCCGGTAGAGCGGCGCGGGGTCTATCGCATGCTGTGCCGGGCGGATTCGGTGGGCGTCTTCCAGGTCGAGAGCCGGGCGCAGATGTCCATGCTGCCGCGCCTGCGGCCGGTGGAATTCTACGATCTGGTGGTGCAGGTCGCCATCGTCCGGCCCGGCCCGATCCAGGGCAAGATGGTGCACCCCTATCTGCAGCGGCGGCTGGAGCGGCGGACCCATGAGGCGCGGCATGGCCCGGGCAGCTACCGCTTCTCCATGCCGGGTTCGGCCGCCGATCCGGACGAACTGGCCAATGTGCTGCGCAAGACCCTGGGCGTGCCCCTGTTCCAGGAACAGGCGATGAAGATCGCCATGGTCGCGGCCGAGTTCACCGGCGAGGAGGCCAACGGCCTGCGCCGGGCCATGGCCACCTTCCGGCACAACGGCACCATCGGCAATTTCGAGGAGAAGATGGTCGGGCGGATGATCGCGCGCGGCTATGACGCCGAGTTCGCCCAGAACTGTTTCAACCAGATCAAGGGGTTCGGCGAATACGGCTTCCCCGAGAGCCACGCCTGCTCCTTCGCCCATCTGGTTTACGTCTCGGCCTGGGTGAAGTGGCTGTATCCCGATGTGTTCGCCTCCTGCCTGCTGAACAGCCAGCCGATGGGCTTCTACGCCCCGGCCCAGATCGTCCGCGATGCGCGGGAGCACGGGGTCGAGGTGCGGCACCCCGATGTGAACGCCAGCGACTGGGACGCCACCCTGGAGCCGCGCCCGCGCCGCCGACGGCGGGCGCTGCGGCTGGGGATGCGGTCGATCGACGGGTTCAAGAGCGTCTGGGCCGAGGCGATCATGGCGGCGCGGGCGGCCGGTCCGTTCGCCGACCTCGACGATCTGCGCCGCCGCGCCGCCCTGCCGCCGTCGGCGCTGGACCGGCTGGCCGAGGCGGACGCCTATGGGTCGCTGGACCTGACCCGGCGGCAGGGGGTGTGGGCGGCGAAGGGGGCGGCGCCGGCGTCATCCGCGCCCCTGTTCGAGGCCATGGGGCTGAACGAGGCCGACGGCCGTCCGCCCGAGGCCCTGCCGCTGCTGGCCCCGTCGGAGGAGGTTGTCGGCGACTACCAGACCATCCGCCTGTCGCTGAAGGGCCATCCGGTCAGCTTCCTGCGCGAGCGGTTGGCGCGGGCCGGGGCGCTGACGGCGAAAGCCTATCCGGCGCGGCCCAATGGCAGGACGGTAGCGGTCGGCGGGGTGGTGCTGGTGCGCCAGCGGCCCGGCACGGCCAAGGGCGTCTGTTTCATGACCATTGAGGACGAGACCGGCGTGGCCAATCTGGTCATCTGGCCCGATGTGTTCGAGACGTTCCGGCCGGTCGCCATGGGCGCGCGCATGGTGCTGGCGCGGGGCAAGGTGCAGACGGCCGAGGGGGTGACCCATCTGGTCGTCGACCATCTGGAGGACTGGACCCCGATGCTGGGCCAGCTGACCCCGGACGCCGCCCCGGGCTCAGGCCATGCGCCGGCGCGGGGACGGCATCCGCGGGACGTGCAGGTGCTTCCGGGGTCGCGGGATTTTCACTGAGGAGGCGTCAGCCCCGCCGCTGAAATCGCCACTTCCACACGCGGTACCCCACGATCGGCGCGAAACCGCCCACCAGCGCCGCGACCAGCACCGTCCAGAAGCCGCCGCCCAAGCCGTATTCGCCGACCGCCGCCCCGACCCCGGCCGCCAGCAGCGGACCGAGCCAGGGCAGCCAGGACGGGGGCTTAGGCATCCACCTTGATGACGCCGCGCCGGATCTGGTCCAGCTCGATGGAGTCGAACAGGGCCTGGAAATTGCCCTCGCCGAACGCCTGGTTGCCCTTGCGCTGGATGATCTCGAAGAAGATCGGCCCAAAGGTGTCCTGGGTGAAGATCTGCAGCAGCAGGCCGTCCTCGTCCGAACCGTCGATCAGGATGCGGTTCAGCCGCATCCGGGCCACGTCCTCGCCGTGGTTGGGCAGGCGTTTGTCGATCAGGTCGAAATAGGTCTCGATCGTATCCTGGAAGGGGATGCCGCGCCGCTTCATCTCCTCGACGGTCTCGAAGATATTGTCGGTGGCCAGGGCGATGTGCTGGATGCCCTCGCCGTTGTAGCGGCGCAGGAACTCCTCGATCTGGGAGCTGTCGTCCTGGCTCTCGTTCAGGGGGATGCGGATGGCGCGGTCGGGCGCGATCATCGCCTGGGACAGCAGGCCGGTCGCCTTGCCCTTGATGTTGAAATATTTTTGCTCCTCGAAGGCGAAGACGTCGCCGTAGAAGCCGGACCAGGTGCGCATCTGGCCGCGCCGGACGTTGTGGGTCAGGTGGTCGAGGCTGAACAGTCCGACCGAGTTCTTGCGCTCGGACTCTTCCCAGCCCTCGATCTCGTCCCAGCCGTCGTAGAGCGAGCCGGCCTCGCCGTATTGGTCGACGATATAGAGCAGCGAGCCGCCGATGCCCTGCAGCACATAGGGATAGCCGCCGGCCAGGGCGCCGCCGTCGTGGTCTTCGGCCGGTTTGGCGCCGCGCGACACCGCGCCCTCGAAGGCCGATTTCGCGTCACGGACGCGGAAGGCCATGCCGTTGGCCGAGGGGCCGTGCTCGCCGGCGAACGCGGCGGCCTGACCCTTGGGCGAGCGGTGGACCAGCAGGGTGATGTCGCCCTGCTTCAGGCGCACGACGTCATTGGCCGGGTTCACATGCGTGGGGGTGAAGCCCATCAGCTCCAGCCGGGCGACCATTGCGGCCGGATCGGGGCCGGTGAATTCGACGAATTCGAAGCCGTCGACGCCGAGCGGGTTTTCCTTGTCGAGCCGGGCGGCCGCGTCGGATTGGGGCGCGTCGTGCATGGGGGCGTCTCCTGAAAGCGCGTGTCGGCGTTGACCACCGTTTGTGGGGCGGAACCTAGTGGCAGGCGACGGTCAAGCCAAGGCGAGGCCGGTCACATGTCGGTGGGTCGCTATGGGCGACCCACCACTGCATCGACCGAATTGGTCGTCACGGGGTGATAGCCGGGCCGCGCCCGAGCGTAGAGCGGCGTCGCGATGGCCCGGCCCCAGTCGCCCTCGGCCCACAGGCTGGTGAACAGCGGCAGGACGAATTTGCGCCGGCCCATGGTGGTCAGGAAGCGCTCGAGGGTCGGCACGGCGGGCTGGTAACGGTGCTGGACCGCGATATCCAGCCAGGCGAAGACCAGCTCGGCATTGCCTTCCTCGCGCAGCTTCAGCGTCGCTTCCAGATCAGCCAGCTGGGCCGGGGTCAGCCAGTCGGCGCCCGCCGCGCCGCCCTCGGGGCGCCAGGCCAGGAAGCGCTGCCGCTCCTGGGTCGACCAGCCCGCCCACGGAATGGCCGAGGCGGGGCCCCTGTCGGCGAAGAAGGCGCGGGCGGCGACGTCGACCGGCGCGAAGGCGCCCGACACCGGCGGGACCCAATTCGACGGCATGCCGGGCTGGTAGATCCAGGCGTCCATCATCAGCTGGTCCTCGAGCGCCTTCGTCGTGACGAGGTGGGCACGGATGTCCTCGAGGAACATCTCGGTGGTCATCGGCCGGAAGGCGTTGCGTTCGAAATAGCCCTTCAGCCAGGCGTCGAACCGTTCGCGGCCGACGGTGCGTTCGATGGTGTGCAGGAAGGCGGCGCCCTTCTCATAGGCGACGTCGGTCAGGCCCTCGTCGGGATCGCGGCCGGCCAGGTCGAGCTTCAGCCGGGTGTCGGCGGCGGGCAGGTCGGCCAGGGTCGACTGCAGGTCGCCCCAGCCCAGCGACTGCAGCATCAGGGCGCGGTCGCGGCCGTAGACCGCCTCCATGATCCGGTTCTCGAAATAGACGGTGAACCCCTCGTTGAGCCAGAAGTCGGCCCAGGTGGCGTTGGTCACCAGATTGCCCGACCAGCTGTGCGCCAGCTCATGCGCCACCAGCGAGACCAGCGACTGGTCGCCGGCGATGATGGTCGGGGTGGCGAAGGTCAGGCGGGGATTCTCCATGCCGCCGAACGGGAAGCTGGGCGGCAGGATCAGCAGGTCGTAGCGACCCCAGCGGTAAGGGCCGTACAGGGCCTCGGCCGCGTCGACCATCTCGGCCGTCGGGACCATTTCAGCGTGGGACGCGGCCAGCATCGACGGCTCGGTCCAGACCCCGGTGCGCTCGTCGATGGCCTCGAAGGCCACGTCACCCACCGCCACTGCGATCAGATAGGGCGGCACCGGATTGGTCATGCGGAAGCGCCAGGCGGTCTGGCCGTCGCCGGCCGGCTCGCCGCGGGTGTTCAGCCCTTCGGCGCTCATCACCACCTTGAGGTCTGACGGGGCGATGATGCGCGCGTCCCAGGTCTGGCGGATGCCGGGGCTGTCCTGGGTCGGGATCCAGGTGCGGGTCAGGATCGCCTGGCCCTGGCTGAACATGTAGGGCTGCCGGCCGCCCGCCGTCTGGGCCGGGGTCAGCCACTGCAGGGCGGCGGCGTCGGGCCGGGTGGCGTAGCGGATGACGATGCGGCGCTGTTCGCCCGCCGCAAAGGCCGGGAAACGGATGGTCAGCGGCTGGCCGAGGATGGGATCGTTATCGCCGGTCTGGAACTGGAGCGGCGCGCCCGTCGCGTCCCGGATGTCCTGGATGTCGAGATTGCGGACGTCGAGGATGATCTCGGTCGCGCCCGGCTCGGCGGTGATGTCCAGCGCGGCCGTGCCCGACAGGGTGCCGGTGGCGAAGTCGGCGGCCAGGTCCAGGGCGACGTGCTTGACCCGGGCGATCTCGGGCCGGGCGTGGGAGTGGATGTCGCGCACATATTCGACTGGCGCCGTGGCCGAAACCGGGACCGGCGGCATGTCCGGACCCGGGCCCATGCCGGGAATCATGGCGCAACCGCCCAGGGCCGCGGCGAGCGCGAATGTGGAGACCAGACCAAGCTTGCGGATCATTGAACGTCCTTGACCAAAGGCCCCGCCGACCTTGCTCGGTCGGTCGGGCCGGGTGCGTTTCCTGCCGGGACAACGCCCCGGCGGGCCGAAAAGATCAAGAGGCGACCAGAACGGGACGCGGGTTGCGCGCCGTGAACAGCTTCCCGCGCTCGGCGATCAGGACGAAGACGAGGGCCGTCACGCCGAGGCTGACGAAGCCGATCGCCATCGGCGCGGCCGAGCCGTTGAACTGCTGCCCGATCAGGAAGCCCAGCGAGGCCCCGCCCGTGGTCGAGATGAACCCCTGGGCCGACGAAGCCGTGCCGGCGATATGGCCCATCGGCTCCATGGCCATGGCGCCGAAATTGCCGGCGATGAAGCCGAAGCAGAACATGGTCAGGGCCTGCAGCACGGCGAATGTCCAGATCGTCTCATGGCCGGACAGGGCGACCGCCGTATGGAGGGCCGACATGGCGATGAAGCCGAGCAGGGCAGTGTGCGAGATCAGTCGCGACCCCAGCCGCTCCACCAGCCGGGCGTTCAGCAGCGACGCCACGGCGATGCCGCCGGCGACCGCGCCGAACACGACGGTGAACAGCTGCGGCTCATGGAAGACGTCGAAGAAAATCTGCTGGCTGGAGTTGATGAAGCCGAACAGGGCGCCCGATATGGCGGTGATGGCGAGGGTGTAGCCGATCGACTGGCGGTTGGTCAGCGCCTGCTGAAAGGCCGAGGCGATGCGCCCGACCTGGATCGGCATCCGGTCCGCGGGATGCAGGGTCTCGGGCAGGCGGATGGCGGCCCAGAGCGCGAAGGCCGCGCCGCCGACGGCGAGCACGCCGAACACCCACGGCCAGGGGGCCACGGTCAGGATCAACTGACCCAGCGCCGGCGCCAGGATGGGCACGCCGAGGAAGACCAGGAAGCTGAGCGACATGACCCGCGCCATGGTCCGCCCCGCATAGCGGTCGCGCACGATCGACACGGCCAGCACACGCAGCGCCGCCGCGCCGACACCCGTCCCGACCCGCGCGGCGATCAGCAGTTCGAACGTCGGCGAAAAGGCGGCCAGCACGCTGAACACGACATAGAGCGACAGGCCGATCATCAGGATCGGTTTGCGCCCGAACCGGTCGGCGAGCGGGCCGTAGATGATCTGGGTCACCCCGAAGCCGAGCAGATAGGCGGTGATGACCCACTGCCGGCTGTTCTCCGAGACCACGCCCAGCGCGTCGCCGATGGCCGGCAGGGCGGGCAGCATGGAGTCGATGGCGAGGGCGTTCAGCGCCATCATCATGGCGATCAGGGCCACGAACTCCGGAAAGCCGGGTCCCTTGAAGGCGGGCGGCGCGGGCTCGGCGGCGGGGAAAGTCATCGGGGGCAGATGGGGCCGGGGCATACGGGTGCAACCGCGCGCGACCGAAATAGCCGGGCCGGCGCGCGATTTCGGCTTTCAGTCGACGGTTTTGAGCACGGCGGTGGCGATACGGTCACCCTCGACGATCCTGCCCGCGGCGCGCCGTTCGCTGTAGCGGTCGACCAGATAGTCGGAGCGGTCGCGGGTTAGCAGGGTGAATTTCACCAGCTCCTCCATCACATCGACGATGCGGTCGTAGTAGGCCGAGAGTTTCATCCGCCCCGCCTCGTCGAACTCCTGCCAGGCCTTGGCCACAGAGGACTGGTTGGGGATGGTGATCATCCGCATCCACCGACCGAGCAGACGCAGGCCGTTGACGGCGTTGAACGACTGCGACCCGCCCGAGACCTGCATCACCGCCAGCGTTCGTCCCTGGGTCGGGCGCACGCCGCCGCTGCTCAGCGGCAGCCAGTCGATCTGGCTCTTCATCACCCCCGTGACCGCGCCGTGGCGTTCAGGGCTGCACCACACCTGGCCTTCGGACCAGAGCGACAGCGCCCGGAGTTCCTGGACCTTCGGATGGTCGGCGCTCTCGGCGTCCGGCAGGGGCAGTCCGCGTGGATGAAAGATGCGGGTCTCGCAGCCGAGGCGCTCAAGAATGCGGGCCGCCTCTTCGGTCGCAAACCGGCTGTAGGACCGCTCACGCAACGACCCGTACAACAGCAGGATCCGCGGCGGATGGCCGGCGCGCCCGAGCGGTTCCAGCCGGGCGAGGTCGGGCGCGTCAAGGAAGCGTTCGTCGAAGCCGGGTTGCTCGGTCATTCATTTCTGATATTCTCGAAATATGGAAATGACAACCGCCATCGAAAGCCTGTCCGCCCTCGCCCATGAGGGCCGGCTGAAGGCCTTCCGTCTGCTGGTGACAGCGGGGCCGGCCGGTCTGGCCGCCGGGGAGATCGCGCGCCGCCTCGGAACGCCGCCCAACACCCTGTCGGCGAACCTCTCCCTGCTGGCCCACGCGGGTCTGGCACAGTCCCGGCGCGATGGCCGGTCGATCATCTATTCGGCCCGGTTCGACCGGATGGGCGCGTTGATGGCGTTCCTCGCCGAAGACTGCTGCGGTGGCGCGGCCGAAGTCTGCGCTCCGGTCGCCGCGGCGGCCAGCCGCTCGCGCTGCCTGCCCGCGGGGGCTTGAGCCATGTCGGTCTTCGAACGCTGGCTCAGCCTCTGGGTCTTCCTCTGCATCGTCGTGGGCATCGGCCTCGGCTGGCTGTTCCCCGACGTCTTCGCCCTGATCGCCCGGGCCGAGATCGCCCAGGTCAATCTTCCGGTCGCCGGCCTGATCTGGCTGATGATCACCCCCATGCTGCTGCGCGTCGACTTCGCCGCCCTCGGTCAGGTCGGAAAATACTGGCGCGGCATCGGGGTGACCCTATTCGTCAACTGGGCGGTCAAGCCCTTCTCCATGGCGCTGCTGGCGTGGCTGTTCATCGCCATCCTGTTCCGGCCGTGGCTGCCGGGTGACCAGATCGACAGCTATATCGCCGGCCTGATCATCCTCGCCGCCGCGCCCTGCACCGCCATGGTCTTCGTCTGGAGCCGGCTGACCAACGGCGAGCCGAATTTCACCCTCAGCCAGGTGGCGCTAAACGACACCATCATGATCGTGGCCTTCGCCCCGATCGTCGGCCTCCTGCTCGGGCTAGCCGCCATCACGGTGCCGTGGGCGACGCTGCTGATCTCGGTCGGCCTCTACATCATCCTGCCGGTCATCGTGGCCCAGGTCGTGCGCCGGATGGTGCTGGCGCGATCGGGCGACGCAGGGCTTGAGCGGCTGCTGACCCGGCTCGGCCCGGTCTCGATCACGGCCCTGCTGGCCACCCTGATCCTGCTGTTCGGCTTCCAGGGCGAGCAGATCCTGGCCCAGCCGCTGGTCATCGGCATCCTCGCCATCCCGATCCTGATCCAGGTCTATTTCAACGCCGGCCTCGCCTACGGGCTGAACCGGGCGACCGGAGAGGCCCACTGCGTGGCCGGCCCGTCGGCCCTGATCGGCGCGTCCAACTTCTTCGAGCTGGCGGTCGCGGCGGCGATCAGCCTGTTCGGCATCAACTCCGGCGCGGCGCTGGCGACCGTCGTCGGTGTGCTGATCGAGGTGCCGGTGATGCTGTCGGTTGTCTGGATCGTCAACCGCTCGAAGGGCTGGTACGAGGCCGGGCCCGCCGTCCGCCGCAACGCCGAACAGGAGCGCTGACATGTCCGACGCCTTCCCCGTCACCGTTTTTCACAACCCCGGCTGCGGCACCTCGCGCAATGTTCTGGCCATGGTCGAGGCGGCCGGATATCGGCCCGAGGTGGTCGAATATCTGCAGGTCGGCTGGACGGTGGACCATCTGGCGGCCCTGTTCGCGGAGGCCGGGCTGACGCCGCGCGAGGCGCTGCGGGACAAGGAGGCGGTGGCGTCTGAGCTGGGCCTTCTGGATCCCGCCGCCCCCGACGCCGCGATCCTGATCGCCATGGTCGAGCATCCGGTGCTGGTGAACCGCCCGATCGTGCGCACCCCGAAGGGCGCCGCCCTGTGTCGGCCGTCGGAGAGGGTGTTCGATCTTCTGGAGCGGACGCCGGACCGGTTCGTCAAGGAAGACGGGGAAGTGGTCACCCCGGCCTCATGCAGCGCGACCGCGCGATAGGCCCAAAGAGGTGGTGCGGGCGGTCGGGCTCGAACCGACACTCCTTTCGGAACCGGATTTTGAGTCCGGCGCGTCTACCAGTTCCACCACGCCCGCACAGGCCGGTTGCTCGCTTCGGCAGGCGCGCTTGGTAGCTTGCGAGGTCTGATCAGGTCAATGCGGATCGGCGGCGGCGGCCGGTCCCACGGGACGGCGAACCCTGAGCCCTTACGCCGCCGCCTCCACATGGCTGTCCGCGCCGCCCGCCAGTATCGCGCGCGCCCGGATGAAGACCTCGAGCCGCTGGGCGACGACCAGGCCGACGGCAAACAGCATGAAGGCGTCAGTGATGACGGCCGCATCGACGTGCCAGGACGCGGCCTGACTTTCCATCACAGAACGGATCGCCGTCCGTCCGAGCAGCAGACCGACGATGAGGATCAGGCCGAACGGCGAGGCCTGGGCCATCAGGGTTCCGTCCGCGGCCTTCTGGATGGTGATGGTCTTGCCGCGCCACCAACCGGCCAGGGCGCCGATCGCCAGGGCCGCCGCGAAGGCTGCCCAGGCCGCCGGTCCGAACGGCTCATGGGGCGTGAAATACAGGCCCGCGCTTATCCCCAGCAGGATCAGCAGCGGCATGACCCACATCCACCGCGGTCGCAGCACGCGGGGTCGCCGGTTGCGCAGCAGGACGAGGACCAGCACCACCGGGATGACGGCGAGCGGGATGATCTGTTCGGGCGTCATGGATGGATCGTCCGGGCGCCGCCCCCCTCGGGCCGCACAGCTTGCCAAAGCTTAATCCGTCAACCGCATCCGTAAAGCGGCGTCGGCGCCTCTGGTCCGTGAAAAGGAAGGAGGCCTGCGATGAGACGATGGCTCACGATCGCCCTGGCCGGGCTGGTCCTGTCCTGTCAGGGACCGGCGGCGGTGCTGGCGCGGGAGAGGGAGGTGGACGGTCAGACCGCCTCGACCACCTGCTCGATGGCGCCGAAGATGGAGTGGTGCTGGTCGTCCAGCATCTCGATGCGGACCGTGTCGCCGGCCTTGAGGAAGGGCGTCTCGGCCTTGCCGCGCAGGATGGTCTCGACGGTGCGGACCTCGGCGATGCAGGAGTAGCCGAGGCCGCCCTCGCTGACCGGCTTGCCCGGGCCGCCGTCGGCGTCGCGGTTCGAAACCGTGCCCGAGCCGATGATGGTCCCGGCGCACAGGCTGCGGGTCCTGGCGAGGTGGGCGATCAGGGTGCCGAAGTCGAAGGTCATGTCGGTCCCGGCGTCGGCCTTGCCGAAATCGGCGCCGTTCAGCTGGACGTTCAGCTCGCCCTTCAGCTTGCCGTCGACCCAGCGGTCGCCCAGCGCGCGCGGGGTGACGAAGACCGGCGACAGGGCCGAGGCGGGCTTGGACTGGACGAAGCCGAAGCCCTTGGCCAGTTCGGCCGGGATCAGGTTGCGCAGGGAGACATCGTTGACCAGGCCGACCAGTCGGATGCAGTCCAGCGCCTCCTCGCGGGTCACGCCCTGGGGCACGTCGCCGGTGACCACCACGACCTCGGCCTCGAGGTCGCAGCCCCAGCTTTCATCGGCCAGCGGGATGGGGTCGCGCGGGGCCAGGAAGCCGTCGGAGCCGCCCTGGTACATCAGCGGGTCGGTCCAGAAGCTGTCGGGCATTTCGGCGCCGCGCGCCTGACGCACGAGGGCGACGTGGTTCACATAGGCCGAGCCGTCGGCCCACTGATAGGCGCGGGGCAGGGGCGCCGCGGCCTCGCGTTCGTGGAAGCGGCCGCGCGGCACGCCGCCGTGCTCAAGGCTTTCGGCCAGGGCGCGCAGGTCGGGCTCGAGCCGGTCCCAGTCGTCGAGCGCCGCCTGCAGCGTCGGGGCGATCAGGAAGGCGTCGGTGAACCAGGCGAGGTCGCTGGAGACGAGAACGAGGCGACCGTCACGGCCGTGCTTGAGCGAGGCGAGTTTCATGGCTCAAGGCTTAGGCGGTTTCTCCGGGGGACGAAACCGGGTTTTCAGTGTTTGGCGCGGGTTCCGCTGACGCGCCCCGCGGCGGAATGACCGGGGTTGGAGAGTTCGGCGTGGGCGGCGCGCAGCTCGGCGACCCGGGCGGACTCGTCGCGCCAGTGCTGGTTGAAGGCGGCGACGGCCAGCCGCAGGGCATTGGTCTGTTCGCGAACGGTCAGACCCCTGGGTTCGTGCACATGGGTCTCTTCCGGCGGATGTCCGCCTGCGCCCCCGGCGTGGACGTTGATGGTGACCGCCGGGGTGGCGGCCGGGTGGGCCTCGTGGCCGGCGGCAGCGTCGTGCGCCGGTCCATGGGCCGCCGCGCCGTGCCCGGCGTCATGTCCGTGGTCATGCCCGCCGCCATGGCCGTGCCCGTGACCCTCCGATGGCCGCCGGCCATGGACCGCGTCCCGCATCTCGCCGATGGACTCTGACAGGCCGCCGACCAGGGTCAGGGTCTTGCCCAGCCGGCCGTCGACCACCTTCAGCAACGCTTCCGCCCGCCCTTTCAGGGCGTTGTCGTCGGCCCCCATGGCGGAGCGGGCCGCGTCATGGATATCCTTCCAGATGGCGTGGGCGGCGTCGGTGCGACGGGTGTTCGACCGCGCGCCCATGTACCAGCCCAACAGCAGGGCCGCCGCGAGTCCCAGCAGGATCGCGCCCCACACGAAGGGGTCAGCCCCGATGTACAGCGGTGCGTCCAGCGGGGCGTTGCCCGGGTCGGCGGTGGCGAAGTCGGCGCCGTAGGACATGCTGCTCCCCCTCCAGAGGCCGTGAACCGGTCGGGGCGCATCTTGCCCCGACGGCTCCGCTTGGCAACGACAAAGGTTAACGGCGCGACCGATTCCCGCTTCGGGCGAGTGGTCAGCGCGGCGGGGTGATCAGGGCCCGGGCCTCGGCCCCGGTGCGGGCGCCGATGTCGCGCACCTCGATCTCGACGGCCACGGCGCCCTCGGGTTCGTGGGCCCAGAGGTAGCGGCGCTCGACCTCGACCTCGCGGCCGGAGGGGGCGATGCCGACGAAGCTGTCGCCCCAGGGGGTGATCTTGATCAGCTCGGGCCAGATCAGGCTGCAGGCCTGGTCCAGCTCCTCGATGGCCATGGCCGAGAGTTCGTCATCGCTCACAGCCATCGCCGGACCTTCTGGCGATAGGCCTCATAGGGCGCGCCGAATTTGGCGGCGAGGTAGCGTTCCTCGCGCGCGATGACGAAGCGGTCGATCACCGCCAGGCAGGGCAGCAGCAGGAGCAGTGCGACCCAGCTGTCCATGGCCACGGTCAGGCCGACATAGGTGACGGCGAAGCCGACGTAGATCGGGTTGCGGCTGAAACGGTACGGGCCCTCGTTGATCAGGACGGTCGACGGCTTCCAAGGCTCGACCGCCGTCCCCCGGCGACGGAACAGGCCCGCCGCCATCCCGTCCAGCAACAGGCCGCCGACGATCAGGGTCAGGGCGACGCCGCGCCGGACCGGCAGCTCCAGCCCGAAGCCCGCCGCCAGCCAGCCAAGGCCGGCCTCGACCGCCTCGGGTCGGGCACCGAGCTCGGCCAGACCCCAGCCGAGCAGCAGGAAGCCGAGATAGATGACCGGCGGCGGGGCGATGACGCCGGGAATGTCGGATTTGGTCACGGTTGCAGGTCCTCATCGCCATAGATGGCCACGGCGGCGGGCGCATCGCTGGAGACGGCGCCGCGATACATGCCAGAGGTCGTCATGGCGAAGCTCGATTGACCCCCCGTGTCCATCACGATGACGCCGCCCGACCCGCCGAGCGCGAGGGCGTCGTCCACCTCGGCCTGGGCGGCGACCTGCGTCGTCGCCCCGCCGGCGATGCGACCGCAGATGTCCCGCGCCACGCTGGCGCGAATATAGAACTCACCATCCCCCGTCGCCGACACCGCGCAGCCGTCGCGGTTCGAGGCATAGGTCCCGGCCCCGATCACCGGCACATCTCCGACCCGGCCCCAGCGTTTGGCGGTCATGCCGCCGGTCGAGGTGCCGGCCGCCAGCCGTCCCTCGCTGTCCAGCGCCACCGCCCCGACGGTGCCGAACTTGCGCTCGTTCAGCGGCGGTGCGGGCAGGGTGCTCTCCGCCATCGGTCCCGGTGCGCCGGCGGGCCGTTCCGGGATCGGCAGGTTCTGCGCCCGCAAGGCCGTCTCCAGCCCGCGCCAGCGCCGCTCCGTGAAGAAGAAGGCCGGGTCGACCTGCTCCAGCCCGACCGAGGCGGCGAACGTATCCGCCCCCTCGCCGATCAGCATGACGTGCGGCGACTGCTCCATCACCGCCCGCGCGGCGGCGATCGGATGGCGGGTGGTGGTCAGCCCGGCAACGGCCCCGGCGGTCAGGTCCGAGCCGTTCATCACGGCGGCGTCCAGCTCGTTGCGGCCGGCGGCGGTGAAGACCGCGCCGCGCCCGGCGTTGAACAGAGGATCGTCCTCCATCAGCTCGATCGCCGCCTGCACCGCGTCCAGCGAAGAGCCGCCGGCGGCCAGCACCGCCGACCCGGCCTCCAGCGCGCGGTGCAAAGCGGCGCGATAGGCCGCGTCCTGTTCCGGCGTCAGGCTGGCGCGCTCAATGACCCCGGCCCCGCCGTGGATGGCGAACGACCAGCGGGGCGCGTACTGCGCGGCGGCGGGAGAGGCGAACAAGGCCAGAAGGGCGAGGGCCGCGAACCAGCGGGTCATTGGCGGGTCTCCGTTTTCACGCTATGTTCGCACCATGTCAGAGGTGACCGACATCGTCGTTCCGGTGCTTCAGAAAATCCAGGCGCAGCTTGGACGCGTCGAGACTGACATCGCCAACATCAAGGAAGACATGCACCACATCAAGGTGCGCATGACCTCGATCGAAGAGAACTTCGTGTCGGTGAATCGCCGGATGGATCACTTCGGCCTGCGCCTGGACCGGATCGAACGTCGACTGGATCTGGTCGAGGTCTGATCTCCCGCCGCCACCCTCAACTCAAGGCCTGACCGCAGCACGGACAGCCCGAAACCTCGACCCCGAACAGGGCGCGGACCCGGTCCGGCGCGAGGGCGCGGGCGGGCGTGGCGGCCTCCATCCCGTCGGGGCCGATGGCCAGCACCCGGTCGGCGCGGGCGGCGAAGGGCAGGTGATGGGTCGAGGCGATCACCACGCGCCTCTCGGCGGCCAGGGCCCGGATCGCCGCCTCGACCGCCTGTGCATGCGCCGGGTCGAGCAGGGCGAGGGGTTCGTCCAGCAGACAGAGCGGCGCGTCCTGCACGAACAGGCGGGCGATCAGCACCAGCTGCTGCTGGCCGCTGGACAGCCGGTCGAAGGGGCGGTCGGCGAGGTCGAGCACGTCCAGTCGATCCAGGGCGCTTCGCGCCGCCGCGAGGTCGTCCGCCGTCAGCCCCGGCGACCAGCGGCGCCTCCCGGCGCGGCCCAGGGCCGTCAGGTGGAGGGCGGAGAAGCCGGCGGACACCGCCCCCGGCGGCGGCAGAAAGGCGGCGGCGGGCCGGGCGACCGACCCCGCCAGCGGTGGCAGCAGGCCCGCCAGGGTCTTCAGCAGGGTGGTCTTGCCGGCGCCGTTGGGCCCGATCAGGACCACCAACTCGCCGGGGATGATGGCCAGATCCAGCGGCGGCAGGCGGAAGCCCCCGCCCCCGCGCGACGACCGGCCCGCGACCAGGCCCTCGAGCAGGACGCCGCTCACGACCGCCTCGATGTGACGACGAACAGGATCAGGAAGGCCGGCGCGCCGACGGCGGCGGAGAGCAGGCCGACCGGAATTTCCGCGGGGCCGAAGGCGGTGGCCAGCCGGTCGATGACGAGGGCGAACAGGGCGCCCAGGGCCATGGAGGCCGGGATCAGCCGCCCCGCCCGCTCGCCGACGATCAGGCGGGCGGCGTGGGGCGCCAGCAGGCCGATCCAGCCGACCACGCCGGCCACCGCGACGGCCGAGGAGGTCATCAGGGCGGCGGCGGCGAGGGCCAGCAGCCGCAGGGGCCGGGCGGGCAGGCCCAGCGACCGCGCCTGCTCATCCCCCAGCGACAGGATGTCGAGCCGGAAGCCCAGCCAGATCAGCACGGCGGCGCCGAAGGCCACCGGGACCAGGGCGATGACCGCCTCGCTCAGCGTCGCCCGGGTGAAAGAGCCGAGCAGCCAGTAGGTGATCGAGGGCAGCTGCGACCAGGGGTCGGCGATGACGACGACCAAACCCACGCCCGCCGAGGCCAGGGCCCCGGCCACGACGCCGCACAGGATCAGGGCGAGGCGGCCGTCGCCGCTGCGGGTCAGGGCGGCGCAGGCCAGGGCCAGGGCTCCGGCGGCCAGGCCGCCGGCGAAGGCGGCCCCCTGCACAAGGGCCGCGCCGGCGCCCAGCAGCAGGGCCAGGGCCGCGCCGAGACCGGCCCCGGACGAGACCCCCAGCAGATCGGGCGCCGCCAGCGGATTGCGGAACAGGATCTGGAATCCCGCCCCCGCGCCGGCCAGGGCGGCGCCGCAGGTCAGGGCGGACAGCAGACGGGGCCCGCGCAGGGCCAGGGCCAGTTCCGCCTCGGCCGACCCTTGCCCGGTCAGGGCCGCCAGCAAGGCGTCGGGCGCCACGCCCAGCGGCCCCGTCGCCATCACCGCCAGGGCGCCGGCCAGCGCCAGCAGGACGAGGGTCGCCGGCAGCAGGGCGGCCCTCAACCGGCTCACGGTATCCACTGCGGCATGGCCACCGCGACCGGCGACATGCCGTACAGGCGGCGGGTCAGGGCCGCGACCTCCATCGGCGCCCCGGCCGGGTCCGCCAGCCAGGCGCAGGCAAGCAGGCGATTGACCGACGGCGGTCGGTCGATCCAGCCGAACGGTTGATCCGGCAACAGCAACACCCGCCGTCGGCTTCCGTCCCGCCGGGTGCGCCAGACGGGATCGCGACGGACGGCTGCGGCGAAGGCGGCGCTCAGGGTGACCAGCGCCTCGGGGTCCCAGGCGGCGACCTGTTCACGGGAGACCCGGCCGATGTCGCGCGAGCCCACGGCGACATTGGTCCAGCCCGCGCCCTCCAGCACCTCGGTGGCCAGGGCGCCACGGAAGCCGGTCTCCAGCCCGTCGGGTCCGCGCGCATAGTAGAAGGCCGGCCCGGCGGGCGCGCGGCGCCAGCGTTCGAGCACCCCGGCGGCCTTGTCGGCCAGGCCGGCGGCGGTCCTTTCAGCGTCCAGCAGGGCAGCGGCCTCGCGAATCGCCTCGGGGATTCGCGTCAGGGCGCCGTCGATCAGGCGCCAGTCGACGCCGAGGCGCGCCTTCATCCGGTCGCCGAGGCTCTGGTTCTCCGGATCGGTGTCGCCATAGTCGATCACCAGTCGGGGCTTCAGCGCCGCGAGCGCCTCCGGATTCGCCGGTCGCCCGCCGCCGCCCAACGCCCCCAGTTCGGGCAGGCCGGCGGCCAGAGCGGGCAGGGCCGCCAGGCCGTCGGTCGAGGGCTTGAGCGGCCAGCCGGCCAGCCGCTCGCGCGCCACCGCCCAGATCAGCAGGGCGGCGGGCTGACCCACTGCGACCACATCGCCGGTCCGGGCCGGGGAGGGGGACCCGCAGGCCGCGAGCGCCGTGGCCCCGCCCAATCCGATCAGCGCCGTTCGCCGCGTCGTCGTCATCAAGAGCCCGTTCTCGCCGAATCCGGCCATCCTGCCGCGCCGCCCGGCGATGCGCCACCTCACAGCCAATTTACCCTTAACCCTTGTCCGGTCTTCCGCCCCGTGCTGCTTATGCGGCCTCGCGCGTCAGGTGGGGCGCAGCAATATGGGAGTGAGCCGTTGAGTAGAACGGACATTGGGGGGACGTTTTCGGCGTCCTGCGGGTTCAGAATCCGACGTCTGCGGGGAGATCTCGCATGAACATCGTCATCATCGCCGGTCTGATCATCACCCTGCTGACGGGCGTGCCCGTTTTGATGCAGATTCTGAAACACCATCCGCGCGGACTGATCATCCTGTTCTTCGCCGAGATGTGGGAGCGCTTCTCCTACTACGGCATGCGCGGCATCCTGATCTTCTTCCTGACCCAGCATTTCCTGTTCGATGACGCCCTGGCCGGGTCGACCTATGGCTCCTACACCTCGCTCGTCTATCTGCTTCCCCTGCTCGGCGGCATCATGGCCGACCGCTATATCGGCACCCGCAAGGCGATCGCCTTCGGCGCCCTGCTGCTGGTCGCCGGTCACGGCATGATGGCCCTCGAGGGCCGTCCGGCCACCGAGACCCTGACCTATGCCGGCGCGGCCTACGATATCTCGGCCGAAGGCCGGGGCGCGAGCCGCGACGTCGCCATCGTCGTCGACGGCCAGAAATATGAGTTCGGCCCGGCCGAAGGCGGCGGCATCGCCGTCGAGGGCCTGCCCGCGGGCTCGGTCCTTCCGGCGACCCTGGCGCCGGGAACCTATGAGATGAAGCAGGATCGCGACACCGGCGGCGTCAACATCTTCTATCTCGCCCTGTCGCTGATCATCATGGGTGTCGGCTTCCTCAAGCCGAACATCTCGACCATCGTCGGCCAGCTCTATCCGCAAGGCGATCCGCGGCGGGATTCCGGCTTCACCCTCTACTATTACGGCATCAACCTCGGCGCCTTCTGGGCGGCGGTCCTGTGCGGCTATCTCGGCCAGACCGTGGGCTGGTGGGCCGGCTTCGGTCTCGCCGGCCTCGGCATGGCGCTGGGCTGGGTCGTGTTCGTGCTCGGCAAGCCGCTGCTGCAAGGCAAGGGCGAACCGCCCAACCCCGAACTGCTGAAACGCCCGCTGTTCGGCCCGCTCAACCGTGAATGGCTGATCTACATCCTCGCCGTCCTCGGCGTCGGCGTGGTCTGGTTCATGGTCCAGCGCAACGCCCTCGTCGGCACGGTGCTCACGTTGGCGACCGTGGCATCGCTGGGGGCCATCCTTCTGGTCATCCTGTTCGTCTGCAAGACCTGGGCGCAGCGTCAGCGCATGATGCTGGCCCTGGTGCTGATCTTCGGCGCCGTGGTCTTCTTCACCCTGTTCGAACAGGCCGGCACCTCACTCAATCTGTTCGCCGACCGCAACGTGGACCTGACCATCACCCCCGTGGCGATGCAGTTCCTCGGCATCACCATCGGCACCCCGGCCCAGCTGGCCGCGGCGGGGATCACGCCTTCGGGCTTCTGGATCGACGCCACCATCACGGCGGCGCAGGTGCAGTCGTTCAACGCCGGCTTCATCCTCATCTTCGCCCCGATCTTCGCGGCGATGTGGGCCTGGCTGGCCAGCAAGAAGATGGACCCCAACCCGACCATGAAGTTCGGTCTCGGCCTGATCCAGGTCGGTCTCGGCTTCCTGGTGGTGGTCTGGGCCGCCAGCTCCGGCATGGTCAGTCCGACCTTCCAGATGCCGCTGATGATCCTCGCCCTGCTCTACATGCTGCACACGACGGGTGAGCTGTTCCTGTCGCCGGTGGGGCTGTCGGAGATCACCAAACTGTCCATGCCTTCGGTCGTCAGCTTCATGATGGCCGTCTGGTTCCTGGCCAGCTCCATCGCCCAGTTCGTCGGCGGCAGGATCGCCGGCCTGATGGGCACCGAGACGGTCGGCGGCCAGGTTCTGGACCCGCAGGGCGCCCTGGCGACCTCGCTGGACGGCTTCAACAAGCTGGGCCAGTGGGGCGTCGGCATCGGCGTGGGCTTCATCCTGATCAGCTTCCTGATCAAGGGCTGGTCCCACGGGGCCAATGACGCCGAGAACCATCCCGGACCCACCCTGACCGATCGTGGTCAGGAAGACGGCAATGTCGCCAAGCCGGACGCCAGCACCGCGGGCTGACCCGGAACCGGGACTGAAAACAGGAAGGGCGGAACCGCGAGGTTCCGCCCTTTTTGGCGCGTCGAGGGCGCGCGCGCCGCAGTTTGGGCTTGGGGCGTGTCGCCTTCTTCAGAAGGTCCTTCTTATCTGGACGAACAGCCAGGGGCTCATCTGCGTGCGTCGCACCTCGCGGAAGGCCAGGGGAGCGCTGTCGCGGGGCCCGGTGTAGATGTCGCGGTCATAGCCGGAGGACCGGTCGGTGGCGTTGCCGAGGTCGACCCGGACGGTCAGGTCCGCGCGCGGTTTCCACTGGCCGTACAGGGTGACGAAGGGCTCGTTGTAGAAGGCCCGGACCTCGCGGACCCGCAAGGCGCGCCCCTTGTCGAGGTTGCAGCCGTGGTCGAAACCGTAGGACCAGCGGCCGCCCATCAGATCGTGATTGAAGTTGACCCCGCAGCCGAACGCCTGGTTGCCCCGGAAGCGGCGGATCTCGCCGGTCAGGGGATCGGTCACCTCGGTATGAACCCAGCTGGCGCGGGCCTGGAGGCGGGCGTTGGGGATGCCCAGCTTGTCCATCGGCAGGGTCAGGCGGGTTTCGAACAGATCGAACGAGCCGTCGCCGATGTTGCCGACGCCGTCGAAGCCGCCGGCCAGGGGGATGAAGTCGATCACATCCTCGACCTCGCCGTGCTGGGCCGTCATGGTCAGCACGCCCTCGCCCCAGAAGCGGCGCTCATAGACGGCTTCCAGAATGGTGGTCTTGTCGGGCTCAAGGTCCGGGTTGCCGCCCTCGACCTGGCCGATGTCGATGTCGGCGGAGGCGACGAAGTCGCCGAAGTCCAGCTGCCCCACCTCGCGCTCGGCGCGGAAGCGGAACTGGTGGCCGTCCCAAGGGGTCCAGGTCAGCTGGACCCGCGGCTTGGGATAGACGAAGGATTTGGTCAGGTCGCTGTCGCCGGACTGGCTGATTTCCGAAACCTCGACCCGCAGGCCGGCCTCGATCGTCAGTTTCGGGCTCGGTCGCCAGGTCGTCTGGCCGAAGATCTCGCCGCGCAGCTCCTCGACCTTGACCGAGGCCGAGGGCAGCGGGATCGCCACGCCGTTCTCCTCATAGGCGGTCGCGCTGTCGAGGAAGTTGTAGGCCACCTCGCCGCCGGTCTCGAACGCCCAGCGATCGTTGGGCCGGAATCGCACCACGCCGCGACCGATGGACTCGCCCGAGGTGGAGTCCGCGGTGAAGATCGAATTGTCGCCCGCGCTCTCGGAGACGCCGGTGTAGTCCTCGGTCGAATACCGCTGCAGTCCGGTCAGCTCGAGGCCGAGCCGCGGGCTGAGATCGCGCGTCCAGTTGATCCCCAGCTCGCCGTTGATCGAGTCGGATTCCTCGTCATTGAAGCTGTCCACGCCGGCGCCTGAACGGATCAGGACGTCCTGGGCGCGCTCGCTCCCGAACCAGCCCAGCAGGCCGTTGACGCGCAACAGACCGTCGCCCACCCGGCGCTGGACGGCGCCGGTGGCGCGCACATTGCGGAAGCGGTCCCACAGGATCAGGTCAGCATCCTGGATCAGGGTCCCGGCGGCGTCATAGCGGCGCCGGAAGCCGTCGCCGGTGCCGTCGGTGCGGTCGGTCGTGGCGGTGATCGACGCCTCGATCAGATTGTCCCCTTCCCGCCGCGAATAGCGGCCGGCGAGGATCGGGCCGATGTAGCCGTCCGGGTAGAAATAGGAGTTGGCCTCCATCACCCGCTCGGTCGTCACGGTCCGGATCAGCACGACATTGGCGACGACCGACTGGCCCTGCATGTCGATGCCGGGCGCGCCGCCGCGGATCAGTTCGACGCGGGCGACGCTGGCGGCCGAGATGCGGCGCAGGATCTGGTCCAGGCTGTCGCTCTTGGTCGACGGCCGCGCGCCGTCGACCAGAACGTTGCCGGCGGAGCCCGCCAGGCCCCGCGTGCCGCTGTCGCCCATCATCAGGCCGAAGCCCGGCAGGCGGTTGATCATGTCGAAGGCGGTGTCCGGCCGGGCGTCGGCGAAGAAGGCGGGCTCGAAGACCAGCACGCCCCGCTGGGCGGCGTCGACGGCAGGGGCGCTCGAGGTCGGCCCGGCGGCGACCTCGGGCATGGCGCCCTGGGCCAAGGCCGGTCCGGCGAACGCGCACACGGCCGCTCCGGCCAGCCAGATCGCTTTGGTCATCTATCCCTCTCCCTGTTGCAGGAACGGTGCCCGGCGACCGGCGGCGCCTCCAGTTACAAGCCGGACAGGTGGATTAATTCGCCGACAGGCTTGGGGCGGGGACGTGGCCGCCCCTTAGAACGTCTTCTTCAGCCGCAGCGAAACGAAGGTGCGGGGATCGATGTAGCGGTTCTCGACATAGGCGATCGGCCGGGCCGGGGTACGGTCCGCATAGACGGTGCGCTCGACCTCGAAATCGTCCCAGATATTGAGCTGGGCCCGCAGCGACAGGGTCGGCGTCGGCTTATACTCGGCCCAGACCTCGAAATAGTCGGCGCCGCGGAAACCGGAAGTCTGGTCGGGGCCGTAGCCGACCTGTTGCAGGCTCGCGAGATAGGCCCCGCCCCACTGGAGTTTCCACGAGGTGATGTCCTGGGCGATGGTGAAGGCCGGTTGGGAGGGGCGGATCTGCGAAATGGGGCGGATCTCGCCCGTGGTCGGGTCGGTGACCTCGGTGTGGTTCCAGGTGTTGCGGAAGCCCAGACGGCCGCCGGTGAAGCCGACCCGGTCCATCGGCACGAGGATGTTCACCACCAGCTGATCCAGCGTGCCGTCGCCGATATTGCCCACCGCCGACAGGCCCATGTCGAGCGGGATCACATCGATGGCGTCGACGATCTCGTCGTGACGCACGCCGATGCTGATGATGCCGTCCTCCCAGAAGCGGCGTTCATAGGTCAGTTCGGTGATCCAGCGCTGTTCCGGCTCCAGGTCGGCGTTGCCGCCCAGCACATTCTCGTCGGTCAGATCGGACGAGGCGGCGAAGTCGCCGAAGTCCAGCTGGCCCAGCTCGCGCTCGAAGCGGAAGCGCAGCTGGTTGTTCGGCCGCGGGGTCCAGGTCGCCTGCAACCGGGGCTTGGCGAAGAAGAAGCTCTTCTCCTGTTCGGCGTCGCCCGACTGGGTGATGGTCGAGCCCTCCAGCCGCAGCCCGGCCTCAAGCGTCAGGTCGGGCCGCACGCGCCATGTACTCTTGCCGAACACCTCGCCGCGCAGCTCCTCGACCATGACCGAGGCCGACGGCAGGGGCACGGCCACGCCGCCGACGGTGAACGCCTGGCGGGTGTCGAGCATATTGTAGGCCATCTCGCCGCCGCTCTCGAAGGTCAGGGCGGTCGAGCGTTCGAATCGCAGCGTGCCACGCAGGATCGTCTCCGAAGCGTCGCCCTCGCCGACGAACCGCTGCTCGGGGCTGTCGATCCCGCCGATCCGGGTGCGCGAGGTCGAAACGCCCTCGAAGGACTCAAACTGATGGATGAACCGCGTCTCCAGGTTCAGGCGCGCGCTCAGAGGCCGGGTGTAGACCGCCCCGAACTCTCCGCTCGAGCCGTCGTTGTCGTACAGGTTCTCGCGCCGCACCGTCGGCGCCGTCTGAAGATCGATCGAGTGGTAGTCGTTGACGCCATAGCGCGCCGTCAGGTCGATCTTCCCGCCCAGTAAAGGCGTGGCGTAGTTGCCGCGGATTCCGCTGCCGCCGCCGTACTGATCGTTGTAATAGTCCTCCTGCCGGATGATGACGCCGTTGGCGTCACGGCGGATCACCGGCCCGACGCCGTTGGCGTCGCTCATGGACCGGCCGTCGCTCAGCGTGACGCCCCAGGTGGTGTCGCCGTCCTTGGCGGTGAACTGGTACGAGCCGCCGTACAGATCCTGTCCGCCGTCGAACAGGGCGGCCTCAAGGGTCAGGATCGACTGGCGGCTGGATTCGGTGCGGGTGATCACGTTCACGACGACGGCGAAGCCCTGCATGTCGATGCCGGGCGCCCCGCCGCGGATCAGCTCGATCCGCTCGACCTGACCGGCGAGGGTGCGCGACAGCACGGCCGAACCGGTGTCGTTCTTGGAGGCCGGCCGGGCGCCGTTGACCAGCACATTGCCGACCGAGCCTTCAAAGCCGCGGCTGCCGTCGCCATCGACGACGCTGAAGCCGGGCACGCGGCTGACCATGTCCAGGGCCGTGTTCGGGCGCTGGTCGGCGAAGAAGTCGGGGGTGAAGACCAGGATCCCCTGTCCGGCGGAGTCGGCGGTGGGCCCGGGGGCGGGCGGGGGTGTCTGGGCCAAGCCCGCGCCGGCGCTCAGCAGGATGGCCGTCGTCGCCATCAGGATGGTCTTGGTCATTGCAGGATTCCCCTCGTCGTGTGACGAAGGTGTGGCGTCCTGTCGCGGCACTCTCCAGTTACAAGACGGACAGGTGGATTAAATCTCCGACAGATTACGGACCTGTCATCAATGTGTTCTGAAATGGGTCTGCGGTTACTTGATCCCGCCAAGGTGAAGAAGGGTATAGCCGTGAGATCATTCGCCACCGTTCTTTCTGTCCTCATCCTGTTGTGCGCCGCCGGCCTTTCGGCGGGCGCTGTCAGCGCCCAGACGACGGATCCCGGGACGGCCCGTCTGGACGACGTGATCATCCAGGCGCGACGGTCGGGCGCGCCGATGTGGACCGTGACGCGGGGCGACAGCACCCTGGTGCTGGTGGGGGCGATCACCGGCATTCCGCGCGACCTGGCCTGGCGTCCCGACGAGCTCGAGGCGGCCGCGGCCCGCGCCGACCAGATCCTGCTGCCGCAGGAGGGCCGCGCCTCGGTGGCCGACCTGTTCCGCATCATCTGGCGCGCCCGGACCATCGGCCAGCTGCCCCAGGGTATGACCAGCGCCGACTATCTGACGACGGAGGATCAGGCCCGGCTGGAGGCCGTGATGGCCGGCGAGCGCAATCAGGACTGGCGGCGCAAGAGCCTGCTGTTCCTCAGCTTCGACCTGATGCGGGACAAGGCCGGCTACACCGGAGAGCGGGGCGGGGACGACGCGACGGACGTGATCCGGCGCGCCGCGCGGCGGGCGCGGGTCTCGTTCCGTCCGGTGGGAACGGTGCGCGGTGACGAGATCGTCCAGAGCCTGATCGCGGCGCCGCAATCGGCTCACCTGCCCTGCGTCAGGGCGGCCCTCGCCGCCGCCGAGGTCGGCGTGGACGCCGCGCGGGACCGGGCTGAGGACTGGCGGGCGCTGCGGGTCGCGGACGTCATCGCCTCGCCGCTGGACCGGGCGCTGAACCAGTGCTGGCCGTGGGGCGACCCCGAGATCGCGCCGCAGCTTCGCCAGCAGTGGGCGGCGGCTATCGAGACCTCGCTGATCTCGCCCGGCGTGATCATGGGCGTCGCCCCGCTGCGGCTGCTGGCCGAGGAGGGCGGCGTGCTGGATGGCCTCCAGGCGCGGGGGTTCGAGGTGGTCGGGCCGGCGTGGAAGTGAGTGGCGAGTGGCTAGTGACTAGTGGTTAGTGGTTGGCCGCCGCCGGTGCGAAAGCGCGGTCCGCGCCGCCCTGCCGCAGCCAGTGAAGCGGCGATCACTGGCCACTAGTCACTAGCCACTAACCACTCAGACCGCCGTTCCCCCGACCGTCAGCCCGGCAATCTTCAACGACGGCTGGCCGATTCCCACCGGCACGCCCTGGCCGCCCTTGCCGCAGACGCCGACGCCGGGGTCGAAGGCGAAGTCGTCGCCGATCATCTGAACCTGTTGGAGAGCCGTGGCGCCGTCGCCGATCAGGGTCGCGCCGCGCACCGGCGCGGTGATCTTCCCGTCCTCGATGAGGTAGGCCTCGGTGCACTGGAAGACGAATTTCCCGTTGGTGATATCGACCTGGCCGCCGCCGAAATTGGCCGCGTAGAGGCCGCGTTTGGTCGAGGCGATCATGTCGGCCCGCGAATCCTTGCCGCCCTCCATGAAGGTGTTGGTCATGCGCGGCATCGGCATGTGGGCGAAGGACTGGCGGCGGCCGTTGCCGGTGGCCCGGGCGCCCAGCTGACGCGCCGACAGCCGGTCATGCATCAGCCCGACCATGATCCCGTCCTCGATCAGCACGGTGCGCGACGTCGGCGTGCCCTCGTCATCGACCGACAGCGAGCCGCGGCGGCCGCTGATGGAGCCGTCGTCGACCACGGTCACGCCGGGCGCGGCGACGCGTTTGCCCATCATGCCGGTGAAGACCGAACTGCCCTTGCGGTGGAAATCGCCCTCGAAGCCGTGACCGATGGCCTCGTGCAGCAGCACGCCAGGCCAGCCGGCGCCCAGCACCACATCCATCTCGCCGGCGGGGCAGTCGACGGCCTCCAGATTGACCAGCGCCTGGCGCAGGGCCTCGTCGACCTGTCCTTGCCAGCGATCGGGCGCGATCCAGGTCTCGAACCCGGCCCGGCCGCCGGCGCCGGACGAGGCGCTCTCGCGCCGGCCGTCCTTCTCGACGGTGATGGAGACGTTCAGCCGGACCAGCGGCCGGATGTCGGTGACGCGCCGGCCGTCGCCGCGCAGGATCTCGATATGGCGCCGCTCGCCCACCATGGAGGCGGACACCTGCACCACACGCGGATCGCGCGCCCGGGCCCAGGCGTCGATCTCGCTCAACAGGGCGATCTTGTCGGAGAAGGCGGGCGAGGCGAGAGGATCGACGGCGGCGTAGAGTTGCTGATTGGTCGCCCGCGGCGCCTCGGCGGTGACGCCGGCATGACCGGATCGGGCCAGGCCCGCGCTGTGGGCGGCGCGGCGAATGGCGGGACCGCTGATCTCATTGGCGTGGGCGTAGCCGGCCGTCTCGCCGGCCACCACCCGCAGGCCGAAACCCTCGGAGGCGTCATAGGCGGCGGATTTCAGCCGCCCGTCGTCGAAGACGAGTGATTCGAGCTCGGACCGTTCGAGGAACAGTTCGCCGTCATCCGCCCCGGTCAGGGCCTGCTGGAGGATGGACAGGGCTTCATCGGAGCCGACGTCGGCGGAATCGAGAATCGCGGGGAGGGAAACGGGGACGGTCATCCAGCCTAAGTAGGGGCTGACCGTCCCCGCGTCACCGGGTCAGCTCTCGTCGATGTCGCCGGAGCCGGAAAGCGTGCGCCGGACCTCGGTCGCGCGGCGGGTCAGATCGACGTCGCCGGAGCCGGAGACATCCACTGTCGCCTTGCCGGTCGGACCGACCCGGACATCGCCCGAGCCCGACACCCGGACATCGGCATCGACTGTGGCCATGGCGGCCAGGTCAGCGTCGCCCGAGCCCGAGACATCGATCTGGACCGTCCGCGCCAAACCGCTGGCCGTGACGTCGCCCGAGCCTGACAGGATCAGGTTCAGCGCCGGCTGGTCGTAGTCGCGGATGGTCACGTCCGAGGAACCGACCACATCGAAACTGGTGACCGCCGGGGCGGTGACGGTGACCTTCAGCTGCTCGTCGGCGCTCCAGACGCGGAAACCGTTGCCGGTCCAGCGAATATAGCCGTGTTCATTGTGGTCGTCGCCGTCGAGGGTCAGTCGGTCGCCGACGATTCGGATGCGGTCGGCGAGATCCTTCGGCCCGGTGACCACCACGCCCGGGGCGGCGCCCTGGACATAGACGACCTCGCCCGGGACCTCGATCTGCAGGCGGTCGCCGCCGGTCCAGGCCAGGGTGCGGGTGACGTCGGGTTCGCCGCGACCACGCCGCATGCGGAAATTGTCCCCGCCGGCGTCATCCTCGTCCACGGACCAGGTCCAGTCATTGTGCTTGAGGTCGCCGCCGGCGAGGGCCGCGGCCCCGGCGAGGGAGGCGGTCGCCAGCACGACGCCGGCACCCGCGATGATGAAGAGCGTTTTGATCATCTCAGTCTCCTACGCCTGATATTGCGGCTGGGGGTCGAGGGCCGGCTTGAGCAGCCGGTAGTGAAGACGGGCGAACCAGACCACGCCGTTGACCAGCCAGATGGTGGCGATCGCCGTCAGGGCGGCCAGGGCTGTGGCGCCGGCCATGAGGCCGAGTCCGGCCAGGATCGCCGCGGCGACTCCGCCGGGGAAGCCGGCGAAGGGTCCGGCGACCATGATGGCGCCGCCGCCGATGAAGACGCCGATCGCGGCCATGAAGAAGCCGAACAGCGTCATGGCCAGGCTCATCAGGATGGGCAGCAGGAACAGGATATCGATGGCGCCCAGTCCGAGCACGGCGAAGATGGCGCCGGCCGCGGCCGAAGGGTTCTTCTCCTGATGCCAGCGCTGGGCGCCGGCTTCGGCCCTCAGTTCGCGGGCAAGGCGGTCGGGGTCGCCGAGCGCCGCGGCCACCTCGGCCTCGGAGCGGCCGGCGGCGAGCCCGTCCTCGAAATGGATCTCGTAGTCGGCGGCGATCTCGGCGGCGGCGGCGGCGGGCATGCCGACCAGTCCTCGCCTCAACCGGCCCATGAATTCGGCGCGGGTCATTGTTCAGCTCCCCTTTCAGCGGTCACGTCGTCGGTGGTCCGGGCGGGCGCGGCGTGTTGCGCCGGACCGTCCAGGACAGTTTCGACCGCGCGGGCGAAGGCGCGCCACTCGGTCGTCTGGGCGTCGAGCGCCCGTCGGCCGGCGTCGGTCAGGCGATAATATTTGCGCGAGGGCCCGGACGCCGATTCGACCAGATAGGTCTCGACCTGCCCGTCGGACTGCATCCGCCGCATCAGCGGGTAGATGGTCCCTTCGCCCATGTCGATCGCGTCCGACAGGGTCGAGGCGATCTCATAGGCATAGCTGTCACGCCGGTTCAGCAGGGCCAGAACGCAAAGCGTCAGCACCCCCTTCTTCAGCTGTATCTCGATGGTTTCAGGCACCGTCGGCCCTCCTTGTGATGGCCAAGACGTATCGCAAGGTATCTGGTGACGCAAGGTAGCTGTCATAACATGACGGAGATTTAATCCAGCGACGGAGTGTCCTGCGGCGTTCAATCCGGCGGCAATCGCTTGGCAATCGCGGGAGGGGGCGATATGGACCGCCCGAAGTACCGCCGCGGACCGCCGGGTCCCGGCGCATATTTGCGATTTGCTCGCAAATAATTGCGGCGAAACGGTTTTATGAGGATATCTCGCATGGGGATGGGCACGCGGGCCCGGGCGATCGTCGGCGGTGGAATCACCGCCCTGAGCCTGGCCGTTTTCTCCGCCACGCCAACGTGGGCGGCTCCGCTGGTCGGTCAACCGACTGACCGGGGTATCGGGCTGCAGCCGTCGGCCTCGCCGCTGAAGGTCGAGGCGACCTTCTTCCACGACGTCATCCTGATGCCGGTCATCACCTTCATCACCTTGCTGGTGCTGGGGCTGATCGTCTGGATCTGCGTCCGCTACAACAAGAAGGCCAACCCGGTTCCGGCCAAGTGGAGCCACAACACCCTGGTCGAGGTGATCTGGACTGTCCTGCCGGTGCTGATCCTGGTGGGCATCTCGCTGTTCTCGTTCCGACTGCTGTTCGCCTATCACGACATGCCGACGCCGGACCTGACCGTGAAGGCCACGGGCAACCAGTGGAACTGGGCCTATGAGTACCCGGACCAGGGCATCGGCGAATACATCTCCAACATGCTTCCGGAAGACGAGATCGCCGCCCGCGGCATGCCGCACAGCCTGTACCGTCTCGCGGCCGACGAGCCGATCGTGGTGCCGGTCGGCAAGACGGTGCGGGTTCTGGTCACGGCCACCGACGTCATCCACGCCTTCGCCCTGCCGGCGTTCGGCCTGAAGACCGACGCTGTCCCCGGTCGCGTCAACGAGACCTGGTTCCGCGCCGACCGCGTCGGCACCTTCTACGGCCAGTGCTCGGAACTGTGCGGCGTCGACCACGCCTTCATGCCGATCCAGATCAATGTCGTCACCCAGGCCGAGTTCGAGACCTGGGTCGCCTCCAAGGGCGGTTCGATGACGCCCCGCACGCCGGAACAGGCGCCGGGCGGCACCGCCGCCCAGATCGCCGCCGGAACCACCGGCGCCCCGACCGCCGCCGATGCGGCTGTCCCGGTCGCCGCCCCCGCCCAACCCGCTGCGCCCGCTACGGCTCCCGCCGTCGCTCCGGCCGCCCAGTAACGAACCGCGAGAGCCCCACAGCTATGGCCACCGCAGCCGAAAACCTCGCCCACGACCACGACGGGCATCATGACCACAAGCCGGGTTTCTTCACCCGCTGGTTCCTGTCGACCAATCACAAGGACATCGGCACCCTCTACCTGCTGTTCGCCATCATGGCGGGCCTGGTCGGCGGCGCCCTGTCCGGCCTGATTCGCTGGGAACTGGCCCAGCCGGGCATCCAGGTCTTCATGGAAGGCTCGCTGCTCGACCAGCTGGGTCTGATCGAGGCCACCAAACACGGCTATAACGTCGTGGTCACCGGCCACGCCCTGATCATGATCTTCTTCATGGTCATGCCGGCGATGATCGGCGGCTTCGGCAACTGGTTCGTGCCGATCATGATCGGCGCGCCGGACATGGCCTTCCCGCGCATGAACAACATCTCGTTCTGGCTGCTGGTCGCGGCCTGGGTGCTGTTGATCCTGTCGATGTTCGTCCCGGGCGAGCCCGGCGGCGGCCTCGGCTTCGGCGGCGGCTGGACCATCTATCCGCCCCTGTCGACGATGGGCCATCCGGGACCGGCCATGGACCTGGCCATCTTCTCGCTGCACGTCGCGGGCGCCAGCTCGATCCTCGGCGCGATCAACTTCATCACCACCATCTTCAACATGCGCGCCCCGGGGATGACCATCCACCGCATGCCGCTGTTCGCATGGTCGGTGCTGATCACCGCCTTCCTGCTGCTGCTGTCGCTGCCCGTCCTGGCCGGCGCCATCACCATGCTGCTGGCCGACCGCAACTTCGGCACCAGCTTCTTCGACCCGGCCGGCGGCGGCGACCCCGTCATGTTCCAGCACCTGTTCTGGTTCTTCGGCCACCCCGAGGTCTACATCCTGATCCTGCCGGGCTTCGGCATCATCAGCCACATCGTCTCGACCTTCTCGAAGAAGCCGATCTTCGGCTATCTCGCCATGGCCTACGCCATGGTCGCCATCGGCTTCGTCGGCTTCATCGTCTGGGCGCACCACATGTACACGGTGGGCATGGGCGTGAACCTGCGCGCCTATTTCATCGCCGCGACCATGATCATCGCCGTGCCCACGGGCGTGAAGATCTTCAGCTGGCTCGCCACCATGTGGGGCGGCTCGATCAGCTTCAAGACGCCCATGCTGTGGGCGATCGGCTTCATCTTCCTGTTCACCGTCGGCGGCGTGACCGGCGTGGTCCTCGCCAACGCCGGCATCGATTACAGCCTGCACGACACCTATTACGTCGTGGCCCACTTCCACTATGTGCTGTCGCTGGGCGCCGTCTTCGCCATCTTCGCGGGCTTCTACTACTGGTTCGAGAAGATGTTCGGCGTGAAGTACAACGAGTTCCTCGGCTGCATGCATTTCTGGATCATGTTCATCGGGGTGAACCTGGTGTTCTTCCCGCAGCATTTCCTGGGCCTGCAGGGCATGCCGCGCCGCTACGTCGACTATTCGGATGGCTATGCCTACTGGAACTACGTCTCGTCGGTCGGTTATGTCATCACCGCCGTCGGCGTGCTGGTCTTCCTGATCATGCTGGCCGAGGCCGCCATCCGCCGTCGTCCGGGCGTCGCCAATCCGTGGGGCGAAGGCGCCACGACCTTGGAGTGGACCCTGTCCTCGCCGCCGCCGCACCACCAGTTCAACGAACTGCCGGTGGTCAAGAGCGACGACCACTAGGGCCGGCCAGACCGGAACTGACACACGGGGCCGCTCTTTCATCCGAAGGGGCGGCCTCTGGGTTTTTGAAAGCGCGATGACCGAAACCGCCCCCCAGCCCGCGATCTCGACGGCCCAGCCGGACGACTTCTTCCAGCTGCTGAAGCCGCGCGTCATGTCGCTGGTCATCTTCACCGCCGTGACCGGTCTGGTCGTGGCGGGGGGCGACCTCGACTGGCTGTCGGCGGCCATCGCCGTCCTGTGCATCGCCGTCGGCGCCGGGGCGGCGGGGGCCCTGAATATGGCCCTCGAGGGCGAGACGGACGCCCTGATGCGGCGCACGCGCGGCCGGCCGGTGGCGGCGGGGCGGGTCAACCGGAACGACGCCCTGACCTTCGGCGTCATCCTGTCGGGGTTCTCGGTCATGCTGCTGGGCATGACGACCAACTGGCTGGCCGGCGGCCTGCTGCTGATGACCATCGTCTACTACGCCGTCCTCTACACCCAGCTGCTCAAGCGGCGGACGCCCCAGAACATCGTCATCGGCGGCGCGGCCGGAGCCTTCCCGCCGGTGATCGGCTGGGCCGCGGCGACGGGTGACGCCCCGTGGCAGGCCTGGCTGCTGTTCCTGATCATCTTCCTGTGGACGCCGCCGCACAGCTGGGCCCTGGCCCTGTATTCGGCCGGCGACTACGCCCGGGCGGGCATTCCGATGATGCCGGTGGCGCGCGGGGCGAAGAGCACCCGCCTGCAGATCCTGATCTACAGCCTGGTCTTCGTGCCGGTGGCCATCGCTCCCGGCCTGGTCGGTCTCGGGGGCCTGATCTATCTGGCGGTGTCGATCACGGGCGGCCTCGGCTTCCTGTTCCTCGCCGTGCGACTGTGGCGCAGCCGCGCCGGCGATCAGCCCGACAAGGCGGAAGCCGTGGGACGAGAGGCCGCATTGTATGATGTCCGCGCCGAGGCCAAACCGGCGCGCAATCTGTTCGCCTTCTCGATCCTGTATCTGATGGCATTGTTCGCGGCCCTGCTGGTCGAGAGCATCACCGCCCTTTCCGGACTGTAAGACCATGCGCCGCCTGACCGCCGAAGAGCTGCAAGCCCGCAACAAGCGCAACTTGGCGATTGCCGGGGCGCTGGTCGCCTTCATCGTGCTGGTGTTCACCGTCACGGTGCTGAATCTCAAGCGCAACATCGACGCCCGCAAGGACGCCATCGCGGCCGGCCAGCCGGTCGAATACACCCGATGAAAAAGCCCACCGCCAACGCCGTGGCAGCCATCGCCTGCGTCCTCGGCGTGATGTTCATGACCGGCGCGGCCTTCGCCGCCGTGCCCCTGTACCGCATGTTCTGCCAGGTCACCGGTTTCAACGGCACGGTCATGAAGGCCGACGCGGCGCCGGATGTTCAGCTGGACCAGACGGTGCTGATCCGCTTCGACACCAATGTGCGCGGCCTGCCCATGACCTTCCGGGCCGAACAGGTGACCCAGCGCGTGCGAATCGGCGAGACGGGCATCGCCTATTTCGACGTGACAAACACCTCCGACGCCCCGATCCAGGCGACCGCGTCCTACAATGTCGTGCCGGAGCGGGCCGGACCCTATTTTCAGAAGCTGCAGTGTTTCTGCTTCGAGGGTCAGACCATCCAGCCCGGCCAGACTATGAAATTCCCGGTCCAGTATTTCGTGGCGCCCGAAATGGCGACCGATCGCGAGAGCCGCGGCGTCGAGGAAATCACCCTCAGCTACACCTTCTACCCGACCAAGGGGTTCGATCAGGCCGCAAACGCCGGTTCGCCCACTGGCGCGGCGGGATAGCCGACGCTATAGCCTGCCTCACACGACTCTCGACTGTTGCAAGAGACCCAGATGGCCGACGCCCACGCCACTCCGCATCACGACTATCACTTGGTGAACCCCAGCCCCTGGCCGCTGATCGCCTCGATCGCGACCACGATCATGATGATCGGCGCGGTGGTGTGGATGAAGGGCATCGCGCCCGCCGATGGCGATCCGATCGCCGCGGCCCTGCTTTCCGAGGGAAAGGCGGCCCTGTTCTTCGCCGGTCTCGCCGGTGTGCTGGTCTCGGCGTTCGGCTGGTGGGCTGATGTGATCAAGGAAAGCCACGGCGGCGACCACACGCCGGTCGTCTCGGTCGGCCTGCGCTACGGCATGATCCTGTTCATCGCCTCGGAGGTGATGTTCTTCGCCGCCTTCTTCTGGATGTTCTTCGAGATGGCGGTCTTCAACGAGGCCCGCGCCCATATTCCCGAGATCAGCAACTGGGCGGATACGGCCGGCGCCTGGTCCACCTGGCCGCCCAAGGGCATCGAGACCCTCGACGCCTGGCAGCTGCCGCTGCTGAACACCGTCATCCTGCTGCTCAGCGGCACGACGGTGACCTGGGCCCACCATGCGCTGCAGGTCGGCGACCGCAAGGCGGCCCGGACCGGCCTGATCATCACCGTCCTGCTCGGCGCCCTGTTCACCGCGGTGCAGGTCTATGAGTACCAGCACATTCTCCACGAGAACCTGTTCTTCAACGAAGAGGCGGCGAACTCGGGGCTCTATGGCTCGATCTTCTTCATGGCGACCGGCTTCCACGGTTTCCACGTCCTGCTCGGCACCATCTTCCTGCTCGTCTGCCTGCTGCGCCTGATGGCCGGCCAGATGACCCCGCAGAAGCATTTCGGCTTCGAGGCGGCCGCCTGGTACTGGCATTTCGTGGACGTGGTCTGGCTGTTCCTCTTCGCCTTCGTCTACGTCACCTTCGGGTGACGGACGGCCCCACAGGGCTTGATCTTCAACCGGCGCGGATCGACCCGATCCGCGCCGGACTTCTTTGTCGCTGTCCCAACTGCGGCAAGGGCCCGCTGTTCGCGGGCTTCCTCAAGGTGGTCGACCGCTGCGCCGCCTGCGGCTTTGACTTCACCCGGCTGAACACCGGCGACGGCGCCGCCATCTTCATCATGCAGATCGCCGGCGGCATCGTCGTCTTCAGCGCCCTGTTCGTGCAGGTCGCGTACAATCCGCCGATCTGGGCCATGCTGGTGGTCGCCCTGCCTCTGGTGGCCGCGTTGTCCATTGGACTGATGAGGCCAGGCAAGGGGGTGATGATCGCCCTGCAGATGCGCAACAAGTCGGGTCAGTCGCGCCATGACAGCTGAGGCCACACGCGCCCGCTTTCCCTTCGGCCTGACCCTCGCCGCCCTTCTGGCCCTTGCCCTGCTGTGCGGCCTCGGCGTCTGGCAGGCCCAGAGGATGCAGTGGAAGAACGGCCTGATCGACCAGGCCGAGGCGGCCGCCGACCTCCCGCCAGCGCACCTCGCCTCGGTGATGGCCCTCCACGACCCCGCCTTCCGCAAGGTCGCCGTCGACTGTCCGGGCCTGGCCACGGCCCCTTACGTCGAGCTCCAGACCATCCATGACGGCCAGCCCGGCGTCCGGCTGATCTCCGCCTGCCGCCCGACCGACTTTCCGGCGGTCTTCCTGATCGACCGTGGCTTTGTCGCCGAGACCATTTCGGCGCGCCCGCCGGTCGCGGCCTCGACGGCGTCCTTCCCCGTGGTGGCCGAGGTGCGCGAGACGCCGCTGCCGGGTCCGATGGCCCTGCCCGTCGACAAGGGCCGGTTCTTCGCCCGCGACATGGCGGGCATGGCCGAGGCCCTCGGCGTGGCCGACCCTGATCCGAACACCCTGTTCGCCCTGACCTCGTCCAATCCGGAATGGCAGGCGCTGCAGCCGTCCGCCCCGCCCGCCGCCTTTTCGAACAACCATCTCGGCTATGCGTTGACCTGGTTCGGGCTGGCGCTGGCGCTGGTCGGTTTCTACATCGTTCTGCTCCGTCGAAGGCTCACCTCCTGACCGCAACCCTCCACACCCTGTCCAACGGCGTTCGCGTCGTCTGTGATCCCATGCCCGGCCTGCGAACCCTGGCCCTGACGGTCGCCGTGCGCGGCGGGGCGAAATGGGAGAGCGAAGCGACTTCGGGCTGGTCCCACTGCCTCGAACATCTGGTGTTCAAGGGCGCGGGCGACATGGGCGCGCGCGAGATCGTCGAGCGCATCGAGGCCGAGGGCGGCTCGCTGAACGCCTCGACTGGCTATGAGCGCACCAGTTTCGAGGTCCGCGCCCTGCATGGCTCCCTGCCACTGGCCATGCAGGTGGTGTCCGACCTCGTCTTCCGTCCCACGCTCGACCCCGCCGAGATCGAGCGCGAGAAGGACGTCGTGGCCCAGGAGATCGCCGAGGCCTTCGACACCCCCGACGACCACGTCTTCGAAATGGCCCAGACGCGCGCCTTCGAGGGCCAGCCGCTGGGCCGGCCGATCCTCGGCTGCGTGGCCAGCCTCAAGCCGATCAGCCGCGCCACGATCGGCGACTGGCGCGCGCGTCTGTATTCGCCGGACCGGATGGTCGTGGCCGTTGCGGGCGCGGTGGACGAGACCGAACTGCTGGCCCTGGCCGAGCGCTGGTTCGGCGACGAGGTCGCGACCCCGGCCGAGGCGCCCGACGCGCCCCGGTTCACCGGCGGCGAGGCGGCCCTGACCCGGCGGATCGAACAGGCCAATATCGTCTTCCAGCTGCCGGCGCCGTCGGCGGCGGATCCGGCCTATGCCGCGACCCGGCTGATGACCGAGATCCTCGGCGGCGGCATGGCCTCGCGCCTGTTCCAGAGCGCCCGCGAGGAGCGCGGCCTGGCCTATGCCATCGACGCCTATCACGAGCCCTATGAGGACGCCGGCCTGCTGGGCATCTACGCCGGGGCCGCCGCCGACCGCGCCGTCGAACTGGCGAAGGTCTGCGCGGCCGAGCTGAAAGCCTTGGCCGAAGGCGGTCCGACCGCCGCCGAACTGTCCCGCGCCAAGGCGGTGCTGAACGCCGGCCTGTGGATGTCGGACGAAAGCCCCGCCGCCCGCGCCGGCCGCGCCGCGGCCCAGGTGCTGATCTTCGGGGCCCTGATCCCGTCGCAGACCATGTCCGAACGCACCCTGGCCCAGACGGTCGACACGGTGCGGAGCGCCGCCGCCGCCTCGCTGGCCGCCGGCCGTTGCGCCACGGCGGTGCTGGGGCCCAAGGCCGCGGCCCCGGCGGGCGCGGCGTTCCGGGAAGCCCTTTTCGGCTGATCCCTCGCCCGCTATCGTTCGCCCATGGCCCTGCTGGACTGGATCAACGAAGCGACCGGGCCGGTGGTGAAGGGGCAGGGCGTGACCCTGCGTCCGCCGCGCGCATCGGACCATGAGGCCTGGGCGGCCCTGCGGCAGGCGTCGCACGCCTATCTGCAGCCATGGGAGCCGATCTGGCCCGAGGACGACCTGACCCGTCCGGCGTTCAAGCGCCGCCTGTCGATCTACGGGCGCGAGATGGAGGCGGGCAACGCCTGGCCCTTCTTCATCTTCGCCGATTCGGACCAGTCGCTCGTGGGCGCCATCACCCTGTCCAACGTCCGTCGCGGCGTGGCCGAGACCGGGACCCTCGGCTACTGGATCGGCCAGCGATTCGCCGGACGAGGGCTGGGCACGGCGGCCGTGCGGGCCATGATCGGCTACGCCTTCGAGGACCTGAACCTGCACCGGGTCGAGGCGGCCTGTGTGCCGGACAACACGGCGTCGCGGCGTGTGCTCGAAAAGACCGGCTTTCAGCTCGAGGGACAGGCCCGGGCTTATCTCAAAATTAACGGCGCTTGGGCAGATCATCTCCTGTTCGGCGTCGTTAACGACGGGGCCGGGCGCGGCGGCTGATTCCGGCCGTCCCAGTGGGACTTGCAGGCGTTTGAACACTCGCTCCAGAAGTCTGGCCTGGGACGCGACGACAGCCATCGAGGCGCTGGCCGCCGCCGACACCGCCCTGTGGATCTGGACCCCGTCCGACGACCAGATGCGATTCACCGGCGCGACCCGGGCGCTGGGGCTCGGCCCCCTCGCGCCGGAGTGTTCGGGCGCCGCCTTCACCGCCGTGGCCATTCCCCAGGACCGGTCGCTGGCCGAAAAGATTCTCAAGCCGCAGGAGGAGGGGACCGAGGTCGCCGTCCGCCTGCGCATGCGCGACTCCGAAACCTGCATCTGGCGCGGCGTCTGGCTCGAGGACGGCCTGCGCGCCGCCGGCGTGGTCGCCCTGGAGACCAAATTCGCCGCCTCCCACATTGACCGGCTGACCGGTCTGCTGGACCGGCGCACCTTCCTGGTTCGCGCCGGAGAACAGCTGACCCAGCCCGGCGACTATGAGCTGGTGGTCGCCGACGTCGACCGCCTGCGCCGCCTCAACGAGGCGCTCGGCCATGAGCGCACCGATCTGGTCCTCGCCGCCCTCGGGTCGCGCCTCAACGCCGCCTTCGCCCATGACGCCAACGCCGCCCGCATCGGCGAGGACGAGTTCGCCGTCCTCGCCCCGCGCGGCACCGGCGCCGTCGCCGAACGGGTGCGCGAGGCGCTGGAACAGCCGCTGCGCGTCGCCGGCTTCGACATCTATCCGACCGTCTCGATCGGCTCGGCCCAGGCCGAGGGCGGGCCCGACGCGCCGGACCCCGCCGAGATGCTGCGCCGGGTCGAACTGGCCGTCGAACAGGCCAAGACCGCGGGCCGCGGCGGCGTCGCCGCCTATGGTCGGGCGCTGGAGAGCGACAGCCTGTCCCGGCTGGCGCTGGAGGCCGACCTGCGCAACGCCTTCGTGCGCGGCGAGATCGAGCCGTTCTACCAGCCCATCGTCAACCTGCTGACCGGCGCCGTGGCCGGGTTCGAGGCCCTGGCCCGCTGGCGGCACCCCAAGCGCGGCCTGGTCCCGCCCGACGAATTCCTGGGTCTGGCCGACGAAATGGGCCTGATGAACGACCTCGGCCTGCTGATGATGACCCAGGCCTCGCGCCAGCTGGCCGAATGGCTCAAGCGGCATCCGTCGGCGGGCAAGCTGTTCTGCAGCGTCAACCTGTCGGTCGGCGAGATCGAACGGCCCAATCTGGTCGAGGACGTCACCCGCATCATCGCCGACGCCGGCCTGCCCAAGGGCGCGCTGAAGCTGGAGGTCACCGAGGGCGACATCATGCGCGACACCTCGCGCGCGGCCGAGACCCTGACCCGGCTGCGCGAGGCCGGGGCCTCGCTGGCGCTCGACGACTTCGGCACCGGCTTCAGCTCCCTGACCTGGCTGGCCAAGCTGCCGTTCGATACGCTCAAGATCGACCGCTATTTCGTTCTGACCATGGACAAGGACGAGGGCTCGGCCAAGATCGTCAAATCGGTGGTCAACCTGGGCCGCGACCTGTCGCTGGAAGTTGTCGCCGAGGGCGTCGAGAACGCCGGCCTGGCCGCCCTGCTGCTGGACGCCCAGTGCCACTACGGCCAGGGCTTCGGCTACGCCCAGGCCCTCCCGGCCCAGGAGGCCGAGGTCTATCTCAACGAGTCGCTGGCCGACGGCACGGCGCCGATCAAGGCGCGGTCGGCCTAAGCCCGCCCGCTCTGCCCCGATAGCTGCGCCGGATCGACCCCCAGCCCCGCCAGCGCCTTGGCCCATTTCCCGTCGTAGTCGGCGTCGAAGATCAGCTCCGGATCGGCGTCGGCGGTCAGCCAGACGTTCTCGCCCAGCTCATCCTCCAGCTGGCCCTCGCCCCAGCCGGCGTAGCCCAGCAGCAGCACCGACCGGTTCGGTCCCGACGCCGGGTCCACCATGGCCAGCAGCGCCTCGCGCGTGCCGGTCATCGCCAGACCCTCGGCGAAGGCCACCGAGGCGTCGTCGATCAGCCAGTCGTCGGTGTGCAGGACGAAGCCGCGCTCCCGCTCCACCGGCCCGCCGATCAGCACCAGCCGCTCCGCCGCGGCCTCGGGGGCCTCGGTCGCCAGCTTGGTCAGCACCTTCTTCAGGTTCACCCCCGGCGCGGGCCGGTCCAGCCTCAGGCCCATGGCGTGATCCGGTCGGTGGGCGCAGATCAGGATCACGGCGTGCTCGAACCGGCTGTCGCTGATGCCCGGCATGGCCACCAGCAGCCGCCCGACGAGGGATTGGAAATCGTCCATGATCCTATCATCGGCACGCCCGCCCACCGACGCAAGGCGGCGTCCGGACACGATGTGGTTGGCGTCCCGCGCGGCAACGCCTATCTGGTCGGCAGCGTTACGTCTTCACACCCCCCCGGAGCCTGCCCCATGACCGTCCAGATCGGCGACCGCATCCCCTCGACCAACCTGACCCGCGCCACCGACGACGGCCCCAAGCCCGTCACCACCGACGACATCTTCGCCGGCAAGACCGTGGCCCTGTTCGCCGTCCCCGGCGCCTTCACCCCGACCTGCTCGGCCAAACACCTGCCCGGCTTCAAGGACCACCGCGAGGAACTGGCGGCCAAGGGCGTCGACACCATCGCCTGCCTCTCGGTCAACGACGCCTTCGTCATGGGTGCCTGGGCCGACAGCCAGGGCATCGGCAAGGACGAGATCGTCATGCTGGGCGACGGCAACGGCGACCTCACCCGCCAGCTGGGCCTGTCCATGGACGCCAAGGGCTTCGGCATGGGCGAGCGCTCGCAGCGCTATTCCATGATCGTCAAGGACGGCGTGGTCAGCCAGCTGAACGTCGAACAGCCCGGCGAATTCCGCGTCTCCTCGGCCGAGCACCTGCTGGCGCAGCTCTAGGATGAGCTCCTCCCCCATAGGGGGAGGGGGACCGCCCGGAGCCGAAGGCGAAGGGGGGTGGAGGGGCGCCGGCGGCGGCTTTACGGCCCCTCCGTCACGGCGCGAAGCCACGCCGCGCCACCTCCCCCGTCGGGGGAGGACCGGATGAGCGACCCCTTCACCCCCGAACAGCGCAGCGCCGTCATGCGCGCCGTGAAGGGTCGCGACACCACGCCCGAGCTCGCCGTGCGCCGCATCCTGCGCGCGGCGGGAATCGGCTACCGGCTGGGCGGGCGCGGCCTGCCGGGGCGGCCCGATCTGGTGATGCCGGGCCGGCGCGTCGCGGTCTTCGTGCACGGCTGTTTCTGGCACGGCCACGACTGCGCCCGGGGCGCGCGCCAGCCGAAAGCCAACGCCGACTACTGGTCCGCCAAGATCAGCCGCAACCGCGCCCGCGACGCGGCGACGCTCACGGCTCTGGCGCGCGCCGGCTGGCGGGTGGTCACGGTCTGGGAGTGCGGCATGAAGGCCGCCGGTTTCGCCGAAGGCCTCGTCGCCGAGGTCCGCGGTCAGGCCGCGACGGTCTCGGCCGCGGGGGTCTCGTCCGCCTGAGCCATGGTCATCACATGGGTGATGGCCCCCAGCAGCATCGGCGGGGTGATCGGCTTGGGCACGAAATAGGTCATGCCCGCGGCCGTGCAGGCGGCGATGTCTTCCTGCGCGGTGTCCGCCGTGACGGCGATGATCGGCACGCCGGCGTTGGGACCGTTCCCGGCGCGGATGCGGCGGGTGGTCTCGCGGCCGTCCAGCTCGGGCATCCGCACATCCATGAAGATCAGGTCGAAGGCGGTCTGCTCGCAGATCTTCAGCGCCGCCATGCCGTCGGCGGCGGTGGCTATGTCGCAGCCCAGCGGCTGCAGGATCAGCTGGATGGCGCGGCGGTTGATGTCGTGATCATCGACCACCAGCACCCGCATCGGCCGGCCTTCGTCCGTGTCGCCGTCTTCGATGACGGGGTCGGGCCGGGTTTCGGGCGTGACGGCGATGTCCGTCAGCCCGGCTGCCGGGCCCAGGATGCGGGCGGCGATGGCCTCGGGGGACAGGTCATCGGAGGCCGTGGCTTCAGCGATCGGGGCCGCAGTGGGCGCCGCGACGGCCGGCCGGGGCGCCGGGGCCAGCGACTGCGCCGCCGGCGCCGGCGACGAACCGGTCATGCGGCCGGACAGGGCGCGGGCGACGGCGTCGCGGCTCTCCTGATCCAGCGTTGTGGGGGTGGCCGCGACGGCCTTTCCCTGCAGCAGGGAGAGCGACAGGGTGAAGCTGGCGCCGGCGCCCGGGCGGGTGCGGACGGTCACCCGTCCACCCATCAGTTCGGCCAGCTGGCGACTGATGGCGAGGCCGAGGCCGGTGCCGCCATGCTGGGCGCTGACGCCGGCCATGGTCTGGTCGAAGGGGGTGAACAGGCGCGCCACCTGTTCGACCGTCATGCCGGGGCCGGTGTCCTCCACGGAGATCAGCACCGCATGGCCGCCGGGCTCCTCGCTCCAGGCGTTGAGACGCAGGGTGATCGACCCCGTCTCGGTGAATTTCATCGCATTGGAGATCAGGTTGTTCAGCACCTGACGGACCCGCATCGGGTCGCCCCGGACGGCCGCCGGGATCGACGCGGCGCCCTCGACCCGCAGCTTCAGCCCCTTGGCCCGGGCCGGCCCGCGCCACAGCCGCGTGGTCTGGTTCAGCAGTTCGCGCAGGTTGAAGTCGACCTGGTCGACGGTCATGTGGCCGGCGTCCAGCTTGGCGTGGTCCAGCAGGTCGTCGAGCATCGCCTTCATCATGAAGCCGGCGTCGGTGATCAGATGCGCCTGCGATCGGGCGGCGGCGTCGGTCGCGCCGCGCTCCAGCTCCGCCGCGCCGGTCAGGATGGCGCTGATCGGCGTGCGCAGGTCGTGGCCGATGGCGGCGAGGAAGGCGCTGCGGCCGGCCATGATGCGCTCGGCCTGGGCGCGCTTCTCCTCGGCCTCGATCCGGGCGGCGCTCTCCGCCAGCCGCGCCTCATTCATCCGCTGCCAGGTCGACAGGCAGTAGGTGATGAAGACGCCGACGGCGATGGCGGCGGCGGTGACGAAGCCCGGGGAGGCGCCGTGCATGGCCATGAACACCGGCGTCGCCGCCAGATAGAGGAACTGGATCGTGGCGGTCATCAGCATGACCGAGGTCGAGCGCGGGGCGTTGATGACGGCATAGATGGCGCCGGCGGACAGCAGCATCACCGAGCAGATGCCGCCCATGGCGCCGCCCATCAGCCAGAGCGGCACCGACAAACTGCCGAAATAGGCGGCGTTCAGGGACAGCATCACCCATCCGGCCACCCGGCGGACGCCGCGCAGCTGCTCGGCCTTGCCGCTGACGATCGGGGCGAAAACCCACACGTCGAGCAGCTGGACGATGAAATAGCCGATGACCCAGGCGAAGCTCAGCGACCAGCCCAGAAGCGGGCTGAAGATCAGCGCGCTGGCGGACGCCATGCCGAGCCGCTGCAGCAACGCCTGGCGCCGCTGACGGATCGCGCCGGCCCAGTCGCCGGGATCGGCGACGGACGCGTCAGCAGGCATCTCGGCTTTGGCTAGCGCCATGCGGCTCCCCGGGATTGGGCGAATTCGCCCCTCCCGCGATCATGACCCGCTTGCCCTAACGCTCCGTCAACGGGCCGCCGAAACGGCCTCTGCGACTGTGGAAAAACCGTCGGCGCGGAGGCGCGCGGCGAGGTCTCGCTTGATGCGCCCGATCAGTCCCGGACCCTCAAAGATCAAGGCGGAGTACAGCTGGACGGCTGCGGCGCCGGCGCGGATGCGGGCATAGGCCTCGGCCCCGCTGTCGATCCCGCCCGCCGCGATCAGGGGCAGGCGGCCCCCGCCGGCCTCCGCCGCCGCACGCAGGGCGGC
>NZ_DLHQ01000001.1 GCF_002483305.1 Brevundimonas sp. UBA7664
GAGCGGCCTGCTTCGTCGAAACGGCAAAACAATCAAAGCACCGGGCGAGGCCCGACCGCTCCGCACCCTCCCCAACCGCCTGGACACAGGCGGCGAAGAGTCATGCGCGTGCGTTCTCCCTCCCCTTTATGGGGAGGGACGGCGAGGCGCAGCCGAGCCCGGGTGGGGAACGCCAGTCCCGCACCGACGGCGCCCGGCTTCGCCCTTCCCCACCCGGTCGCTTCGCGACCACCCTCCCCATAAAGGGGAGGGAGAACACGCTCCGGTCTTTGAAAACCGAATATGCGGTCAGGCCAGCTCGACCGCCACGGCCACGGCCTCGCCGCCGCCGATGCACAGGCTGGCCACGCCCTTGGTGCCGCCGCGCGCCTGAAGCGCCGCCAGCAGGGTCGTCAGGACCCGCGCCCCCGAGGCGCCGATCGGGTGGCCCAGCGCCGTGGCGCCGCCGTTGACGTTCAGCTTCGCCCGGTCGATCCCCAGGTCGCGCATGGCGATCATGGCGACCACGGCGAAGGCCTCGTTGATCTCCCACAGGTCGACGTCGTCGACCGACCAGCCGGCCTTCTTCAGGGCCTTCTGCATGGCGGGGACGGGGGCGGTGGTGAACAGGCCCGGCTCATGGGCGTGGGCGGCGTGGCTGACGATACGGGCGACGATCGGCAGGCCCATGGCCTTGGCCACGCTCTCGCGCGTCATCACCAGGGCCGCGGCGCCGTCCGAGATGGAGCTGGCGTTGGCGGCGGTGATGGTGCCGTCCTTCGAGAAGGCGGGCTTCAGGGTCGGGATCTTCTCCGGCATGGCCTTGCCGGGCTGTTCGTCCTCGCTGACCGTCACTGTGCCCTTGCGGCCGGTGACCTCGACCGGGGTGATCTCGGCCTTGAAGGCGCCCGAGGCGATGGCCTCGCGGGCGCGGCTCAGGCTTTCGAGGGCATATTCGTCCTGGGCCTCGCGGGTGAACTGATAGGTGCGGGCCGAATCCTCGGCGAAGGCGCCCATCAGCTTGCCGGGCGTGTAGGCGTCCTCCAGCCCGTCCATATACATGCTGTCGACGATGACATCGTGGCCGATGCGGGCCCCGCCGCGGTGTTTGGTCATCAGATACGGCGCGCCCGACATCGACTCCATGCCGCCCGCCACGATGACGTCGGCGGTGCCGGCCAACAGGGCGTCCGAGGCCATCATCACTGCCTGCAGGCCCGACCCGCACATCTTGTTGACGGTGGTCGCCTCGACGTGCTGGCCGAGACCCGCGCCGATCGCCGCCTGACGCGCCGGGGCCTGGCCGAGGCCGGCCGGCAGGACGCAGCCCATATAGATCTGCTCGACCTTGTCAGCGGCGACGCCAGCGCGCTCGACGGCCGCCCTGACCGCCGTCGCCCCCAGCTCGGTCGCCTTGACGCCGGACAGGGCGCCCTGGAAGCCGCCCATGGGCGTGCGGGCGAAGGAGACGATGACGACGGGATCGGACATGAACAGGAAATCCATCAGGGAGGGTCGGCGGGTAGATCGGCGCAAACCGCTCAAAGCGCAAGATCAGCCGCCCGCGTCCCAGGCCGCGGTGACGGTCAGCCGGTACAGGTGACGCCAGGCGTCGAGGTCGCGCCGGACCCGGTCCGGATCGCGCCGCGCGCTGCGGTCGGCGCGCAGCGAACGGCCGGCCGCCCGCAGCAGCGGCAGGGCCTCGCCCGGTCGCCGGTCAGCGGCCAGGGCGGCGCCCAGATTGGCCTGGGCTCCGATCCGCGCCAGATGCCCGGGGGGCAGGGCGGCCTCGGCGACCCGTGCGGCTTCCCGCAGCGCCGCGATGGCGGCGGGTCGGTCGTCGGTCTCTCCCGCGGCCACGCCCAGCAGGAAGAGCGGCTGCAGCCGCGCGGGATGGGCGTCGCCGAGCGCCGCGGCCTGGACCCGCAACGCCTCCACCAGCAGCGTCCGCGCCGCCTCCACCTCGCCGGTCATCAGCAACCCGTCGGCCAGGCCGATCATGGCGGCGGCGGTTTCGGGGTGATCGGGTCCCAGCGCCTTCCGCATCAGGTCCAGCGCCGCGCGATCCAGCGGCACGGCCTCGGCGTTCCGGTCCAGGGTCTTGAGGATGCCGGCCAGGTTCGTCATCGCCGCGGCCCTGTCCAGCGGATGGGTGTCGGCGGGGAGGGCGTCCAGCGCACGGCGCTGCATCATCACCGCGGCCTCCGGCCGGCCCTGGACGGCCAGGGCGTCCGCCAGCAGGCTGAGGGTTTGCGCCGTCAGGGGATGCCCACCGCCCAGACCGGCCTCGCGCAACGCCAGCGCCTCGCGCAGGGCCGTCTCGGCTTCGGGCGCCCGATCCAGCATCAGCCGGTTGGCCCCGAGGTTGTTCAGGCTCGTGGCGAGGTCAAGGGGATCAGCGCCCCGTCGCCGGGCGGACAGGACCCGACTGTACAGGGCGTCCGCCTCGTAGAACCGGCCCAACGCCTTCAGCGCCACGGCCTGGTTGCTCATCGACACCAGGGTCGCGCCGGTCTCGCCCTCGATCGCCGTGCGGATCGCCACCGCCCGCTCCAGCGTCGCCAGCGCCTCGGCGTAGCGACCCTGCTCATGCAGGTTCAGGCCCAGATTGTTGAGCGCGAGGCCGATCATCGGGTGACCCGGCTCGCCGATCCGATCCAGCCGCGTCAGCGCCAGGCGATAGGCCGCCTCGGCTTCCCGCGCCTGTCCGGTTTCGTGCAGGGCGTCGGCCCAGAGGATGGTCAGGGTCCCGGCGTCGGGCGATGTCGCGCCCCACAGGCGTTCGGCGTCCTCGGCCGAACGGCGGAACAGGGGCTCGGCTTCCACGGCGCGGCCGGATTGCATCAGCCGCTGGCCCTGGTTGACCGCCTGCTGGATCGCACCGGCATCCTGGGCCGCGGCGGCCATGGGCCAGCCGGCGAGCATCAAACCCAGCACGGCCGCGGTCGTCAGCCCTCGTCTCATGAACGCACAGGTCCTCCAACGGAGTCAGACGGTAGGGCGCCGGTTCCTGACGGTCCAGTTCGGGGTCATCGCTCCGCGCCCATCATCGGTGAAACGGGAGGGAGTTCGACCGCGACGACGGTGACAGGCGCGCCTGTGGCTCAGGCCGCCTCTTCGCCCGTCCGTTCCCGGGGCATCATCTCCCCGACGGTCGGCTGGTTCTCGGCGATGGTCAGCTGAATGTCGCGCGGCTTGACGATCTCGTTGCAATGACCGCAGGCGATGCGCGGGGCGAGGTCGTGGCCACAGGTCTTGTGGATCATGGCGATGCCCGAGTCGGCCTCGCCATAGACGTGTTTGGCGCCCCAGCCGTGCAGGGTGACCAGCACCCCGTACAGGTCCTTGCCCTTGGCGGTCAGCACATATTCGTTGCGCGGCGGCCGCTCGGAATAGAGCCGGGGCTCCATCACGCCGTGCTGGACCAGACTCTTGAGGCGGGCGGCCAGAACATTCCGGGCCACGCCCAGACGTTCCTGCCACTGCTCGAAACGACTGACGCCGTTGAAGGCGTCGCGGATGACCAGCAAGGTCCATGGATCGCCGATCACCTCGAGGGTGGCGGCGATCGAACAGCTTTGTCGGGAATAGTCTGCGGTGCGTCCCATACGTACGAAAGTGACCCCGCGTCAGACTTTTGGCAAGAGGGTTGCCAATCTGAACGGACTAGGTCAGTCTTGTTTGACTACGGACGCACGGCCCTCCCCGACGCCGCGTTTCCAAGGTCCCTCGACTCAGGGCGGAAGCGGTCACCCTCTTCCGCCCGCCTTTTGCACACGATAGCTCCCGCCGATGATCCAGCAGACCCTGTCCGAGGCCCTGTCCCTGACCCACGACGGCGCGGCCGCCTTGACCGCCAGCCTGACCGGCGACTTCTCCAACGCCCCCCTGTCGGCTCCGCAAGAGAAGGGCGCGCCGTTCGGCGGGCTGATGGCGGCCCTCGCAGGCGGCGCCATGCGTCAGGGGCTGGGGATCGAAACCCCGCTTCAGTCCCTGACCATCCAGTATCTCGCCGCGGCGCGGTTCGACGAGGTGACCTTCAGGCCGACCCTGACCCGCGGCGGGCGCAATGTCGCCTACGCCAGCGTGACCGGCGGCCAGGGCGACCGGATGGCGATTCAGGCGCTCGGAACCTACGGCCGGGATGGCCAGGGCCCGGTCCTGACGCCGCTGACCGCTGCCCCGCCGCCGGTCGACAGCCTCGGGGACTCACCGCTGGACCCCCGTTTCGGGCCCTGGTTCACCCGCTATATCGAGCACCGGTTCAGCGACGGTCCGCGGCTGTTCGGTCAGAACGCCGGAGGATCGCCGGAGCTCGGCTGCTGGATGCGGACGACCGACCATGCGCCGCTGGACGAGGCGCGGCTGCTGTTCCTTCTGGACGGCTTGTACCCGACCTACTGGACCGCGCTTCCGGCGCCTCCGGCCATCGCCGCGAGCATCGACCTGCGCGCCGACCTGCTGTCAGACCTGACGCCGGAGACATCGCCGGACGGCTGGGCCTGGTTCCGGTTCACCAGCCGCGACGTCGGCGGCGGCTGGGCGGTCGAGGACGGGGTTGCCTGGGCGCCCGACGGAAAGCCCCTGGCCCTTGTGCGCCAGCGCCGCAAGCTGATGCCGACGCGCGGACCGAGCGGCGCCTGACCGCCCGGTCCATCAGACCTATTTGCGGACGTAGCGGTTCAGGAAGGCCAGATAGGCCTCCTGCGCCGTGATCCGGTTCTCGCGACGCTGGAAGCCGTGTCCCTCGTCGGGGAACAGGACGTATTCGACCGGCACATTGTTCGCCCTCACGGCCGCAACGAGCTCCTCGCTCTCGATCGGCAACACCCGCGGGTCATTGGCGCCCTGCACCACCAGCATGGGCCGGCGGATGTTCGAGGCGTGGAACAGTGGCGAGATGCGGCGATGGCGCTCGGCGTCCGTGGCCGGATCGCCCATTTCATCGAACAGGGCGTCGCGCTGCGCGCCCCACCATGCCGGGATCGACTCCAGCGTCCGCACCCAGTTGGTCACGCCATAGATGTTGATGCCGGCGTCGAAGCTCTCCGGATGGAAGGCCAGGGCCGCCGCGGTGATGTAGCCGCCGTAGGAGCCGCCCATCACCGCCACCTGATCGTCCGCCACCCAGTCCTGGTCGCGCAGCCACTGGCCGGCGTCGACGATGTCCTGCAGGTCGGCCTCGCCGTGGGCCCGGTCGTCCATGTGGAAGAAGGTCTTGCCGTAGCCCGACGAGCCCCGGTTGTTGGCCGCCAGAACCGCGTAGCCGTGATTGACCAGATGCTGGATCTGGGCCGAGTAGCCGCGGGTGCTCTGGCCGCCGGGCCCGCCATGGACCATGACGATGGCCGGCGCGGGATTGGCTGCCGAGGCGCTCTTCGGACGATACAGCACGCCGGGGATGATCGTTCCGTCCGACGCGGCGTAGCGGATGACGCTGGACTCGACGAGGTCGGCCTCGTTGATCGCCGGGCTGAGGGCGGTCAGCAGTCGCCGCGCCTGTCCGGTGGCGAGGTCGGCGGTCCAGACGTCGTTGGGCGAGGTGTCCGACGAGACGGTGAAGGCGATCCGGGTCTCGTCGGCGTTGTAGCGCACCTGGCCGATGTCGCCGCCGGGCATGCCGGTCAGGCGTACCGGCTGCCCTGTCGTGGTGTCGAGCAGGGTCAGCTCGGTCGAGGCGTCGGCGTTGAGGGCCGAAACGCGGTAGCGGCCCGACGGCGAATAGCTGACGAACTCCACGTCCCAGTCCGCCTGGATCAGGGGCGCCTTGGCGCCCGTGGCCAGATCGTGGGTCCAGGCCTGCCAGAACTCGCCGTGCGCATTGGTGCCGTACACCAGGCGCCGACTGTCGGGCGTGAAGGCGTAGGTCGCGTGCGCCACATCGCCTTCATGGGCGGTGACCAGCCGCGGTTCGCGGTCGCCCTGAAGGTCGACCAGATAGACGTCGCTGTCGGCGCTGGTGACCGGCTTGTCGATGGCCAGCCAGCGCCCGTCGGGCGAGACATCGGCGATCAGTACGCCGGGGTTCTCGAACACCATCCGGCTTTCATAGGTGTCGGCGTCATAGGCGTAGAGGTCGAAGACCTCGGGATCGCGAGCGTTGGAAGTGATCCAGAAGGCGTCCCTGGCCGCGTTCCAGCCCAGAAGGTCGGCCTTCACATTCCCGCCCGGGGTCAGGTCGCGAACCGTGCCGTCCAGCTCACGAACATAGACATGGGTCAGCTCGCTGCCGCCGCCGCCGCTGTCGGCGGTGAGCAGGACGCGCCCGTCGTTCGGGAACCAGCTCTCGGCGAAGGTGGCGACCGTGGTCGAGGCGCTGAGCGGAACGGGGTCGCCGCCGTCGACCGGCAGGGCATAGGTGTTGAACACCCCGGTCTGATCGCTCGAGATCAGGATCGATCGGCCATCGGCCGAGAAGCCGAGGCCGGCGGGGCTGGCCATGCCGTAGCTGCGGGTCTGGTAGAATTCAGCGGCGGTGTAGGTGCGAAGGGTCGCGGCGCTGGCGGCGGCGGCTTCAGGGGAGGGGGTCTGGGCCATGACGCCCGGGGCAGCGGCCATGAGGGCCAGGGCGGAGACGAGACAGAGGGTCGGACGCATGGCGGATCCTTGCTGGGTGTTGATCCTGGATGAGGCGGTATCCTGTGGGTTCAGATGCGACCTGTCGCCGATTTAATGCTCAGCTTGCGCCGGGCGGCCCCTCGCCGTGCAGGCCACGCATCTGGATCAGGGGGATGACGATGTCCTCCTCGTCCTCCAGATGGCGCAGGAGGGGACGGGCATTTCCGTCGATCAGGTCGGACAGCCGGTTCGCCCTGTCGGTGACATCGGCGGCATTTGTCGACACGGCCTGATGGAAGGCCAGCCCGTTGCGGAACAACGCCTCGAGCGTCTCGTGTATGGCGTCGTGGTCCCGGTCGAGCAGGTCGATGCCGGCCCCGATCTGCGGCTCGATCCGGCGCATCATCGGAAAATACTGGCCGCTCTCGACGCGATGGTGGCCGTCGAGGTGCTGCAGGAAGGCCTGCAGCGCCGGGATCAGTTGGCGGTGCAACGCCGTCGCGTCGCCGTTCGCCCGCCACTGGCCGATGAGCCCGTCCATGTGGGCCTGATGACCACGGAAGCTGGCGTGCATCTGCAGCCAGAAGGCGGCGGTTTCGTCGAGCCTTGTGGTCCAGCGATCACGCGGGAAGGCGTCGCGCAGATAGAGAAACCCGGGTGGAAGGCCGGCGCGCGACATCAGCGCCAGCGCATCGTCCGGCGTCTCAGGCAACGGCCGTGGTCGTCTTGATGAAGCCGCCGCCCAGCAGCCGGTCGGGATCGGCCGGATCGTAGAGGGCGCAGGCCTGGCCGGGGGCCACGCCTTCTTCTCCGGCTTCAAACAGCACCGCGACCGCGCCATCGACCATGGCCAGCCGGGCCCGAGAAGGCGGCCGGGTCGAGCGAACGCGGGCCAGCACCGGCGCGCCGGCCTCCGCCGCCGCCTCGATCGAGGTCTCGTCGCCCAGCCAGTTGGTTTCTTCCAGCGTCAGGCCGGCGGTCAGCAGGGCCTCCCGCGGGCCGACGATGACGTGGCGCTTCACCGGGTCGAGCCGGGTCACGAACAGCGGCTCGCCCACGGCGACGTTCAGGCCGCGACGCTGGCCGATGGTGTAGTCGGTGATGCCGGCATGGCCGCCCAGCACCCGACCGTCCATGTGCACGATCTCGCCCGCCTCGCGTCCCTGCGGGCGCAGCTTGTCGATCAGGGTGCGATAGTCGCCGTTGGGGACGAAACAGATGTCCTGGCTGTCCGGCTTGGCCGCGATGCGCAGGCCCAGTTCGGCGGCGACGCCGCGCACCTGCGGCTTCTCCAGATCGGCCAGCGGAAAGCGCAGATAGTCCAGCTGCTGCGCCGTGGTGGCGAACAGGAAGTAGGACTGGTCGCGAGAGTGATCGACCGCCTTGCGCATCTGGACGCGACCGTCGACGACGGAGCGGCGGACATAGTGGCCCGTGGCCATCGCCTCGGCGCCGAGATCGCGGGCCACATCCAGCAGGTCGCGGAATTTGACCGTCTGGTTACAGCGGATGCAGGGCACCGGCGTCTGGCCGGCCAGATAGCTGTCGGCGAACTGGTCGATCACCGCGTCACGGAACCGGCTCTCGTAGTCGAGGACGTAGTGCGGAATGCCCAGCATCTCGGCCGCCAGCCGGGCGTCGTGGATGTCCTGACCGGCGCAGCAGGCGCCCTTCTTCTTCAGCGCCGCCCCGTGGTCATAGAGCTGCAGGGTGACGCCGACGACGTCATAGCCCGCCTTGTGCAGCAGGGCGGCGACCACGGTGGAATCGACCCCGCCCGACATGGCCGCCACGACGCGTGATCCGACCGGCAGGCCGACCGCCGCGCGCGCGGCCTCGATCGCCGCGTCCATGTCGGGGCGGGCGATGGTCGGAACCGGGCAGATGTCCTCGGCGAGCGTCATGGCGCGCTATCTAGTGCGAAAGCGGCGCGAATTCGAGGCCGGGACTTCAGGCGAGCGCGATGAGGGCGCAAATCCGGGCTTCGGTGTCGGACAGGAACCACCCCTTGTGGACGAAGACATCGCCGCGCTGGAAGTCGGTGCGGACCCGCTGCGCCAGTCGCGGAAGGGTCTCTTCGGGCTGATCGCGGGGAAAGAGGGCGGCGCGCAGGGCCGCAGCATCCGACGGGTGAAGGGCGAGCCAGGCCCTTCCAATTCCGGCGGCGCCCGCCGCATCGATGGCGGCGATGTCCGGGGTGCGGGCGTGGGCCACGCCGGCGAGCGAGACGGCGGCGAGGCCGGCGAGTGCCTGGAGCAGGCCGCGTTTGTTGAGGGTGGTCATCATGCGATCTCCAGGCGGGCCTTCAGATGGTCGGCGAGGCGGATGGCCAGGGCGGTGAGGGTCAGGGTCGGATTGACGAGGCCGGAGGTCGGGAAGACCGAACTGCCGGCGACATAGAGGTTGGGCGCGCCGTGAACCCGGCAGTCGGCGTCGACGACGCCCTGGTCCGGCGCGACCGACATGCGGGTGGTTCCCATGTGGTGCCGGGAAGGGCCCATGGAGGCGATGATCTGACCGCTTTCGATGGGCCAGCACAATCGGCCAAGGCCCTGGGCGCCCAAGGCGGTGGCGAACCCCCGGGCGGAGGCGGCGAGGCTGTCCCAGTCCGCCTGGGTGTAGCGCCAGTCGAGACGGGCGCGCGGCTGGCCGAGCGCGTCGGTCTGGTCCGACAGGGTGATGCGGCTGTCGGGATTGGGAGCTTCTTCCGACATCAGGAAATAGTCCAGACGACGGGCGGGGGCCCCCGCGACCGCGGCGGCGAGTTGTTCGACGGCGGCGCGGGGCGAGCCGGCCTCGGCGCCGGGCTTGGCGCGGGTCGAGAGGGTCAGGGTGCAGTTGCCGATGTTGAGGCGCCGCTGGATCTCTGGCTCCAGCACGAAGACGGCGTGGGGCCGGTCGCGGGCCTGATTGTCGTAGAGAGACAGGTCGGCGCCGGTGGTGAAGGCGATTTCGGCCTCGCCGCGCGGGTCGTTGTCGCCGGTGGTGATGACCACATGGCCCTGGAAGCAGCGGCCGACCCAGCCTGTGGCGTTGCCGACGCCCGCGGGCTGGTCCCGGTTCGAGGCCAGCATGAGTCGGGCGTTCTCGACTCCGCCGGTGGCGAGGATATAGGCCCCGGCGCGAGCGATGTGGCGGGTTCCGGTCAGGCAGCGGACTTCGAGCCGGTCGACGCCTCCGTCGGCGTTCAGGCGGATGTCGGTGACGTTGGCATGGGTGTGAACGTGGATGTTGGCAGCCTGGCCGGGCGCGTCGCGGAACTCGGCGAAGGCGGTCGCGTCCACCCGCCCGGACACCGGACTGTAGGCGCGCGGCGAGGGGCGCAGGGCGCCGTCAGGACTGCCGATGGAGGGCAGGGCCGGGCCGTCAGGCGGGCCGGCGTCGGCGGGGAAGCGGGGCAGCTTCAGCCGGTCGCAGGCGCGATCATAGAAGGGTTTGAGCTCTGCCCGGCCGAAGGGCCAGCCGCTGAGCGCGACCGCAGGCCGGGGAGCGAAGTCGACGGCGTCCAGCGGGCCGCATTTGCCGCCCCAGACGTGGCCCGAGCCGCCCAACGCCCGGACGCGGGACTGGCCGAGGTAGTCGTTGATGGGCAGGTCTGGCTCGCCCGGTCCCGACATGACGCCGGTCCCGTCGTAGAGGCTCTGGATCTCGAGGTCCGGCTCGGCGCCGCCGCTCTCCAAAATAGCGACCCGGACGGTGGAGCCGGCGAATTCGTGGGCGATCGCGAGGCCGGCCATGCCGCCGCCGATGATGATGATATCACCCTCGATGAGACTGGCGTCAGGCAAGGTTCGGGCGTCGGTCAAAGGCATGGCCTTCTCCGTGGCTTGGGGTTCAGTTTGTCAGGCGTGGATCAGGCGCGGGCGCCGTGGGCGATCAGATAGTCGGTGATGTCGGTTCGTCCGGCCCGGCGGGCCATGCCGAGAGGTGAGCGAAGTTCAGGTTCGAGCGGCGCGATCCGCGGGGCCATGACCGCCAGGTTCACATCGGCTCCCTGTTCGACCAGGCGCTGCACGACGGCGAGATGTCCATGTCGCGCGGCGGTGATCAGGGCGGTCTCATCGCCGGGCACCACGTCGTCGATCCGCGCCCCCGCAGCGAGGAGCAGCACGACGATCCCGACATGGCCTGCCCCGGCCGCGGCGATCAGCGGGTTGCCGTCGCCCGAAACCGGGATGTTCGGGTCGGCGCCTCGCTCCAGCAACAGGGCGAGGATGGCCCGGTCGCCGTTGTCTGCGGCCATGACAAGGGGCGCGCCCTCGCCGGGAACCGACAGGTCCGGGTCCGCGCCGTTGTCGAGCAGAAGGCGCGCCAGCCCAAGCTGACCGTTGCGGACCGCGAGGGTCAGGGGCGAGCCGTCGCCCAGCCTCCAGCCGTTGACGTCGGCGCCGGCCCGGACCAGGTCGGCCGCATCGGTGTTGCGGCCATCCTGGATGGCTTCGATCAGGTTTCGGGTCGATGGCGACACCGGGGCGGACTGCATTTCGACCGCAGGCTGGGCGGCCCAGGCGACGGCTCCGCCGGTGACGGCAAGCAGGGCGGCGAGCGCCGCGCCGACGATCCGGCGCGGGCGTCCGGGCGCCCGCGTCAGATGGGTGATGCGGTTGCGCAGTTCCGCCTTCCCGCCGGTCAGCCAATGGCAGCCCAGCGGCACAGGCGCGCCGACAAGCTGGGTCTTGAGCATGGCTCCGGCGTACAGGCGGCGGGCCGTGGGAAAGCGGGCGATCACTGTCTCGTCGCAGGCCAGTTCCTGATCCACGCGGAGCAGGCGGGCGGCGATGTGAACGAGGGGGTGGAACCACAGAACGGCCCGGGTCGCGGCGACCATCAGGTTGATCTGGGCGTCGCCACCTCTCTGGTGGACGCGCTCATGCGCCACGACGACGACCTGTTCCTCGGGGCTGAAACGCTCGGCGAAGTCGGCGGGCAGGACTACCCGGGGAGTCAGGGCGCCGACCAGGGCCGGCCCGACGTCCTGTCCCAGGGCATGGAAGACCTGGCCGTCGGGGCGCCGTTCGGCTCGCAGCGGGCCGAGGGTGCGCAAGAAGCGCCGCTGGCCATGGATGAGAAGCGCGGCGAAGATCAGGGCGCCGATCGCCCACAGCAGGAGCAGCGGCGAAGCGATCTCTACGGGATTGGGCAGGCCTTCCGGTCGTTCGAACGGGAAGACGAAAGACGTGTCAGCCGCAGGCAGGGCGCCGGCTGTCGGAACCGGTCCTGGGGCGGCGGCGACAGGCTCCGGAACGACGGCCCCCGTGTCTGGAGCGGCGGCGCGGGGCAGGAACACGGCCAGCGCCATGGCCGGGACCAGCAGCCAGAGACAGTAGGCGGCGCGGGCCCCGAAGGCGGCGCGGACCGGTGCACGGACAAGCAAGACGGCGAGCAGGGCGGCGGTGACCGCAGCCACGATCTCAAGGCCGAGGAACAGCAGGTCAGCGGCCATCGTCGATCTCCTCGATCAGGCGTTTCAACTCGGCGATGTCTTCCGGCGAGAGGGTCTCCCGGGCTGAGAAATGCGCCACCAGTGGAGCCAGGCGGCCCTCGAAGAGGCGGTCGACCAGACCGCGGCTCTCAGCATGGACGTAGTCGCCGCGTGCCGTCAGCGGCCGGTACAGGTAACGGCGACCGTCGCGCTCCGCCGCAATCGCACCCTTGGTCAGCAGACGATTGAGCAGGCTTTTCACCGTCGCCTCGGTCCAGTCCTGACCCTCTGCGACCTCCGCCGTGATCTGGTCCGCCGTCATGGGACTGGCGCGCCAAAGCGCCTCCATCACCAGACTTTCCGCCGTACTGATCCGCATATCGTTCACACCCGTAATCGTTGGGCATTGATTACGGTTGTGATCGAAAGTGTCAACGGCGGCGGCGGCTCCAGCGGATTAATTCGCCGCAACCTTTCCTGCCCGAAACGACAACGGCCGCCCCCGTCGCCGGGAGCGGCCGTGATCTCGTCGGAGCGGTCGCCTTACGGGCGGCCGTAGTGCTGGATGCGCGTCGTGCGCAGGCCCTGCATGCCCCATTTGTCGATCGCCTTCTGCCAGGCGAGAAACTCCTCGGCGGTCAGACGATAGCGCGCGAGCGCGTCTTCCAGGCTGATCAGCCCGCCGCGAACAGCGGCCACGACCTCCGCCTTGCGGCGGATCACCCAACGGTCCGTATTGGCCGGAGGGAGGTCGTGCAGCGTCAGGGGAGTGCCCGTCGGCCCGACCACGTATTGTTCGCCTCGATTGTTAAGGCGTCGCTCTTGCAACATGGGCTTATGCCTCATTGACCACCACCACTAGGAACGTGACCGTAGCGGTCGGCGGCTAAGGGCCGTTTAAGCGTCGTGGTGAAGGAAAGGCTAAAATGCCTTCCGTCTACCCTCTCAATATTCAACAAAGGATTCATTGAGATTTACGCCTTGTTACTCAAGTATCAGCGTTTGATGCTGATCAATTCGGCCAGCATTTCGTCCGCGGTGGTGATGATCTTGGACGATGCGGAGTAGGCGCGCTGAGTGGTGATCAGGCCGGTGAACTCCGCCGACAGGTCGACGGTGGACGCTTCCAGCTGGGACGAGCCGATCAGGCCTGCCCCGCCGGTGCCGGCGGCCTTGAGGTTGTAGGTGCCGGATCCCTGGCTGACGCGATAGGCGTTGCCGGAGGTCTGGGTCAGGCTGTCGGGGCTGGGGAAGGTGGCCAGGGCGATCTGGGCGATCTGCCGGGTCACGCCGTTGTCGAAGATGGCGGTGACGAAGCCGCTGTCGTCGATCTTCACCTCGGACAGGTTGCCGAAGGCCGTGCCGTTGGTCAGTACAGCCTGGACCACCGAGCCGCTGTCGTACTGGGTCAGGCCGCCGGTGGCCGCCGTCAGGTCGAAGGCGAGCGCCTGGTCGTCGATGCCCAGTCCGGGGGCCCAGTTGACGGCTCCGGCCGCCGGAGCGGCGCTGTCCGAGGACCCGAACGTCAGGCTCGCGGTGGTCGGATCGGGGAACAGGGCCGAGGCGCCCAGCGCCTCCATGGCCGCCACGTCGAGGCGGCCGTCCTGGGTGAAGGCCACCAGGCCCGTCTTCAGCTGGCCGTTGGTGAGACCGGCGCCCGTGACGACATCGGATGCCGGAATGGCGCGGATCTCGGCGTACCACTGGTTCGGCACGGTGCTCTTCAGGAAGGAGATGGCCACGGTGCGCTGGCCGCCCTTGGAGTCCGAGACGGGGATGGTCAGTTCGAAGTCCGGCTTCACGCCGGCGCCGGTTTCTGCGTCCCACATGGCCATGGAGTTGGTCGCGGGATCATAGGCGTTGGCGCCGGGGGGAACCGCCGCCGCATCCGTCGCCTCGGCCGAGACCAGCTGGCTGGACTTGATGTTGGCGTTCAGCTGGATGCGGGTGGTGGCCTCGGCCGTGCCGCCGACCGAGCCGACGTTGATGGTCCGCAGCCGGTTCAGGTCCGACGGGTCGGTGGCGATGTTGCCTTCCGAGTCCACCGGCCAGCCCTGCAGATACAGGCCCGCCGTGTTCTTCAGATAGCCGAGGTTGTCGACGCTGAAGGCGCCGGCCCGGGTGAACAGGCGGCTGTCCGTGATCTGCAGGTTCTCGGGCTGTTCGGTGACGACGAAGAAGCCCTGGCCGGCGATGCCAAGGTCGGTGTTCGAGGTCGTGCGCTGCAACTGGCCGTTCTGGCTGGTGAAGTGACGGGCCGTGGCCAGCACGCCGCCGGCGGAGTAGCCCGCGCCTTGCGACTGGCTGTTGATCACCGTCTGGAACTCGCCCGCGGTCCGCTTGTAGCCGACGGTGTTCACGTTCGCGATGTTCTGGGAGATCGCGGCCAGGGCGGCCGAGTTGGCGGTCAGGCCGGACACGCCGGCCAGAAGGGCGCTGTTGATACTCATGGCGCTAGGCTCCTTACGAGAACAGTTTCAATGGGTTGAATGAGGTGTGCGCGGTCATCAGGCCGTCTCGCCGTCGGCGTTGGCCGGAGGCGTCCGCGCCTCTTCCAGCGCGATCACCGTGGAGAGCGGCAGGATGGAGTTGCCTACGGTCAGATAGGGCTCGCCGTCGTACATCTCGACGCCGGTGATGCGGCCGCGGGTCAGGACCTGGCTGTCGATGGCCCCGCCGGCGGCGTCCTTGGCCACCACTCGCAGCGAATAGACCTGGCCGTCCTGACCGTCGTTGCCGCTGGTGGCCTCGCCGTCCCAGGTGAAATCGTGGACGCCGGTAGTCTTGGCGGGGGCGTCGCCGGACCAGACCACATTGCCCGAGCCGTCCAGCACCTGCAGCGTCGCCGAGGCGGCGTTCGACGCCAGTTCGTAGCTCCAGGTCGCCTCGCCGTCGGTAAATTTGGTGGCCGACCAGGCGGCGGTGGCTTCCTTGCCGATGTAGGTGGCCGCACCCGCCAGCCCGCCGCCGCCCTGGGCCGCCAGCAGGCCCTTCAGCAGGTCGTTGGTCAGCAGCTGCTGCTCGACGCCGGCCATCTGGGTCAGCTGGGCGGTGAACTGGTTGGAATCGACCGGCGACAGCGGATCCTGATTCTTCAGCTGCGAGGTCAGCAGGGTCAGGAAGGTCTCGAAATTCGAGGCCAGCATGGTCGAGCCGGCGCCGATCCGGTTGGTGGCGTTGGCGGTCGTGTTGGCGACGGAGTCGACCATCGGATCAGACCTTCATGTCCACGCCCGAGGGCGAGAGGGTGAGCGCCAGCCAGCGCGGCGGCTGGGCGACATCGATTTCATCGTTGAGACGCGAGGCGGCGGTAAAGGCGCGGGACTGGCCGTTGCGGGCGTCCTGACCGCGGTCGAAGGCGCTGGAGCCGCTGTCGCGCTCGGCGAACTCGAATGCGTCGTCGGCGAGATGGAAGCCGGCGTCCTCGAGCTGGCGGCGCAGTTCGTCGGCGCGGCCCCGCAGATCGGTCGCGGCGGCCGGATTGTCGAAGGCCAGTCGCGCGTTCAGCCGGCCCTCGGCATCGATGTCCAGCTTGACGTCGACCCGTCCGAGTTCGTCGGGGGTCAGGGCCATTTCAAACCGGGTCGATCGGCCTTCCAGGCGTCGCAGGATCTGGGCGGCGATCTGGGCGGTGGCCTCGATCGTGGCGCGCGACAGCTGGGACACGAGGGGATCGCGCGCGGCCGCCGCGGCCTGGGTCTGGACGGCTCCGTCATCTTCCAGCGGAGGCAGGTCGGACCTGGAACCCTCGGGTTCGCCGCCCGTGGCGGGGTCAAGAGCGGCAGCGAATTCCGCGGGCCGGGCCGGCTGATCTGTGGCGGGCGAGGCGGGTGTCACGGCCGCCGTTTCTGGACGGACGGCGCCGGTCACGGCCGGAGCATCGCCCGTCGCGGCGGTCGGAGCGTCCACTGGCCTTGAGGTGCGCTCCGCCAGCGGACGTAGCGGCGCAGGCGGAGCGGGGGGCGCGGCGGATGGCGGCGGGGCGGGAGCCTGGGCTTGGGCCTCTGCCGCTTCGGTCGCGGCGGCGGCCTGCGCGAGGGTCGCGGGGACCTCCGCCTTCAGTTCGTCGGTGGGGCGGATGTCGGCTGCGCGGGGCTGGACCTGCGGCTCTGGCGTCCTGGCCGTCAGACCCTTGTCGTTCGGGGGCGAGGGGGCGGCGCGCCCGTCGCCCGGAACGTCGGCGGCGACAGCGGGAACGGGTGGAGGCAGGGCGTCGTCGGCCACGGCCTCGCCCTCGGCCTCCGCCGAACCGTTGGAAGCGTCCGCGGCCGCAGACTCGTCCGCCGCGGGGAGAGCGGGATGGGTCGGCGCCGGCATGATCAGGAAGCCCGAAACCGGCGTCGCGTCGACCCTCGGCGCGTCCGGCGCCGCCGTGTCCGACGGATCGGTCTGGGCCGCGGACCCGCTCTGATCGCCGGACAGGGCCGCCAGCAGGCTCTGGAATCCGGACACGGCCTCGCCCGACGACCCTTGCGGGACGTTGGGGACGGCTGGCGCGATGGCGGACAGCAGGGTGAGGGCGGACATGATCCTGGAGACGCGTTTCGCCGGAGCGACGGGGACAAGGGCGCCTGCTGCGCCGGACATTCGGACCCTCTGGCGCAAGTCGCGGGCCAACCGGGAACCGAGACCGAAGCCACGGAAGATAAACAGAAAACAAGATTTATGGGGCGAGAGGATCCGGGCGCGGATCAGTCGAAACTTGCCGCGTGAGGACGATTCTTGCCCGGCGCCGGGCGGCCGTCGGCGCGGCCCCGTCCCGGCGGCCCGGCGATTGGCCCGCCGTTTGCGGTCCTTGCCGTTCATGACCCAGGCGCGAAACGCAACAGCGCGTAATTTCAGTAACTTGGCCGGCACGCCCTCGCGCGTCGCCGGGCAAAAAGCGCGCATCGGCTGGCAGGGCTTGCCGGGCGCCGCCGCTGTGGAGGCCTTCGGATGTCCCTGAGCGCCATCATGAACACGGCGAGTTCGGGTCTGGCCACCGCCCAGACCCAGCTGCGCGTGGTTTCGGACAACGTCTCCAACGTCAACACACCGGGCTATGTTCGCAAGATCGCCGAACAGCGGACCCTGACCAGCCAGGGCATGGGCTCGGGCGTGGAAGTGGCGCGCATTCGCCTGGCCACCGACCGGTTCCTCCAGGCCGCCAGTCTCAACGCGGGCGCCGAGTCCGCCCGTATGGGCGTGCGCCACGAACTTTTTGACCGCATCCAGTCGCTGTTCGGCGACCCTGGCGGCGACACGGGCTTCTTCTCGCAGGTCGACGGCGTCTTCTCCGCCTTCGCCGCGAGCGCCGAGGATCCGGCCTCATCGCCCCGCCGTCAGGACGCCCTGTTCCGGACCCAGGCGCTGTTCGACGAAGCCGGCCGCATCGCCAAGCAGATCCAGGCCGTCCGCGAGGACGCGGACAGCCGTATCCAGAGCGCCGTCGAACGGGCCAACAGCCTGCTCGAGCAGATCGAAGGGCTGAACCTGGAGATCGCCCGCGCGACTGCGCTGGACGGCGACGCTTCGGGGGCCGAGACGGCGCAGTCCGCCTTGCTCGGTCAACTGGCCGAACTGGTGGACATCCGGGTTTCGGTCCGGCCCGTCGGGGGTGTGTCGATCCGCACCGGGGCCGGCACGCTTCTGGCCGGCGAGGGCGCGGCTGTTCTGGACTACAAGCGCGCCGGATCGATCACGGGCGAGACGGCCTTCAACGAGATCTGGATCACCGAGCCCGGCGGGCAGAAGCGGTCCCTGCTGGACAGCATCTCCTCGGGCGAGATCAAGGGGCTGGTCGAACTGCGCGACATCGAGGCGCCGGCCGCCGCCGAACGGCTGGCCGAACTGGTCGCCCATGTCGCCGACGAACTGAACCGCGCCCACAACGGCAATTCCTCGGTGCCGGCGCCGACCAGCCTGACCGGCCGCAATGTCGGACAGTCGCTCGAAAGCGCGATCGCCGGCTTCTCGGGCCAGTCCACCGTCGCGGTGACGAACGCGGCCGGGGTGATCCAGGCGCGCGCCGAGATCGTCTTCTCCGGCGCGACGATGACGGTCAATGGCGCGGCGGCGACGCCGGCGTCCTTCCTGGGGGTCCTGAACGCCCAGCTGGGCGGGGCGGCGACGGCCAGTTTCACCGACGGCAAGCTGACCATCGCGGCGACTGGCACGAATGGCGTGGCCGTCGTGGACGACGCATCCAGTCCGTCGAACAAGGCGGGCCGGGGCTTCTCCCACTATTTCGGCCTCAACGACCTGATCTCGACGGACCGTCCGGCCTTCTACGACAACGGCCTGACCGCCACCTCGCCGCACGGCTTCACCGCCGGCGAGACCCTGAAGTTCCGGTTCACCGGTGAGACCGGGTCCCGGCTGCGTGACCTCCAGGTCGCGATTCCGGCGGGCGGCACGGTCGGAGACCTGGTCGCCGCGCTGAACGACCCGGCGACCGGCATCGGCCGTTTCGGGGCCTTCTCTCTGGCTGGAGACGGGTCGCTCTCCTTCACCGGATACGGCAATCCCGCGCCGGCGCTCACCGTGCTGGAAGACCGCACCACCCAGATCCCGTCAGGGGTTTCGGTGACCGAACTGTTCGGCATCGCCGGGGGCGTTCGCGCCTCGCGGGCGGACGGCTTCGCACTGCGCGCCGACATTCGGCAAAGCCCGTCCAAACTGGCCCTGGCGCAGTTGAACCTGTCGGCCGCGGCGGGAACCCAGTCCCTCAGCACCGGCGATGGCCGGGGCGCTCTGGCGCTCGCCGACGCAGGCGAGCGGGCGGCGAATTTCCAGGCTGCCGGCGGGTCGTCCGGCGGTTCGATTTCGGTGTCGCGCTATGCGGCCGAGCTATCCGGCGAGATCGGCGGCAAGGCGGCGGCGGCGAAGAACCGGATGGAAACGGCGAACGCCCTCTATACCGAAGCCGGGGCCCGTCAGACGGCGCATGAGGGGGTCAACCTGGACGAAGAGCTGGTGCTGATGACCACCTATCAGCAGGCCTTCAACGCCTCCGCCCGCCTGATCCAGGCGGCCAAGGACATGTATGACACGCTGATGGGGATGGTCTGATGACGCGCGTCGCCACTTTCGGGAACTACCAGTCCGCCCTGCTGGATCTGATGAAGGCCCAGACGCGGGCGGCCGACGCCCAGGAACGGGTCGCGACCCAGAAGAACGCCACCGATCTGACCGGCTTCGGCCGCCAGTCCGAGACGCTGACGGCGATGAAGGGCGCGCAGAGCCGCATCCAGGGGTTCCTCGACACCGCCGGGGCCGTGTCCGCCCGCCTCGTCACCCAGGATCTGGCCATGAACCAGATCAGCGACGGCATCGCCGGGATCCGCGAGGCCCTGGGCAACGCGATCGCCACGGAATCCGGCGGCTCGCTGATGCTGGACCTGGAGGGCCAGTTCCAGGCCATCCGGGGCGGCCTCAACATGCGGCACCATGGCGGCTACCTGTTCTCCGGGGCCTCGACCTCCACCACGCCGCTCGACGCGGCCAATCTGACGGAGCTGCTCGCCGCGCCGACGGTGGCGTCGTTGTTCAACAACGACACCCTGAAGACCGCCAGTCGCGTCGCCGAGGGTACGACCCTGGAAACAGGGTTCCTCGCCGACGAACTGGGTTCGGACGTCATGTCGATCCTGCGCAGCATTCAGGCCTACCACACCACCCCCGGATCCGGGCCGCTGAGCGGGCGTTTGTCCGAAGACCAGAAGGCCTTTCTCGCGGCGCGGATCAACGAGCTCGAGCAGGCGGGCACAGCGATGATCGACAAGATCGCGAGGACCGGGTCACTGGCCAATCAGGTCGACAGCGTCGCCGCGGGCCACGAGGCCCAGAAAGACGCCCTGGCCGAACTGCTCGCTGACCGGACCGACGCCAATATGGCGGAGGCGATCACCGATCTGCAGTTGTCGGAGGTGGCCATCCAGGCCTCCGCCCAGGTGATAAACCAACTGAGGCAGGTCTCGCTCCTCAACTATTTGAGCTGACACGCAAAAACCTCCACGGCCACGCTGGACTCGCTGTTCTGTGAGAACATAGAGTGAACAAATGGCCCAGATCGAACTCCGTCGCAAACTCTCGATCCTCGCGGACGCGGCCAAATACGACGCCAGCTGCGCCTCATCCGGAACATCGAAGCGGGATTCGCTCGGTGGAAAGGGCGTTGGCTCGACCGAGGGCATGGGGATCTGCCACGCCTACACGCCGGACGGCCGCTGCGTGTCCCTGCTCAAGATCCTGCTGACCAATTTCTGCATCTACGACTGCGTCTACTGCATCAACCGGACGTCCTCGAACGTCGCGCGAGCACGGTTCAGCGTGGATGAGGTCGTCGAGCTCACGCTCAACTTCTACCGCCGGAACTATATCGAGGGGCTGTTCCTGTCCTCCGGCATTATCCGGTCCGGCGACTACACGATGGAACATTTGGTCCTGGTGGCGAAGACCCTGCGGGAGCAGCACGACTTCCGAGGCTACATCCATCTGAAGCTGATCCCCGAGGCGGATCCGAAGCTGGTGGAGGAGGCCGGCCTCTACGCTGACCGGTTGTCCGCCAATATCGAATTGCCACGCGACGAGGCGCTGAAGCGGCTGGCGCCTCAGAAGGATGTGGGGGTCATCAAGAAGGCTATGGGGCAGGTGCGGATGAAGGTGGATGCCGCGCGGCCCGGCCCTAAGGATCGCGCCAGGCCGCCGAAATTCGCGCCCGCAGGCCAGTCGACCCAGCTGATCATCGGCGCGGACGGCGCGCCGGACACCGAAATCATCGACCGCTCGGCGTCACTGTACAGCGGCTATGGCCTGCGCCGGGTCTATTATTCCGCCTTCAGCCCGATCCCGGACTCGTCCAGCGTCCTGCCGCTGTCGAGGCCGCCGCTGATGCGCGAACACCGGCTCTATCAGGCGGACTGGCTGATGCGCTTCTATGGCTTCTCCCCGCCGGAGATCGGCGAGGCGACGGTGGACGGGATGCTGGATCTCGCGATCGATCCCAAGCTGGCATGGGCGCTGAACAGCCGGGCGTCCTTCCCCGTCGATGTGAACACCGGGTCGCGCGAGATGCTGCTGCGGGTGCCGGGCCTCGGCGTGAAATCGGTCAACCGGATCATCCAGGTGCGTCGGTGGCGGACGCTTCGGCTGGAGGATATCGGCCGGTTGTGCCGCGGCATCCACAAGGTGCGCCCCTTCATAACGGCGCTGGACTGGACGCCGGGCGGCCTGACCGATGCGGCGGACCTGCGGGCCCGGATCGCGCCCGAGCCGAAGCCGGTTCAGATGAGCCTGTTCTGAATGAAGGCCGCGGTTCTCGCGCATGAGACGGATTTCGACGCCTGGCGACGGGCGGTCCGTACGTTCCGGCAGGCGGGCGTCTCGCCGGCGGAGGCGACGTTCCGTGTGGGCGAGGCGGCGGGAGGACTGTTCGACGACGCCCCGCTGCCGCCGGCGGAGGCGCCGGCGTTCGCGGTCCCGAAAGCCTTCGTCGATCTGGCTCGGGAGGTCATCCTGCATCGGTCCGCCGACCGCTTTGATCTGATGTACCGGCTGCTGTGGCGGCTGCGGGACGAGCCGGACCTGATGAAGGTGGTCACCGACGTCGACGTGGCCGACGCCCTTGAGCGGGCGAAGAATGTCAGCCGCGCCAGCCACAAGATGAAGGCCTTCGTCCGCTTCCGCCGGGCGGAGGATGCCCAGGGCGAGATCTGGATCGCCTGGTTCGAACCCGCCCACCGGGTGGTCGAAAAGACGGCGCCGTTCTTCGTGCGACGCTTCACGACGATGCGCTGGTCGATCCTGACCCCGGACGGCAGCGCGTTCTGGGACGGCGCCGATTTGAGCCTGGGACCGCCTGCCACGCGCGACATGGCGCCGAGCGAGGACGAGGTCGAGGAATTCTGGAAGACCTACTACGCCTCGACCTTCAACCCGGCGCGGCTGAAGACGAAGACGATGCAGGGCGAGATGCCGAGGCGGTACTGGAAGAACCTGCCGGAGGCGGCGCTGATCCCGGAACTGGTGGCCCGATCCGCGGTTCGCACCGAGGCCATGGTCGCCGCCCCCGCCGCCCAACCGAACCCGCGCCTAGCCAAGACGCTGTCGCGCATCGGCCGCGACGGGTCTTTCGACGAAGGCTTCATTCCGTCGACGCTTGAGGAACTGGGTCAGGCAGTTCAGGCCTGTCGGCGCTGCCCGCTTTGGCGCGACGCCACCCAGGGCGTTTGTGGCGGGGGACCCCGGAAGGCCCCGTTGATGATCGTGGGCGAACAGCCGGGCGATCAGGAAGATCTGGCCGGTCGCCCCTTCGTCGGTCCCGCGGGTCAGGTGCTGGACGCGGCTTTGGCCGAGGCGGGCATCGATCGGGAGGATGTGTTCGTCACCAATGCGGTGAAGCATTTCAAGCACGAGCCGCGCGGAAAGCGGCGCCTTCACAAGACCCCGCTGGTCAGTGAGGTCAGCGCCTGCCGATGGTGGCTGGATGCGGAGCGACGGCTGGTTAAGCCGAGGGTGATCCTGACCCTTGGAGCGACGGCGGCGCTGGGCGTCCTGAACCGGTCGGTCGCCGTCACCCATGAGCGGGGCCATGCGCTTGCCCAGGCCGACGGTTCGCGGGTCGTGATGACGGTGCATCCGTCCTACCTGCTCCGTTTGCCGGACGAAGCGGCCCGGACGGCCGAACGGGCGCGGTTCGTCCAGGACTTGACGCAGGCGAGGGCCCTGCTTTGATCGGTGAACGCCCTAAAACCGTGGCTGAACGAATACGGGTGCGTTGCGTTGTGACGTCGGAGCCAGCTTTGCCATAGAGTGGCCATAGGCAAGGCGAACCGCGCAATCTAGGTAGGGGCATGGCCGCAGCGGATTTCCAGATCGACGACGGCGGGCCGGGGCTCACGCTCCGGCTGACCGGTGACTGGACGGCGACGGAGCTGGGCCGCGTCTCCCGCCGCCTGGATGACGAGCTGCACGAGCGACGAGTCGATTCGGTCGATCTTAGCGATCTCGGCCGGTTCGACACCGCGGGCGCCCTGGCGATCGTTCAGGCCGCGAACTGCGTCCTGCCCCAGTCGGCCTGGACCCAGCGGCCCGAGGCCGGGCGCACTTACGCCCTGGTCGAGAAGCTGGAGCGTGAGAGCGCCGATCCGCCGCGGCGGGCGTCCGGTTGGGTTCGGGGTTTCGCCAAGGTCGGACGCGGCGTCCAGGACATCTATGACGAGGCCACCCTGTCATTGGCCTTCCTTGGCCGGCTGGTCGTGGCGGTCGGGGCGGCGCTCCGGCATCCGGGGCGGATCCGATGGGCCGCCTGGTTCAGCCAGGGCGAGCGGGCCGGGCTGGACGCCATTCCCATCATCGCCACGACCAATTTCTTCATCGGCGCGGTCATCGCCTTTCTCGGGGCCAATCTGCTGACCCAGTTCGGCGCCGGCGTGTTCACGGTGCAGCTGGTCGCCGTGTCGGTGCTGCGCGAGTTCGCCGTGGTCATCACCTCGGTCCTGCTGGCCGGCCGGTCGTCGTCATCCTTCGCCGCCGAGATCGGTTCGATGCGGATGAACCAGGAGGTCGACGCCATGCAGGTGATGGGCGTCAATCCGTTCCAGGCGCTGGTAATCCCGCGACTGGCGGCCATGCTCGCCATGCTGCCCCTGCTGACCTTTATCGGCATGATCGCCGGCCTGTTCGGGGGGCTGATCGTGACCTGGGCGGAACTGGGCTATGGACCGGCCTTCTTCATCCAGCGCATGACCGAGGACCCCAAGATGAGCACACACCTGGGCGTCGGGCTGCTCAAGGCGCCGGTGTTCGCGGTGGTCATCGCGGCGATCGGCTGCCGTCAGGGCATGGCCGTGGCGGGCGATGTGGAGAGTCTGGGCCGCCGGGTCACCGCCGCCGTGGTCCAGGCCATCTTCGCCATCATCTTCCTGGACGCCGTTTTCGCGATGATCTTCCTGGAGCTGAACTGGTGACCGCCCCGGTCGAGAACCCGGCGACCGCGCCCGAACTCCTGATCGAGGTGCGCGGGCTGCTGAGCCAGTTCGGAGAGCGGATCATCCACGAGAATCTGGACCTCTCCGTCGAGCGCGGCGAGGTTCTCGGCGTGGTCGGCGGCTCCGGTTCCGGCAAGACGGTCCTTCTCAACTCGATCATCGGCCTGAAGGAGCCCGAGTACGGCACGGTCAAGATCCTCGGCTACGACCGGGCGACCATGACCGCTGACGAGGAGGCCGACGTCGAGCGCCGGACGGGCATCCTGTTCCAGCAGGGCGCGCTGTTCTCCGCGCTGACCGTCATCGAGAATGTGGCCTCGCCGCTGGTCGAGCACACCCGGCTGCCCAAGGACGTGATCCGCGAGTTGGCCGAGATGAAGATCGCCATGGTCGGGCTGAAGCCGGAATCCCACCATCTGAAGCCGGCCGAGCTGTCAGGCGGCATGCGCAAGCGCGTGGGCCTGGCGCGGGCGCTGGCGCTGGACCCGGAACTGCTGTTCCTGGATGAACCGACCGCCGGCCTCGACCCGATCGGCGCCGCGGCCTTTGACGCCCTGATCCGCCGCCTGTCCGATGACCTCGGGTTGACGGTGTTCATGATCACCCATGATCTCGACAGCCTCTACGCCATCACGGACAAGGTGGCGGTGGTGGCCGACAAACGCATTGTAGCCAAGGCGACGGTTCAGGAACTCGAGCGTTCCGACCATCCCTGGATCAAGGAATACTTTCTGGGGCCGCGCGGTCGCGCCGCCGACAGAGCCGCCTGAGGAGAGCGGATCCGATGGAACGAGACGCCCATTATGCCGCCGTCGGCATCGCCACCATCGCCCTGCTCGCGGCGTTGGCGGTATTCTCCATCTGGCTGGCGCGGTTGCAGTTCAACAGCGACTACGATGTGTATGACATCGTCTTCTATGGCCCGGTGCGCGGGTTGTCGGAGGGCGGAGAGGTGCATTTCAACGGCATTCGCGTCGGCGAGGTGACCGATCTCAACCTCGACCCGGATAAGGGCGACCAGGTCATTGCGCGCATCCGGGTCGATGGCATGACGCCGGTCCGGGTGACATCGCGGGCCCAGCTGGAGCCACAGGGCATCACCGGTCTGAACTATATCCAGATCACCGCCGGCAATCCGCAGAGCGCCATTCTGAAGGAACAGTATCCCGCCAACGTCGTGCCGGTGATCCAGAGCCAGCCGTCGCCGATCGCCGAACTGCTCAGCGGCTCGGGCACGGTGCTGGCGCAGACGGTGGACGCCCTGAACCGCATCAACCGGGTGCTGTCGGACGACAATGTGCGGTCCTTCTCGACCAGCCTGAAGAACATCGAGAGCCTGTCCACCGAGCTGGAAGCCCGCAAGGGCATGCTGGAACAGCTTGAGCAGGCGCTGACCAGGGCCAATTCGGCGGTGGCCGAGTTCGAGGCCCTGGCCGTCAGCACCCGCGGGATCATCGAGGGTGACGGGCGCGAGGCCGTGGCCAATATCAACGCCGCGGCCGAAGAGGCCCGCGCAGCGGTGTCCTCGATCAACCGAACGGCGACCAATGTCGAGGGGCCGCTGAACGAGTTCGCCACCACCGGCCTGCCGCAGTTGCAGCAGTCGATCCAGGGGCTGGAGGACGCCACACGCTCGCTGGAGGGCCTGATCGATGAGGTCCGCGCCAGCCCGCGCGACTTTATCGGCCGCGCGCCGACCAAGGAAATGGAGGTCCAGCCGTGAACCGCTTTTCGCTCTCCCGCCCGATCGCGGCGACCGTCGCCGCGATGGCCCTCGCCGCCGGCCTGTCGGCCTGCGCCCTGCTGTCGACGCCGGACCCGGTGCAGACCTACCGCTTCGGCGGGGTTGCGGCGTCATCGGCGGCCGCGCCCGTCGCCAGCCCAATCCAGGTCACGCTGCGTCGGGTCGAGTTCCCGGAGGCCGTCGAGGGCGACAGGCTGCTGGGCGTGACCGGGACCGAAACCGCCTATATCGCCGGCGCCCGTTGGGTCTCGCCGGCGTCGGACCTGTATATGGAAAGCATCGAGAACGCCTTCGCCGCCCAGGCGACGCGGGTCCGGCTGATCGGCCCGCGTGAACTGACGCGCGGCGAGCGGTCGCTGGACATCGACGTCCGTTCGTTCGAGGCCCGGTATGCCTCGCCGGGTCAGGCCCCGACCATCGTGGTGACCGCCCGTGCCCGCCTGCTGGCCTTGCCGGAACGGACGGTGGCGGCGGAGCGGGAGTTCACGGTCGAACAGCCGGCGGCGGCCAATCGTGTGGGGTCCATCGTCGAGGCGTTCGACCTGGCCACACGGGATCTGAACACCCAGATCGTGGCCTGGACCGACGCCAGCGCGGGCTAGCTAGAGAGGGCCTCGCAGCGCGGCGAGCCGGGTCTCGACATCGGCGCGTCGGCTCCGCGAGGCGGTCAGCTCGGCCAGGGCCCGGTCGATGCGGGCCCTGAGCTCGTCGCGGAGCCGGGCCATGCCCTCGCGGTCCGGCCGGACCTTCTTCGGCCGCTTGCCGGCGAGGCCGAGGGCCTCCTTCCAGTCTTGCCGCCAAGCGGCGACGCCGTCCGCGCAGGCCTTGAGGGCTTCGGCGGCGCGGGCGTCGGCGTTCTGGGCGTTACGGATCAGGGGCAGGGATTGCAGGGCCGCGGCGCGGCAGGCGTCGAGGGCGCCGCGCCGCGCCTCCAGCGGATGGGGCGGCTCGCCGGCCGCCGGGGCATGGGCCGTGTGG
>NZ_DLHQ01000017.1:0-55663 GCF_002483305.1 Brevundimonas sp. UBA7664
ACGGACGCTGTAATTTTTGAAAAGTAGGCGGAGTCAGGGAGTTGGCAGGCCGCGATATGCTGGCAATCGGCGGATTGTCAGCAGAGCGTCATCGGTCGGGGCCGCCCTTCGAGAGGCGAGGTTCATCACAACGAACACAACGCACCCGGCCACGCCGGAACGCCTCCATCCCCCCGGCGTTCGATCCGGGGGCCCAGAGGGAGAGACGGCATGCGTTCGATTCTGACGATGACGGCGGCGGCGGCCTGCGGGCTGGTGCTGACGGGGTGTGCGACGATGCGTGATGACTACGCCTCGGCGTGCGAGCGGGACTACGCCCGGAACCGGGAGTTGGCGACCGGAGCCGGGGCGGCGCTGGGCGCGGCGATCGGGGCGGCGGTGGCCGGGCGCGACAACCGCGAGGAAGGGGCCGCCATCGGCGCCATCGCCGGCGCCCTGATCGGCCGCGAACTGTCCGAGGAGGAGGATCCCTGCGGCTATGGTTTCGGCGGATACAACACGGACTACCGCTATGGCCGCGAGCGCGTTTACTGGCAGGACGGCGGACGGCGCTGGTAGCGGCCTACTCGAAGCGCAGGCCGACCTCGTCGCCGGCCCGCCAGGCCACGACGCAGGCCCGATCAACGGAGGCGATGCGCAGGACCAGCGGCCCGCTGATCTGAACGCCGGTGGCGGCGGTCAGCCGGACCTTGGCGCCGCCGTCGGTGAGGTTGCGAACCACGACGTCGGCGCTTTCCCTGTGCATGCCGTGCAGAAGCTGGCCGCTCATGGCCGTGCGGGGGCGCGGTCGTCGGCGGGGGTCGGCGGCCGGGGCGTCGGGGGAGGTCATGACGGGGGGAGTGTAGGGGACCCGGGAGGGGGAGGGGTTAAGAGGGTTCGGGTTTCCTTCTCCCTCAAGCCGACCTCGGCCCGCCCTAACCCATCCGACGCCGGTGGTCCGCGCTGCGCAGGGTCGAGCGGATGAAGTCGGCCGGGGGGTCGGTCTCGGCCAGGACGGCTTCCTTGATGGCGCGGGGTTCGCCGAAGAGGTGGCCCTGGCCCATGGCGATGTCGAGCTCGAGGATGTCGACAATCTGGCGCTCGGACTCGCATTTCTCGGCGATCAGCTCGATGCCGTAGCGGCGGGTCAGGCCGGCGAAGTCGGCGGCGGAGATGTCGCGCAGACTGGGCAGGGCAGAGGCGCCGTCTAGGTCGAGCAACTGTTCGATCAGCAGGTCGGCGGCCACCTTCATGAATTTCACATCGGACCGCTGCAGGTCGGCGAAGTCGAGGTCGAGGGTCTGGACCTTGTCGATCGAGAAGCGGAAGCCGAGGTCGGCCAGCTTGGCCATGTTGCGGGCCTCGACCGCGCCGCGGGCGTCGAAGGTGGCCTGGCCCAGTTCGAAGATCAGGGCCTGGTTGAGGTCGCGGTTCTCGGAAAGGAAGTCGAGGAACTGGGGGAAGAAGGTCTCGTCGCCGAGCGAGGACAGGGCGACGTTGCAGAAGACGCCGACCTTGCGGTCCTGACGCGCCAGGCGGCGGACGATCTGGGCGCAGCGGAACAGCAGCAGGTTGTCGATAGCCGGGACCAGGCCCTCGCCCTCGGCGACCGAGAGGTATTCGGCCGGCATCATGACGCGGTCGTCCGCGGCGCGCAGGCGGGTGAAGCTCTCGTAGAAGATGGTCCGGCGCTGGGGCAGGGAGACGACCGGCTGGAGGTAGAGGTCGACGCGGTTCTGGGCCAGGGCCTCGTGGATGGTCTGCAGCAGGACGTTGGACTGTTCGCGGTGGCGGGCCTCATAGGTATTGGTCGGGGCCGGCTGGGAGACGCGCTGGTCGATCGACTCGCTCATCTGCTGGATCAGGGTCTCCAGCATGCGGACTTCGCCGGACAGGGCCTCATTGGAGGTCACGGCGCCGGATTCGATGGCCTGGGCCAGTTCGGTGAGCGCGCCTTGCGTCGACTCCATGGCGTCGGCGAGCAGACGGTGGGCCTCGCGGACCTGTTCTATTTCCTTCGTCAGGGCGGCCTTGTCGGCGCGGCCCGAGATGGAGGCATGGACGGCGATCAGCAGGCCCATGGTGGCGATGGCTCCGGCCGCGCCCGCGCCGGCGCCGAGGCCCGCGCGCCACACGAAGGCGCCGACCGTGAGGGCCAGGAAGAGGTAGCCGAAGAACAGGAAGCCCTGGGTGAGTGCGCGCATTGGAAACGGATGGTCCGTGTTCCCGGATGGAATCGCCTGAGTATCAGGGTATCAGAGCGGATCGCCTAGCGGTCCGGCACGAATTCTCCCCAAGCTTCGAGGTTAACGATGGAATTGTTCGATCTGAGCGGCAAGGTCGCGGTCATCACCGGCTCGTCCAGGGGGATCGGCAAGGCGATCGCCGAGCGGATGGCCGAGCACGGCGCCCGCGTGGTGATCAGCTCGCGCAAGGCGGGGCCGTGCCAGGAGGTGGCCGACACCATCAACGCGAAGCATGGCGAGGGCCGGGCCATGGTCGTGCCCGCCAACATCGCCTCGAAGGAGGATCTGCAGCGGCTGGTCGACGAGACCAACGCCGCCTGGGGTCAGATCGACATCCTGGTCTGCAACGCGGCGACCAATCCCTATGCGGGGCCGATGGCGGGGATCAATGACGAGCAGTTCGGCAAGATCCTGCAGAACAACGTCGTGTCCAACCACTGGCTGATCCAGATGGTCGCGCCGCAGATGCTGGAGCGGCGGGACGGATCGGTGATCATCGTCTCGTCGATCGGCGGGCTGCGGGGCAATGCGCTGATCGGCGCCTACAACATCTCCAAGGCGGCCGACATGCAGCTGGCGCGCAATCTGGCGGTGGAGTGGGGGCCGTCGAACGTGCGGGTCAACTGTATCGCGCCGGGACTGGTGCAGACCGATTTCGCCAAATACCTGTGGGAGAACCCCGAGCTGCTGAAGCAGGTCACCGACCCCGCGCCGTTGAAGCGGATCGGCCAGCCGGACGAGATCGCGGGGGCGGCCGTCTATCTGGCGGCGCCGGCCTCGGCCTATATGACGGGCCAGACGCTGGTGGTGGACGGCGGGATCACCATTGCCTGGTAAGGGGAAGCGGAGGCGGGAGGAGGGGCCATGCTGATCCGGATTCCGGTCGCGGTCGGCGAGCTGTTCGACAAGATCACCATCCTGCGGATCAAGGCCGCGCGGCTGTCGGACGCCGGGCAGCTGGCCAATGTCGGCCGCGAGCTGGCCGAGCTGGAGGCGGTGGCGGCGGAGGTGCCGGGGTCGGAGGAACTGGACGCGCTGGTCGGGCGGCTGCAGGCGATCAATGACGCCCTGTGGGATGTCGAGGACGGCAAGCGGGCGCATGAGCGCGAGGGGCGGTTCGACGCCGATTTCATCGCGTTGGCGCGGCGGGTCTACAAGGAGAACGACCAGCGGGCGGCGGTGAAGCGGGACATCAACCGGGTGACCGGCTCGGCCCTGGTCGAGGAAAAATCGCATGGTCGGTGATGGGGCCGGTGATGACGGCGTCCTGATCATAACCGGCAGCATGATCGGGGACGTCATCCTGAGCACGGGAGCGATCGCGGAGATCGTGCGGCGGCATCCGGGGGCGAAGGTGACGGTGGTCTGTTCGCCCGGCACGGCCATTCTGTTCCGCCACATGCCGGCGGAGACGGAGATCATCCCGCTGGTGAAGCAGAAGCGCGGCGGGCACTGGCTGGCGCTGTGGCGGACGCTGCGGCGGCGGCGCTGGGCGCGGATCCATGACTTCCGCGACAGCGTGGCGGGGCGGTTCCTGAACGGGCCGCGCGTCATCCCGCGCCGGGCCGGCGGGGGGGGCGTTCACAAGGTGGTGGAGGCGTCGAGCATCCTGGGCGACGGGCCGGCGCTGCCGCCGGTGCTGTGGCTGGCGAACGCGGCGGAGGGACTGCCGGCGTCGGTGACGAAGGCGAAACGGCTGCTGGTGCTGGGGCCCGGGGCGACGCGGGCGGGCAAGGCCTGGCCGGTCGAGCGGTTCGCGGAGCTGGCGGCCCGTCTGACGGCGAAGGGCGGGCTGCTGGAGGGGGCGGTGGTGGTCCCGACCGGCGGGCCGATGGACCGGGCGGCGGCGGACGCGATCGGCGCGGGCGTGCCGGCGGCGCGGTTCATCGACCTGACCGGCGCCGACCTGCTGACCACCGCGGCCCTGATGGCGCGGGCCGATCTGTTCGTGGGCAATGATTCCGGCATGATGCATCTGGCGGCGGCGTCGGGCGCGCCGACGCTGGGGCTGTTCGGGCCGACGGACGAACGGCTGTATGGTCCGTGGGGCGCGCGCGCCGCGGCGGTGCGGGCGCCCGGCGTGAGCGTGGTGTTCGGCAAGACGTCGAAGACGGTGAGCAGGACCGAGACCCAGATGGGGGCGCTGACGGTCGATGAGGTTGTCGCCGCGGCCGGACGGCTGATCGGCGCAGTGGATGAGGTCTGATATTTCCGGCGATCCCGCACGCACGCACCGACCGCCGAGCGCGGCGCCGCTCCAGGCCCGGGTCGGGGCCGGGATGCGTCAGCACCTGATCTGGCGGCTGGAGTCGGTCGGGTTCGCGGGATTCATCGGCCTGATGCGGTTGCTGGGGGTCGAGCGGGCCTCGGCGCTCGGCGGCTGGCTGCTGCGGACGCTCGGACCGAAGACGGGGACGCAGCGGACCGTGATGCGCAACCTGCGTATCGCCTTTCCCGATATGGACCCCGCCGAGCGCGAGCGGCTGGCCGTCGATCAGTGGGAACAGACCGGCCGCGCCTTCGCCGAGACGGCGGTGATGGACCTTCTGGTGAAGGAGAACCGGATCGAGGTGGTCGGGCTGGAGCGGCTGCACGCGATCCGGGACAGCGGAAAGCCGGTGGTCTTCGTCGCCGGCCATTTCGCCAATATCGAGACGCAGGCGGCGGCCATCATCGGGGCCGGCGTGCCGTGCCAGATCACCTATCGCGCCGCCAACAATCCCTATGTCGACGCCCAGATCATCGCCGCCCGGTCACGCTATGGCGTCCGGCTGTTCGCGCCCAAGGGCGGGGACGGCGCGCGCGAACTGCTGGCCGGAATGGCGCGCGGCGAGTCCGTGGCGCTGATGAATGACCAGAAGTTTTCGGAGGGGCCGGAGGTGACCTTCTTCGGTCAGCCGGTGAACGCCGCGCCGGGGCCGAGCCGGCTGGCGCTGCGGTTCGGCACGGTGATCCACCCCCTGTCGGTGGTGCGGCTGCCGGGGGTGCGCTTCCGGATGACGGTGCATGAGCCGATCGAGCTGACGCAGACCGGCGACCGCCAGGCCGACATCGCGCGCGCGGTGCAGACCATCACGAGCTTCATCGAGGCGCGGGTGCGCGAGAATCCGGTCGACTGGTTCTGGGTCCACAAGCGGTGGCCGGACCGGGTCTATGCCGCGCTGGAGCCGCCCTTGGCCTGATCCGCGGCCCGGCGCAGCGGACCCTTGTAGTTGGAGGCGGTGGTGCGGCGCCGGTCGGGGCCGAAATAGCCGTCCGTCTTCACGAACGGGCGGGGATGGAAAATCACCGCCTGGATGCGGTCGAGGATGGCCTTGGCGGTGATCGGCTTGACCACGAACTCGGTCACCCCGGCGTCGCGCGCCTCATAGACGCGGCTGCGTTCGGAATGGCCGGTCATCATGATGATCGGCAGATAGGGATTGGCGCTGTCGGGACTGTTGCGGACCAGACGGGTGAATTCGACCCCGTCCAGCGGGAACATGTTGAAGTCGACGATGACCAGATCGACGGCGTACTCGCGCAGAACCTCGAGCGCGGCCGCGCCGTCGGACGCCTCGCGCACCTGGCGGATGCCGGCCGACTGCAGCACGGCGGACGTGATGGTCCGCATGTGCTGGTTGTCGTCGACCAGCAAGACTTTGAGCGCCTGGAGAGAGGCCATGGGATGGATGGAGCCGTGCCGGGATCGGCGGGAGAATGATCAATTTAGAGGGCGAATCATTACCGGTCCATGACCGATCAATGTTCACTCACCCGGATAACCGGTTACGCACGTTCAGGTTTTCACCAGAAGCGAGGGATCGAGGTTGCGGTCGCGCCACTTCATGCGCCAGCACAGGTGAGGGCCGGTGGCCCGGCCGGTCATGCCCACGCGCCCGATCGGGTCGCCGCGCCCGAGTTCCTGCCCCGCGGAGACGTCGATCCGGGACTGATGAAGACAGGCGGTGATCAACCCCTGGCCGTGGTCGATCAGGACCAGACCGCCCTCGAAATGCAACCCTGGCTGGGCGAGGGTGACGCGGCCGGCGGCGGGGGCCCGGATCACGGTCCCCTGCGGCGCGGCCAGATCGATGCCGTAGTGGGGCCGCGCCGGGGTCCCGTTCAGGACTCTCTGGCTGCCCCAGCGGCTGGTGACGCGGAAGCTTTCCAGCGGCCAGTCGAAGCCGTCGCGGAAATGGTCGGCGTCGATGCGGCTGGCGAACCCCTCGGTCTTGAGCAGGACCTCGCGCCGGATGCGGGCCAGCAGCTCGGGATCGGACGGCTCGACGGTCGAGGGCGGCAGGCCGTTGACGCGGGTCGAGGGAAACTGGCCGGGCGCGATGTCGAGGGTGCGGGTGGCGGTGCGGCCCTCGAGCCGGGTCTCGATCCGGACGCTGCCGGGGGCGTCGCGGTCGAAGCCGACGATGAAGACGCCGGCGGCCGAGGCGGCGGTCAGGGATTCGCCATCGACAAAGACCAGGGCGCGCGGCCAGGTCCGACCCAGGGCATGGCCGCCCTGGACGAACCGGCCGGTCAGGGTCAGGCCCTCGACATCCTGGGCCCGGGCCGTTCCGGCGGCGAGCAGGGCGCCGGAGCCGAGCACAACACGCCGGCGGTCCAGCATCAGTCGGCCTGTCCCAGCCGCTGGAAGGCCTCGCCGGGGCCGGCATAGGCCTCCTGAAGGCTGACGGACCAGTAGCGCAGGGTCTCGAGCGGTATGCTCTTGCCGGTGACCGCACAGGTGACGAAACGGCCGGGCTTGAGCACGGCGAACTCGCCGTCGCCGTAATGCAGGGTCGCCTTGGCGGTCTGGGTCTTGGCCATGGTCGCAGGCTAGCCTGAGGGTGCGGATAGCGCCACGGCTTTCGCGTCAGAACAGATCGCCCTGGCCGGGCGGCGGCGCTTTCGGCTTCGGCGGGAGCGCGGGCTTCGCTCGGGCCGGCGGCGGGTCCCCGGCGCCGTCGATCCGGGCGCCGCGCGACCCGTCGGCGAAGAACAGGCGCACGGCCTGGCCGTCCTGAAGGGCGGCGGCGGCGGCGATCATGACGCCGTCCTCGGCCTCGACCCGGGCGAAGCCGGGCTTGGGCGTTTTGGGGTTGAGGCCGGACAGGGCGCGCGACAGGGCGGCCAGCCGGGCCTCGTCGCGTTCGAGCCGACGCGGCAGGGCGATGAGGCGGCCCCCTGCTGAGTCGAGCCGGGCGGCGCGCTGATCCAGCCGGCGGTGCAGGGGTTCCGGCGACAGCCGGGCGACGGCTCGAAGCAGACGGTGCTCATGGGCCTTCACATTGGCGGCGAGCCCGGTGCCCAGGCGCGCGGCCATCGACTCCAGCCGGTCGCGGCGGCGCTCCATGGCGCGGTCCAGCAGGGCGCGCGAGAGGCGGCCCGTGACGGTGATCAGGCCGCGCTCATGCACCGCCAGATTTCGGGTCAGGCCCGAGGCCAGCCGGCTGCCGGCGTGGTCGAGGCGCTGTTGCGGCAGGGCCAGCAGATCCTCGGGCCGGGCGGGCAGGCCGCGGGCGGCGGCGCGCAGCCGGGTGCGGCGGTCCTCCAGAATGCGGCCGCCGGCCCGGGCGAGGCGGCGGTCGAGGTCGGCGACGGCATAGGCCAGGTCGGCCAGCACGGGGGTGGCGATCTCGGCGGCGCCGGTGGGGGTGGGGGCGCGCCGGTCGGAGACGAAGTCGATCAGGGTGGTGTCGGTCTCGTGCCCGACGGCCGAGATGATCGGGATGGAGGCGGCGGCGACGGTGCGGGCGAGGGCCTCGTCATTGAACGCCCAGAGGTCCTCGACCGAGCCGCCGCCGCGGGCGACGATGACCACGTCGGGGCGAGGTATCGGACCGCCCGGCTTCAGGGCGTCGAAGCCGCGGATGGCGGCGGCGACCTGACCGGCGGCGGCGTCGCCCTGGACGACGCAGGGCCAGACGATGACGCGGCAGGGCCAGCGCTCGGCGATGCGGTGCAGGATGTCGCGGATCACGGCGCCGGTCGGGCTGGTGATGACGCCGACCACGGCGGGGAAGGTCGGGATGGGTTTCTTGCGACCCGGTTCGAACAGGCCCTCGCCGGCCAGTTTCGCCTTCAGCCGCTCCAGCTGGGCCAGCAGGGCGCCGGCGCCGGCGGCCTCCATGGTCTCGATGACGATCTGGTACGAGGAGCGGGCCGGGTAGGAGGTGATCTTGCCGGTGACGATGACTTCCAGGCCCGACTCGGGCCGGACGCCGAGGCCGCGGACCGAGCCCTTCCAGATGACGCCGTCGATGGCGGCCTTGTCGTCCTTGAGCGTCAGATAGACGTGGCCCGAGGCGTGGTGGTTGACCTTGGATATCTCGCCGCGAAGGCGGACATGGCCGAACCGGTCCTCGAGCGTGCGCTTGAGGGCGAAGGACAGCTCGGACACCGTCTGGGGCGGATTGTTGTCCCGCGCGGGCGGCGGCGGCTCATCGGCCGGGCCCTCGAAGACGTAGGAGTCGTCGCTCATGGGGGGAGGGTAGCGGGCGGAGGCGGTGGCGGGAATGGGGAACGGCGTCGGCCGGACGCCCTGATCGTCAGTTGCCTCCGACGGGCCGCTCATGAGACCTTCCCTGACCCGCAACCGGAGGCCGTGTCGGCATGAGTATGGTGTTGGCGCTTCTGCTCACCCAGGCCGTTGTGAACGTGCCGGCCTATTCGCCGCCCCGCGCCCTGCCGCCCGCGGCGGATGCCGGGCGACTGAGTCTGGTGGTCGCCACCACCGTCTCGGAAACCGATCCGCACCCGCTGTGCGACCGGCCCAACTGCACCTCGCTTTTCCTGGGCCGGTATCGCGACGCGCGCACCCTTGCGGGCCCCGCGGTTGATCCCGAATTCGGCGCCCGGGTGGAGATGGGTTCGCCTTGGAACACCTCCTACAGGCTCGCGCTGATCGTTGAGGACCGACCGGGTCAGGAACGGCTGGTGCGCGCTGTCGCCGGGTTCAATCAACGCACCGGCCAGGCCTGTTTTGACGACCAGGAGACCGGGCCGCTGAACTGGACTCCGGAGGGCCCCGGGGTGTCCAGCGCCAACGGCAGGGTCTGCGTCACGGAGTCGGCCGGGCCGCCCCAAGAGTGACTTGCCGATCTCCGTGATCATCGGTAGGCAACGAGCAGAAACGGTTGTTTTTACGCCGTGATTTGTACGCTTGAGGCCGCCCGGTGAAGTCCAACGATCCAGATTCCGGCACGCCGGACGCCGTCCGCGCGTCGGAGGACGGGGCGTCTGCCAGAGAGCCGGTGAATCCCCTGCCGATCCTGCGCTGGTCGACGCACGACCTGCCGCCTGAAGAGCGGTACCGCACCTGGTATCTGAGGGACTGGCCGCGCAGCGAGCCGATCTTCCGGACCGAGCCCAGCGAACCGTTCAACACGCGCTGGGAATCGGTCCAGCTGGGTCAGGTGACCTTCGTCCATACCGAGATCACCGGCATGCGCTGGGAGCGGCGGGCGCAGGACATCCGCGTCTCGGACTTCGATTCGATCATCGTCAACATGATGATCGACGGCGAGGCGCAGGGAGATCTGGACGGGCGGCCGTTCCACCAGACGGCGGGCATGTTCCATTTCCACGACCTGAGCCGGCCCTCGCTGCATGGCTCGACCGCCAGCCTGACCCACAGTGTGATCATTCCCCGGCCCGTGGCGGAGGCCTGGTTCGCGCCGATCCACGACCTGCACGGGCTGGTTGTCGGGGGCGCGGCGGCGAAGCCCCTGTTCGCCTATTCCGCCCACCTGCGCGAGATGATGCCGCGCCTCGACCTGTCGGAGGCGGACCGCCTCGGGCGGGTCTTTCTGGAACTGCTTTCCGTCGCCCTGCTGGACAAGCGGCCGCCGCCGTCGAGCCGCCTGAGCGCGGAGAGCATCCTGCGCCGGCGGGCGGCGGAGGAGATCGAACTGCGTCTCGGGCGGGGGATCGTCATCGCCGACCTGTGCCGCGCCCTGGGCACGTCCCGCAGCCGGCTTTTCGCGGCCTTCCAGGCCGACGGGGGAATCCAGACCTACATCCTGGGCCAGCGTCTCGAGCGGGCGCGCACGGCCCTGGCCGACCTCGAGCCAGCCGGGTCGATCAACAATATCGCCCTTCGCCTGGGGTTTGGGGACGCCTCCCATCTGAGCCGGTCGTTCCGGAAACGGTACGGAATGGCCCCGAGCGAGTACCGCAAACTGCTGGCGACCGGGCCCGCCGAGGTGGCGGGGACCGAGGGTTCGGAAGCGCCCGCCGCGGAGTAGAGGATCGGGGTCTTCTTCGAGGAACTCTACGCCTGTTCGCGCTATTGAGCCGGGATGGCCGACCCCCGCGACACCGATCCCGACGACCGCGACCCCCGCGAACGCGAGCTGGGGCGGCGCAGCGAGGGGCCGGCGGTCAGCCCCTGGCTGGTCGTCGGCGTGATCCTGCTGATCGGCGCGGCGGTCTATGTGATCTCGGCCGTGGCGCCGTGATCGCCATCCGCGACTTGACCGCCTTCGCAGGCGCCGTCATTGCGCGGGGATGAATATCCTGCTGGTCGGATCAGGCGGGCGTGAGCACGCCCTGGCGTGGAAAATCGCCCAGTCGCCGCTGACGCGGCGGCTGGTCATCGCGCCGGGCAATCCGGGCATGGAAAAGCTGGGCGAGCTGCGGCCGTTGAAGGTCACGGACGCCGAGGGGCTGGCGGCGCTGGCGCGCGAGATCAAGGCCGATCTGGTGGTGGTCGGGCCGGAGACGGCGCTGGAGGCCGGGCTGGCCGACCGGCTGGCGACCGCGGGCATTCCCTGTTTCGGACCGACCAAGAAGGCGGCGCAGCTGGAGACCTCCAAGGCCTTTTCCAAGGCCTTCATGGAGCGGCACGAGATTCCGACGGCGGGGTTCGGCGTCTATGAGCGACTGCACGAGGCGCGGCAGGCGCTGTCGGTGTTCAAGCCGCCCTATGTGATCAAGGCCGACGGCCTCGCGGCGGGCAAGGGCGTGGCGATCAGCCCGACGAAACGCGACGCCGAGGCCGAGATCGAGCGGATGCTGGGCGGCCGGTTCGGGACCGCCGGGGCGCGGGTGGTGATCGAGGAGTTCATGGACGGCGAGGAGGGCTCGCTGTTCGCCGTCTGCGACGGGACCCGGGCCGTGCTTCTGGGCGGGGCGCAGGATCACAAGCGCGCCTATGACGGCGACCTGGGACCCAACACCGGCGGGATGGGCAGCTATTCGCCGGCGCCGGTGTTCACGCCCGAGCTGGTCGAGGCGGCGGACCGGCTGGTGGTGCAGCCGGTGGTCGCGGCCATGGCGGCCGAGGGGATGCCCTATCGCGGCGTCCTGTACGCCGGTCTGATGGCGACGGCGGACGGGCCCAAGGTGGTCGAGTTCAACGCCCGCTTCGGCGATCCGGAATGCCAGGTGCTGATGATACGGCTGGAGGGGGATGTGGTGCCCCTGCTGCTGGCCTGCGCACGCGGGGATCTGACGCGCGCGCCGGTTCCGTCGTTCCGGGACGAGACGGTGATCTGCGTGGTGCTGGCGGCTTCGGGCTATCCCGACAGCCCGCTGGAGGGGTCGATCATCCGCGGCGCCGAACAGGATTTCGGGCCGCATGTGCAGGTGTTCCACGCGGGAACGCGGCGGCGCGCCGACGGCCAGCTGGCGGCGGCGGGCGGCCGGGTGCTGAATGTCTGCGCGCGCGGCCGGGACATCGCCGAGGCGCGCGAGCGGGCCTATGCGGCGGTGAAGAAGATCGACTGGCCGGGCGGGTTCCACCGGACGGACATCGGCTGGCGGGCGCTGGAGCGGGAGTAGGCGCGGCGCGACTGCGGTGGCGATCTGAACACCTGTCTCGCTGAAGTTGAAGCCGCGTGCACCGTCTGCAGGTCATGGTATGTTCTGTCCATGCCTGAGCCGCCCAACGAAATGCATGAAGAGCCCGGCGTATTCGATTTCGCCGACGAAGCGGCGGATGAGGCGTCGATGGTCCGCGGCGAAGCTGACTTCGAAGCCGGGCGTGTGGTCGGTCACGAAGCCGTAAAGCGTTGGCTGCTGTCGCTGTCGACCGAAAACCCGCTGCCTCGACCCAAATGGGGCGAGTAGTCTGGTCGGATGAGGCCATGGAGAACGCGGCCGAGATTACCGGCTATGTTCGGGATTTCAGTCCTGCCGCCGCAGCGCGTCTCGACATGCAGTTTGTCAGTGTGGCGGAAAGTCTGGAGACTTTTCCCGAGCGCGGACGACCCATCGGTCGTGGCCGTCGCGAGGTTCTCGTCTTGAAGCCATATGTCATGCGCTATGTGCTGGTTTCGGACGAGGTGCGAGTTCTCTCAATCCGCCATGGCGCAAGGCGACCGCTCAGCTAGACCCAGGCGGCGGTCGTGATCCAGTGTTGCAACGAGCGAACCCGTGCCATGGAAGGTGACGCTTCCGCCACCGCCGCTGCGCGCGCCTGGAACAGAAGGACTCCCGTGACCGACACCCTGCCCCCCGAACCGCCGAGCCATTACCGCGACGGCAAGGAGCGTCTGGCCGATCTGATCGTGCATCTGACCGGGCTGGCGCTGGCGCTGGTCGGGGGCGGGATGCTGCTGGGGCTGGCGATCGGCTTCGGCGACGCCGGAAGCCTGACGGCGGCGGCGATCTATGCGGGCGGGCTGCTGACCATGCTGGGGCTGTCGACGGCCTATAATTTCGCCGCGCCGCGGTTTCAGCCGCTGCTGAGGCGGTTCGACCATGCGGGCATCTTCATCATGATCGCGGGCTCCTACACGCCGTTCACGACCCAGCACCTCACCGGGGCCTGGGCCGGGGGGATGACGGCGGCGGTGTGGACGACGGCGGTGGTGGCGGCGGCGGCCAAGCTGCTGCTGCCGGGGCTGGGCAAGGGGTTCTGGATCCTGGTCTATCTGGCGCTGGGCTGGGTGATGGTGATCGCCATCGAGCCTTTCATGCGCAGTCTGGGCCCGGCGCCCGTGATCCTGCTGGCGATCGGCGGGCTGCTGTATTCGGTCGGGGTGATCTTCTACGCCAACAAGGCGATGCGCTACCGGCGCGCCATCTGGCACGGCCACGTCGTGGCGGCGGCGGCGGTGCACTGGGTGGCGGTGCTGCTGGCCGTGCTGAAATAGGGCGAGGCGGGGGATGATCCGCGGATACGCATTGGCCCTGAGCCTCGGCGTGATCGCAGCCGCGATCTTCGCGGGGTGGTACAGCACGACCCGCGTGGTCTATTTCGCCCCCGCCCTGTTCGAACAGTCGGTCGACTGCGGCCCCGGGGGAGGCGGCCGCTGGCCGGTCATCGATACGTTCGAGGCCGACTGGTACGGCGGCGCCCTGCGCGCGTTCGGGGAGCCGTCGCTGTACAGCGCATCCCTGAATCCCGAGGCGTCCGCGGGCAGTCTGCGGTTCACCTGGCTGCGCAGTTTCCGCGACCCCATCTTTGTGCGGATCGACCGGGCGGCCGACGGCGGCGTCCAGTTGTCGGCCGGACAGCGCGCGAAGGGCGGACGTCCGGGTTCACAGACGCGGCGGGTTTCGCGACGCCTGACCCCCGCGGAAGTGCGGGAACTGGACGCGGTCCTGATCCAGACCGCCCTGTCGGAGCAACCGCCGAAATCCTGCGATGGAGGCACGGACGGCGCCCGGTGGATCATCGAGGCTGTCGAGCCCTCAACCGGCTATGTCTATGTGAACCGGTGGACGCCCCGGGAAGGACCGGTCCGCGAACTGGGTCTGCATATGCTCGAGCTGACCGGCTGGGAGATCGCCGACGTCTACTGACCGGCGTCAGGCCCAGGCGAACAGCAGGCGGCCTTCGCCCATGCGCTCGCGCAGTGCCGGGAGGTCGGCGTGGCCGACCGAGAAACAGCCGTAGGAGCGGCCCAGCTTGCCCTCGCGGGCGAGGAAGGCCGGGTCGGCGTAGTCGGCGCCGTGGATGATGATGGCGCGCTCGCGGGCCATGTTGTTGGAATACTCAAGCCCGTCGAGCAGGACGTTGGGGCCCTGCTGGGCGCCGTGGCTGGCGCCGGCGGTGGCGTAGGCGCCGACCGAGGACATGTGGCTGTCGGGCGTGTTGCCGAAGCTGGTGGCGAAGCCGGTATGGGTCGGGTCGGAGCCGCGGCCGTGGCTGGTCCGCATCAGGGTGACGGTGCCGCTGGCCAGATCGACCTCGTAGAGCCGCTCGTCGCCCGAGAATTTCTTGAAGTCGACCAGATACATGCGGTCGCGTTGGGTGATGCGGTGCTGGTGGATGTCGAGCGCCGCCATGGCCCGTTCCATCAGCTCCTCGCGGATCTGGGCGCGCGGGTCGAGGGGGCGGGTGGTGTTGAGCTGTGAGGTGATGATCTGGGGCGGGCGGGACTGAAGCCCGGGATCCCGGGTGACCGTCGCGAGCGGGCGGGCCGTCGGAACCTGGGCCGCCGCCGTCGCGCAGCCCGACAGCAGCGCCGCGCCGCCCAGAATGAAGCCTCGTCTCGCCAAGCGCATGCGACGCCCCTCGCACGGTTACAGAACAAGTCACGGGTTGTTTCAGTTCGTGACGGGTGTTTCAACCTGAGCCTTGGCCCAGACGCCCGAATGGCTAAGGTGCAAGCCCTGTTCCGGGAGGTTTTCGTGAAGCTGATCACGTCTTTGTTGGCCGCCGTCGCCTTGTGCGCCGCCACAAGCGTCACCGCGCAAACGCCCGCGCCTGCGTCCGTTTCTCCTGTGGAGGGAACGACGTTCGTCCATGTGGGGCGGCTTCTGGCCGATCCGGCGACCGGTGTTGTGCAGCGCGATAAAACTCTCGTGATCGAAGGGAACCGGATCGTCGAAATGCGCGATGGCTTCGTCGGCGAGGGGCGGATCGTCGATTTGCGGGGCGCCTTCGTGCTGCCGGGGCTGATCGACAGCCACGTCCACCTGACCGGCGAGCAGAACCCGAACGGGCGGCTGGAGACAGTGACCCAGTCCGAGTCCGAACAGGCCATGATCGGCGCCCGCTATGCGCGGCGGACCCTTATGGCGGGGTTCACCACGGTCGCGGACCTCGGGGCGGCCAATGAGTCCATCTTCGCCCTGCGCGACGGGGTGCGCCGCGGCGACGTGCCCGGACCCAGGATCATCGCCTCGGGCGAGGCCGTCTCGGTGCATGGCGGTCACGGGGACATCAACGGCTATCGCGCAGACATCATGCATCTGTTCACCGGCGAGAGCATCTGCTCGGGCGCCGACGACTGCATGCGGGCGGTGCGGCTGCAGGTGCGGGCCGGGGCCGACATCATCAAGATCACCGCCACCGGCGGGGTGCTGTCGAACACGGCGGCGGGACTGGGCCAGCAGTTCTCGGATGACGAGCTGGCGGCCATCATCGGCGCCGCGCACCGCATGGGCCGCCGGGTGACGGCGCACGCTCACGGGGTCGACGGGATCAACGCCTTCCTGCGCGCCGGCGGCGACTCGATCGAGCACGGGACGTACCTGGACGATGAATCGATCCGGCTGTTCCGGCGCGAGGGGACGTATCTGGTCCCGACCCTGATGGCCGGGGATTTCGTGGGGCGGATCGCCTCGGGGCCGGACAATTTCTTCACCCCGGCGCAGACGGCCAAGGCGCTGGAGGCCGGGCCGAGGATGCTGGACATGGTCCGGCGCGCCCATGCCGGCGGGGTGCGGATCGCCTTCGGCACCGACAGCGGGGTCTCGGCCCATGGCGACAACGCCGGCGAGTTCGCCCTGCTGGTGCGGGCGGGGATGACGCCGCTGGAGGCGATCCAGTCGGCGACGGTGAACGCGGCGGCGCATCTGCGGATCAGCGGCGAGGCGGGCCGGATCGCGGCGGGGATGCCGGCGGATCTGATCGCGGTGACGGGCGATCCGCTGAGCGACGTGACCGAGCTGGAGCGGGTGCGGTTCGTGATGCGGGGCGGGATGGTCTATCGGGAGGAGTGAACCGCCGACAGCAACAGCCGCTGGAACCCCGCCTCATCCTCGAAGGTCGCCTTGACCGGCCATGAGGTCACGCGCGCCCGCCATTCGGGGGGCAGGCGGAACCAGTCCTTTTCGGTGGTGACCAGCCGGGCGTGATGGCGCTCGGCGTGGCTGGCGAGATAGGCCAGATCGCCCTCGCGGAAGGCGGCGTGGTCGGGGAAGGGGGCGAAGTCGATCAGGTCGGCGCCGGCGGCGTCGAGGGCGCGCTCGACCTTCCAGGGCTTGGCGATGCCGGCGAAGGCGACGATCGGCCCCTTGGGCGGCGGCGCGGCCGGGGTCAGCCGGGCGATGAGGACCGGCAGGTCGCCGAAGGCCTGAACCAGTTCAGGATCAGCGCCGGGGGCGTCGGCGGGCAGCAGGATGACGACCGCGTCGGCGCGGGCGAGACCGTGGCGCAGCTTTTCGCGCATCGGGCCGGACGGAAACACCGAGCCGTCGCCGAAGGGCCATTCGTCGCCGCGCGTCTCGCCGTCGACGACGACGAGGCTGAGCGTCTTCTTCAGGGTCGGGTTCTGGTGGGCGTCGTCGAGGACCAGGACCTCGGCTCCGGCCGCTGCCGCGGCGCGGGCGCCGGCGACGCGGTCATGGGCGATCCAGGTCGGGCCGCCGAGGGCCAGCATCAGGGGTTCGTCGCCGACATCCGCGGCGGTGTGGAGGGCGGCGTCGACCTGTGTCGGTTCGCGCAGGGACCCGCCGTAGCCGCGCGACAGGCCGTGGGCGTTGATCCCCGCCTCATGCAGCAGGCGGATGGCCTCGCGGGTCACGGGCGTCTTGCCCGAGCCGCCGACCGTCAGATTGCCGACCGAGATGATCGGAATGCCCGGATCGACCGGCTCGGCGCGGGCGATGCGACGGGCGGTGGCGGCGGCCCAGACCCAGGACAGGGGTTTGAGCAGGATGCGCGCGACCATGCCGTGGCGGGCGTCGCGCGTGTACCACCAGCGGGGGGTGTTGAGCTTCATCGGCGGCCTCGCTGCGGGGCGAGCGGCAGCAGGGGCGTGATGGCGTCCCACAGCCGGTCGAGCCCCGAACCGGCCTCGGTGGCGGCGCGGCGGCCGCGCTCGCCCATGGCCTTGGCGGCGGCGTCGTCGGCCAGCAGGGGGGCGATGACGGCGGGCAGGTCCCACGGGGCCTCGACCACGGCGAGACCGCCGGCCTCGACGAGAGCCTGCGTGACGGCGGACCAGTTGGTCATGTCGGGGCCGGTGACGGCGGGCTTGCCGAGGCGGGCGGGCTCGAGCGGGTTGTGGCCGCCGACCGGGGGCTTCTCGAGGGCGGCGGAGAAGGAACCGCCCATGACGACGACATCGGCGAGGCGCAGGAACAGGCCCATCTCGCCGAGGGTGTCGGCCAGATAGAGGTCGGTGTCTCGGTCGGGCTCGCGGCCCTGCGAGCGCAGGGCGAAGCGGTAGCCGTCACGGGTGAGGGCGGCGGCGATGTCGGCGCTGCGGGCGGGATGGCGGGGCACCAGGATCAGGCAGAGGCGGTCGGTCAGGCGGTCGAGGGCGCGGACGAGGGCGATCTCCTCGCCGTCATGGGTGCTGGCGGCGACGACCACGGGGCGGTCGCCGATGGCGGCGCTGAGGCGGGTGAAGGCGGCGGCGTCGTGCGGCGGGGCCTCGCCGGACAGTTTCAGGTTCACATGGCCGTCGATGCGGCCGCCGAGGCTGTGCAGCCGGGCAGCGGAGGTCTCGTCCTGCGGCAGGATGCGGTCGAAGGCGGCGAGGATTTCGCGGGCGGCGCCGGGGAAGCGACGCCAGCCGTCGACGGTCTTTTCTGTGATGCGGGCGCTGGCGAGGACCAGTTTTACGCCGCGCCGGCGGGATTCGAGGATCAGATTGGGCCAGAGTTCGCTCTCGACGAAGACGGCCAGTGACGGCCGCCAGTGGTCGAGGAAGGCGGCGACGGCGCCGGGGGCGTCGACCGGGGCGAACTGGTGGATGACGGCGGCGGGCAGCCGCTTGGCCAGCAGCTGGGCCGAGGTCAGGGTGCCCGAGGTGACCAGAACGGTGAGGTCGGGACGCTGGCGGCGCAGGCGTTCGACCACGGGGAGCAGGGACAGGGTCTCGCCGACGCTGACGCCGTGCAGCCAGACCAGGTCGCCCTCGGGACGGGCCACGGAGGCGCGGCCGAGGCGTTCATCGACGCGGGCGGGGTCTTCCTTGCCCTGTTTGGCGCGGGCGTCGAGCAGGCGGGGGGCCAGCGGCTCCAGCAGGCGCGTCAGCAGACGCCAGGCGATCAGGGCGGGGCTCACCGCGAGGGGTCCTGCCCGGTGATGGCGTCGGCCGCGGCCTCGACGGCGTTCAGGCGCGCGGTCCAGTCGCGGGCGACCGCGGTCAGGTCGGCGCCCTCGGGATAGTGCGCGACATCCCAGACGATGGCGCCCCGGGCGAAGGGCAGGGGCAGCAAGGCGCGGTCCCAGCTATTGAGGCGGATGGCGGGGTTGCAGGACAGGCCGATGAACAGCACCGGCGCTTTCGACAGTTTGGCCAGCAGGGGCAGGCCTTCGGCCATTTCGCCTGCGGGGCCGCGGGGACCGTCGGGGGTGATGGCCAGGGCGCCGATCTTGAGCTGACGCAGGCCGTCGCGCAGGGCCTGGGAGCCGCCCTTGGCGCGGTCGGCCTTGTCCTTGTTGGCCGAGGAGCCCCGCACGGCGGGGATGCCCTGCAGGGCCACCGCGCGGGCGATGAACTGGCCGTCGGGGCTGAGCGAGATCAGGGCCTTGGCCGGCTGGGCCCGGTCGAGCGGCCAGCAGGCGGGGCTGAGGCCGATGCGCGAGTGCCAGAAGGTGCACAGCACGCCGCCGCCCTGTTTCCAGACGGCTTCGGCGACGCCCTGGTTCTGATGGGTCCAGCGGATGGTGGCGAAACAGAACCGCATCCAGCCGGCCAGAAGCCAAGCGAGGACGCCCTGGATGAGCGGATTGCGCAGGGGCCTCATAGGACCGCCGTGACGGGGTCCCCGTCGAGCGACTGCTGCTTCGCCAGACGGGAATAGAGGCCGCCCAGCTTGACCAGTTCGGCATGGCTGCCGGTCTCGACGACGCGGCCGGCCTCGATGACGTGGATGCGGTCGGCGTTGCGGACGGTGGACAGGCGGTGGGCGATCATCAGGGTGGCGCGGCCGTGCATGAGGCGCTCCAGCGCGGCCTGGACGAGCGCCTCGCTTTCGGTGTCGAGGGCGCTGGTGGCCTCGTCGAGCAGCAGGATGGGGGCGTCCTTGAGGAAGGCGCGGGCGATGGCGATGCGCTGGCGCTGGCCGCCGGACAGGCGCAGGCCGGCCTCGCCGGCGCGGGTGGCGTAACCCTCGGGCAGGGCGGTGATGAAATCGTGGGCGGCGGCGGCCTGGGCGGCGGCGACGATGTCCTCGGCCGTGGCGCCGGGGCGGCCATAGGCGATGTTGGCGGCCAGGGTGTCGTCGAACAGGAAGGGCTCCTGGGTGACCAGGGCGATCCGGGCGCGCAGGTCGTGCAGCTTCAGTTCGCGGATGTCGCGGCCGTTGACGGTCACGGCGCCGGCGGTGACGTCGTAGAAGCGCGGCAGCAGGCTGAGCAGGGTCGACTTGCCGCCGCCCGACGGGCCAACCAGGGCCACGGTCTCGCCCGGCGCGACGGTCAGGGACACGTCGGACAGGGTCGGGGCGCCGCCCGCGGCGGCCGGGGCATAGGCGAAGGAGATGCGGTCGAAGGCGACTGTGACGGGACCGTCGGCCAGCGGCGCGGCGTCGGGCGCCTCGCGGATCTCGGGTTCGATGTCGAGGGCCGAGAACAGGCGGCGGGCGGCGGTCAGGCCCTCGGACATGACGGTCTGGAGATTGGTCACCTGCCGCAGCGACTGGCCGGCGGCCATCAGCAGGCCGATGTAGGCGGCGAAGGCGCCCACGCTCATGGCCCCGTCCTGCGCCCGCCAGCCGGCGTAGGCCATGACGGCGGCGACCACGAACATGGCCACGAGGTTGGAGAAGGGGCCGGCGAAGGCGCGGCTGTCAGCGGACTTGATGACGTGCCGCTGGCGGCGGGCGACGACCTCGCCGACGCGGTCCTGTTCGGCCGCCTCGCGGTTCTCGATCTTGATCAGGCGGACGCCGTCGAGGTTCTCCATCAGGGCGGTGGAGAGGTTGGAGGTCTCGACCATGGCCCCGGTGGTGGCCTTGCGCATCCGCTTGCCGAAGCGGCGCATGACGAAGGCGATGACGGGCGCGCCCAGCAGGACGATCAGGGTCATGCGCCAGTCGATCCAGACCATGTAGCCGATGACGGCGACCAGGGTCAGGGCGTGCTGGGTGTAGTTGACGACGCCATTGGTGAAGGCCTCGCGCACCAGATTGGCGTCGAACAGGACGGAGGAGACGAAGCCGCCGGAATGCTGGCTGCGCAGCCGGGCCAGGTCGGCGCGGATCATGGCGCCGAACAGCTTGACCTGGATGTCGCCGACGATGCCGTGGCCCAGCCGGTTGACGAGGGCGGCCTGGCCGAGGGCGGCGGCGGTCCAGATCAGGCCGGCGCTGATGATGATCAGGGGGATCCAGACGAGGGCCCGCCCGGGCGGCACGGTGAAGACGCCCCAGATGGTCACCGCCTCGCCGAGGAACAGGCCGTTGATGGCCGGCTCGAGCAGCTGCAGCACGGTGGCCGCCATGACGCCGACCACGGCGGCGCAGGCGATCGACAGGAACAGCGGCGTCCGGTGATGGGAGAGATAGTCGCGCCAGATGCGGGCCAGCAGGGGGCGCAGGGGCTCCTTCTCGTCGGCGGCGGGGGCGGGCGTCGTCATCGGTCCGAGGTCGGACGGGACGGGGGGGAAGTCAAGCGGGGAGGTGGCGGGCCGCTCGTGGCGACCGTTAGCAGACGGGAGGCGAGGCGGCGAATGTCGGCTTTCGACCCGTAGCGGTCATTGGCTCAGCCGCGCCGCAAACCTTGCGGAAGGTCACTCTTCACGGCGACATTTTCAGGAGCGCGAACGAGCCAGCCCAAGGCTACCGGGACGAGGTGGATCAGGTGGCTGAGGTGAAACGTAAGCGGCTCTATCCCGTCCCAACGAGGGCCGAGGTTGACCACCAAGATCATCAGGCCGATCCACCAGCCGCTGAGATTAGCGTCCCGGAGGCGGAGATATGTCAAAACGACAAGAGCGACGTAGACCGGAAGGCCCGCAAGAGAAGCTACCCACTCCAATGCTCCGAGCCTCATCATGAGAACCGGGAGAAGGATCATCGCCGCGATGAGCGCGACGCTCGCCCAGCGATAGTTCCGGATTGCGCTCAGCCGGTGAAAGAACATCGCCATGCGAGGAAGTTAGCAGGGGTGATGTCCGCTAACTACCCTCAGGCGACCGTCCGCTCACGACCCATTGCGGACCCTCAGGTTAGGTTGTGCTTCTTGTCCTTGGACCCGAGCCCAAAGCGACAAGCACGATGATCCCTGGAAGCCACATGAAAGAGAGGCCAGCTTCCCACAACTGAAACAGGCGGAAATCCGACTCAGTGTGTGATTGGCCCTGTTTGCCGCAATAGCTATTCTGCGGACTGACGTATTGATAGGCAGGAGCGGCTGCGCAGGCGTGTATCGGCGAGTCGGGGAACCGCATTATTCCTGCGAAAAACCATGTCAGCATAAATGCAGCGACGAGGGCCATTAGGAGCTTGCGGACCAAAATTGCCCTCGTCGAGCTCCGGTGACGACTTAGCGGCATAGATGCTTCCGTCTCGTGCGAGTAGTTCACGGAGTATCGTGAACGCAAGGTCAGCTTACCAGTCCTAAGCGTGCCTCAAGCCAGCCAACGCCCGCTTTCCACCCGTTGCGGACTTTCCCTCCGCCCGGATGACGCGCCCCGTCTGAACCGCTATCTCCCCTCCCATGTCCCGCTACGACCTCACCACCCCCGCCGGCCGGTTTCGCGCGCGGTGGGACTATGTCTGGAAGGATCACGCCTTCCTGCGGCGGTGGTTCATGAACGCCCACTGGCTGGGGCCGGATCTGGTGCGGACCAACCAGCCGTCGCCGCGGCAGCTGGCGTACTGGAAGGCGCAGGGGATCAAGACCGTCATCAACCTGCGCGGGGCGCGGGACGAGGCCTATTATGCGCTGGAGAAGGCGGCGTGCGAGCGGCTGGGGCTGACGCTGATCGACGCGCCGCTGGATTCGCGCGATCCGCCGCAGAAGGATCGGGTGCACCGGGCGCGGGCGCTGTTCCGGACCATCGAGTATCCGGTGCTGATCCACTGCAAGTCGGGGGCGGACCGGGCCGGGATGATGGCGGTCTTCTATCGCCATTTCCATCTCGGCGAGCCGATCTCGGAGGCGATCCGGCAGCTGGACAAGAAATACCTGCACCACCGCGAGGGGCTGACCGGGGTGCTGGACTATACGCTGGAGAAATACCTGACGGAGGTCCAACCGACCGGGGTCAGCTTCATCGACTGGGTCGACAGCGACGCCTATGACCCGAAGGCGATCCGGGCCGAGTTCAAGGCCGGCTGGTGGGGCACGGTGCTGACCGAGAAGCTGCTGAAGCGGGAGTAGCCGGCGTCAGCCCCAGGGGCCGCGCGGCTCGCCCCGGTCCGGGGACGGAGGCGCGGCTTCGCCGTTCTCGGCGGCGATCTCGGCGTCGCGGCGCGCCTTGCGCTCGGCGTTCCAGTTTTTCAGCCACTGGGACTCGCGGCGGTCGCCGCGCCAGACGCCGATCCACAGGACCAGCACCATCAGAAGCGAGACGAGGGAGGCGATCTCCATGCCGTCGAGGGTGCGGCCGAACAGGGTCAAGGGCGGTGTTCCTCGGAAGCAGCGGCGGGGGCGGGGGCGTCCGCCGGCAGGGTCTCGCCGGGGGTGACGGGATCGTTCCAGGCCGTGTCGGCCTCGCGCGGGCCGGTGGTGGTCGCGCCGGGCTTCTTGCGCGTGGCCCAGACGACGATGCCGACGCCGAGCGCCACAAGGGCAAGGACAATGAGGGTGGGGGCCATCGGGTCTCTCCGGTCAACGCACAGTATAGCTGTGAAAGCGCGTCAGGCCGAGGCCGGGTTCCGTGTTCAGTGGCCGGCGTCGCCGCGCGGGTCGATCATCCGGTGGGCGTGCAGGATGAAGAAGCGCATGTGGGCGTTGTCGACGGTGGCCTGGGCGCGGGCCTTCCACACCTTGCGGGCCTCTTCGTAGTTGGGGAAGGCGCCGACGAACTCGACCTTGGACAGGTCGCGGAACACCGGGGCGTCGAGGTGGCGCAGCTCGCCGCCGATGACGAGGTGGAGGAGCTGGTCGGTTTCGGCGGGCTTGGTCATGGGGTCGTCCAGAGGGGAGCTAGCGGGGCGCCAGCGGAATAGGCGCTGTGCGCCGCACGATCAACGGGTGAAGCGCCGGGGCGCTGCAGACCAGGCTGTTCTGGCGTGGATCGGACTGGTTGAAACGCCAGGCGTGGCCGTGGTGATCGCTGACGCGGCCGCCGGCCTCCTCGACGATCAGGGCCCCGGCGCAGACGTCCCAGTCCCATTTGGGAGTCAGGTTGATGGCGGCGTCGAACGCCCCGGCGGCGACCAGGGCCATGCGGTAGGCGATGGCGTTGCGCTTCTCGAACCGCATGGCGGGCCAGGGCTCGAGCCAGTGCGGGCCCTCCATCAGGCGGGCGTCGGCGAGGACGGAGGCGTCGTCGAGGTCGCTGGTGTCCGAGGCGGTGATCGGCCGGCCTTGCAGGAAGGCGCCGCCGCCGAGGGTGGCGGTGAAGGTCTCGCCAAGCGCCGGGGCGTGGATGACGGCGGCGACGGGGTGGCCGTCGTCGACGATGGCGATGGGAATGCACCACCACGGCTTGCCCTTCATATAGGCGACCGTGCCGTCGATGGGATCGACCACGAAGATGCGCCGGTTCGACAGTCGGTCGGCGGTGTCGGCGGTCTCTTCCGACAGCCAGCCGTGGTCGGGGCGGGCCGTTAGAAGCGTGTCCCGGAGCAGCTGGTCGACGGCCATGTCGGCCGAGGTGACCGGCGAGCCGCCGGACTTGGACCAGACCTTCAGCCCGGCCTCGCGCTCGGCCAGCGCCAGCCGGCCGGCGGCCTCGGCCGCGTCGCGTATCAGGACGAGATCGGCGGCCAGCCCGCTCATTTGCCGGCGATGGCGACGCCGTCGAACATCAGGGACGGACTGTTGAAACTGCTGCGGAACTCCAGGTCTGAACCGCGCGCCATCCGGGTCCAGAGCTCGGCCAGATTGCCGGCGACGGTGACGCCGCTGACGGGCCAGACGATCTGGCCGTTCTCGAACCAGAAGCCCGAGACTCCGGCCGACCAGTCGCCGGTGTTGGCGTTCAGCGAGGGGCCGAACATGGAGGTGACCAGCAGGCCGGTCCCGGCGTCGGCCATGAGGCCGTCGAGATCGCGCTCGCCCGGCTCGAGGTGCAGGTTGTGGGTCGAGACGCCGGGCGGGCCGGCGAGGCCGCGCGAGGCGTGGCCGGTCGAGGCGAGGCCCAGCTGGGCGGCGGCGGCGCTGTTGAGCAGCCAGGTGGTGAGGACGCCGTCCTGCACGATCGACTGGCGCGACACGGCCACGCCCTCGTCGTCGAAGGGGGTGGAGCCGAGGCCGCGCGGGCGCAGGGGATCGTCGATCAGATCGACGCCGGCGGGCAGGATGCGCTGGCCCAGCCGGTCCTTCAGGAAGGAGGTGCCGCGGGCGATCGACGGGCCGGAGATGGCGCCGAGGATGGGCGACAGGACCTGGGTCGCAACGCGGTTCTCGAAGATCACCGGGGCGGTGGTCGAGTCGATCTTGCGGGGTCCGACGCGAGCCACGGCGCGGCGGCCGGCGAAGTCGCCGATGGCGGCGGCGGGGGGCAGGTCGGACAGGTGGCGGACGGCGCGGTGTTCGCTGCCCCGTTCCATGGCCCCGTCCTGCTCGGCGATGACACCGGCGCCGAGTGAGAAGGCCGAGCCGTGATAGGCGCCGTCGAAGCCGTGCGAGGTGACCAGCCGCCAGCGGCTGGACGAGGCCGAGGCGTGGCCGCCTTCGGATTTGGCGACGCCGGGCACGGCGAGGGCGGCGGCTTCGGTTTCGGCGGCGGCGGCCTCGAGCTCGGCGGCGCTGCGCTCGGACGGGTCGAACAGGTCGAGGTCGGCGAAGGGACCGCGGGCGAGGCGGTCCTGCGGGGCCAAGCCGGCGTAGGGGTCTTCGGGGGCGAGGCGGGCCATGGCCACGGCGCGCTCGACCAGACGGGCGCGGGTGGCGTCGGACAGGTCGGAAGCCGATACCGTCGCCATCCGCCGACCGATGAAGACGCGCAGGCCGAGGTCGCGGCTCTCCTCGCGCTCGACGTCTTCCAGCTTGCCGTTGCGGACGCCGACGGACAGGGCTGCGCGCTCGGCCGAGACCGCCTCGGCGGCGTCGGCCCCGGCCCTGAGGGCGGCGGCGACCAGATCGGGCAGGATGTCGGGGGAGGCGGCGGACGCGGTACGGTCAGGCATGCCCCGATATGGCCGGGACAAGGCGACGCCGCAACCGCGCGCGTGAAGTTCAGACGAAGGCGTGGACCACCAGCATCCCGCCGGCCGTGAACAGGGCGAGATAGGTCAGGGCCATCCCCAGGACGCGACCAAAGGTCGGCTTCTTGTCGCTCAGGCCGACGGCGTGGATCAGACGTCCCGCCAGGAGGACTCCACCGACGGCGTGCACCGCCATGGCCGGCATCGCCAGCATGGCCAGAAGGGCCAGGGCGCCGACTCCGACCGGAACATATTCCGCGGCATTGCCGAAGACCCGGCCCGGCAGGGTGATCTGGGACGCGGCTCCGTCGCCCAGCAGCACCTTGTGCTTCTTTCGGTTCAGGGCGACCCGCACCGAAAGCACGAGCATCAGCAGGAGCAGCAGGCCGCTCCACAGGGCGGCAGCCTGAACCGGTGTCATCGTCTCGAACATCGCCATCAGTTTTCTCGCCCCACCGGATAGAGCCGGTAATGGTCATCATAGAACGGGGTTCGCTCATAGAACCACTGCAAACGGGCGTCGCCGTCGGCCGCGAACGCCGGCTCCGCGGCCAGTTTGGCCTCGAACTCGTTCCTGAGCGCCGGGTCGGCGGCCATCATGGCCTCGGCCAGCGGGGCGATGGCGTAGCCCTCGATGTATTCGACCCGGCTGAGCACCTCGGGGAACAGGCCCCAGGCGAAGAAGCTCTCGCTGGACTGCGGCTCCAGCAGCAGGACGACGATGTCGCCCAGCGGCTGGTCGGTGGGCACGCGAACCGAGCCGGCGGGGAAGGTCCAGTCGCGGCGCTCGGGCGTGACGCCCGTGACGGTGACGCCGACGTGACCCTCGTTGGCGCGGGTCGCCAGCTTCGGCTCGACGAGGCGCAGCATGTCGAGATTGACGGTGCGCGGGGCGTCGAGCGTCTCCATCCGGACGCCGTGGACGCGGAGCCGCTCGATGATGTCGGCGCGGTAGGACGGGACCCAGTAGGCCTCGGGCCGGGCGAGTGTCAGCGTGGGGCGAGAGCCGTAGAAGGGCAGGGCCCAGGGCTCCGGGTCCGGCTCGCCCAGCCAGCGGATCTCCTGACGGCCCGAGGCGGGGCTGTCGTACATCTCGTAGCGGATGCCCTTGAAGGTCCGGGTGTAGGCCGGCGTTGGATCGGCGGCGAAGTTGGCCGGGATTTCGGCGGGGCGCAGGGCCGTGTCGGCGGCGATGGCCGTGCGCAGGGCCGGGCCGTCGGCGGCGAGACGGCGCATGGCGGCCTCAAGGAAGACATAGGTGCCCAGGACGCGCTGTTCGTAGGGCTTGAGGCTGTGGTTCTCGATCAGGATGGTGGGGACATGGGCCGCGGAACCCCAGCCGTTGGAAAACCGCTCGCCAAGCCCGCCGTCGGACAGGCCGGCGCGGGGATCGTCGCCGATACCGAAGACCAGCTCGCCGGGAATGTGGCCTTCCGCCTCGAGGGCGGCGTTGATCGCGGGCTTGAAGGCGTCGTCCAGCCAGCGGGCGATGGCCGGCGAGCGCGACCAGACGCCGTTCTCGCCGTTGAAGCCGTAGGTGACGTCATACTGGTAATCCATGCCGTCGGTGACGTGGATATCGACGTAGAGGTCGGGCCGGTATTTCAGGATCAGGCCGCGCACGGCCCGCATCTCGGGCTGGTCCAGTTTCAGATAGTCGCGGTTGAGGTTCTGGTTGGTCGCCGTGTTGCGCCAGCCCTGGATGCGGGGGCCGCGCTGGTTGGGGCGGCTGTAGGCGCTGGCGCGCTCATGGCCGTCGACCGAGAGGATGGGGATCAGGATCAGATTGACCCGGTCGAGCAGCGCGTCCTTGCCGTTGAAGGCGATGTCGCGGAGCAGCATCATGCCGGCGTCCTTGCCGTCGATCTCGCCCGGATGGATGCCGGCCTGGGCCAGCAGCACGGGCTTGGACGGGTCGAAGGCGGCGCCGTCCTTTGAGGCGATGACGGCGTAGATCGGCCGGCCCTCGGGCGAGACGCCGAACTGTTCGATGCGGATCAGGTCGGAGGCGGCGTCGAGCCGGTCGAACCAGGCGCGGGTGTCGGCGTAGTTGGGGCTCTCGTCATGCTCGGCGTCGGCCTCGAAGGCCGTGACCCACGGGTCCGAGGCGTCGCGCAGCAGGGCGCGGCTGGCGCCGTCCCAGGCCGGGGCGGGCGGCAGGAAGGGCTGGTCCCAGGGGGCGGCGTTGGGAACGGACGGGGACTGGGACATGGCGGGACTCGATACGAGCGCGGCGAACGCGGCGATGATCAGGGTGGAGCGCATCAGGGTTCCTCGGCCATTCGGGGTCGGGTTTCAAGCGTGGGCGGGCGGCGGCCGGTCAGGGCGACCCGGTCGCCGCCGGTTGCGTCGGCTGGCCTGCCGCCATGGCGTCCGGCGCGACGAGGGAGGCGACCGCCAGCAGGATATAGACCGCCATATGCAGGCCGATCATGGCCGCGAACAACGGGGGTCGCCGGGCCAGCGCCGCCGGAATGATCAGCGCCATGTAGAAGGCGAGATTCAGCAGATAGCCCACGATCATCACCATCCCGCCGGGCTTGCCCAGGTTCACGACGATGGCGGCCAGGACCACCATGGCGTTCGCCACGACCGTCAGCATCAGCACGACGCGCTTGTTGGCCCAGAAATGATCGTCCAGCGACGCCCCGTCCTCGATCGCGTGCGGGAAGACGAGCGAGGCGGCGATGAAATAGACCAGGGTGATGGCCAGGCCGATGATCAGCATGCCGTAGCTGAACGGCAGGTCGCGGAAATTGACCCAGGCGGAATCCCAGAAGCTGGCGATGTCCATGCCCACGAACAGGGCCAGCAAGGGCGTCAGCCAGCCGATCCTGATCTTGTGGCGGTGCTGGATCGCGGTCGCCATCCCGGTGGCGATGACGGCGACCGACAGGCCCAGCAACAGGCCGTAGAAGCTGAAGAAGAATTCGAACGCGGCCACACCGGCTCCCCATACCGCCCAGCTCCACCGTAGGCAGGGTTGGGCCCGTCGTCACCACCGAACGAGCCGGGGCCGCCCGGGTCAGCCGTGTCGTCGCGGGTCCGCCCGGCGAAGAGGGCGAGCGGTCATGCGGCCCTCGTGAAGTCCATGACCCAATTGGTCTCCCAGGTCGCGCCGCCGTCGTACGAGAAGGCCTGGGTCCAACGGGCGCTGTCGGCGGTGATGTCGGACCAGATGTATCGGGCGCTGACAGGCCGGCCGCCGTCGCTGTCGGAGCCTTCCAGCACGCAGCCGTTGGCGTGGAACCGGCCGCGGACGGGCGGCTGCAGGACGCCATCGACGCTGTTGATCCAGTGGATGACCCATTCGCGGGCCGGAATGTCGAAGGCGCGCACCGCCATGCCGGTCCATCCGCGCGCCGGACAGTCGATCTGTTCGACATTGGCCAGGCCGCCCAGCCGCGGCTCGCACCATCCAGCCGATGGGAATTCGTCCCAGTCGTCGGAGCCGTCGCCCCGCACCTTCAGCTTGCGATTGGCGACGCTCCAGCGGCCGTGGATGAAGTCGAAGTCGTGGATTTCAGGCAGGGCATCGATGGGGTCGGCGGACATGGCGGTTTCCTTCTCGAGGGATGATGCGAGAGGAATACGGCCCCTAACCTGACATCTGTTGTCAGGATTTATCGCCTAGTGTCGAAAAATGCGCGCCAGCCGACTGCTTTCCATTCTCCTGCTGCTCCAGACCCGGGGGCGGATGACGGCGGAGGCGCTGGCGGCCGAGTTCGAGGTGTCGGTGCGCACCGTCTATCGCGACATCGACCAGCTGAGCGCGGCGGGGGCGCCGGTCTATGCCGACCGGGGCCGGGCCGGAGGGTTCCAGCTGATGGACGGCTACCGCACCCGGCTGACCGGTCTGACCGATGCGGAGGCCGAGACCCTGTTCCTAGGCGGGCTGTCGGGGCCGGCGGCGCAGATGGGCTTCTCGGGCGCGGTGACGACCATGCAGCTGAAACTGCTGGCCGCGCTTCCCCCGGAACGGCAGGCGGCGGCGGAACGGCTGGCGGGGCGGTTCCATCTTGATCCGGTCGGCTGGTACCAGAACCCGGACGAGGCCGAACGCCTGCCCGCCATCGCCCAGGCGGTGTGGAACAGCCGCCGCATCGTCGTGCGCTACGAGAGCTGGAAGGGCGAGGTGGCGCGGACGCTGGAGCCGCTGGGCCTGATCCTGAAGGGCGGGCTCTGGTATCTGGCGGCGCGGCCGGCGGAGGGGCGGCGGCGGGAGCCGCGGACCTACCGGGTGTCGAACATCCTCCAACTGACCTTGGCCGAGCAGACGTTCGAGCGGCCGGCGGGGTTTGATCTGGCGGCGTGGTGGGCGGAGACGTCGCGGCGGTTCGAGGCGGAGATCTTCACCGGGACGGCGACGCTGCGAGTGACGACCGAGGGGCTGAGACGGCTGGCGCGGCTGGGGACGGAGCGGGCGCGGATCGCGGCGGGCGCCCGGCCGGGGGCGGACGGCCGGGTGGAGGTCGTGGTCCCGATCGAGTCGGTCGAACACGCCGCGATCGACTTCCTGCGTCTGGGACCCGAGGCCGAGGTGCTGGCCCCGCCCGAGCTTCGGACGGCCATGTCCGCCACGGCCCGCCGACTGGCCGCCCTCTACGCCTGAGCTATTTCCAGATCGGCGCGCCCTCGCCGGGCAGGCCGAGGCGGTCCCACATCTCCGACACCCGCTCGACGACACCTTCGTCCATGCGAATCTCCTCGCCCCATTCCCGCTTGGTCTCGGGCGGCCATTTGTCGGTGGCGTCGAGGCCGATCTTGGAGCCGAGGCCGCTCTCGGGGCTGGCGAAGTCGAGGTAGTCGATCGGGGTGTTCTCGATCAGGGTGATGTCGCGCGCCGGGTCCATCTTGGTCGATATGGCCCACATGACCTGTTTCCAGTCGCGGGCGTCGATGTCGTCGTCCACGACGATGACCCATTTCGTGTACATGAACTGGCGCAGATAGCTCCAGACGCCCAGCATCACCCGCTTGGCGTGGCCGGGGTAGGCCTTCTTCATCGACACCACGGCGATGCGGTAGGAACAGCCTTCGGGCGGCAGCCAGAAGTCGGTGATCTCGGGGAACTGGGCGCGCAGCAGGGGGATGAAGACCTCGTTCAGCGCCTCGCCCAGCACAGAGGGCTCGTCCGGCGGGCGGCCGGTGAAAGTGGTCAGATAGATCGGGTCCTTCCGCATGGTGATCGCGGTGACCTGGAAGACCGGGAAGGTCTCGACCGAGTTGTAGTAGCCGGTGTGGTCGCCGTAGGGGCCTTCGGGGGCGTGTTCGTCGAACAGGACGTGGCCCTCCAGCACGATCTCGGCATTGGCGGGGACCATCAGCGGCACGGTCTTGCACGGGACCAGCTCGGCCTTGGCGCCGCGCAGCAGGCCGGCGAACTGGTATTCGGACAGGGTGTCGGGCACCGGCGTCACGGCGGCGAGGATGGTGCCGGGGTCGGCGCCGAGGACGACAGCGCAGGGCAGGGGGCCCTTCTTCCCGGCCTTCTTGTGCCGGGCGTAGTGCTGGGCCCCGCCGCGATGGGCCAGCCAGCGCATGATGGCCTTGTCCTTGCCGAGCACCTGCATGCGGTAGATGCCGAGGTTGAAGTCGTCCTCGCGATCCTCGGACGGCCCCTTGGTGACGACGAGGCCCCAGGTGATCAGGGGCGCGGGCTCGCCGGGCCAGCAGCCCTGGACGGGCAGGCTGGTCAGGTCGATCTGGTCGCCCTTGAGGACGATTTCCTGCACCGGCGCGGACTTCACCACCTTGGGCCGCATCGACATGACGGTCTTGGCGAGGGGCAGCATCTCCATCGCGTCCGACAGGCCGCGCGGCGGGGTCGGGTTGCGCAGGAAGGCCAGAAGTTCGCCGACCTCGCGCAGTTCGGCGGCGGTGGTGCGGGTCTTCTTCTCCATGGTCACGCCCATGGCGACGCGCTTCACCGTGCCGAACAGATTGGCGAGGCAGGGGATGGGGCTGATCGAGCCGTCGGGCATGACGGGCTTTTCGAACAGGACCGCCGGGCCGCCGTTGCGCAGCAGCCGGGTCTGGATCTCGGTCATCTCGAGGTGGGTCGAGACGGGCTCGGAAACGCGAACCAGTTCGCCCTCGGCCTCGAGCATGGCCATGAAGTCGCGAAGGGATTTGTAGGCCAAGGCAGAACGCTCCGTCAGAGCGTCATGGATTAGGCGGGCGCGCGCGCCGTGTCACGCCATGGCGGGTGCGGCCTTTTCAGTAGGCCCGCGTATCCGACACCAGCGCCCACAGCGGCAGGCGCAGGGCGCTGGTGGCGGCGCCGATCTGGGCGGTGGTCAGGTGGGCGCGGCCGGCCTCGGCGCGGCGGGCTTCCTCGACCGGCATGTGAATCAGGGCCGCGACGTCCTCAATGGACAGGCCACGGTCCTCGCGCCACCGCTTCAGCCTCGCGCCGACCGCTGCGTCGAGCGGATCGACGCCGGGAAACCCCAGCACCAAGCCCATGGTTCGCTCCCTTGGCGCGCCGACTGATCGCAGCGCGTCAGGCCCATTCTTCGTCCCAGTTGAAGGACTTGTCGAGCCAGTCGCCCAGACGGCCGTCGGGACGGGCGAGGGCGTGGATGCGGTCCATCTCCTCTCCCGTCAGTTGGAAGTCGAAGATGTCGAAGCTCTCCTCGGCCCGGCTGACCTTCGAGGTGCGCGGGATGGCGATGACGTCCTGCTGGATCAGCCAGCGCAGGGTCACCTGGCCGGGGCTCTTGCCGTGCGCCTTGCCGATCTCGATCAGGGTGGCGTCATCGGCGATATTGCCCTGGGCCAACGGCGACCAGGCGGTGATGGAGGAGCCGAGGTCCTTCGCCGCGGCCTTGAGCTTCGAGAGCTTGAGGTAGGGGTGGTACTCGACCTGGTTGGTGACCAGCCGGGCCTTCGACAGGGTCTGGGCGCGGCGGAATTCGGCGGAGGGGAAGTTGGACAGGCCGATGGTCCGGGTCAGGCCCTGGTCTTGCGCCTCGTTGAGGGCGCCGAGGGTCTCCTCCCAGGCCGGCTCCGTCTTGGGCCAGTGCAGCAGCAGCAGGTCGGGGGTGAAGCCGAGGCTGGCGACGCTTTCCCGCGCCTGGTTCAGCAGCCCCTCGCGATCGAAATGGGCGACCCAGATCTTGGTGGTCAGCCAGATGTCCTCGCGCGCGACGTGGCCGGCGGCGATGGCGTCGCGGATGCCGTCTCCGACCGCCGCCTCATTGTGATAGATCCAGGCCGTGTCGATGTGCCGGTAGCCGATGCGCAGGGCCTCGGCGACCATGGTCCGGGCGACCTCGGGCGTCAGGTTCCAGGTGCCGAACCCGAGCAGGGGAATGGCGTGGCCGTCGACGGTGATGGCGGGCTGGTCGGTCATGGGAGGCTCCGGTCGGGAGGCGCTTACCTATGCCGACACGCCCGCCGATCAAGCGTCAGCGGCGTCGGTAGGTGAAATCAAAGCCGCCGTCGGACCAGGTCTGACCGCCGTCGTTTGAGGTGAGGCCCCACTGCCGGACCGAGCCGTCGGGCTGGGGGGCGATCGTCATGCGCTGGACGATGCCGGGCGTGCCCGGAGCGTCGAGGACCATGGCCGTGTCCTGTAATCCACCCTCAAAGACCATCACCGACCCGCCGCTGTCGACATAGAACTGCCGCCATTTGCCGCCGTTTGCCGCGTCGAAGATGCTGAAGCTGGCACCGAAGTAGGAGGCCGAGACCCCGCCCGGGCCGAGGGTCTGGTGGTAGTTCTCTTCGATCGCGCAGCCGTCGACTGCCGACGAGATTGTGCTTCGGGCAAGGACCGTATCCGTCCCGGTCTGGCTCACATCCCACTCGCCGAGCCAGAAGTTGAAGGCGCTGTGGTCGGCGTCGGCGCAGTTGATCCGCGCGGGCCGTGGCGGCGGCGCGGTCTGGGCCGGCACTGCGGCCTGGAGCGCGAGGGCGAGCAGGGCGATGTGGATCATGGAGGCCTCCCGCCGCCCACGAACGCCCGGCCGGCGGCGGGGTCAACTTAAAGCGCCGTAACCTCCGGCGACCGGAGCCAGTCGAACATCTCGTCCCACAGCGGCTCCAGTCCCTTGCGGAAGGCGCCCTCGTGGCCGATGCGGGCCACGCTGTAGTCAGCCGGGGCGCGGACGACGATCTCGTGCGGGGCGTGGGGATAGACCCGCATGAGGATGGGCGAGGTCACCGGCGTGGCGATGGGATCATCGGTGAAGACCCAGGAGCGGATCGGCGCCGTCACCGCGTCGTAATGGTGGGGCCGCAGCCGGTCGCGCAGTTCGTCGTGGAAATAAGACGCCTTCAGGCACCAGCGCCGCCAGGTCTTCCAGACGCCGGCGGGCAGGTCGGTCCCGGCCCACAGGCCGCCGCCCTTGATATAGCCGTGGCGCAACAGGCTCCACGGACCGTAGGCGAGCCAGAAGAACAGCTCGAGCGGATTGTAGGAGCGGTGGTGCCGGCCCCAGTAGCCGCTGCCGACCGAGACGAAGGCGTGGCGGTCGATGCGGTGGTGGTTGGGCATGAAGCCGAGGAAATGGCCGCCGACGCTGTGGCCGACATGGACCACGGGCAGGCCCGGAGCCGCGGCGATCAGGGCGTCGAGGGCCGCGGGCATGTCGAGCCGGCCCCAGTCGGGATAGTCCATCTCCATGGCGGCGAGGTCTTCGGGCCGCGAGCCGGCGATGCCGCGGAAATCATAGGTCAGTACGGCCGCGCCGCGCGCCGCCAGATGCCGCGCGAACCGGTCGTAGAAGCCCTTGGGGAAGCCGGTCCCCGAACTGACCAGCACGGCCACTGTCGGGGCGACAGCCGAGACCAGTCGCATCGACAGCGGATAGCCGTCGGAGGCCGGGGCGATGAAGTCGCGGATGACGGGGTCGCTCATTGTTAGTCCGTAGCTATTCGCAACGAACCTAGCCGATTGACGCGGCGTCAGGTCAAGCGCTCTTGGAGCCGGCGCGGTCCTCGGCTAAAGCCCGCGCCTTCTCCTGCTTTCCGGGCTTTCTCGCCATGACCGATCTTCCCGACCGCCTGTCCGTCGATCCCGACAGCCCGTTCCACGACGCCGACCTGTTGGCGAAGGGGATCGGCGTCCGCTTCAAGGGCGAGGAAAAGACCAATGTCGAGGAATACTGCATCTCGGAAAACTGGGTCCGTCTGGCCGTCGGCAACCGCGTCGACCGCCGCGGCAAGGCCCTGACCGTCAAGCTGCAGGGTCCGGTCGAGGCCTGGGTCAAGGGCGAGTAGGTCGCCGGTCCTTATGGCGGCGTCGAAAAAACTCCGGCGCGGGCCGCTTGTCCGCTCTCATCGCAGGGTTCAGGTTCCGGCTCCTCATTGAGTCTCCCGGAGCCGTCATGCGTCTGTCCGCCCGCCTCCTCGCCGCCAGCGCGCTCGCGCTGACCCTCGTCGCCGCGCCGGCTGCGGCCCAGGACGCCGCCACCATCGCGCGCGCCGCAACCATCCGCGACGCGGCGCTGAACGAGAATATCGCGCTCGACTACGTCACCCAGCTGACCACCCGGTTCGGGGCGCGGCCGGCAGGGTCGAAGGCCGAGCAGGACGCCTCGGCCTGGGCTGCCGACTATATGCGGGCCCAGGGCTTCCAGAATGTTCGGATCGAGGAATTCCCGCTGGTCGGTTGGGAGCGGGGCGAGGAGAGCGCCGCCATCGTCGGGGCCCGGCCGCAGCGGCTCGCGGTCGTCGCCCTGGGCCATTCGCCCGGCACCAACGGTCCGATCGAGGCCGAGGTGGTGCGGTTCGACAGCCTTGAGGCGCTGAACGCCGCGCCCGCCGGATCGCTGGCGGGCAAGATCGCCTTCATCGACGCAGGCCAGATGGTGCGGATGCAGGACGGCGCCGGCTATGGCCCGCTGACGCGCATCCGGGGCGCCGGACCCGGCGCGGCGGCGGCCAAGGGAGCGGTGGCCTTCATCATGCGCTCGGTCGGATCGGACGAGCACCGGATGCCGCACACCGGCACCACCCGCTACATCGACGGCGTGGTGCCCCTGCCGGGCTTCGCCCTGGCGGCGCCGGACGCCGACACGGTCTCGCGCCTGATCGGCATGGGCGAGACGGTGCGTCTGCGGCTGTCCTCGACTGCACACACCTATGAGACCGTCAGCCAGAACGTCATCGGCGACATCGTCGGCCGCTCACGGCCGAACGAGATCATCGTCCTCGGTTCGCACATGGACAGCTGGGACCTCGGCACGGGGGCCATCGACGATGGCGCCGGCGGGGCCATCACCCTGGCGGCGGCCAAGGCCATCGCCGAGAGCGGGCGGCGTCCGGCCCGGACGGTGCGCGTGGTCCTGTACGGCTCGGAAGAGGTCGACCAGCCGAACAACACGGGCAACGGCGGCGGGGCCTATCTGCGCGGCATCGGCGCGGCGGCGGACCAGCATATCATCGCCGGCGAGAGCGATTTCGGGGCCGACCGGGTCTATGCCCTGCGACTGCCGCCGGGCGCCCAGACCTCGGATTTCGCCCGGGCGGCGGCGCAGGTGCTGTATCCGATCGGCGTGCTGTCGTCGGCCGAGCCTGAACTGTACGGCGGGGCCGACGTCGGTCCGCTGGCCGGGGTCGGGGTGCCGATGTTCGGCCTGAGCCAGGACGGCACCCGCTATTTCGACCTGCACCACACCGCCGACGACACCCTGGACAAGATCGATCCGGAACAGATGAGCCAGAACGTCGCCGCCTGGGCGGCGCTGGTGTGGCTGATCGCGGATTCGGACGTGGACTTCCGGTCGATGCGGCCAGCGGCGGACTGACCAGATGGTCGAAGCGGGCGGGCGCTGCTAGATCACGCCACAGCCCGCGAGCGTGGCGAAACTGGTAGACGCAAGGGACTTAAAATCCCTCGACTTCGGTCATGCGGGTTCGACCCCCGCCGCTCGCACCACGGCCGCCGTCAGCCCGGCCCGATGGCCACGCTGGACAGCAGGGCCACGACCTCGGCCTGCCGGGTGCAGCCGGTCTTTTCCAGCACACGGCGCAGCTGGGAGCGCACGGTCGTCATCGCGACATCGCCGGCGGCGGCGATCTCCTCGAGGGTTCTGCCGGTGGCCAGACCGCCGGCGACGCGCGCCTCCTGGGGCGTCAGGTCGAACAGCGACTGCATGATTTCGGCCGAGGGGGCGCGGTCGCCGGCGACCGGGGTGATCATCAGCAGGGCATAGCTCTGGCCGAAGATGTCGTGCGCGGATCGTTTGATCGGCATGACGTGCAGCACCATCGACGCCCGGCCATGGGCGTCGCGCAGGGGGATCGAGCAGGCCTCCGATCCGGGCGTCTCGATCGCCGCCAGCGCCGCCAGCCACTGATCGTTGGCGCGCTTGTCCGGCAGGACGAGACGATTGTCGGCGCCGAAACGGATGCGCTCGGGCAGGGTCTCGATCAGGGCGTTGGCCTCGATCACCCGGCCGGCCGAATCGGCCACCAGGGCGGGCAGGCGCAGGGCCGTCAACGCCTCTGCGGCCCCCTGGACGCGCTGGAGCTCAAGCCGCGCCGACACCATGGCGCTGCGGGACAGGTGCGGGCGGAGTTCGTTCAGACGATCGACATAGGTCTGTTCGATCGGGCCGCGCCCGAACTCGCGTTCGACGCTGAAGACGATGTTGTCGCCCGTGGGAATCTTCAGCCCCGTTCCGGCGGACCAGCCGAGCCCCCGGGGCCGGAAGAAGTCGCGGTAGATGGGGTCGGCGTCGAGTTCGTCCTCGCTCCAGAAATCCTGCTCCACGAAGAAGGATGGCTGCGACTGCCCCATCAGGCAGACCCGCCGGCTGCAGCGGGTGAACCAGCCGTCGGCGACGTATTCGTCGAAGACATCGCGGACGGCCCCGGACGCGGTCCAGTAGAGCGCCTTGCGCGCGGAGAACAGCAGCCCGCCGCGGGCTTCCGTCAGGGTCGCGAGGTCGTCGAGAACGGACGGCCACAGCTCCGGCACGACGGAGCATTCGTAAATGCGGTCGATCAACTCAGCCGGCACCCGGGGCCCCGATCATCTTTGGCCGGCGGTTCGGAACGCCGCCGGCGCGACGATCTCACATCCCGCTGATCGCGGGAATAGCCGCTCCGGGCCTGGGCAGATCCGGATCGAGGGCGTCCGCGCGCGTCGCTGACGCCGAAGGCGCCGCCCGCTACGTCCCATTGACCGGCCGGGACGGTGAAACGGCCGGCGCCGCCCGAGGGGATCGCCATGCCGCGGGCAGCCGGTGCAGCCCGTAGGTCGAGCTGCTGCAGGAGATCAGCACGGCGTGGAACTGGTCTCCGGTGGCGTTGATGACCTGGATCGAGCCGCGGGGCTCGCCCGGACGGACCAGGGGACCGCCCGTCACCAGGCTGGAGGAACAGCCCGAGAGGGCGACGACGGCTCCGAGCGCCAGAACGCAGCGAAGAACGGTGTTCATGATCAGCGCCTCCCGCAACAACCGGCGTCGTGCGCCAGCCTCCCTGCGGTGGATCTAGGCGGAGACGGACCGGGCCGGCGTCATCCAAACGGATGAAACAGGAGCGATCTCAGACCGGCGAGGCTAGCGCTTCTTGCCCAGCTCGGCGGCGATGTCCTTGATGTTGCGGCCGGCCTTGCGGTGGGCGGCGGTCAGTTGGTCGCGGGTCACGCCCCAGCGCTTCATCCAGTGTTCGACGGCCTGGCGTTCGGACAGGTCCAGCCGGTCCCGGTCGATGAAGCCGCGCTTGTCCTTCAGTCCCGCCATCGGTCGCTCCTCTCCCGCGGCGTGCACCGCGCCCCCGCCTTACCGCATAACTTCGTGTTTCGCGCGCCGAACCGCGCTCGAACCCGCGCGCTTTCATGGCAGAAGAGGGAATCGCCCCTCCGGCCCTATGGATATTCGATGAAAAGAGCCCGGCGCGCCCGCATCGTCGCGACCTTGGGACCCGCCAGCCGGGCGCCCGGCATGGTCAAGGCCCTGGCCCAGGCCGGGGTCGACGTGTTCCGCCTGAATTTCAGCCACGGCTCGCATGAGGATCACGCGGCGGCGTTGAAGGCCGTGCGCGGGGCCGAGCTGGCGCTGAAGCGGCCGCTGGGCGTGCTGGCGGATCTGCAGGGGCCCAAGCTGCGGCTGGGCAAGTTCAAAGACGTCGAGATCGACGTCAAGCCGGGCCACAAGATGCGGTTCGACCTCGACCCGACGCCGGGCGACGCGACCCGGGTGCAGATGCCGCATCCGGAGATCTTCCGCGCCCTGCGCACCGGCATGCTGCTGCTGCTCGACGACGGTCGGGTGCGGCTGCGGGTCAATGAGCGTGATGACACGTGGGCCGATGTCACGGTCGAGAGCGGCTCCAAACTGTCCGATCGCAAGGGCGTGGCGGTGCCCGAGGCGGTGGTGCCGGTCTCGGCCCTGACGCCCAAGGACCGGGAGGACCTGGCCTTCGCCCTGCGCATCGGCGTCGACTGGGTGGCGCTGAGCTTCGTGCAGAAGGCCGAGGACATGGCCGAGCTGAAGCAGATCGTGAAGGGCCGCGCCGCCTGTCTCGCCAAGATCGAGAAGCCGCAGGCGTTGGCGGAGCTGGAGAGCATCCTCGACTATTGCGACGGGGTGATGGTCGCGCGCGGCGATCTGGGCGTGGAGCTGGAGCCGGAAGAGGTGCCGGTGGCGCAGAAGCAGATCATCCGCGCCGCCCGCCAGCGCGGGGTGCCGGTGATCGTGGCGACACAGATGCTGGAGAGCATGACGTCGTCTCCCGCGCCGACCCGGGCCGAGGCCTCGGACGTGGCCAATGCCGCCTATGAGGGCGCTGACGCCCTGATGCTGTCGGCCGAGACGGCCTCGGGCGACTATCCGCTGGAATCGGTCGGGGTGATGAGCCGGATCATTGAACGGGTCGAGAAGGACCCGATGTGGCCCAGTCTGATGGACGCCGAACACGCCGGCATGGACGACATCGACGCCGACGCCCTGGTCGCCGCGGCGCGCAAGGCGGCCGAGGCGCAGTCGACGGCCTGTATCGTGGTGTTCACGACCCTGGGGGGAACGGCGCGGCGGATGGCGCGAGAACGGCCGCTGCAGCCGGTTCTGGCCCTGACGCCCAATCCGGACACGGCGCGACGGCTGGCGCTGGTGTGGGGTCTGGAGACGCGGCTGGGCAAGGAGCCGGCGTCGCTGGAGGATGTGACCGAGGACGCGGTCAACAGCGCGGTCGAATACGACATGGCCCAGCCGGGTCAGCGCATCCTGATCCTGGCCGGAACGCCCTTCGGCGCGCCGGGGGCTGCGAATCTTCTGCGACTGGCCCATGCTCCGGCGAAGGGGCGCAAATAGCGTCTGATCCCTTCCGGTCGGCATGATCAAATACATCGGCTCAAAGCGGGCGCTGCTGACCCAGATCGCGACGGCGATCCGCGGCCAGCTGCCTGACGGCGGGACGGTGTGCGACCTGTTCTCCGGCAGCGCGCGCGTGGGGCATGCGCTGAAGCGCGAGGGGTTCCGGGTCTGGTCGAACGACCACAACGCCTATGCCCACACGCTCGCCACCGCCTATGTCCAGGCCGACCGCGAACGCTGGCTGGACAGGGCCGAGGCGGTGCTGGCCGAACTGCGGGCCGTGACGCCCGAGGCCGGCTGGTTCACCAAGGCCTTCTGCGAGGACGCCCGCTATTTCACGCCGCAGAACGGCGCGGTCATCGACGCCATGCGCGACCGGATCGCAGCCATGGCGCTGGAGCCCGAGCTGGAGGCGATTGCGCTGGTCAGCCTGATGGAGGCGGCCGACCGGGTGGATTCCACGGCCGGTCTGCAGATGGCCTATATGAAGTCATGGGCGGCGCGGGCGCTGAAGCCGCTCGAGCTGCGCATGCCCGACATCCTTCCCGGCGTGGCCTGCGGACCGTGCAAGGCGACGCGACGGGACGCGGTCGAACTGGCCCCCGAGGTCGAGGCCGATCTGGTCTATCTGGACCCGCCCTACAATCAGCATTCCTATCTGGGGAACTACCACTGCTGGGAGAGTCTGGTGCTGTGGGATCGGCCCGAGACCTACGGGATCGCCAACAAGCGGATCGACGTCCGCACCCGCAAGAGCGCCTTCAACAGCAAACCCGGGATCGCGCTGGCGCTGCAGGCGGTGATCGAGGGGCTGAAGGCGCCGAACCTGATCGTGTCGTTCAATGACGAGGGCTATCTGGGGCGTGACCAGCTGGTCGGCATGCTGTCGGGTCGGGGCGAGGTGCAGGTGATCGAGATCGCCCGCCCGCGCTACGTCGGGGCCCGCATCGGCATCCACAATCCCAAGGGCGAGAAGGTCGGGGCGGTCGGTCGGCTGAGGAATGTCGAATATCTGTTCGTGGTCAGCAAACGGCCGGTCAGCCTGGCGGACGCGGCCTAGGCCGGCGGAACGACCGTTTGACATTGTCGTTTAGCGGGCATGGAAATGTCGCCCATGACCTCCGCCCGCCGCCTTGAGGGTGTTCGCGCCTATGGCCGCGCCGCCGACGCCTTTGACACGGTCGCCTGGCGACCGCCGTCGTCGGCGCGGTTCGATCCCCGGGTGGCGAACGATGCGGTCGACCCCGAGCCGACCCTGAAGGAACTGATCGCCGATCTGCCCGGCTGGGTGACCGTGGTCGGCGGCGGCGTGATCGCGGCCCTGATGGGCGCGCTGGTCGGCGGGGCGCTGGCGCTCTGATCCGCTATTGATCCAGCAGGGCCCGGATCGGCGCCCAGCTGCGACGGTGCGCCGGGCAGGGACCCCGTTCCTTCAGCGCGGCGGAATGGACCGGCGCATTGTAGCCCTTGTGGCCGGCGAAGCCGTAGCCGGGGTATTCCGCGTCGAGTTCGACCATCAGCCGGTCCCGCGCCGTCTTGGCCAGGATCGAGGCGGCGGCGATCGACAGGGAGAGGCTGTCGCCCTTGATCACGGTCTGCACCGCGCACGGCAGTTTGAATCCGTAGTTGCCGTCCACCAGCGCCGCGACGGGCTGGATCGCCATCGCCTCGATCGCCCGGCACATCGCCAGCCCGGTGGCGTGCAGGATGTTGTGGGTCTCGATCTCCTCGACGGAGGCGAAGCCGACGCCCCAGGCGAGGGCGCGGGCCTTGATCTCAATCTCGAGGGCCTCGCGCCGGGCGTGGGTCAGGGCCTTGGAGTCGTCGATGCCGGCGGGCAGGTCGTCGGGATTGAGGATCACCGCCCCCGCCGAGACCGGCCCGGCCCAGGGTCCGCGGCCCGCCTCGTCGACGCCGCAGACCGGTCCGCCGGCGCTTTCGATCAGCAGGACCTCCAGTGCCAGGGTCGGGAAGGCGCGCGAAAGCTTCGCCTTTGCAGGGGGTTTGGCCGGAGTCTTCACGACCGGGCCATCGCACGAACCTGCCGGTGACGGAAGCATTCCGCACCGTGATCGTTGACCATGCCCACGGCCTGCATGAAGGCGTAGACGATCACCGGTCCCACGAAGGTGAAGCCGCGCTTCTTCAGCGCCTTCGACATCGCCTCGGATTCAGGGGTGGCCACGGGCCGGGCGTCGCCGTCGGGCCAGCTGTTCTGAATCGGGGCGCCGCCGACGAAGGACCAGAGCCATTCGCTGAAGTCCTCGCCGCTGTCGCGCATCTCCAGCCAGATCCGCGCGCCCTTGATGGCGCTGTTGATCTTGGCCCGCGAGCGGATGATGCGGGAGTCGCCGAGCAGACGTTCGATGTCCGCTTCGCCATACGCCGCGATCGTCTCCGGGTCGAAGCCGTCGAAGGCGTCGCGCATCCCCTCGCGTTTGCGCAGGATGGTGATCCACGCCAGCCCGGCCTGGAAACCGTCCAGCACCAGCTTCTCCCACAGGGCGCGGGCGTCGTACTCGGGCACGCCCCATTCCTCGTCGTGATAGGCGACGTACAGCGGATCGGTCCCGCACCAGGCGCAGCGATGGAGTGAGTCGGCCATGAGGAGAGGGTAGCGGGTTGGGGTGGGGTGCGCAGTGGGTCCGATCTCGACCCGCGAGACTTTCTTCAGGCGCGGAGTATGGTCACCCGCAGATCGGCGCATTGAGGGAGGCGCGCTCGGGAGTTCTCCATGACAACGGATTTCAGGACATTTCGGATCGTGGCCATCGTCGTCGCGGCAGCAGTTCTGTCCGCATGTGCCGGGGGACCGTCTGACGGCCGCCGCGTGGATGGCGCGGTCGAGTGTCCGTCAGTGACAGCATTTGTTGACGGGACTCCCGTGGGCCAGCCGCGGAAGGCGGTGTTCTACTGGCCGATTAAACCCATGACCATTTATCTGTTCGCCCAGCTTTTCGCCGATCCTGATGACACGGTGGCGTCAGACTTTTACGCCGCCCATGCCCGTTCCACCCATTATTTCAGCCTGTCCGACATCGCCGATAACCTGCAGAACTGCCTTCGACACGGCGCCGCCACTCCGGATGGATTCCATCTGATCCGCGGCCGAAAGGTTCGGATCAGCGCAACGGAGGGGAGATGCGCGGCGCTACCGGAGGACCGGGCAGCCCAGCCCGGTTGTCTGGTGATTGAGGTGCAGGGCACGGCAGGCAGCTGAACCGCCATGGGGACGGGGCAGCGATCAGCCACGAAAAAGGGCCGCGCCCCGAAGGACGCGGCCCTGATCTTCGGCCGGACCGGGTGATCAGCCAGCGGTGTAGCGGTATTCGGTGATCTGGCAGACGTTGATGCGGTATTTCTCGAGCTCGTCGCCGTCGGCGAAGCGGGCCTTGAAGTCATAGATGCAGGCGCCGGAGCCGTCGTCGATGTTGATCGTCACCGAGGCGCCGTTGGCCAGCACGTCGCGGCCGAGAATGTCTTCCTGCCAGTCGTCCTCGCCCGAGTTGGAGGCGTAGAAATGGGTCATGGTGACGCCGGTGACATTGATGATGCGAACGCGGCGGTCCTGACCGTCGTTCGACTGGAAACCCATCGTCCCGAGGGCGACAGCCGAAATGGCGGCCGCAAGTACGGCGCGGCGTGCGAAAGCCTTGAACATCTTACATTTCCTTGGAGGGATGCGCCCCCTGCGCAGCTTCGAACTAACACCGATGTGTCAACTACGTCGAGATGGCGGCGCGATAATTCGCTGAATGATGAAGGCCGATCGTCAGGCGGCGCTTCGGCCCTGCTGTGCTACAGAGACCGCCAGCCGCAGCATTGATGGAACGACCGCCCATGCCACGTACCCCCGTGCGCCTGCTCGCCGCGCTGCTGACCGCGCTGTGGCTCGCCGGCTGCGGAACCATTGCCCGTCCGGAAGGCGGGGTCATCCGGCTTGACGCCCGGACGTGGCGTCCGACCGAGGACCCGCGCATCCGCGCCGGCGACACGGTCCGGGTCGAGGCGCTGGCCACCGAGATCGGCGACCGGTTGTGGAGCAGTTCCGAACCGCCGGCCATCCTCGCTCTCTCGGGCGGCGGGGCCAACGGAGCCTATGGCGCGGGCGTGCTGACCGGCTGGACCGAGAGCGGAAGCCGCCCCGCCTTTCTGGTCGTCACCGGGGTCAGCACCGGCGCGCTCGCCGCCCCCTTCGCCTTTCTGGGGCCGGAGTGGGACGACGAACTGCGCGGCGCCTATGCCGAGGGGCGGACGCGTGGGCTGCTGGGCTGGCGCAGTTTCGCCGGCCTGGTCACGCCGGGTCTGTTCGATTCCGGGGTGCTGAAGGACCTCGTCGAGGACTATGTGACGCCGGAACTGCTGCGCCAGATCGCCATCGAACACGACAAGGGCCGGCGGCTGCTGATCGTGACCACCAATCTGGATACGCAGGAGACGGTGATCTGGGACATGGGCGTCCTGGCCCGGCAGGGCGGGGACCAGGCGGTGGCGCTGTTTCGCGAGGTTCTGCTGGCCTCGGCCAGTATTCCCGGCGTCTTCCCGCCGGTGATGATCTCCGGCGTCGATGACGAGGGGCGGTTGATCGAGGAGATGCATGTCGACGGGGGCGTGATCACACCCTTCCTCGGCATTCCGGAAAGCCTGTTGACGGTGACCACCCTGACGCCGGCGCCGGACGGAACCGCGCTTTACGTCCTCATCAACGGGCAGATGGGTCGCACCGAAACGATCACCCGGGGCACGCTGCCGGCCATTCTGGCCCGGACCTATGACACGATGAGCAAGGCGAACCTGCGCACCAGCCTGGCCGTCAATCTGGTCTTCGCCGAGCGCAACGGCCTGAGCCTGTATGTGGCCGCCATTCCCGACGGCGTCGAAGCTTCCAGCCTCGACTTCGGCCCCGAGTCCATGGCCGCGCTGTTCGAACTGGGACGGGCCGCGGCCGCGGGCGGCGCGGCATGGTCGGAGATGAAGAGCCCGGAGCCGGAAGCCGCCGCCGAGACAGCCGCGACACCGCCCCCCGTCGCGCCGGGCGACTGATCCGCGGCCTGATCAGGGGATTTCGGCGAAGGCCCGCACCGGGAAAGTCCCGAACGCCTTCACCTTGGGCGGGGCGGCGGTGAAGCGGAAGCCGGCGTCGGGCAAGAGTTCGAGCCCGCGCATGTGTTCGCAGATCGGGATGCCGGCGCCGAGCAGCAGGGTGTGGGCCGGGCGCGACCGGGTGCGGGTGTCGTCGATGTTGTGGGAGTCGATGCCCACCAGGGCCGCGCCCGCCTCGACCAGCCCGGCGGCGGCGGCTTCGGTCAGGAAGGGGTGGTTCTCGAAATAGGCGTCCGAGCGCCAGTGGCGGGCCCAGCCGGTGTGGACCAGCACGGCCTTGCCGCGCAGATCGAGGCCGGCGAACCGGTCGGCGTCGATGGCCTGGATGCCCGGCGTCCGGACGACCAGGCCGGGCAGGCCGGCGACGCGGTCGAGGCCGACATCGCTGAGGTCCTCGCCGTCGGCGTAGCGGTGGAAGGGGGTGTCCAGATAGGTGCCGGTGTTGCCGACCATCTCGATCCGGCCGATCTGGAATTCGGTCCCCGGGTCGTAGTGGGCGCGGGAGGCCTCGCGGCTCAGATGATCGCAGACCAGCGGGGCGGGCAGGCCCTTGTAGGTGATCATGCCGGCTTCGATGGAGTGGCTGAGGTCGATGAGCGGCATGAAACGGGCGTCCGGATTGTGGGACCAGGATGATGATCGGGCCCCCGCCGCGGGTCAAAGGGGGTGGACAAGTCGCGGTCGAGGCGAAAAAAGGGCGGCTCCCAACAAGGAAGGATTCTGACCATGCGTATCGCCCTGTTCGCCGCCGCCGCGGCCGCCCTGACCCTCGCCGCCTGCTCGCAGCAGACCGAGGAAAACGCCGCCGCCACCGCCGATTCGGCTGGCGAGACCGTCGCCTCGGCCGCGCAGGACACGGCCGCCAACGCCGACGCCGCCGCCGACAACGCCGCCGCCGCCACCAACGAAGCCGCCGAGAACGTCGACGCGTCGATCCAGACGCCCGCCGAGACCCCCGCGCACTAAGCGACGGCCCTGACTAACGGAGACGCGCCCGGGGTCAGCTCCGGGCGCGTTTTTCGTTCTGGAGGCCGCTCCAGTCCGGCAGCCGCGCCGTGACCCGCCGGCCATCGACCGTCAGATCGCCGTCGATCCGGTCCAGCCGCAGCGCGGCCATGGCCGCGCCGTCGCGGCCGCTGAGCACCTCGCCGGCGCGAAGCTCGCCGTTCAGCACCTCGGCGCCGAAGGGGGGCGGCGGACCGTCGAAGGCGATCGGCAGCATACGGGTCTTGATCGCCCCGCGTCGCTTCATGCGCGAGGTTGTCTCCTGGCCGACGAAACAGCCCTTCTGAAAGTCGATGCCGTTCAGCAGGTCGAAATTGGCCTCGATCGGATAGGTCTTGTCGGCCGGAGCGTCGGCGGATGGATCGGGGACGCCGACGGCGAGGCGGTGGGCCTGCCAGTCGGATTCGTCGGCGGTCGTTTCGCTGTCGCCGCCGTAGCGGCGGCCGCCGAGGCCGGGCGCCCGGGGGTCGGCGGCGAAACCATCGGCGACGTCGGGCCAGCTGGCGAAGACACGGCGGTCGTCGGCCTCGACCGTGACCTGAGCCCGCAGCCTGTACATCGCCAGCCGCTGCAGCAGGGCGTCGCGACGGTCGGCGGCGACATCGAGGACGACAGCGTCGGCCTCGCCCCACAGGAACAGGTCGAACAGCAGCCGCCCGGGCGGCGACAGCAGGGCGCCGAAGCGGAGCTCGCCGGGCGCCAGGGTCTCCACATCCTGGGTCAGCAGATTGTGCAGGAAGGGCCGGGCGTCGGCGCCCGAGACCCGGATCAGGGCGCGGCTGTCGAGGTGGGCGATACGGGTGGTCATGAGGGTCTAGATAGGGCGCCGCAGCGCAGTTCTACAGGCAGGTGCCCCAAGTTGGAGCGCCGGGACGGGCGATCAACGCATCAATACTGGTGCTTAACTCGACCGGATCAGTCCGGGCGATATGTTCGAACATCTCCAGGCCATCACCCTGGCAAAGCTCCGCTTCAGGTGCGCCGACATGCGCCTGCTGCGACTTGAACTGGGCGATCTCTTCCGGCGTGAAGTCCGAATTGTCCCGGACATAATCATCCAGCTTTTGGACGGTTCGGCGTAACTCCGCCTGCGCCTGCGGGTAATGGTCCGGTGCACAGCGACGGCCGACCTCTTCGACCAAACTGTAGATGGCCCAAGCGCAGATGACGCCCTCGCCGGGAGGAGCTTCACGTGGGACTTGCGGAGCAGGCGGGACGGATGCCGCGCCCATAAGCAAGCTGAGTGAGCTCGCTATCCAGATAGATCGAACTTCCACGGCGTCCTCCCTCGTCCACAGCGAACTTACGCGCATGTCGCACGAACGCGACCCCAACGACGCTGACAGAGCGAGAATCCGTATACGGTGCGATCCATGGCCGCACGGTTCCCCATCCTCTACATCGCCGAGGCCGACGCGAGCGACGCGATCCTGTCGTCGGGGGTGCTCGCCTATATGGTCGAGGCCATGCCGCAGGCGAGCTTCACGATCGTGGGATCGCCGAAGAGCGCGCCCCTGTTCGCGGACACGCCGCGGCTCGACCGGCTGATCGTGCTGGAACGCGACAGCCGGCTGGACTGGCTGGGGCTTTGGAACAAGGTGCGGGAGACGAAATGGGGGCTGGTCGTCGACATGCGCGGCACCACCCTGTCGGGCAAGCTGAAGCGGCAGAAGCGGGCCGTGCGCGGGGCGTGGGAGGCCGGGGTCCACGCGGTCGAGCAGGCGGCGCGGGTGCTGCAGCTGGAGGAGGTTCCGGCCCCGAAGCTGTTCGTCTCCGAGGCCACGCAGACGAAGGCGGACGCCCTGATCCCGTCCGAGGACGTCCCGATCCTCGCCATCGGCCCCGGCGCGGACTGGATGGGCAAGGTCTGGCCCTCGGAACGCTACGCCAAGATCGCCGTGGCCCTGGTCGGCGACGGTGGGCCGATGGAAGGCGGTCGGGTGATCGTGGTCGGCGACGACAACGCCCGCGACGCGGCCCATGTCATCCGCCTGTCGCTGCCGCGCACCCGGGTGACCGAGCTGCAGGGCCGGCTGGGCCGGCTGGAAAGCGTCGCGGCGATCGGGCGGGCGGCGCTCTATGTCGGGGCCGACACCATCTGGACCGACCTGGCGGTGGCGTCCGGCGTGCCGGTGGTGGCGGCCTTCGGGCCGTCGGATGAGGCCGAGCACGGGCCGTGGGGCGGCATCGCGGTGCGCGGGCCGCGCTCGGTCGAGGAGTTCCGCAAGATCGACCCGAACCTGAACCAGGCCATCCAGCACATGAACGACCTGCCCGCCGACCGGGTGCTGAAGGCGGCGACGAAGCTTCTGGCCGAGCGCGCGGCGGCCTAGATCGTTCGGCCGCGCGGGGCTAAGGGACGGGGCATGACCCAGACATACGACCTGATCGTCCGCGGCGGCGAAGTGGCCAATCACGCGGGGCGCGGCAAGGCCGACGTCGGCGTGGTCGACGGGCGGATCGTCTTCGTCGGCGACCTGTCGCAGGCCAGCGCCGGGGAGACGGTCGATGCGACCGGCCTGACCGTCCTGCCCGGCGTCATCGACACCCAGGTCCATTTCCGCGAGCCGGGGCTGGAGTGGAAGGAAGATCTCGAGAGCGGCTCGCGCGCGGCGGCGCTGGGCGGGGTCACTTCGGTGTTCGAAATGCCGAACACCGAGCCCAATACGACCGACCCGGAGACCCTGGCCGACAAGCTGGACCGGGCGCGGGACCGGATGTGGACGGACCACGCCTTCTACATCGGCGGGACGCACGGCAATGCGAAATACCTCGCCGAGCTGGAGCGGCTGCCCGGGTGCTGCGGGGTCAAGGTGTTCATGGGGGCCTCGACGGGGACCCTGCTGGTCGCCGATGACGACGGGGTGCGCGAGGTGCTGCGCCACGTGAAGCGGCGGGCGACCTTCCATTCCGAGGACGAGTACCGGCTGGTCGAGCGGCGGCCGCTTGCCCGGACCGGCGACTGGACCAGCCATCCCGAGGTGCGCGACGCCGAGAGCGCCATCCGTTCGACCCGGCGGCTGGTGGCCCTCGCCCGCGAGGTCGGCGCGCGGATCCATGTGCTGCACGTGTCGACGGCGGAGGAGGTGCGCTTCCTCGCCGACCACAAGGACGTCGCCACGGCCGAGGTGACGCCGCAGCATCTGACGCTGGACGGGGACGAGGCCTATGCGCGGCTGAAGGGCTATGCCCAGATGAACCCCCCGATCCGCAATGCGGCCCATATCGCCGGGCTGTGGGGCGGGGTCGAGCAGGGGGTGTTCGACGTGCTGGGCTCGGACCACGCGCCGCACACGATCGAGGAGAAGGCCAAGCCGTATCCGGCGTCGCCGTCGGGGATGCCGGGGGTGCAGACCCTCGTGCCCGTGATGCTGACGCATGTGGCTGAGGGCCGGCTGAGCCTTGACCGGTTCATCGACCTGACTTCGCACGGCGCCAACCGGATCTTCGGCATCGCCGGCAAGGGGCGGATGGTCGAGGGCTACGACGCCGACCTGACGCTGGTCGACCTGAAGGCGAAGCATGTGATCCGCCACGCCGACATGGCCAGCCGTTGCGGCTGGACGCCGTTCGACGGGTTCGAGGCGACCGGCAAGGCGATGGCGACGATCGTCCGGGGCCGGGTCGTGATGAAGGACGGCGAACTGGTCGGATCGGCGCACGGGCGGCCGGTGCGGTTTCAGGAGACGCTGGGCTAACGCGGCCGGAGGATAAAACCGGCCACGTCATCCACCACCGCCGGGGCCAGCGGCAGGGTCGGGTTGCTGTGGGTGGCGATGTTGCCGGCGCGGTCGGCGGGGGCGATCTTGAGCAGGTGGTTGACGCCCTCCCACAGAACGAGATGGACGCCGGGGCGGGCGGCGGCGAGGGCCTCGGCCTCGACCACCGGGGTCTGGATGTCGGTGGTGCCCGAGCCGACCATGACCGGGCCGTCGTAGGCGGCGGTCAGGGCGGCCGGATCCATGGCCAGCCACGAGATCAGATAGGGCTGGACCGAGGGGCGGAACAGGGCGGCGAGGGCCGGGGGCGTGTCGGCGACGGTGCGGCCGGCTTCGAGCTCGGCGAGGGCGTGGAAGGCCTGGGTCCGCATCGGCTCGGGCAGTTGCGAGCCCAGCTGCTCCTCGAGCACCAGGCGGGCCCGCCGACCGGCGCCGGACAGCAGGACGAGGCCGCAGACGCTGTTATTGCCGCCCTCGACGGCGGCGAGGGCGACCAGCGCCCCCTCGCTGTGGCCGATCAGCCAGACGCAGGGCTGGCCCGTCCGTTCGGCGGCGGCGGCGGCCCAGGCGCGGGCGTCCTCGACCAGATGGCCGAAGCGCATGTCTTCCTCGCGGCCGCCGGCCGCCGCGCTTCCGGCGATGCCGCGCTTGTCGGTGCGGACGGTGGCGACGCCGTGGGCGGCGAGGCCCTCGGCGAGCAGGCGGTAGCTGGAGGCCGAGACGCCGAGCGGGCTGTTGCCGTCGCGGTCAGTGGGGCCGGAGCCGGCGATGATCAGGGCGACAGCGCGGGTTGGGCCGTCGGGGGTCAGCAGGGTCCCGTGCAGGGGCGCGGGCTCCGTCGGCAGGACGACCGGCGTGGCGACCGGGTCGGACAGCAGGGCGGCGGCGAGGATGAGGCTGAGCATGGCGGGTCTCCGGGGCCGGATCAGAAGGGCTGGCGGTCGGGGTCGGTGCGCCAGACGCGCCAGCTCTCGACCACGGACCAGACGGCGGCGACGACGATGGCGGCGAGGAGGCCGTAGAGGCCGAGCGGGCGGGGCGCGAAGGGCGCGGTCAGCAGGCCGGCGAGGCCGATGACGAAGAACAGACGGCCGGCGAGGCGGTTCGACCGCTCCCAGGCCAGGCGGCTCTTGTAGGCCCAGGGCGTGCGGACGCCGACGAAGGGATTGGGGCCGACGCGGCCGAGGAAGGCCCCGATCAGCAGGATGACCAGGCTCATCAGGGCCATGGGCAGGGCGCCGCTGATGTCGGTCGTCCCGGTCAGGCTGGCCGAGGCGACGAGCAGGCTGACGAGGGGAATGCTGAGGACGACGACCAGCTGGGCGTAGCGCAGGGCGCGGCGCCGGGCCGGATCGTCGGTGCGGCCCGCCGCCAGGGCCATGCCGCCGCCGAGCAGGAGGGTCAGCAAGGCGAGGCCGACCAGGGCGCCGCCGACCAGTTCCCGACTGCCCCAGTCGTCCGCCTGACCGGCGGCGTTGTAGTGGATCGGCAGCAGTTCGGTCGGCCCGGCGAGGACGGTCCAGACGCCGATCCCGCCGACGAGAAGGCTCAGGCCGACCGTGGCGGTATTGAGCGCCGGGGCGGATTTCTGCGGGGCGGTCATGTCGTGTCTCCCGGATCGGGGCGGCCGGAGCCGGTCATGGCCAGCAGGAAGGCGAGCGCCTCCTCGACGGCCGAGATTTCAAGGCGGTAGCGGATCGAGGCCCCCTCGCGCTCGGGCGAGACCAGTCCGGCCTCCTTGAGCGCATTGAGGTGGCCAGTGATCGTCGGCCAGCTCATGTCGAAGGCGGCGGCGATGTCGCCGGACGCCATCGGGCCCTTGCGCAGCATGTCGATGATGCGGCGGCGGACGGGGTGGGACAGGGCCTTGAACAGGGCGTTCATAGGGAAGAGGCTAATTAGGAATTAGCCTAAGTGCAAGCCCGATGGCGCCGGCGTCCGAGCGCCGCCGCGAGGGATCGCCTCCGCTTTCGCGGGATTGACAACCCGACGCCAAGCTGGACCCTGTTCCGCGGGGTGGCTGAAGGCGGGCAAGGTGCTGAATAATCTGAAAAGGATGCTGTGCCGCCACGAATGGGTGTGGTCGGAGCGGCGGGGCAAAGAAGTCTGCTACCGGTGCCGGCAATCGCGCCAGGTCGCTGACAGCGGCCAAAGGCCTGCGCCACCGGCCAGCCCGGTCAGCGCCACTCCGCCGCTGAGGGATGCCGTCGTTCAGGGCGACCCCGTCGAAGTCCGGCTCGCACAGGGCGAGGTCGAGATCGGGCTGATCGTGGCGGAGGAGGCCGCCAGACCCGGCTTCAGCTTCGGCTCCCTTGGCGACCAGAGCCTGAACGCCGCCAGGGTTCGCGATGTGCGTCGGTCGTAAGCGCCGCTGAAGGCGCAGCCGGCTGCATCATGCCCGGGCTGCTCAGATCGAGAAACTGACCCCGCACCCGCAGCTCGAGGCCGCATTGGGATTCCGCACCACGAATTGCGCCCCGGCGAGGTCGTCGACGTAGGCGATCTCGGAGTTCTTGAGGAAGGGGAGGGAGACGGGGTCGACCAGGGCCGCCTGTCCGTCGGCCTCGATGCGCAGGTCGTCGGCGTCGGCGGTCTCGACCAGTTCGAAGCGGTACTGGAAGCCGGAACAGCCGCCGCCGTCGACGGCGACGCGGAGCATCACCGGGCGACCCTCGGCCCGGCCCAGTTCGGCCAGCCGTATCGCCGCGCTGCCGGACAGGGTCAGGCCGTGACCGCCGGCGGACGGCGACAGCTGGTAGGCGGGGATGGATTGGACGGTGCTCACAGGGGGCTATATGAGGCGCGGACGGGCGTTCGCAAAGGCCCGGGCCCGAAAGAGCGGCACACTGTGATCCCCGAACGCGCGCCATACGCCGAATATCCCGAGCACAGCCGCGGGCGGCTGACCCCCGAACCGATCAGCCGGACGCGCAACGCCTACGCCCGCGACCGCGACCGGATCATCCACGCCACCGCCTTCCGCCGGCTGAAGGAGAAGACCCAGGTCTTCGTGGCGCACGAGGGCGATCACTACCGCACCCGCCTGACCCATTCGCTGGAGGTGGCGCAGATCGCGCGATCGCTGGCCCATGCGCTGCGGCTGGACACCGACCTGGCCGAGACGGTGGCGCTGGCGCACGACCTGGGGCATCCGCCGTTCGGCCACGCCGGCGAGGACGAGCTGCAGGCGCAAATGCAGCCGTGGGGCGGGTTCGACCACAACGTCCAGACCTTCCGCGTGGTGACGAAGCTGGAGCATCGCTATCCGCAATTCGACGGGCTGAACCTGAGCTGGGAGACCGTCGAGGGGGTGGTCAAGCACAACGGGCCGGTGTCGCACCGTCTGCATGAGCCGGCGTGGAAGGCGATCGCCGACTATGCGCCGGGCTGGGACCTGCGGCTGGGGACCTTCGCCTCGCTGGAGGCGCAGGCGGCGGCGATCGCGGACGACATCGCCTACAACAATCATGACGTCGACGACGGGGTGCAGGCGGGGCTGTTCACGCTGGACGACCTGGCCGATGTGCCGCTGATCGGGCCGGTGCTGCACGGGGTGCGCAGGGACTGGCCGGATATCGACGACCGGATGATCCGCATCGAGGCGGTGCGGCGCATGATCGGGGCCATGGTCGAGGACGTGCTGGCCGAGACCGAGGCGCGGATCGAGGCGGCGGGCGTGCGCTCGACCGAGGCGGTGCGCACCGCTGACCGGATGCTGGTGGCGTTCTCGCCCGGCATGCTGGCCGATCTGGGCGTGCTGCGGAAATTCCTGTTCGAGCGGATGTACCGCCACTATCGCGTCAACCGCACCCGCAGCCAGGCGCGGCGGCTGCTGGGCGAGATGTTCCAGCTGTTCATGGCGGAGCCGGCGACGCTGCCGCCCGAATGGTCGGGCCGGGCGGACGTGGCGGACGAGGCGAAGCGGGCGCGGGCGGTGTGCGACTATATCGCCGGCATGACCGACCGCTATGCGATCGAGGAGCACAGGAAGCTGTTCAGCCTGGATCTGGCGCTGGATTTGTAGGGGATTGAGTGGTTCCCCCGATCTCCCGGCCTGAAAAAGGACTCGGACCGGGATAGAGTGTCTGTTCCACGCGTCGATTCGCGCGGACCCGACGGAAGGCGCGGTCATGTCCAATGAAGATCCCTATCGTCCGAACCAGGGCCGCGACCGGGGCGCCTATACGCCGCCGACCGACGACGACCTGCCGTTCAACCGCGGCGGCTATGATCCGCGCCGGGGCGGCGGCGGCGGCGGCGGCAAGGCCCCGCCGATGACCCTGATCATCTCGGGCGTGGTGCTGCTGGTGCTGATCATCGCCGTGGTGGTCTATTACCGCGCCGGGCCGCGCTCCTCGAACGACGCCCCGCCCGCCGTCGGCACGCCGGTCGTGGAGATGAAGGCGGAGGCCCCCCTGGACGCGCAGCCGATCGACCCCGAGGCGGGCATCGACGTCTATGACGCGGCCGAGGCCCCGACCGCCGCCCCGACCTTCGTTCCGCCCCCGGAAGCCGTGCAGCCGCGTCCGGCGGCTCGCCCGACCACGACCGAGCCGAGACTGCCCCGGGTCGCGCCGACGGTCGGCGGGCCCGCAGTGGTGCCCGGTCCGAAGGCCGAAGACCGTCCGCCCACCCCGGTCGGCGGCAGTTCGGGCGTCCAGATCGGCGCCTTCTCGACGCCCAGCCTGGCCGATCGTGAATACGCCGCCATCGTCGGACGCTATCCCCAGTTCACCGCCGGGGCCGACAAGCGGGTGCAGGAGGTGACGGCCTCGAACGGCTCAACCGTCTATCGCACCACCGTCACCGGCCTGAGCCGCGAACAGGCGACCGGCCTGTGCAATGCGATCAAGGCCGCCGGCGGCGACTGTTTCGTGCGTTGATCCATCGGTGACCTCGGCGGCGATCTATGGGTGTAGCGGCCATCGGCTGACGGAGGCGGAGCGCAGTTTCTTCGCCGAAGTCCGGCCGTGGGGGTTCATCCTGTTCCGGCGCAATATCGACAGCCCGGAACAGGTGCGGGCTCTGACCGCCGAACTGCGCGACAGCATCGGCGACGCCGCCGCCCCGATCCTGATCGACCAGGAGGGCGGACGGGTGCAGCGGATGGGACCGCCGCACTGGCCGAAATATCCGCCGGGCGAGGCCTATCTGAAAGCGACCAACGATCCGCTGGCGGCGCGGGAGCTGGTCCGGCTGGTCGCGCGGCTGATGGCGCATGACCTGAAGGCGGTGGGGATCAATGTTGATTGCCTGCCGGTGCTGGACGTTCCGGTTCCAGGCGCCCACGACATCATCGGCGACCGGGCCTACGCCCAGGACCCGGCGACCGTGGCGCAGCTGGGCCGGGCGGCGGCGGAGGGGCTGCTGGCCGGGGGGGTCCTGCCGGTGATCAAACACATGCCGGGGCACGGGCGGGCCTTCGCCGACAGCCACCATGACCTGCCGGTGGTGCACGCCGATCTGGCGACGCTGGACGGCTGGGATTTCGCGCCGTTCAAGGCGCTGTCGGACATGCCGCTGGCGATGACCGCGCATGTGGTGTTCGACGCCATCGACCCGAAGCGGCCGGCGACGACGTCGAAGAAGGCCGTGAACCTGATGCGGACCGAACTGGGGTTCGGCGGCCTGATCATGACCGACGACCTGTCGATGAAGGCGCTGTCGGGTTCGCTGCGGGACAGGGCCGAGGCGGCGCTGAAGGCGGGCTGCGACGTCGTCCTGCACTGCAACGGCGACCTGAAAGAGATGCGCGAGGTCGCGGAGGGCGTCGGCAAGCTGAAGGGCAAGGCGGGCAAGCGGGCCGCGGCGGCCATGTCGCGGATCGTCAGCGCGTTGGAGCCGCTGGACCCGTTCGAGGCGCGGCTCCGGTTCGACGCGCTGATGGCCGGCAAGCTGGAGGCGGCGAAGGGACCGGATGTCGGGGAGGCTCAACCATGAATTCCTTCCCCCCTTGCGGGGGAAG
>NZ_DLHQ01000017.1:55670-63764 GCF_002483305.1 Brevundimonas sp. UBA7664
GCGGAGCGAGACGGATGGGGGGTGGAACGCCGGCCTGTCCGATTGGCGAACTTCAGACCATACTGCCGACCGAGCCAGACCCCCCATCCGAGCCGCTCCGCGGCCCACCTTCCCCCGCAAGGGGGGAAGGAGATCGTTCAGTGACCGACGCCTTCCAGCCCAATCTGGACTTCACCGCCGCCGAACAGGTGGACGAGCGCGAGGCCTTCGTCGTCGATCTGGACGGCTATGAAGGGCCGTTGCATGTGCTGCTGGCGCTGGCGCGGACGCAGAAGGTCGATCTGCTGAAGCTGTCGATCACCCGGCTGGCGGAACAGTATCTGGCCTTCGTGCATGAGGCGCGGCGGCGGAATTTCTCGCTGGCGGCCGACTATCTCGTGATGGCCGCCTGGCTGGCCTATCTGAAGTCGCGGCTGCTGCTGCCGCGCACCGACAAGGGCAAGGGCGACGAGATGCCCGCCGAGGAGATGGCCGCGGCCCTGGCCTTCCGGCTGCAGAAGCTGGAGGCGATGCGCAAGGCGGTGGAGGCGATCACCGCCCGGCCGCAGCTGAAGCGGGACGTGTTCACGCGCGGCGATCCGCAGGCGACGGTGATCGTGCCGTCCGACCGGGTCGACGCCAGCCTGTACGAGCTGATGGCCGCCTATGTGACCCAGCGTCGGCGCGAGGAGCAGCGCCACTACAATCCCGGCCAGCGGGTGGAGGCCTTTGCGCTGGAGGCGGCGCGCGACTGGTTGCGCGATGTGCTGCCGCGGCTGGAGCAGTGGACGCCGCTGGAGCAGGTGGCGCCCGCGCGGCGGGCGGAGGACGGACCGACCCAGGCCAGCTTTACCGCCTCGACCCTCTCGGCCAGTCTGGAACTGGTCAAGGAGGGGGCGATGGATGTGAAACAGGCCGAAGCCTTTGCGGAGGTCTATCTGAAACGGCGCGGCATGGGGCAGGTGCTGGAGCTGGTTCCGTGATCCAGTTCGCCCCCGATCATGGAGAGATCGAACGCCGCGTCGAGGCGCTGTTGTTCGCGGCCGCCGGGCCGCTGTCGGCGGCCGAGATCGCGCGGCGGCTGCCCGAGGGGGCGGATGTGGGCGGGGCGATTTCGGCCCTGCGCGAGAAATATCACGGGCGGGGGGTCGAGCTGGAGTGTGTCGCCGACCGTTGGCAGTTCCGCACCGCGCCCGACCTGTCCTTCCTGATGACCGAGGAGCGCGAGGAGCCGCGGCGTCTGTCGAAGGCGGCGCTCGAGACCCTGGCCATCATCGCCTATCACCAGCCCTGCACCCGGGCCGAGGTGGAAAGCGTGCGCGGGGTGTCGCTGTCGAAGGGGACGCTGGACCTGCTGCTGGAGATGGGGTTCGTGCGGCTGCGCGGACGGCGGCGGACGCCGGGGCGGCCGGTGACCTACGGCACCGCCGACCGGTTCCTGGAGCATTTCGGCCTGTCCAATCTGTACGACCTGCCCGGCGTGCAGGAGATGAAGGCGGCGGGCCTGCTGGACCTGTCGATCCCGGTCGGCTTCGAGGTGCCCGACCCCTCGCGGGCCACGGACGGCGACGACGAACCCCTGTTGCCGGGGGACGAGGAGGCGCCGGAGTTCGCGCAGGATTTCGTGGCGGAGGACTGAGGGCGGGGCGGGACCACCCACCCCTCCACCATGCTTCGCATGGTCCCCCCCAGACGGAGCGCTGTCTCCTCCCTGTCGCGCAGCGATGGGGAGGGGGACCGCCGGAACGGCGGTGGAGGGGTGAAAAGCGGGTGTCGCAATCCCGTCCAACCCTTGCTAATCGCTTCCGATGATCGCTCGCCTTCGCCCCGTCCCCTTCGACCTCGGTCCCGTGCATTTCGTCGGCATCGGCGGCATCGGCATGAGCGGCATCGCCGAGATCATGCTCAAGATCGGCTATTCGGTGCAGGGCTCGGACGCCAAGGCGTCGGCCAATACCGAGCGGCTGGAGAAGCTGGGCGCGCGGATCTTCATCGGGCATGACGCGGCGCACATCGGCGACGGCGTCTCGGCGGTGGTCTATTCGACGGCGGTCAAGGCGACCAATCCGGAGATGGTGGTGGCCCGCGAGCGGCGCATTCCGCTGGTCCGGCGGGCCGAGATGCTGGCCGAGCTGATGCGGCTGCAGTTCTCGATCGCGGTCGGCGGGACCCACGGCAAGACCACGACGACCTCGATGGTGGCGGCGATTCTCGACGCCGGGGGGCTGGATCCGACGGTGGTCAATGGCGGGATCATCAACGCCTATGGCACCAACGCCAAGGTCGGCGACGGCGACTGGATCGTGGTCGAGGCCGACGAGAGCGACGGCAGCTTCCTGCGCCTCAAGTCGACGGTGGCCATCGTCACCAATATCGACCCCGAGCATCTGGACCACTACGGCGACTTTGACGGGGTGCGGAAGGCGTTCGTGGACTTCGTCGAGAACATCCCCTTCTACGGTTTCGCCGCCGTCTGCCTCGACCATCCCGAGGTGCAGCGGCTGGTGGCCTCGATCGATAACCGGCGGCTGGTGACCTATGGCATCAATCCCCAGGCCATGGTCCGGGCCGACAATGTGGAGATGAAGCCCGACGGGTGCCGTTTCGACGTGGTGATCCAGGCGCAGGGGCTGGCCGCGCTGGACGAGCCGATCCGGATCACCGGCCTGCACCTGCCGATGGCGGGCTGGCACAATGTCGCCAATGCGCTGGCCGCCATCGCCGTGGCGCGCGAGCTCGATGTATCGGACGAGGCGATCAAGGCCGGGCTCGCCGGGTTCGGCGGGGTACGGCGGCGCTTCACCACCACCGGCATCGTCGGCGGGGTGCGGATCGTCGACGACTACGGCCACCACCCGGTCGAGATCGCCGCCGTGCTGAAGGCCGCGCGTCAGGTGGCCGAGGGCCGGGTGATCGCCGTGGTCCAGCCGCACCGGTTCACCCGGCTGGAATCGCTGATGGAGGAGTTTTCCACCTGTTTCTCGGACGCCGACGCGGTGTTCGTGGCCGACGTCTATGCGGCCGGCGAGACGCCGATCGAGGGGATCGACAAGGATGCCCTGGTTGAGGGCATCCGGCGGTTCGGGCATCGCTCGGTGCACCCGCTGGAGAGCGTGGAGGCCCTGCCGGGGGTGATCGCGGCGGAGGCCAAGGACGGTGATCTGGTGGTGCTGCTGGGGGCAGGGGACATCACCCAGTGGGCGTATGCGTTGCCGGGGCAGCTGGAGGGGCTGGCCTAGCCATGTCGCGTGGTCTCCAAGACCTGTACGCGGAGGTGAAGTTGATCGCCGAACGGGCCGGCTATGCCGACTATCCGCGACCCGAAGACCGGCAGCGGGATGATCGGGTTTGGCTCGCCGAGGCCTCATTTGGCCGGTTCGACAAGCTTTATATGGAGCGAGGGCAGGTGTCGCTGCTGGCGCGAGGCGACTACGACACCGTGCTCTACGAAGTGTTCAAATCGCTTGTTCAGGATAAGGCGACGCACATCGAGGCGCGCAATCGCATTGCTGGCCAAGACAGTCGTCGACAATGGTTCGCTCTTCAGGCCGAGATGATGGAAAGTCTGAAGCCTGAATGGGCGCAGCGTATCGCCGCTGATCAAGCGACTGTGCTGGCCCTCAACCCTTTTCAGGACGAGCGATGAAGCTGACTGAAACCGTTCCGCCTGTCCGCGGCAAGCTGCTGCGGGACGAGCCGCTGGGGCCGTTTACCTGGTTCCGGGTGGGCGGGAACGCCGACGCCCTGTTCATTCCGGCTGACGCTGATGACCTGGCGGACTTCTTGAAGGCGCTGGACCCGACCGTGCCTGTGACGGTTCTGGGCGTGGGCTCCAACGTCATCGTGCGAGACGGCGGGGTCGAGGGGGTGGTCATCCGGCTGGCCGGGCGGCCCTTCGCCGGGATCACGACCGAGGGCGACACGATCACGGCGGGCGCGGGCGCACTGGATTCCATGGTCGCAAGAGCCTCGGCCAAGGCCGGGCTGGGCGGGCTGGAATTCTATGCGGGCATTCCGGGCACGATCGGCGGGGCCCTGACCATGAACGCGGGCTGTTATGGCGCGGAGACCAAGGACATTCTGGTCTCGGCCTGGGGGCTGACGCGGGCGGGCGAGCGGGTGGATTATGCGCTGGCCGACTTCGGCTACACCTATCGCCACTCCGAGGCGCCGGCGGACATCATCTGGATCGAGGCGACCTATCGCGGGACGCCGGACGATCCCGAGGCCGTCGCGGCCCGCATCGCCGAGATCACTTCGCGACGCGAACTGACCCAGCCGATCCGCGAGAAGACCGGCGGTTCGACGTTCAAGAACCCGCCCGGCCATTCCTCGTGGAAACTGGTCGATGAGGCGGGCTGGCGCGGGAAGCTGTTCACGGCCACCGGCGGCGGGGCCATGTTCAGTGAGCTGCACAGCAATTTCATGATCAACCCCGGCGAGGCGACGGCGGCGGATATCGAGGGGCTGGGCGACGCCGTGCGCGCGGATGTGCTGGCCAAGACCGGGGTCCAGCTGGACTGGGAAATCAAGCGGATCGGGCGGGCGGGCTGACGACTCCCCCCTCCCCGTCGAGGGGAGGGCTTTCGTGGCTGAACCGCCGGATTTCGCCGGGACGAAGGTCGATTGGTTGACGGGCTGTTAAGGACAGTTGGGTCATCCAGTTCCCGTCCTGGAGCCCCGCATGACCCGCCCCTTTTCCGACCTGCACGTGGCCGTCCTGATGGGCGGACTGTCGTCCGAGCGGGAGGTGTCGCTGACGTCCGGCAGGGGCTGTGCGGATGCGCTGGAAGGGCAGGTGGCCCGGGTCAGCCGCGTCGACGCCGGGCGTGACCTGGCCCAGGTGCTGGCCGCGCTGAAACCCGATGTCGTCTTCAACGCCCTGCACGGCGCCTGGGGCGAGGACGGCTGCGTGCAGGGCGTGCTGGAGACACTGGGCATTCCCTACACCCACTCCGGCGTGCTGGCCTCGGCCCTGGCCATGGACAAGGACAAGTCCAAGGCGGTGCTGAAGGCCGCGGGCGTGGTCGTGCCCGGCGGCGGGCTGTTCGACCGTTTCGAGGTGGCGCGCGACCACGTCATTCCGCCGCCCTATGTGATCAAGCCCAATGCCGAGGGCTCCTCGGTCGGGGTCTATCTGGTGCGTGAGGGCGAGCCGCCGTGCGCCGCGCCGGGTCAGGACGACTGGACCTATGGCGAACAGGTGATGGTCGAGCCCTTCATCGCCGGCAAGGAGCTGGCGGTTACCGTGCTTGGGGAGACGTCCGGGCCGCGGGCCCTGACCATTACCGACATCACCCCGGCCAAGGGTTTCTACGACTATGAGGCCAAATACGCCCCGGGGGGCTCCAGCCATGTGCTGCCGGCCGATCTGCCGCCGCATATTTTCGAGCGGGCGCTGCGGGAATCCGAGCTGGCGCACGCGGCCATGGGCTGCCGCGGCGTGTCGCGATCCGACTTTCGTTATGACGATATTAAGGACGAACTGGTCCTTCTGGAGGTCAATACCCAGCCGGGCATGACGCCGACCTCGCTCAGTCCCGAGCAGGCCGCCCATGTCGGGATGGACTACAAAGCATTGGTACGGTGGATGGTGGAGGACGCCTCATGCCCGCGGTAGTTCGCGGCGGTCGGCGACAGAGTTCGAACCAGCCTGCAAAACGCGGCGCGGCTCCCAAATCCCAAGGGCGCGGCCGCGCGCCGCGCAACGCCCAGGCCACGCCCGGGAAGATGGCGGCGCTGGGCCGGCTGGACCTGTCGCCCCGCGCTGTCGTCATTTCGATCGCCGCCGGCGTGCTGCTGCTGGCCGGGGTGCTGGCGACGGGTGCGCGCGCCGAGCGCATCGGGGCCTCGATCGGCCATGGCGTGGACGGGATGACCGCCGGCCTCGGCCTGAAGCTGGAAAAGGTGTTCATTGAGGGCGAGAGCCCCGAGGCGACACGGGCCATTCAGCAGGCCGTGCAGTTGTCGGCCGACCAGCCCATGACCTCGATCGACCTGGACGCCGTGCGCGAGCGGGTCGAAGCGATCGGCTGGGTCCAGTCGGCGCGCGTGGTGCGGCTGCTGCCCAACACCCTGATCGTCCATGTCATCGAGCATGACCGACTGGCCGTCTGGCAGACCGGCGGCGTCAACCAGGTCATCGACAGCCACGGCCAGGTCATCGCCGGCGCCGACGCCGGCCGCTATCCCAACCTGCCGCTGGTCGTCGGCAAGGGCGCCGAACAGGCGGCCCACGAAGTCCTGCCCCTGATCGCTCAGCGCCCGCGACTGGCCAGCCGGGTCGAGGCCCTGGTGCGGGTCGACGAGCGGCGTTGGGACCTGCGGCTCAAGGACGGCAGCCTGATCCAGCTGCCCGCGTCGAACCAGGAGGCGGCGCTGATCCAGCTCGACGCCCTGGACCAGCGCGAGCGGCTGCTGGAGCTGGGCTTCGCCCGCATTGACCTGAGAACGCCGGAGGAGGTCGCCGTCCGGCCCTCCGCCGGCGAAGCGTAGAGTGAGGGGCGACTGATGGCCGGACGTACTGTGGACAAGTCTGTGGACGGCGTGGGGAAAACACCCGGCCGCGCACCGGTGGTGGCGGCCCTCGACCTGGGCCAGTCCAAGGTCGCCTGTTTCATCATGAAGGCGGACGGCGTGCGCCATGCCGACCGCACCATCCGGGTCGCGGGGGCCGGCCACGTCCAGTCGCGCGGCGTGCGCGGCGGCGGCATCGTCAACATGGACGAGGCGGCCCAGGCCATCGGTCATGCCGTCGAGCGGGCCGAGCGGGCGGCCGGTTGTCCGGTCTCGGGCGTCGTGGTGACCACGGCCATCGGCCAGATGGCCAGCCACCGGGTGCAGGCGCGGGTGTCGCTGGGCGCGACGCCGGTCGGGGACGCCGATCTGGCGCGGGCCATCGGCATGGCCCTGGCCCAGATCCGGCTGCCGAACCGTCGGCCCATTCACGTCCTGCCGATCGCCTGGTCGGTGGATGGCGCGCGCGGCGTGCATGATCCGCGCTCGATGAAGGGGCATTCGCTGGGTCTGGATCTGCTGGTCGTGTCGATGGCCGAGAGCGCCTTCAACGGGCTGAGCCACTGTCTGGAGCTGGCCCACCTCGACCTGCAGGGCGTGGCGGCGGCGCCGGTGGTGTCGTCCCTGGCGGCGCTGGAAGACGACGAGATGGATCTGGGCTGCGTCTGTATCGACATGGGCGGCGGCTCGACCTCGGCCGCGGTCTGGGGCGGACGGTCGCTGCTGCATATCGAAAGCCTGAATGTTGGCGGCGACCACGTCACGGCCGACATCGCGCGCGGCCTGTCGACCTCGCGGGCGGGCGCGGAGCGGCTCAAGACCCTGCACGGCTCGGCCATGGCCAACGCCCATGAGGACCGCGAGATGCTGGAGGCCCCGCCGCGCGGCGAGGACGCCTCCGCCGGCCCGATCTTCGTCCAGAGGGCGATGCTGAAGACCGTCATCGCCCCGCGGGTCGAGGAGACTCTGGAGCTGCTGCGTGACCGGCTGCGCAACGCGGGCGTGGGGCTGGAGCCCGGCGCGGGTCTGGTGCTGACCGGCGGGGCCAGTCAGCTGAACGGCGTGCGCGAGCTGGCCATCCGGGTGTTCGACCGGCCGGTGCGGCTGGGCAAGCCGCAGCGCGCGCCCCACCTCGCCGACGCCGCCTCGGGCCCCGCCTTCTGTTCGGCGGCGGGGGTGCTGCTGCGCGCCGCCTATGGGCCGCGCGAGGCGGTTTCGGCGCGCAAGCTGATGTCGCGCCAGATCTCGGCGGCCGACGCGCCCCGCATCCATCGCGGGGGCATTGTGGCGCGGGCGGCGGGTTGGCTGCGCGAAAACCTGTAGCGCCACAGCTCAAAAACTGCGGTCAAGGTTAACGAAGTCCGTGTCCGGAGGACCGACTCACCCTATCCGGTAACCTTCCCTTAAGCAGTTCGGGTGCTTCCTTAACGCGCTCATAACCAATGCGAATCGGCGGGGTTTTCGTATTGGCGGCGTCAAGGGCAGGGTCGGAATAGGTCGGATAAGAATATGTCTCTCTCGCTGGTGCGTCCGCAACACACGGAACTGAAGCCCCGGATCGTCGTCTTCGGCGTCGGCGGCGCAGGCGGCAACGCCGTC
>NZ_DLHQ01000017.1:63802-63997 GCF_002483305.1 Brevundimonas sp. UBA7664
GTCGTCGCCAACACCGACGCGCAGCATCTGTCGTTCGCCAAGACCGACCGCCGCGTGCAACTGGGCGAGACGATCACCCAGGGCCTGGGCGCGGGCGCCCATCCCGAGGTCGGCATGAACGCCGCCGAGGAATCGGCCGAGGAAATCCATGGGCACCTCGAAGGCGCCCATATGGTCTTCATCACCGCCGGCATG
>NZ_DLHQ01000042.1 GCF_002483305.1 Brevundimonas sp. UBA7664
GCCGCGGTCTGACTCGGCCGCCTCGACCGCCGCGCGGGCCTGCGCCAGTTCGGCCTGGGCCGTTTCCAGCGCCGTCTTCGCCGCCTCGATCTCGGGCGTTTCCAGCGGTCCCAGAGCCGCGCGTTCGGACTGCGCCGAGGCCCGCTGCGCCTCCGCCCGGGCCACGCGGGCCTCGGCGTCGCGCTTGCGGGCGCTCTCGGCATTGACCCGGGCCTCGACGGAGGCCGCGGCCCCGGCGACGCGCTCGACCTCGGCGTCGGCGGCCTTGCGGGCGTCCTCGGCGGCGGCGAGGGCGGCTTCCAGCTCGGGACCGCGCGTCGGGGCGCCGGCGATTTCGGCGGTCAGGGTCTCCAGTGCGGCGCCCAGCCGGGCCAGTTCCCCGTCCGCGTCCCCGGCCATGGCCGTCTCGCGTTCGATGTCGGCGGCGATGCGGGCGGCCTCGGCGGTCAGGCGGTCGACCTCGGCCCGCGCGGCCTGTTCGGCCATGTCGAGCCGGTCGCGTTCGAGGCTGGCGCGGTGCAGCAGGGCCCCCGCGACCGCGTCCTCTTCCCGGGCCGGCTTCAGGGCCTCCTGCGCGGACAGCGCCGCCGTCTGGGCGCGGCTGGACGCGATCGTCGCCTCGCCCACCGCCCGGTCGGCGTCGGCCAGATCCTGCGCCGCGGCCTCGGCCGCCACGCGGGCGTCGTTCCAGCGCACGAACAGCAGGGCCGCCTGCAGGGCGCGGATCTCGGCCGAGATCTTCTTGTACCGCTCCGCCTGCCGCGCCTCGCGCTTCAGCCGCGTCAGCGCCGTCTCCAGCTCCCGCCCGATGTCGTCCAGCCGTTCGAGATTGGTCTCCGCCGCCTTCAGCCGCAGCTCGGCCTCATGGCGGCGGGTGTGCAGGCCGGCGACGCCGCCCGCCTCCTCAAGGATGCGGCGGCGGTTCTGCGGCTTGGCGGCGATCAGTTCGCTGATCTGGCCCTGTCGGACGAGGGCGGGCGAGTTGGCCCCGGTCGAGGCGTCGGCGAACAGCAGTTGCACGTCGCGCGCCCGCACCTCCTTGCCGTTGATGCGGTAGGTCGAGCCCTGGCCGCGGTCGATGCGGCGCGACACCTCCAGCATCGGGCTGTCGGTGAAAGGCTGCGGCGCCCGGCGCTGGGCGTTGTCGATGGTCAGCTGGACTTCGGCGTGGTTGCGCGGCGGGCGGTCGGCGGCGCCGGCGAAGATGACGTCGTCCATGCCCTGGCCGCGCATGGCCTTGGCGGAGTTGGCGCCCATGACCCAGCGCAGGCCTTCCAGCACGTTCGACTTGCCGCACCCGTTGGGGCCGACCACCCCGGTCAGGCCCGGCTCGATATGCACCTCGGCGGGATCGACGAAGGACTTGAAGCCCACGAGCCGGAGGCGCTGGAACTGCATGGGTCCCTACGCGGTCACTGGCCTGCGGCGGCCGCCCGGATCGCGACCTCCAGCCCGCCCAGCGAGCGGTCCGCCACGCGGCGTCCGTTGACGAAGAAGGTCGGGGTGTTGCGGACGTCGGCGGCCTGGGCGCTGGCGATGTCGCGTTCAAGGGCGTCGCGGGTCGCTTCGGTCTCGGCGCATTCGTCCAGCTGGGCCCGGGTCCGGCCGCTGACGGCGACGGCGGGCGCATACCAGGCCTCGCGCGTTCCGCCGCGCAGCACCTCCGCCTGCCCCAGCATCAGGGCCGAGGCGACGTCGAAGAACCGCTCGGGCGCGGCGCACCGGGCGAGGGCGGCCCCCGGCAGGGAGACCTCCGCGGGCGCGGTCGGCAGATTGCGGAAGACCAGCCGCACCTGGCCGGTGTCGATGAACCGGGTCTTGAAGGCCGGATAGACGAACAGGTGCCAGTCGGCGCAGTGGTGGCAGGCGAAGGAGGCGTATTCGATCACGGTGACGGGGGCGTCGGCGCGGCCGATGCTGCGGTCGGCCGCCGTCGGTGGGGCGATGGCCGTCTGGGCGACGGCCGGCGACGACGCCATGAGAGACGCCGCCGCCAGCGCCAGGATCAGCAGGGATCGCCGCCGGTTGGTCACCGCGACCCTCAGCCCTTGGCCAGTTCGGCTTCGATCGCCTTGGACAGATCGGCCATGGTGGCGCCGCTGGACGAGCCCGGCGAGGTGATGGTCACGCCGTTGACGATGAAGGTCGGCGTGCCGCCGACACCGGCGGCCTGGGAGGCGCGGGCGCGGGCGTCGGCCGCCTTGATGTTGTCCGGGTCCTTGATGCAGGTCTCGATCTGCTGGTTGCTCAGCCCGGCGCCGTTGCCGATGCGGAACAGGGTGTCGCGCGGATTGACGCCCGCCTGCCACTCGTCCTGGCTGGCCATGATGTTGTGGACGACGTCGAAATATTTGTCCTCGCCGGCGCAGCGGGCGATCATGAAGCCGGCGACGGCGACATTGATCGGGCCGGTCGGCAGTTCGCGGAACACGTAACGGACCTTGTTGGTGTCGACATAGGCGGCCTTGAAGGCCTCCCAGTTCTCTTCCTGCCAGGCGGCGCAGACGTGGCAGGTGACCGAGGCGTATTCGATCACGGTGACCTTGGCGCCCTCCGGGGCCCCCATGGCCATGTCGCCCTCGACGGCGCCGCCCGCGCCCCCGCCGCCGCAACCGGCCAGGGTCGCCATGGCGGCCAGGGCCGCGGCGGTCATCGCCGCGCGGCGGCTCATGGCGGCGTATTTGGTCTGGGCGCTCATGGCGTCGTCCTCAACTGGATGCGGGATTTTGGGAAGGATTGCGCGATTCCCCGCAGATACGCGCGCTTCAGCACTTTCGAGAACAGAAACGGCGAAGTTTTGTCAACGGCCTGAACGGTCGCGGCCTTTCTCCGGGTCGCCGAGAACCGCCCGCCCGAGCCGTTCCAGGGGACCCTTGAGCGCGTCCGGCGCCGCGGCGACGGCCGCCTTGAGTTCGGCCTCCTCATGGGCGGACAGGGGCTGGGCGGCCGGGCGGCGGCCGGGCGCAGCGGCGATGTCAGAGGGCGGCTTGACCGGTCCCTGGGCGATCCGCAGGCGAGCGACGCTTCCGGCGCCGAGGAACAGATTGACCCGCGCGAGGATGTCTTCCGACTGATGCTGCACCAGCAGGGCGGCTGGGCCGGCCACGCGCAGCTCCAGTGTTCCGCCGGCGCCGCCCTTGCCTCTGGTCAGCTTCTGCGGCCGGGTGACCCGCGCCAGCCGGTCGCCGACGATCTCGCGCCAGCGCGGCTCCAGCGCCGTCGCCCCGCGCCCGAATTTACCGTCCAGCTCCTTGATCAGCCCCTGCAAGGCCCGACCCGCCTTCGGCGTCGGGCGCGGCGCCGGGCGCGTGCGGCGACGCGACAGGATTTCGCGGGCTTCGGCGTCTGTGGGCAGCGTGCGGCGCATTTCCGGTCTATAGCGCGGACGATGCGTCCCGTCTCCGCCCTCCGCGCCGCCCTGCTGGACTGGTACGACGTCCATGGGCGGACGTTGGTGTGGCGCGCGCCGCCCGGTTCGCCGCCTCCTGACCCCTACCGCGTCTGGCTGTCGGAGGTGATGCTGCAGCAGACCACCACGCCGCACGCGACGCCCTATTTCGAAGCCTTCACCGCGCGCTGGCCCACGGTTTCAGACCTGGCCGCCGCCGGGGACGCCGACGTCATGGCCGCCTGGGCCGGGCTGGGCTACTACGCCCGCGCCCGCAACCTGCTGGCCTGCGCCCGCGCTGTGGCCAACGATCACGGCGGCGTCTTCCCGGACACCGAAGCCGGTCTGCTGGCCCTGCCCGGGGTCGGCGGCTATACCGCCGCCGCCGTCGCGGCCATCGCCTTCGGCCGTCCGGCCAATGTCGTGGACGGCAATGTCGAGCGGGTCATGGCCCGGCTGTTCGCGGTCGAGACGCCGCTGCCGGCGGCGAAACCGGAGCTGAAGCGGCTCGCCGCCACCCTGGTCGCCGATGATCGCCCCGGAGACTGGCCCCAGGCCCTGATGGACCTCGGCGCCACTGTCTGCCGGCCGGGCCGGCCGCTGTGCGAGGCCTGTCCGCTGACCTTGTGGTGCGCGGGCTACGCTTCGGGACACCCTGAACGCTGGCCGTTGAAGACGAAGAAGGCCGACCGTCCCCATCGCACCGGGACCGCCTGGGTGCTGCGGGACGAAACAGGGCGGGTGGCTCTGGTGCGGCGGCCGGACAAGGGGCTGCTGGGCGGTATGTTGGGGCTGCCGACGTCAGAGTGGAGCGTGACGCCGGCAGACGCCGCTCCGCCCGCCGCCGCGCACTGGCGCGAGGCCGGGGCGATCGAGCATGTCTTCACCCATTTCTCGCTGACGCTGACCGTGCGGGTCGGCGAGGGGGCCGGTGATTTCGTCTGGACCGATCCGGGCAAGGCCCTGGGTTCGCTACCCACCGTTTTCCGCAAGGCGCTGGAGCGCGGGCTGGCCTAGCGGACGGTCCGCACCGAGACCGTTCCCTCGCGGCGTTGCGGGATGACCACGGTGTGGCTTCCCATCTGCTGGAAGGCCAGGTCCACGATCCCGTCGCCGACCTGCAGATTGGTGACGTTCAGCCGGTCGATGCCTGCGGGCAGGACGGGGTCGTCGATCTCGACCGTCCCGGCCACGGCGTCCAGGCTGATCCCCAGCGCCGACTGCAGCATCAGGAACACCGAGCCCGCCGCCCAGGCCTGGGGCAGGCAGGCGACCGGATAGGCGATCGGCGGCTCGCCCGGCAGACGCTCGAAGCCGCAGAACAGCTCGGGCAGACGCAGGTGGAAATGCGCCGCCGAGGCGTAGATCTCTCCCAGCAGCAGGGACACGGCGCGGCGCTCGCCGTAGCGGGCCATGCCGGCGGCGGCCATGGCGGTGTCGTGGGGCCAGACCGATCCGTTATGGTAGCTCATCGGATTGAACCGGGCCTGACCGGTGGCGAGGGTCCGGATGCCCCAGCCCGAGCGGAACTCGGCTCCGAGCAGGCGTTTCGTCACCCGCTTCGCCCGCTCCGCCGACGGCAGGCCGGTGAAGAGCAGGTGTCCGGCGTTGGAGCCGATCGAACGGCATTGCGCCCCGTCGCCGTCGAGGGCGATGGCGTAGAAGCCGTCGTCCTCCATCCAGAACCGGTCCTCGACCAGCGCCCGCACCCGTTCGGCCTGCGCCGCCCAGTCCGCCTGCCGGTCGTCGCCCGTCGCCGCCGCCAGATCGGCCATCGCCGACCACGCCGCATAGGCGTAGCCCTGCACCTCCAGCAGGGCGACCGGCCCTTTGGGGAAGCGGCCGTCGGTGTGGAAGATGGAGTCCTCGGAGTCCTTCCAGCCCTGGTTGGACAGGCCGGTCTCGGCCCCGCGCTGATAGCTGATCAGCCCGTCGCCGTTGACGTCGCCGTGGTTCTTCATCCAGCCGACGGCGGCGATCAGATTGGGCCAGAGCCGGCGGATCAGTTCGTAATCACCGGTGCGCCGGGCATAGGCGCCAGCCAGGGCCACGAACAGGCAGGTGGTGTCGACGCCGCCGTAATAGAGGCCGAACGGCACCTCGCCGAGCGCGCTCATCTCGCCGCCGCGGGTCTCATGCATGATCTTGCCCGGTGCCGAGTCCTGGAAGGCCGAGACCTCCGTCGCCTGCCGCATGGCCAGATAGGTCAGCACGCCCTTGGCGAGCGAGGGGTCGAGCCACAGCATCTGCCAGGCCGTGATGATCCCGTCCCGTCCGAACGGCGTCGAGAACCACGGCACGCCGGCATAGGGATAGGGGCCGGTCGGCAGGTCGGTGGTCAGCAGGGCGACGTCGGCGCGGCTCTGGTCCAGCCAGTCGTTGAAGCGCGGGCTGCGCGGCCCCCGGACCGAGGCGCCGCGCCGCCGCCGGGTGCGCATGGCCAGCCGCGCCTGCACGGCGTTGAGCCGGTAGCGCGCCTCGTCGGGCTGTTCACAGCGATCCGGGCCGCATTCGATATACAGGTCGCAGCGCTTACCCCTCGGCAGGCTGAACATGAAGTCCGCGCGCGACCCGGTCAGTCGGGCAGGGGGGTCGGAGAAGGCGAGGCTGCTGGTGCGTCGAACACCGTCCAGCCCGACATAGGCGAAGGTCACCCGGCGGCCGTCATGCGCCGGGGTTTCGACGGTCCCGCGCTTCTCCCGCAGGGTGCCGCGGACTTGGAAGATGTCGGCGAAGTCGGCGCCGAAGTCGAAGGACAGGGGCAGCAGCACGTCCTCGACGCCGTGGTTGGCCATACGGACCCGCTCGAACATCCGCTGGTCCCGGACAAACCGGCGCCGCTCGATATGCAGCACGCCCGCCGGCGCGGACCGGCCGCCCATCGGGGGCAGGGGCCGGTTGGTCGAGTGGCAGGTGAAATAGACATTGTCCTGGCTGACGCCCGAACTCAGCAGCGACGGCCGCGCCTTCCCCGCCGTCAGGACAAGGCGCGACAGGATGCGGGTGTCATTGACGAACAGGCCGTCGGCCCCGCCCTTCAGGTCGCCCCAGCCGTCCGCCACCAGAAAGGTGTCGCCGTCCTTCAGCGCCATCAGCCGTTCAAGGCCGTCGGCTTCTCCGGATTCGGTGGCGGTGGTCTGGACCGAATAGGCGTCGTCCATGAAAGCTCCGGATGGCGGGCGCGTGACGGCGTCAGGCTGGCGTGCAAATGCGAACGCTTGAGGGCCACAACCCGTTCATCCGGGGGCGATCAGAGATTGGCGGCCGCGAAACTCCGGTCCTCGAACGGTCGCAGGGGCGTCACCACATCACTCATCGCCTCTTCCGCGAACGGCCTTCGCGCCAGCAGGTCGCCGTAGACGTCCAGATAGCGCCGCGCCATGGCCGTGGCCGAGAAGCGCAGGTCGAAGCGGGCGCGGATGGCGTGTCGATCCAGCAGATGCGCGCGACCGGCCGCGGCGACGGCCTGTTCCAGCGTGTCCACGAGGAAGCCCGTCTCGCCGTCCTCGATGACCTCGGGCGTCGAGCCGCAACGGAAGGCCACCACGGGCGTGCCGCAGGCCATGGCCTCGATCATCACCAGCCCGAACGGCTCGGGCCAGTCGATCGGAAACAGCAGGGCCTCGGCGCCGCCGAGGAAGGCGGACTTCTGGTGGTCGCCGATCTCGCCGACGAACTCGATCAGCGGATTGCCCTCGACCAGCGGCCGGATGACCGTCTCCCAATAGACCTTGTCCGCCGCATCGACCTTGGCCGCGATCTTGAGGCGCTTGTTCAGCTTGGTGGCGATCTCGATGGCGCGATCGGGCCGCTTCTCCGGCGAGATGCGGCCGAGGAAGGCGAGGTAGCCGTCCGATTTCGGAGAGAACTCATACAGCTCGCCCGGCATGCCGTGGTGGACCGTGGCCTTCCAACTGGCGTGCGGCAGGGGCCGGCGCTGGTCGTCCGAGATGGAGACGAGGCCGAAGCCGGGCCAGCGTTCGTAGACCTCGCCGATGTCCTTCATGTCGAGCCGTCCATGCAGGGTCGTGATCGTCTTGTCGGCGCAGCGCGCGAAGAAGGGGAAATGGATCATGTCGGTGTGGAAATGGATCACATCGAAGTCGTCGGCGCGCTTCAGCACCTCCGACAGCAGGGTCATGTGGGCCGCGAGATCGGACTTCAGCGGGGCCGGGTCCAGCCGGATCGCCTGATCGCGCACCGGCACCAGACGCGCCCGCGTCCGGGCGTCGGCGCTGGCGAACAGGGTGACGTCATGGCCCAGATCGACGAGGGCGTCGGTCAGATGGGCGACGACCCGCTCGGTCCCTCCGTAAAGCTTCGGCGGCACGGCTTCGTACAGCGGCGTGACTTGAGCGATCTTCATGGTCGGGGCTCCCGGCGCTCGCGGGGAGGCGAGGCGCCGGATCAGCAACCGTTTCGTGTCCGCGAAGTTCCCCGAACGCAGAGTTTTCCTGTGTGAAACCGGACCCTTACAGCGGTTTCAGTGTCCGTTACCGGTCACTGCATTCCCGCCCGGACCTCGGCCCGCAGGGCGTCGATCGACCTGAGCCCCTGGTCGGTCTTGAAGCGCCAGTAGGTCCAGCCGTTGCAGGCCGGGGCGTTCTCGAACAGGGCGCCCAGCTTGTGGATCGAGCCGGTCAGTTCACCGGCGACCAGCGAACCGTCCGCCCGGACGCGGGCCTCGCGGGTGCCGCGCGGGCAGTACAGCTTGTCGCCGGGCGCCAGCAGCCCGGCCTCGACCAGGGCCCCGAACGGCACCTTCACCTCGGCCCGCTTCGAGCCCATGACCACCAGGTCCTCGGGCGCGGCGGGGATCACCGCCTTGATCCGCTTCTCGGCGACCTTGGCATAGGTCTCGTCGCGCTCGATGCCGATCCAGCGGCGGCCCAGCCGCTTGGCCGCCGCTCCGGTGGTGCCGGTGCCGAAGAAGGGGTCCAGCACCACGTCGCCGGGCCGGGTCGCGGCCATCAGCACGCGGTGCAGCAGGCCTTCGGGCTTCTGGGTCGGATGCGCCTTCTTGCCGTCGGCGTCCTTGATCCGCTCCTCGCCCGTGCACAGGGCCAGGGTCCAGTCGGACCGCATCTGGACGTCCTCGTTGAAGGCCTTCAGGGCGTCGTAGTTGAAGGTGTAGCGCTTCTGGTCCCGGCTCCGCGCCGCCCAGATCAGGGTCTCGTGCGCATTGGTGAACCGCGTGCCCTTGAAATTCGGCATCGGATTGGTCTTGCGCCAGATGATGTCGTTCAGCACCCAGAAGCCCAGGTCCTGGATCGCCGCGCCGAGCCGGAAGACGTTGTGATAGCTGCCGATCACCCAGATCGAGCCCTCGGGCTTCAGCACCCGGCGGCACTCCGTCATCCACTCGCGGGTGAAGGCGTCATAGCTGGCGAAGCTGTCGAACTTGTCCCAGTCGTCGTCGACCGCGTCGACCAGGCTGTTGTCCGGCCGCAGCAGGTCGCCGCCCAGCTGCAGATTATAGGGCGGGTCGGCGAAGACCATGTCGACACAGGCGTCGGGCAGGGACCGCAACACCTCGATGCAGTCGCCGCGATGAATGACGTCGGTCTTGATCTCGGACATGGAATACGCGGCCCCGCACAGCTTGAGGGGCGATTGGTGAATCATCGCGGTTAAGGGCGGTTTAAGCGGCTTGTCGTTCTCCCTCCCCCGAAGTGGGGAGGGAGATCCTTACACCCCCTCACGCTTTGTTACGGCCCCGGCCTCGCCTTCGCGGGCGCAGCACGTTAGTCAGGCCGGATACGACCAGGGCTCAAGGACTGCGCGATGACTCAGTGGGTGTACGGCTTCGGCGGAGGCTCCGCCGACGGCGATGCGTCGATGAAGAACCTGCTCGGCGGCAAGGGCGCGAACCTGGCCGAGATGTCCTCGCTCGGCCTGCCGGTGCCCCCCGGCTTCACCATCACCACCGAGGCCTGCGTCCACTACTATTCCAATGGCCAGACCTATCCGGACGCGCTGGCGGCACAGGTCGCGGCCGGCCTCAAGAAGGTCGAACAGGTCGTCGGCAAGACCTTCGGCGACGCGAAGAACCCGCTGCTGGTCTCGGTGCGCTCGGGCGCCCGCGCCTCCATGCCCGGCATGATGGACACCGTCCTCAACCTCGGCCTCAACGACGAGACGGTCGAGGGCCTGGCCGCCCTGTCCGGCGACCGGCGCTTCGCCTTCGACAGCTACCGCCGCTTCATCACCATGTATTCCAGCGTCGTCCTCGGCCTGTCGCACGACGATTTCGAGGAGGTGCTGGACGACCACAAGGACCGTCTCGGCGTCACCATCGACACCGACCTGACCGCGAAGGACTGGGAAAAGGTCGTCGCCGACTACAAGGCCGTGGTCGAGGACCGGCTGGGCCAGCCCTTCCCGCAGGACCCCCATGACCAGCTGTGGGGCGCCGTCTCGGCCGTCTTCGCCAGCTGGATGAACGACCGGGCGAAATTCTATCGCCGCATGCACGACATCCCCGAGAGCTGGGGCACGGCGGTCAATGTCCAGTCCATGGTCTTCGGCAATATGGGCGAGACCTCGGCCACCGGCGTCGCCTTCACCCGCAACCCGTCGACGGGCGAGGCCAAACTCTACGGCGAATTCCTGATCAACGCCCAGGGCGAGGACGTCGTCGCCGGCATCCGCACGCCCCAGTCGCTGACGAAGGCGGGCAGGGAAGAGATGGGCGAGACCGCCCCCTCGATGGAAGAGGCCATGCCGGTCGTCTTCGCCGAATTCGTCGACGTCGTCGGCCGGCTGGAGAGCCACTACCGCGACATGCAGGACATCGAGTTCACGGTCGAACAGGGCCGCCTCTGGATGCTGCAGACCCGCAACGGCAAGCGCACGGCCAAGTCGGCGCTGAAGATCGCCGTCGACCTCGCCGCCGAGGGTGTGATTTCGGAAGAAGAGGCCGTGTCGCGCGTCGAGCCCTCGGCGCTCGACCAGCTGCTGCATCCGACCCTCGACCCGAAGGCCAGCCGCACCGTGGTCGCCGCCGGCCTGCCGGCCTCGCCCGGCGCCGCCACCGGCAAGATCGTCTTCGACGCCGACGAGGCCGAGCGGATGAGCCAGCTGGGCGACGCCGTCATCCTGGTGCGCGAGGAGACCTCGCCCGAGGACATCCACGGCATGCACGCGGCGCGCGGCATCGTCACCGCCCGGGGCGGCATGACCAGCCACGCCGCCGTCGTCGCCCGCGGCATGGGTCGCCCCTGCGTCTGCGGCATCAATGAGCTGTCGATCGACGACAAGGCCGGGACCTTCACCGCCCGCGGCCGGACGTTCCGGGCCGGCGAGGTCATCACCATCGACGGCTCGAAGGGCGAGGTTCTCGACGGCGCCGTGGCCATGATCGAGCCCGAGCTGACCGGCGACTTCCAGACCCTGATGGCCTGGGCCGACAAGGTCCGCCGGCTGAAGGTCCGCGCCAATGCCGAGACGCCACTGGACGCCAAGACGGCGCGCGGCTTCGGCGCCGAGGGCATCGGTCTGTGCCGCACCGAGCACATGTTCTTCGACGACGCCCGCATCGCTGCCGTGCGCGAGATGATCCTGGCCGACGACGAGGCCGGCCGCCGCGCCGCCTTGGCCAAGATCGCGCCGTTCCAGAAGGCCGACTTCGTCGAGCTGTTCACCATCATGGCCGGCCTGCCGGTGACGGTGCGCCTGCTCGACCCGCCGCTGCACGAGTTCATTCCCCACACCGACGCCGAGATCGACGCGCTGGCGGTCACGCAAGGCCTCGACGCCGCCAAGCTGAAGCGCCGGGCGAAGGAGCTGCACGAGACCAACCCCATGCTCGGTCACCGCGGCTGCCGCCTCGGCGTCGCCTATCCCGAGATCTATGAGATGCAGGTCCGCGCCATCCTCGAGGCGGCGCTCGAAGTGAAGAAGACGGCGGCGCAGGCTCCCATCCCCGAGATCATGCACCCGCTGGTCGCCCTCGGGCTGGAGATGAAATACCTGCGCGAGCTGACCGACCGCACCGCCGAGGCCGTCTTCGCCGAGGCCGGCGACCGGGTCGAATACCTCGTCGGGACCATGATCGAACTGCCCCGCGCCGCCCTGCGCGCCGCCGACCTGGCCGAATACGCCGAGTTCTTCTCCTTCGGCACCAACGACCTGACCCAGACCACCTTCGGCATCAGCCGCGACGATTCCGGCCGCTTCCTGCAGGCCTATATGGACAAAGGCATCTTCGAGACCGATCCCTTCGTCCGCCTCGACCAGGACGGCGTCGGCGACCTGATCCGCATCGCCGCCGAGCGGGGCGGGACGGCCCGGCCCGGCATCAAGATGGGCATCTGCGGCGAGCATGGCGGCGACCCCTCCTCGATCGCCTTCTGCGAGGACGTCGGCCTCGACTACGTCAGCTGCTCGCCCTATCGGGTGCCGATCGCCCGGCTCGCCGCGGCCCAGGCCGCGCTGCACGCCCGCGCCGGGACGGAGCGCGAAAAGGACCGGTGATGTCATGGCGAGCCTTGAACATCTGGATCGTTCGGTTCGCCCTGCTGTTGACTGCCTTCATGGCTCCGGGTCTGACATTCTGGCTCCGATCAGCCCGGACGGGGAATGCTGAGCAGGCGATTGACGGCATATGGCCGGGCTTCGTCATCACGATCATTCTGCTGGCAGGGTTCTCGCTGACCTTCCGGACAACGCCGACAGGCCGCTTGGGCTATGTTGGCTTGGCAACGGTAATCGTGGTGCTCGGCTGGTTGGGCCTCACCGTCTTGCCAATATTTGGCCCGCATTAGTGTAACGCCGTCTGTGCTTCACGTCCCACAGTCGTTGGTATGTATCCGGGCGCCACTGGAACGCCACCTTCGACCACCCATTTGTGTCCTCGCTGGATGGGGCTGGCAGCCGACGGTTGCCACATCTAGAGGATACAAGAAATAATGCGTAACATTCTTCTCGCCACCGCCGCTCTTACTCTGATCGCGGCGCCCGCCATGGCCCAGAGCATTTCCTCCCCGCAGGTCTCGGGCTCGGTCGGCTACACGGTTCTGGACGTCGACAACGGCGATCTGGGCGCCATCACCGGCCGCATGACGGCCAAGGTGAACCCCTATTTCGGCGTCGAGGGTGAAGCCTCGTTCGGCGTCAAGGACAACGACATCGCCGTCGGCGGCCTGAACGGCACGCTCGAGCACGAGTACGACGCCGCCGTCTATGGCGTCGCCAGCCTGCCGCTCAGCCCGAATTTCGAACTGTTCGGCCGCGTCGGCTACGGCACGACCGAGGTCAAGGCTGACGTCGCCGGCTTCTCCGCGACCGAAGACGGCGAGAGCGTCAACTACGGCGTCGGCGCCAACTGGTTCTTCGACGGCCGCAACGGCATCCGCGCCGACATCACGCGCCGTGACTTCACCGGCGACAACGGCGGCGAAGTGGACACCTACGGCCTCGGCTACGTCCGCCGCTTCTAGGTGATGTGGGAAGGGCCCGCTGTCGAAGGACGGCGGGCCCAACCGCAAGCTGTGCCATTCGCGATACACCTTTACCGATAACGCTCAAACAAGCGCTACCGCAGACGTCAACCTGTCGATTTTCAACAGGAAACCGCCGATAGACCCCCCGCTGTCAGTTCGACAGATATGGGAGTTCCTATGCGCCTTCTCGTTATCGCGGCCGTCGCCGCCTCCGCCGTCGCCCTGCCGGCCGCGGCCCAGACCATGTCCAAGCCGGAGTTCTCGGTCTCGGGCGGTTACGCCCGCTACGTTGACGGCAGCGACGAATGGGACGGCCATTCGGTCACCGGCCGCGCGACCGCGCGCTTCAACCGCTATTTCGGCGTTGAAGCCGACCTCGCCGTCGGCATCGGCTCCTCCGAGATTCTGGGCGTCGACGTTTCGATGAACCACAACATCGCCGGCTATGCGGTCGCCTACCTGCCGCTGTCCGAGAACGCCGACCTGTTCGCCCGCGTCGGCTACGGCACGACCGAGTTCGACCTGGAGTTCGGCGGCACGACCGTCACGGACAATTTCGACGGCGCCACCATGGGCATCGGCGGCCAGTATTTCTTCGACGCCAACAACGGCGTCCGCATGGACGTGACCCGTCACGAGTATGACGAACTGGACGGCGGCCTCGATTCCGTCGCCTTCACCTACGTCCGCCGCTTCTAGAACCCTGTCCTGAACGACGAAGGCGCGCATCCCCACGGATGCGCGCCTTTTCGTTGGCCGGTGGTCGGGTCAGTCAGGCGACGCCGGGTTGCAGCGCCCAGCGCATCGAGCCTTCGCCGAACGGCTTGAAGAACAGGTCGCGATATCTGTCGAACACCTCGACGATCTTGTTGGCCAGATCCTGGGCGATGGTCTCGCCGCGCTGTCGCTTGAGGGCGCAGACGCACTGGACCACATCGCGCTGGTGGGCCGAGCCCCCCATGCTCTTCAGCACCGCGGCGATATCCTGCGCCAGCGGATCGATCTGCGCTCCCCATGGAGTGGTGTTCTGAGCCATTCGGGACACCCCCTGTTCTCGACACTGGCGAACCGGTCGCAAAATCCTGCCGCGGATGCAAGCTTGACCGCGAATTCGTGATCAGGGGGAAAGTATGGAGCCGCGGCGGCCGAACAGCGTTCATGACAAATGACAGTAAAACGCCTCGCCTTCCTGTCCGTCCTCGCGCTCGCGGGCTGCGGACCGTCCGAGACCAATCCGCCGACCCAGCCCGCCGCGCCCATCGACACGCCGGAGGCCGAGGCTCCGCCGGCGACGCCGCCGCCTGGCGTCGGCTCGATCATGCCGGGCTCGGGACCGCAGACCTTCGTCGGTCGCTGGGCCGCCAACGCGGCGTGGTGCGCCAATACCCAGGGCGCCGAGCGGGCGATCGAGATCAGCACCACCCGGTTCGAGGGCTATGAGAACAGCTGCGGCATCCAGTCGATCCGCCAGGTGTCCGACGGCTACCAGGCGTCGCTGGTCTGCGCGGCCGAGGGGCAGACCTCGAACGAGCAGGTGCGGATGGCGGTGCACGGCGACGCCATGCGCCTGACCTGGCTGAACCGGAACAATGCGGTGGTCACCCTGGCGCGGTGCCCCGCGCCGCCGGAGACCGCGCCGCCGGAGACCGCGCCGCCCGAGGCCGCGCCGCCGCCTAGTTGAACAGGAAGTTCATCACATCGCCGTCGCGGACGATGTAGGCCTTCCCCTCGGCCTTCATCTTGCCCGCCTCCTTCGCGCCCGCCTCGCCCTTGAGGGCGACGAAGTCGTCGAAGGCGATGGTTTCGGCGCGGATGAAGCCCTTTTCGAAATCGGTGTGGATCACGCCCGCCGCCTGCGGCGCGGTGGCCCCGATCGGAATCGTCCAGGCGCGCGCCTCTTTCGGGCCGACGGTGAAATAGGACTGCAGGCCCAGCAGGGCGTAGGCCTCGCGGATCAGCCGGTTCAGGCCCGGCTCGGCCAGGCCGAGGCTCTCGAGGAATTCCGCCTGTTCGGCCTCGTCCAGCACGGCCAGTTCGGAATCGATCTTGGCCGAGATGACCACGGCCTTGGCGTTGTCCCGGGCGGCGCGGGCGGCGACCTGATCGGACAGTTCGTTGCCCTTGTCGGCCGAGTTCTCGTCGACGTTCGACACATACAGCGCCGGCAGCGAGGTCAGCAGCTGCAGCATGTGCCAGGCCTTCTGGTCTTCCTTGTCGACCTGGACGACGCGGGCCGGCTTGCCGGCGCGCAGGGGCGTCAGGGCAATGTTGATCAGCCGCAGGGTGGTCTGGGCCTCCTTGTCGCCGCCCTTGGCCTTCTTCTCGACGTTGACCACCCGCTTCTCGAGGCTTTCGAGGTCGGCCAGCATCAGCTCGGTCTCGATGATGTCGAGGTCCGAGATCGGGTCGATGCGGTTCTCGACATGGGTGATGTCGTCGTCGACGAAACAGCGGGCCACGAAGGCCACGGCGTCGCAGTCGCGGATGTTGGCCAGGAACTGGTTGCCCAGGCCCTCGCCCTTGGACGCGCCGCGCACCAGGCCGGCGATGTCGACGAAGGTGATCCGCGAGGGGATGATTTCCTTCGACCCGGCGATCGCCGCCAGCACATCGAGCCGCGGCTCGGGCACGGCCACATCGCCGGTGTTCGGCTCGATGGTGCAGAACGGATAGTTGGCGGCCTGGGCCGCCGCCGTCTTCGTCAGGGCGTTGAACAGGGTGGACTTGCCGACGTTGGGCAGGCCGACGATCGCGACTTTGAGAGCCATGGGCTTGGGCGGTTCCTGAAGCCTCTTCAGCGGTGGGACGTGCGATCCCGTCCGCAAGAGGCGGCGAAGCGGAGTGGTGAGCGCGAGCCTTTAGCGGGTCGCGCTCCATTTGTCAGGCTCGGGCGTCGCCGATGTTTCAGGGCGCGGCGGAGGGGGCGGTTTCCGGAGCAGGGGGCTGCGCCACTCTCGCGGTCACCTCGACCGGCGCGGCGGTGGCGAAGGTCAGTTTGAGGGTCACGGCATCGCCCGCGACCAGCGGCTCCCGGACCCCCAGCAGCATCAGGTGGTTGCCCCCCGGTTCAAGCGCCGTGCCCTGGCCGGCCGGCAGCGGGAGGCCGTCCCGCAGCTCCCGCATGATCATCATATTGCTCTCCATGCGGCTCTCATGGATCTGGACCAGGTTGGCGGCGGGACTCTCGACCGAGACCAGCCGGTCCGCGCCGCTGGCGGTCAGGGTCATGTAGCAGCCGGTCATCTGGCGGCCCTTCGGCGTCGGCCGGCACAGGGCGTCGGCGACCGTCACCGTCGGGTCGCCGGGCCGGGGCGCGGGGTCGCCGGAGCCGCAGGCGGTCAGCAGCAGGAGGCCGGCGAGGGGGAGAAGGCGGTGTGTCATGGTGGTTTCCCTTCAGGACGGGACGACGCGGGCGCGGATGAGTCCGACGCCACGGTCAATGAGAAGAGCGGCGACCAGGCTGAGTCCGGTCAGCGGATAGAGGATGGCCAGCGGCGCCACAATGCACGGGATCGCGGCGCGTGCGCGCGGTCCGGGGGTTTCGACGTTGATCGTCACAGCGCGAACCTCAGGCCGACGAAGGCCGAGACGCCCTCGCCGGGCCAGAAGACCGCGGTCGAGGCGACGCGGGCGTCGGTGACCGCGCCGAAGTTCGACACGTACCGCTCGTCGGTCAGGTTGCGGGCGTCGATGAACAGGCTGGCGCGCGGGGTGATGTTCCAGCCGGCGCCGAGATTCAGGATCGTATAGCCGGGCGCCTTCAGGGTGTTGGCGTAGTCGACCCAGGTGTCGGACGGCGTCGTCTCGACCGACGGCGCGATGAACCAGCCTGACGGGTGGTCGTAGCGAAGCTCGGCCCGGTACAGATGCGGCGGGACCAACGGCAGGTCGTGGTCGCCATAGGCCGGGTCGTTCTCGAAGAAAAAGTCCGACAGCGTATAGGTCTGGCGCAAACGCCATCCGGGTGCGAACCGCCAGTCGAGGCCGGCCTCGATCCCCTGGTGAACCGTCGGGCCGGCGTTGAAGGTGGCCGCCGGGATGCCCAGCGCCGGGTTGACGATGAAGTTCAGCAGCTCCTGGTCCAGGTCGGCGCGATAGACCGCGACGTCCCAGGAAAGCCGGTCGGTCCGGCCGCGCACGCCCGCCTCCCAGGTCCAGGCCTCCTGCGCCTCGATGGGCGCGAAGCCGCCGGCGGTGGGCGACAGGGATCCGAAGTTCGGCGGCTCGATCGAACGGGTCACATTGGCATAGGCCTGGGCCCCCGAGGCGCCTTCCCACAGCACGCCGAGGCGCGGCGCGAACCACTCATAGTCCTTGCCCAGGGTCTGGTCGAAGGTTCCGGCCACGCCCGGCAGGGCGAACCGCTGGAAGTCGCGCTCGGCCCGGCCCCAGGCCCCGCCGACGACCAGGGCGACCTGGTCGGTGACGAACAGCCGACCCTCGGCGAACACGTCCAGGGCCGCCGCGTTCTGGCGCGCCCTGGCGGTGCGGGCGCCCGAGGAGCCCCCGACGTTGACGAACTGTTGGGCGTCCAGGTCGCCGACCCGATACCAGGCTCCGCCGAAGGCGTCGGCGCGCATCCCGAACAGTTGTCCTTCCCAGTCGAAGCGCCCGAAGGCGCCGTAGTTGCGGCTCTGCTGGTCGATGACCTGGAAGATCGGGTGATGCAGGTCCTTCCAGGTGCCGTAGATCGCGCCTTCGAACAGAAGGCTGGACGAGAGCCGCCAGCGGGTCGACAGGGTGGTGCGCACCGAGGCGTAGTCCCGCTGGTAGTCGTTGGCGACATTGGCGGCGGCGGCCATTTCCGGCGTGTCCAGCGCCTGGGCCAGGGTCAGGGATCCCGGGATCTGCTGGTGGATATAGGCCCCCTGGACGATGAGCCGGGCTTCGCGATCCTCGCCGAACGATCGGCCGATGTTGGCCGTGATATACTGCTGCTGGCCGTCGGACTGATCACGCCAGCCCTCGGCGGTGGCGCCGGTGACGCCGATGAAACCGTCCCAGTCGCCACGGACTCCGCCGACCTCGGCGTGCAGCCGGCCGGTGCGCCACGATCCGAAATCGGCGCGCAGGGTGGCCGTGTCCTCGACCGTGCCGCCGTTTGGCGTGGCCAGATTGACCGCGCCGCCCAGCAGGGCCCCGCCAAAACGCAGCGCGTTGCCGCCCTTGTAGACCTCGGTGAAGCGCGCCAGCAGGGGATCGACCATCTGCACGTCGCCGAAGCCGTCGGCCTCGTTGAACGGGATGCCGTCCTGCGACACGAACAGGCCGCGCAGGTGGACGGATTGTCCGATGCCCGAGCCCCGGATCGAGATGCGGACATCGCCGCCCCATTTCTTCTGGGCATAGACGCCGGGGACGTCCCGCAGCACGTCGGCGATGTTGGGGGCGTAGCGGGTCTCGAGGCTCTCGGCCGAAACGACGGCGACGGCGCCCGGCGTGCGCGACAGGCGGCGACGCGCCTCAGCGACGATGGGCGGGTCTTCGGGATTGCGGGCGCCGGTGACGATGACCTCGCCCAGATCGACGGCGGGGGCGTCCTGCGGCGCGGTCTGGGCGAGCGCGGGCGAGACCGACAAGGCGGCAAGCAACAGCGCGCAGGGCGCCGCATAGGTATTGGGAGACATTGGAGGTCCTGAAAACAGAGGGGCTTGCGGACGCCGGTCAGGCGTCGCGGGAGATCTGTTTCAGGCGTGGGGCGGGGCGGTGGACGGCGGTCGGGGCGGAGCCCGGGCGGGCGGGGGCGGACTGGCCGCCCCGATGGTCCAGAGCGCGGCCGGAACCGCGACGGGCAGGGGCGCGGCTTCGGGCGCGGGCGGGGTCGGCAGGGCCGCCAGCAGCGGTATGATGCAGGCCGGGCAGTGGTCCGGCGCGCTCCGGTCCCCGCGACCCGGCTGACCGTCGCCCATGTCCATCAGCCCGTCTTGCGAGCAGAAGGCCTGACCCGGACCCGGGCCGGCCATGGCGGCGGACGGCAGCAGGGAGCCGAGCACGATGGCGAACGTCGCCGCCAGGAAGGCGAGCGAGCGGGTGATCGACCATGAATCGGACGGCGAGCGGGTCACGCTACCGCTCTAGCCGGGACGTCGGGCGGGAGAAAGCGTGACTATTCGTCCCGCGCTTTTTGCGCCGCCTGGCGGGGGCTGAATTTCGGCGCGGGGGCCAGGCGCATGACCTCGGCCTGGTAGCGGTCGTCGTCGCCGGCGAGGGCGAAGGGCAGGGCGTCGGCGACGGCGTGCAGCATCGGTTCCAGCCAGGTCTGGTCGGCCTTGTGGAAATCGCTCAGCACATGGCCGTGCACCAGCTCCGGCGCGCCGGGGTGACCGACGCCCATGCGGCCGCGGCGGAAGTCTGCGCCCAGTTGGCTGATCAGGCTGCGCACCCCGTTCTGGCCCGCCGCCCCGCCGCCGGTCTTCATGCGGAAGCGTCCGGGGGCCAGGTCGATCTCGTCATGGAAGACGATGACCTCCGACGGCTGGACCTTGTAGAAGCGCGCCGCCTCGGCCACGGCCCGACCGCTCTCGTTCATGAAGGTCTGGGGCTTCATCAGCAGGATGCGGATCGCGCCGCCGGTCGCTGCGACCTCGCCCTCGCGGATGACCGACTGGAATTTGGCCCGCTCGGGGCCGAACGACCACCGCCGCGCGATCTCGTCGGCGGCCATGAAGCCGATGTTGTGGCGGTTGCCCTGGTATCTGGGGCCCGGATTGCCCAGGCCGGCGATGATGATCATGGCGCGAGGTCCGGATAAGGAAACGGCCCCGTCCGTTTCCGGAAGGGGCCGTTCCAGTAGCAGTTTGTCGAAAGGCGATCAGCCCTCGGCGGTGTCTTCCGCGGCGGCTTCGCCGGCTTCTTCGGCGGCGGCCTGTTCGGTCGCTTCGACTTCGGCGGCCACTTCAGCGTCGTGGGCGTCGTCGGCGGCGGCCGAGATGGCGGCCGAAGACGTCTTGATCGAGGCGATCACGAAGTCACGGTCGGTGATGGTCGGCTCGACGTCCTTGGTGCCCTTCAGGTCGGACCAGCGGATGGTGTCGCCCATCTTGTGGCCGGCCAGGTCGACGATCAGGTCTTCCGGGATGTGATCCGCGCGGACCTTCACCTCGACCGAGTGACGGACGACTTCCAGCGAACCGCCCTGACGGAAGGCTTCGCACTGGTCCTGGTTGATGAAGTGGACCGCGATCTCGATCTTGATGGTCTGCTTTTCGTCGACCCGCATGAGGTCGAAGTGCAGCGGACGGTCGGTGACCGGGTCGAACTGGACATCGCGCGCGATGACCGGCTGCGATTCCGTGCCGTACTTCAGCGTCACCAGGTGACCCAGCAGCTTGCCGGTGTAGAGCGACTTGCGGAAGTCGCGCTCGTTCACCGAGATGGCCACGGGGGCCTTGTCGCCGCCGTACAGCACGCCCGGGACCATGCCCGCGCGGCGCGCGGCGCGAGCGCCGCCGGTGCCGACGCCATCACGGACGTCCACGTTCAGAATGATCTCGGCCATCGCCTCGCCTCAACAACACAAACGCCGCGCTGACCAGTCAGCCCTCGCGGCGGGGTCTAGGGACCCTGAATTCAAGAGCGCGGGTCATTACACGCCAACCGGCGTTGACGCAACCGCTCCAGGCGTCATTGCGTCGCCTGAATGAAAACCGGCCTAGCGCCCGCTGTTCAGGGCGGAGGTCGCGGAGACCGACGCCGCCGCCGCGGCCTCGGCCACAGGCGTCTGCGCCGGCGCGACATCGGCCGCGCCGGCGGCCACGGCCGTGGCCGGAAGTTCGACCGGCGTCGGGATGATGTTCTGGGCCGTGCAGGTGGCCAGATCGCGGGCCACGTGGCGGCCGACGCAGAACATGTCCTCATAGCTGGGACGCGAGGCGGCGAGGCACTGGAACAGCATCAGCTTGGACAGGGTGAGGCATTGCTGGCCGACGGGCTCGTCCTGAAGCGCGTCGGTGTTGGCCCGCGCGTCGTCTCCGGCTGCGCCGAGGGCCGCCAGCGCCGCGAGGGCGAGGGCGCGTTCGACCGCCGGGGGAAAGGCCGGCTCCCGCGCCTCGCCGGAGACCGGCAATCCCGCCCCGCTGTGGGCGGCGGCGAGCAGGTCGGCGGCGTCTTCGGCCGAGGGCAGCATGGCCTCGACCGAGCGGAGCTTGGCGGCCTCGAGCCGGCCCTCCCGGTCGGCCACATGCGCCACGCCCCAGGCCCGACGCGGATCGTGGCGGGCCTGGACGGCATAGGCGTCGTTCTCGACCCCGTCCGCCGCCCGGCCCAAGGCGGCGATGTCCTGGCGCAAGGCGCCGATGATCAGTCCCGCCGCCGCATTGGCCCCGGGCAGGTAGGAGGCATGGCGGGGATCGGCGATGATGTCGGCGACCAGTGTCTCACGCGTCGCGGTATGTCCGGCGTACTGCCGGACCCCGGCGACGAACTCCGGCGACTGCAGGGCGAGGATCGAGGCGTAGGCGATCAGGCCGCGCGAGACCTGTTCCGGATTGTAGGTCGAGCCCCGGGCCAGCGCCGCCTGGACGGCCTCGGGACTCTCGAACCCGCCCTCGATCGTGGCCATGTCGCGGGCGAAGGCGACATAGATGGAGGCGGACTGGGCCACGCTTTCGTTCAGCGCGAGGGGCGGCGGCATGCGGGCGGCGGCCTCGGCCGCGGCGGCGAGGCGGGCGGCCTCGGCTTCAGCCTCGGCGTTGTTGGAGGCGCAGCCCGCCAGAAGGGCGGCCGCGGCGAGCGCGGCCAGCGGAAGACCGCGGCGCAGAAAAGCCGGATGCATCAGGACTCCTTGGAATGCCTGAGAGCATCAACCCCGAACTGTGGGCGCCAATACGGCGGCGGAATGTCGCGCCGCCGGTTCAGTCGAACAGTTTCGACACCGATTCCTCGTTGGCGATCCGTCGGATAGCCTCTCCGATCAGGGGCGCGACGGACACCGTGCGAATCTTTTCGCAGGTCAGAACCTCGTGCGGCTGCTCGATCGAATCGGTGATCACCAGCTCCTTCAGCGGCCCGTCGGTGACGCGCTGGACGGCCGGTCCCGACAGCACGCCGTGGCTGATGTAGGCCGAGACGGAGGTCGCGCCCTTGTCCATCAGGGCCTGGGCCGCGTTCACCAGGGTGCCGCCCGAATCGACGATGTCGTCGAACAGGATGCAGCGCCGGCCCTCGACGTCGCCGATGATGTTCATGACCTCGCTCTCGCCGGCGCGGGCGCGGCGCTTGTCGACGATGGCCAGGTCGGCGTTGAGCCGCGAGGCCAGCGACCGCGCCCGGACCACGCCGCCGACGTCGGGCGAGACGATCATCAGGTCGTCGCCGCGCGGATAGTGGTCCTTGATGTCCTGGGCCAGCACCGGCGTGGCCACCAGATTGTCGGTCGGGATGTCGAAGAAGCCCTGGATCTGGCCGGCGTGCAGATCCATCGTCAGCACCCGGTGCGCCCCGGCGCGGGTGATCATGTTCGCCACCAGCTTGGCCGAGATCGGGGTCCGGCCGCCGGTCTTCCGGTCCTGCCGGGCATAGCCGAAATAGGGCATGACCGCCGTGATCCGCCGCGCCGACGCCCGCACCAGGGCATCGGTCATGATCAGCAGTTCCATCAGATTGTCGTTGGCCGGATAGCTGGTCGACTGGACGATGAAGACATCCTCGCCGCGCACGTTCTCCTCGATCACGGCGAACACTTCATTGTCCGCGAACCGCTTCACCTGGGCCTTGGTCAGGGGCATGTCGAGGTGAGCCGCGATGGCCTGGGACAGGGTCCGGTTGGAGTTGCCAGAGAGCAGCTTCATGTCCGGTCATCCTTTCGCCGTCATCGCCCGGCTGAGAATGCGTCCGCGGCGTTGGCGCGCTTCATACCAGCGGACGGCCCGGCCACAAGGCGCGGCGCGCCAATTAGGCGCTCTTCTTCGCGCATTGGCGTGGGCAGGTTCGGTGGTGTAGAGATCGCGTCTCGTTTTTCGGGGGCGCCGACGGGGTCCGCGCCCGCCGGCATTTCAAGTTGAGGTCGTCCTTGCCTGCTTCCAAATTCCGCGCCGGCCTGATCCTGGCCACCGTGGCTGTTTCGGCCCTGACGATCTCGGCCTGTGCGGGACGGGGCGACCGTCCGCGTCTCGCCTATGAGGAGCGCCCGGTCGAGGCGCTCTACAACACCGGCTACCAGCGCATGCAGCGCGGACGCTGGGCCGATGCGATCGACTATTTCCAGGAGGTCGAGCGCCAGCATCCCTATTCGGAGTGGTCGCGTCGTTCGATCCTGATGCAGATCTACGCCCACTATCAGAACAGCAACTACATCGAGGCCATCGCCGCCTCGGACCGCTTCATCCAGCTGTTCCCCGGCAATCCCAGCGCGCCCTACGCCTACTACATGAAGGCGCTGTGCAATTTCGAACAGATCACCGACGTGGGCCGCGACCAGGGCTATGCGCTGCAGGCGCTGGGCGGGCTGCGGGACGTGCAGCGCCGCTACCCCGGAACGCCCTACGCCATCGACGCCACGGTCAAGATCGACATGGTCAATGACCAGCTGGCCGGCAAGGAAATGGAAATCGGCCGCTACTACCAGCGCGCCGGCCAGCCGCTGGCGGCGATGAACCGCTACAAGGCGGTCATCGACAACGAAGCCTACCAGCGCACCTCGCACACGCCCGAGGCCCTGTACCGGCTGGTCGAGATCAACCTGACCCTGGGCCTGAAGGAAGAGGCGATGCGCAACGGCGCCGTGCTGGGCTTCAACTATCCGGGCAACCCCTGGTACGCCGAAGCCTATGCCCTGCTGACCGAGGAAGGCGCCCAGCCGGACGTCGCTCCGACGGGCGAGCGCGAAAGCTGGCTGCGCCGGATCATTCCGGGCTGACGTTTCCGATATGTTCCGCTAGGCTCGGGCTTTACCCGGGGCGCGAATGGCCAGCATTCTCCGGCGTCGCCCGAGAGATCGATTCGCTTTGCCTCATTCTGATCCCCGCGCCCCCCGTCCCCGCGCTTTTGCTCCCGTGAACGCCATCGGAGCGGGCCCGTGCTGACCGCCCTGTCCATCCGCGACATCGTGCTGGTCGACGTCCTCGACCTCGAGGTCCACGGCGGCCTGACCGTGCTGACCGGCGAGACCGGGGCCGGCAAGTCGATCATCCTCGACGCTCTCGGCCTGGCCCTCGGCGCCCGGGCCGACGCCGGCCTGGTGCGGGCGGGGGCCAAACAGGCCTCGGCCACCGCCGTCTTCACCGCCCCCGACGATCCCGCCCTGATCGCCCTGATCAGCGAGCGCGGCTTTGACGTCGCCCCGGGCGAGGAGCTGATCCTGCGCCGCACCCTGGCCGCCGACGGCCGCAGCCGCGCCTTCGTCAACGACCAGCCCGCCGGCGTCACCGCCCTGCGCGAGATCGGCCAGGCCCTCGTCGAGGTGCACGGCCAGCACGAGACCGTCGGCCTGCTCGACTGGAAGACCCACCGCGCCCTGCTCGACAACTACGGCGGGCTGCAGCCGCAGCTGGACGGCGTGGCCGGCGCCGCCGAGCGGCTCAAGGCCGCCGAACGCACCGTCGCCGACCTCAAGGCCGCCGCCGCCGACGCCGCGTCACGGGCCGAGGAACTGACCCGGAACCTCGCCGACCTCGATGACCTGGACCCCCGCGCCGACGAGGAGACCGAACTGGCCGGCGAACGCGCCATCCTCGGCGCCGCCGAGAAGGCCGTCGCCGACCTCGCCGACGCCCGCGCCTCGCTGGGCGGGGACAAGCTGTCCCAGAAGCTGTCGGCCGCCCTGCGCGCCGTCGAACACGCCCGCACGCGGGCCGGGCAGGCGGGCACCGACCCCGAACACCCCCTGCTGCAGAAACTCGCCGCCGCCGCCGAGGCCATCGACCGCACCATGGTCGAGGCCGAAGAGGCCATCGCCTGCGTCGACGCCGCCGCCAACGCCTTCGACTTCGAGCCCGGCCGCCTCGACAAGGCCGAGGAGCGGCTGTTCGCCCTGCGCGCCGCCGCCCGCAAGCTGAATGCGTCGGTCGACAGCCTGCCGACCTTACGCCTCCGCTTCCGCGAGCAACTGCGCCTGATCGAGGACGGGGCCGAGGCCATCAGCGCCGCCGACCGCGCCGCCTCCGCCGCGCGCGAGGCCTATGACGTCGCCGCCATCCTCCTGACCTCCGCCCGCGAGGCCGCCGCCGACCGGCTGACCGCCGCCGTCATGGAGGAACTGGCCCCGCTGAAACTGGAGCGCGCCCGCTTCCGCGTCGCCTTCGAGCCGGTGGCCGAGGGCCGTCGCGGCCCGCTGGGCGTCGAGACCGTCCGCTTCGAGATCGCCACCAACGCCGGAACCGCCTTCGGCCCGCTGGACGCCATCGCCTCGGGCGGCGAACTGGCCCGCTTCGCCCTCGCCATGAAGGCGGCCCTGGCCGGGCGCGAGGACCAGCGCCAGCCGGTGATGATCTTCGACGAGGTCGACCAGGGCGTCGGCGGCGCCGTGGCCTCGGCCGTCGGCGCGCGGCTGGAACGGCTCTCGCGCGGCGCCCAGGTCTTGGTCGTCACCCACAGCCCCCAGGTCGCGGCCCGCGGCCACGCCCACTGGAAGGTGCGCAAGGCCGACGCCGGCGGGATGACCACGACGACGGTGGATGCGCTGGACGATCAGGCGCGGCGCGAGGAGATCGCGCGGATGCTGTCGGGGGCGGTGGTTACGGATGAGGCGCGGGCGGCGGCGCGGTCGCTGATCGGGTGACGGGAACTTGGGGGGCGCTGAAAGCGGACGGTCCGAAGGTCCGCAAAGGGGGGAAAGCGGACGTTAGACTCAGGCCTTCAAGCGCGGTCGTCCTCGACCTTCGCCATGCCGATTATGATGCATTCTGGCAGATCCGCTGGGGCTTCGACCGAATGCTCGTTTTCTCGCAGGGCAACCTGCTCGCCGTCCCAAGTCCCACAACTACCGATGAATTTCAGCGAGTAGGTGCCGTAAGGCAGGCGCTCCAATCGATAACTTCCGTCAGCACGAACCCGGGTCCGGCGCTCACGCCCATCATCGGAAACGGCCCTGACGGACGTCACCATGCTATAACGACCCACTGTTCCAACAATGGCGCCCGTCGGCGCCGTGGCGGAAGGCACGGTTTCACAGGCCGAAGCGAACAGACCGACCGACGCGCTCACCGCCACCAACATCCTCCGCGAACGCCCCGATGGGCCGAGTTGCAAGCTCACGGCGCCGTCGGGCCCGACCAGCGCCCGCACGCAGTGCTTTCCCGGCTCTCGCAAAAGAGCTTCAGCCTCCTGCACCGTGAGTTGGGCGAGGTCGTGCACGGTCTCGGAACAGGTGGCGCAAATGCGGTCACAGCCCGACGGCTGCATCGCGTCCCAGCTCTCACCGCAGGGTTCAGGGAAGGAAATGCGGAGCTCGCTCATGGGATGATTGTATTCCCACCCCCAATGTCCGCAATGGGTCGACAGCGGACCGTCGGCTACGAGCGATAAGCAGCCGTCACGCCCAATCGACCTCGACAACGGTGACCGCTTCCGTCTCGTGGTTCCAGAGATGCACATCATCAGTACCGGGGAGCAGCACAAGCCAATCCCCGGATTCGTTCGCCGCCACCGCGATCGCGTCTTCGGGAAAGCCGTGCCATTTCCGTGCTTGCGCAGTCTCGTAGACCATGTCGTTCGCAGTTCTGGCCAGGCGTTTGCGGTCGGAATGATCGCGTACGGGAATGAGCAGCCAGTCATCTTCCGCCGTCGAGATGCTGCCGCCGTTCGATCTCGCGAGCCGGGTCCTGAGGCATTCTGGAAACCTCCGGCCCAGTGTGCCTTCCGCGCGGGCGATGACGTCTTCAGATGCGGGGAACGCCATGCTCTAAAGTAGCAGAGCGGATAAGCCCGGCAACGTCCGCAATGGGTCGAATGCTGCCGTCGGCATCGAGACGAGAAGCGGACGCTAGACCCTCGGCGCGTTCAGTGTAGCCAACCCAGCTTCGCTCCAATGCCCACCTCGGCCACTTGGAATAATCAATCCGTGTTGAACGAGGAGCCGAACCGCGTCTTCACCAGCAGTCATGCATAGATGATCAAGATCGCCCTCTGGCGTTCGTAGATATTGGTCGCACATCAAAGCGAGCGACTGGAGAAGGCGTCTTTCGTTCTCGGTCATCCATCGAAAGTGCTTCACCCTCCCGCGGACCGCAACGTCCGCTATGGGTCGAGGGCCGACAGGCCGCCAAGGGTGGGTTGCTGCCATCCGAAAGCCTGTGTCGCCGGGTCTGGAATTAGCTGGAAGCGGCCACGCCCCCCGCTTGCGAAACTCGGGCGCTTTGATAGCAAAAGACCATGAGCGGCCTTTCAAAAACGGTGTGCGGACCTTTGTCGCTTGCTATCGTCTGCCTGTTGGCGGGCGCTTCTGCGATCTCGCCTGCCGCGGCACAGTCTGATCCGGCGGAGCGTGCGTTCGCCACGCTGATCGGCCGAATGGACGCGGCGCGGAGAGTGCAATTCTGTGCGTTTGTGGCACAGAATGCTGTGACGCAGGCGACCGAAGCGCCCACGCCGGTGCTGCGAACCAGCCGGGAGTCACAGGCACAGCGGCTTCAAGCCCGGCTCGCTCCGCACCTCGACCGCGCCAACGCATCCCTGTCCGGGTCGGACTTGCAGCGCATTGAGCGTGAGAACAACGAATACATGGGGTTGCTGAGCTATGCCCCGTCGCAGGAGATCAGCAGGCGTCTGAACGATCCCGCGGTGATGGAGGACTTCCTGGGGCTATGGCTGTCCGACATCGGAAGCCGCTGCGACGTCATGCTGGACGGCATGGGCATCACGCCGGTGGAGGTTCCTGAGCCGCCCGAAGGCGGTAGCTGACAGGTGAGCGATGCCGCGGCGCAGCCATGAGATTGAAATGAACGGCTTATATGATCGAGGATGGCTACGAGCGGGGCTCTTGAGTCTTGCGATCCTGTATCCCTCAAATGCTCTGGCGGATGATGCGGCTTTTGACGGCCCCATGATGTGGAGTGGGTTCGGTCCCAGCCAGGTAATTGACAAAGCGGAACGCTGTGGTCTTGACGCCGAGGCGCTCAGGGTCACCCAAGAGGTCTACCGGTCGATGCCACGCACCGATGAGGAACGCGTTGCTCTTGAAGCGCGGCTCCTGGAGATTGGGGAGCTTGCGGGCTTCGGTCGCGATCCCACGCAAAGTTCAGTGAGCCGGGACTTCCTTCGCACCATGCTGACGTCCCGTGTGCTTGTGACGCTGAACTACGAGGCCCGGCGAGGCCAGGAAGGGATGACTTGCGTGGAGCGGTGGCTAACGGATGAAGGATTCCGTCGGGTCGGCGCCGACGAGGCTGACGCCATTCGTGCAAGCGGTTTGGATTAAGCGCTGCCTGCGCTGAATGTCATTCTCCGCCGATCACGCGCCGAAGCTCCCGTCGGGCTTTCAGCGTCACGCCCGGCTCATAACCAGGACGAGCCGCAATGGTCGCGCCGTATTAGGGGTCGCCCATTACCAGTGTGGTTCACACGCCAGGCCGTCGCCATCGCTGTCCATTCGAGAGCGGTAAGACGGGTCTGATCTCGGAATGTTAAACCGCCTGTCGGCTCGCGCCGCTGCGCAGTTCGCGTATTGCCTATCAACTCGGGGGACTGGTTTCACCTCGTTGTAAATCGCGTGGGCCTTGGCGAGCGGCTCCGTCCAATCGACCAGCCCTCCAGCGAAGACCACTGCGAACACGGCTGCAGGCAGGATAAGCTTGCGCAACCCGAACCGCGCCCGCGGATCGGGTTCAAGCTTCATGGGGCGTACGTACGGGGCCATTCCGGCATCATCGGGCGCCAAGGTTAGCAGCGTGGCAACGGAAAGGCTTACCGCCCCAGGTCAGCTACGGGTCGGGAGCGGACCGTCGCCTGAGGGCGGGAAGCGGACTCTGGCCCTTCGGTCCCTGACGGTCCGCCAAGCGCCAGAAGCAGGCTTTGGCTCACCGCGCGAAACCTGATGCTCAACGTCGCAAACGCGGAAGTCGGCTATCGACCGAGAGTCCGCTCATGTGTTCTGGCAGGCGCATCTGCGGCTTTGGCGCCACAATAACCGGACAGACGATCCCAATCTCGGAAAGCGATGCAACCCCATGCCAGCTTGACCATTGAGCTATCGCTCGTGGGGTCTCTTTCCCGCGATGGAGGGACAGAGAATGAAGATGCAATTAATGGCCGGGGCAGCGCTCCTGGCTTTGTTCGCCGCCACCCCGGCGCTCGCTGATCCGGATGGCGTCTATGTCGCCGGCGACCTCGGCTACCACTGGCCGCAGGAAAACGAGTGGGAAGCATGCACGGGGGTCATCTGCGCTCCGGTCGACGTCAAGGCTGGTGACGGCTGGGCCGGCTTTGGCCGCCTTGGCTACCGTCTGAACGCCAACTGGCGCGTCGAGGCCGAGGCCGGCTACCGCGAGAGCGACGAGCTCGAACTGGACGGCATCACCGTGCCGGATGTCGACGCGAGCACCACCACGCTGATGGCCAATCTGCTGTACGACTTCGGTAACCGCGACGCCTCGTTCCGTCCGTTCGTCGGCGCGGGTATCGGGGGCGCCAAGGTCGAGGTCGAAGACGTCGACGACACCACCTGGGGCTGGCAACTGCTGGCCGGCGCCGCCTGGCGCATGAGCGAACGCACCAGCGTCGACCTGACGTACCGCTATCTGAACGTTTCCGATCTGGAAATGACGGATGGCGTCGACAGTCTGGCGGGCGACTTCGAGGATCACTCGCTTAGCCTGGGTCTGCGCTATTCGTTCGGCGCGATAGCGGCTCCGCCAGCCCCGCCGGTCATGGCCCCTCCGCCCCCGCCAATGCCCGTGACTCCTCCGCCGCCCCCGCCGCCCCCGCCGGCGCCGCCGCGCCCCGCGGTCCCAGCGGACCGGGAGTTCGTGGTGTATTTCGACTGGGATCGCTCGGACCTGACGGCGGAAGCCTCGTCGGTGGTCACCCAGGCCGCCAACTATGCCAAGTCGGGCCGTCCGACGCGCATCCTGGTGGTCGGCCACGCCGACACCTCGGGTTCGGCGGCGTACAATGTGGGCCTGTCGAACCGGCGCGCCCGCACCGTGGCTGATGCTCTGGTCGCCCAGGGCGTCAACGGCGGCGCAATCTCGCTGGACGGCAAGGGTGAAACCGCCCTGGCCCGTCCGACCGCCGACGGCGTGCGCGAGCCGCTCAACCGTCGCGCCACCATCGGCATCAACTTCCGCTAAACCCGGAAGGCCGAAGGCCAGCACTACAGAGCCGCCGGTCCTCCAAGGAGGGCCGGCGGTTTTCTTTGCGCCAAGAAGGGTCATTCGCGTGCCGCGGAAAAGCAGACCTTGCCAAAGACCGGGTTGAGTCCACTTCCGGACTCGGGAACTGCGGGCTTGGTCCGTCGCCTGCGGGTCGAAAGCGGCCCACCGCTCCAGGCCGGATAGCTCGGTATTACCCGCGCAGCACCTTCAGCAGCTGCGGATGCAGCTCCGAATTGGTCGCCAGAATCTGCGCCCCCGTCTCCGGCCGGCCCTCGCCGTCGATGGTGGTGACCACGCCGCCCGCCTCGGTGACGAACAGGATCCCCGCCGCCACGTCCCAGGGCTGCAGGTTGCGCTCATAGTAGGCGTCGTACCGCCCAGCCGCGACCCAGGCGAAGTCCAGCGCCGCCGAGCCCAGCCGGCGGATGCCCGCCACGCGCTGGCCGATGGCGTGGATGTCCTTGATGGCCTGGGCGTGGCCGGTCTTGCCGATGAAGGGCAGGCCGGTGGCGATCAGGCTTTCCGACAGGTCGCGGCGCCCGGCGACGCGAATGCGCTGGTCGTTCAGATAGCAGCCCTTGCCCTTTTCGGCCCAGAACAGCTCATTCATCACCGGATTGTAGGTCACGCCGGCCACGATCTCCGACGACCCGTCCGGCGCGGTGCGCTGCAGGCCCACGGTGATGGCGAAATGCGGCATGGCGTGCATGAAGTTGGTGGTGCCGTCGATCGGATCGACGATCCACCTGTGGGACTTGTCGGTCCCCTCCATCATGCCGCGCTCCTCGCCGAGGAAGCCGTAGCCCGGGCGGGCCTTCATCAGCAGTTCGTACAGGGTGTCCTCGGCGCGGATGTCGGCGGCCGTGACGAAGTCGCCGGGCCCCTTGCGCGACACCTGCAGCTGGGCGACCTCGCCGAAGTCGCGCAGCATCGGCCGGGCGGTCTTGCGGACCGCGTCGATCATCACGGAAACGAGGGCTGAGGCGAGGGCCATGGGGATCTCCTGGTCCGAAGGTCCTTCAAGGCGTTTAGCCCGGACAGTCGGAGAAGGTCATGGAGGCGCAGGATCGCGCCTCCGGGTCGTGCGGTCGCTCGCGCCTATTCGGCGCGGCGGACGTATTCGCCGGTCGTCGTGTCGACGACGATCCGCTCGCCCACGCCCATATAGGGCGGGATCATGATGCGGACGCCGTTGTTTGCGATGGCGGGCTTGTAGGATGACGAGGCGGTCTGGCCCTTCACCGTGGGCTCGGTCTCGACGACTTCCAGGGTGACCTGGTCGGGCAGGGTCAGGCCGATCGGCCGTTCCTCGTGCATTTCGATGACCACCTTCATGCCGTCCTGCAGATAGGCGACGCGGTCCTCGCCGACCCAATCCTTCTGCAGTTCGGTCTGCTCGTAGGTGGCGTCGTCCATGAACACCAGGGCGTCGCCCTGTTCGTACAGGAACGAGAAGTCCTTCTGCTCGAGGGTAACGCGCTCGACCTTGTCTTCCGACCGGAAGCGCTCGCTCAGCTTGTTGCCGGTCTCGAGGTTCTTGGCCTCGATGTTGGCGAAGGCGCCGCCCTTGCCGGGCTTGACGTGGCTGGCCTTGGTCACGACCCACAGGCCCTTGTTGTGCTCAAGGACCATGCCGGGCTTGATGTTGTTGCCGTTGATCTTCGCCATGGGTGTCTCGGAAGGGATTGGGCGCAGCCTGCGATGGCGCGCGAACGGGCGCAGTCCCTAGAGGAAGCCGGGCCTCACGGCAAGGCGTGCGCCCGGGCGCGGCCTTTCAGTGGACGGTCGGCTGGTGGTCCGCCTTGCGCTGGATGAAGTTGGCGAGGCGGACGCGCCCGCCCGTCGGGGACGCCAGCTTGCCGGCGCTCTCATCCAGCTTGCGCGCCTCGTGGGCGAAGGCCGCGGCCAGACCCGCCGAGGACATGGCCGCCGCGATCTGCAGGCCGCGGTTGGCGGGTCGCATGGCGATCCAGACCGCGTTCATCGCCTGGGCCGCCGCCCAGAGGCCGAGCGCCGCGGTGCGTTCCGGACGCGACGGGGCGTTCCAGACGCGCACGGCCGACAGCGTCGTCACCGAGAACACCGCCGGCAGGATCAGGCTCAGCGGGCCGCGCGGCCGCTCGGTGATGGGGCTGTCGTCCTCGGTCAGGGTCTGGGGTCGCGGCCGGATGGTCCGGCTGGCGAACAGGGTCGCGGCCAGGGCGAAGCCGACGGTGACCGCGACGCCGAGCGCCACGTGCCCCGGGTTGCGGCCGTCGGCGTTCAGGAAACTCGCCGCGGCGTCCTGAACGTCATCAAAGGCTTCGTCGATCGTGGTCATTGCGGCTCCCTCTTGTCGCGGGAGCGGAATGAACGGCGCGGGCCGTCAGTTCCCGGTCGCGCTCTTGTCCGGCGCGATCTCGGTCATGGCGGACTGCAGGTAGTTCTGCTCGCCCAGCTGTTCGATCAGTTTGTGCTGGGCCTCGAGGAAGTCGATGTGCTCCTCGGTGTCGTTGAGGATCCGCATCAGCAGGTCGCGGCTGACATAGTCCCGGGCCGCCTCGCACTGGGCCACGCCGGCCATCAGCGTATCGCGCCCGCCCAGCTCCAGCTGCAGGTCGGCGCCGAGGCATTCGAAGGCGTTCTCGCCGATCTTCAGCTTGTGCAGGTCCTGCAGGTTGGGCAGGCCGTCGAGGAACAGCACCCGCTTGATCAGCATGTCGGCGTGTTTCATCTCGCCGATCGATTCGTCGTAGATGATCTGGCCCAGATGCCGCAGGCCCCAGGCCTCGAACATGCGGGCGTGCAGGAAATACTGGTTCACCGCCGTCAGTTCGTTGGTGAGCACCGCGTTGAGCGTGCGGATGATCGCGGGGTCGCCCTTCATGGCTCAGCTCCTGCCGAATACGGCGTTGAGTCGCCGGTCCGGACGGCGTTCATAACACGGCGAACGGGCTTGTGTTCACTTGCGAACCCTTATCGCGACATTGAAATTGCGAGTAAAAATCGCCCGCAACTGGATGTGCGCTATTCGGCCGCCATGGCGAAGGTTTCGCGGCTGTCCTGGATCATCTGGCGCATTTCGCAGACGCACCGGGCGCACTGGACGGCGCACTGGTTGCGGGCGAAGACATCGCGCGGCCGCGTCGCGCCCGCCTCGATGGCGGCGGCGACGTCACGTTTGCGAAGACCGTTGCAGTTGCAGACGTACACGGCAGGGCGGATCCGACGGGTTGCGAATGGTTCGCTGTAGCATCAACGCCGCGGCGAATGCAAGTCGTTCGCATTCCGTACGACTCCGGTATTGACGCCGGCCGCGGGGCGCCCCAGGCCGCAGCATGGCCCGAGAACCCGTCGTCATCCCGCGTCCGCCCTGCCGGCTCTATCTGATCACGCCGCCGGCGATCCCCGATCTCGCCGGCTTCGCTCGGGATCTGGAGGCGGCGCTGGACGCCGGGGATGTGGCGGCGCTGCAGATCCGGCTCAAGGACGCCGACGATGCGACGGTCCTGGCTGCGGTGGCGGTGCTGAAGCCCGTCGCCCAGGCCCGGGGCGTGGCCGTCATCCTCAATGACCGTCCCGATCTGGCGGCCCGGTCCGGCTGTGACGGGGTGCATCTGGGCCAGTCCGATGGCTCGGTCAGCGCGGCGCGCACCCTGATGGGCCGGGAGGCGATGATCGGCGTCACCTGTCACGACAGCCGCGAACTGGCCATGGACGCGGCCGAGGCCGGGGCGGACTATGTGGCCTTCGGGGCCTTCTTCCCCACCGCGACCAAGGCCACGCTTCACCGGCCTGATCCGGAGATCCTGACCATCTGGCAGGAGACGGTCGAGATACCCTGTGTCGCAATAGGCGGCATCACCGCCGCGACCGCGGGCGACCTGGCCCGCGCCGGTGCTGATTTCGTGGCCGTCAGCGCCGCTGTCTGGGGCCACCCCGACGGACCGGCGGCGTCCATCCGGGAGTTGCATCAAGTGTTGACCACAACCGTCTGAGCTTCAGGGGATATTAGGAAGCCAACGGGTAAGGAATCAGGAAGCAAACGCCGTCCGGACCTGATTATGACCATGAGCCGCGCGCTCGACCCGCTAGAGCCCGTCGTCGGCGCAGACGCCCCGGCGAAGGCGCCCGTCAATACTGGCGTGCGCCCGTCGGGCCTCGGCCAGCCGATGGCGCCTGTGTTCACCGCCGTGGCCGTCATGATTCTGGTTGTTCTGGCCCTGACCTTTGCACGGTCGGCCGGCGTGGTGGCGGGGCTGTGGGGCGCGGCCGGCGTCGCGGTCGCGGTCTGGCTGCGGACCTCGCGCGGACCGCTCTATGATCTGTCTTTCGGCGGGTTGATCGCGGCCGGAATCGCGGCCGGCGAGTTGCTCGTCGGCAATTCGACCGAGCTGACGGTGATGTTCACCGTCGGCAACATGCTGGAGATCTATATCGCCGTCTTGCTGGCGCGGCGGTTCGCCCCGACGCTGAACCTGGCGTCCGTGGAAGGCGCCTGTCGTTTCCTCCTGGCGGCCGCCGTCATAGCGCCCATCCCCGCTGCGGCCTTCGCCGGCGGAATGCTCTGGTGGATGACCGGCGCCGATTTCCTGGACTCGGCCCAGACATGGTGGTTCGGCCACGCCCTGAGCATCGCCGTCCTATCCAGTTTCGGCCTGGCCCTGACCAAGCGGGAGGTGGCGCGCCTCCGCGTCCCCGCCCGGGCCATCGAGGCGACGGTCCTGCTGGGCCTGCTGACGGCCGTTTCCTACGCGGTGTTCTCGCAACAGCAGATGCCGATCGCCTTCGTCACCTTGCCGCTGCTTCTGTTGATCGCGGTGCGGCTGCGGATGCTGGGAGTCACGGCGGCGCTGGTCATCATCTCCATTCTGGCGGTCGGCGGCAGTATGCGCGGCTTTGGTCCCTATTCCGTGGCCTTCGAGGGCGCCGATCGGGCGATGATGGCCCAGTTGCTGGTGCTGTTCGGCTATATGCCGATCATGCTGGTCGCCGCCCTGCTCGAAGAGCGCGACCGGTTTGCGGATCGGGCCAGATTGGGTCAGGTCCGGGCGGAGCGGGCGTCCGAAGCCAAGTCGCGCCTGCTCGCCAATGTGGCGCATGAAATCAAAAGCCCCGTCGGCGGCGTCATCGGCATCGGCGAACTGTGGAAGGCCGGCCAGCTTGGGCCCGTCTCCGCGACCCAGGCCGAGATGGCCGACATGCTGGTCAAGACGGCCCGTCAGGTCGAGGCCCTGGCCCACGACCTGCTGGACGTGGCCCGCGCCGAGTCCGGCGCGGTCAAGGTCGAGTTGCGGCCGACCGACGTGCCCGGCGTGCTGGAAGACGTGCGCCGCGCCACGGCCCTGCGTCCCGACGCCGAGGGCATGAGGCTGGAGGTGATCAGCGAGGGCGACGGCCTGGTGGCCTTGGCCGACTCGCAGCGCCTGACCCAGGTCGTCGCCAACCTGGCCTCGAACGCGGTCAAATACGGCAGCGCCGGCGGCGTGGTCATCTTCCGCGCCTGCAAGATCTACGACGGCGTCCGCATCGAGGTGATCGACCGGGGCGCGGGTCTGTCGGTCGAGAAGCAGACCCAGCTGTTCGAGCCCTTCAACCGCCTCGGCCTCGAGCGTTCGACGGTCGAGGGCCACGGCATCGGCCTCGCCCTGGCCAAGCGGCTGGTGGAACTGCAGGGCGGTTCGATCGGCGTGACCTCGTCGCCCGGCGAAGGCGCGACCTTCTGGGTCGAACTGCCGGCGGCCTGATCGCGGCGTTCCGACGCGCGGCGGTTGGCGCATGGACTCCGAACCGGCCGCGGCGCAAGGCTTGTCCCTCAGACCCTTGAGGACAAAGGCCCGTGGAACTCGACGCACTGCTGCTGTCGCGACTGCAATTCGCTTTCACCATCGCCTTCCACATTCTGTTTCCGGCCTTCACGATAGGTCTGGCGGCGTTCCTTGCCGTGCTCGAGGGCCTTTGGCTCTGGACCAAGCGTGACGCGTTCAAGGTCCTGTACCTGTTCTGGGTCAAGATCTTCGCCCTGAGCTTCGGCATGGGCGTCGTCTCGGGCGTGGTGCTCAGCTACCAGTTCGGCACCAACTGGTCCGAGTTCATTCGTCTGACCGGCGGCGTCATCGGGCCGCTGCTGGCGTTCGAGGTGCTGACCGCCTTCTTCCTCGAGGCGTCCTTCCTCGGCGTCATGCTGTTCGGCTGGAAAAAGGTCGGCCCGAAACTGCACTTCACCGCCACCTGTCTGGTCGCCGTCGGCACCACCATCTCGGCCTTCTGGATCCTGTCGGCCAACAGCTGGATGCAGACGCCCCAAGGCTTCGAGATCATGGCCGACGGCCGGTTCCAGGCCACCGACTTCATGCAGGTGATCTTCAACCCCAGCTTCCCCTCGCGCCTCGTGCACATGCTGCTGGCCGCCTTCCTGACCACCGGTCTCGTCGTCGGCGCCGCCTCGGCGTATCGCATCCTCAAGGAACGCAAGGGTCCGCCCGTGACGGGCTGGACCGAGAGCCGCATCTCGCTGGTCATGGCGGTCGGGCTGGTCGCGGTGCTCGCGCCTTTGCAACTGCTGGCCGGCCACTGGTCCGGCGAGGTCGCCCACAAGCATCAGCCGTCCAAGACCGCCGCCATCGAGGGCTATTGGGAGACCCGCGCCGACCAGCCGCTGCACCTGTTCGGCATTCCGGACCGTGACGCGCAGAAGAACCATTTCCAGGTCTCGATCCCCGGCATCGGCAACGCCATCCAGAACCTGCCGAAGGACGAGGTGATCCTCGGTCTGGACGCCTGGCCGCGCGCGGATCAGCCGCCGCCCTTCATTCCCTTCTTCGGCTTCCGGATCATGGTCGGCCTGGGCCTGCTTATGATCGCACTGGGCGGCGTCGGCGCGGTGCTGATCTGGCGGCGCAGACTGTTCGAAAGCCGGTGGTTCCTGCGCTTCTGCGTCGCCATGGGCCCCTCCGGCTTCATCGCCGTCCTGGCCGGCTGGATGGTCACCGAGGTCGGCCGCCAGCCGTGGGTGGTGTACGGCGTGCTGCGGACCCGCGACGCCGTCTCGCCGGTGACGGCGGGCGAGGTGGCGGCCAGCCTGACCGCCTACATCATCGTCTACGCCGTGGTCTTCACCGCCGGGGCCCTGTTCATCCTGCGGCTGATGGCCGAGGGGCCGGTCGCGGCCCTGACCGAGCCCGCGCCGCGTCAGGACCGGGCGCCCGGCTCGGCGCTGGCCAAGGCGCCCGCGGACACGACGCCGGGGGAGGACGCGTGATGCTGGACCTGCCGCTCATCTGGGCCGGACTGATCGCCACGGCGGTCCTGCTCTACGTCATGCTCGACGGCTTCGATCTGGGGGTCGGCATCCTGTTCCCCTTCGCGAAGTCGAAGGAAGAGCGGGACGTGATGATGAACACCATCGCCCCCGTCTGGGACGGCAACGAGACCTGGCTGGTGCTGGGCGGCGGCGGCCTGCTGGCGGCGTTTCCGCTGGCCTATTCGGTGCTGATGCCGGCGCTCTATCTGCCCGTTCTGCTGATGCTGGCGGGGCTGATCCTGCGCGGCGTGGCCTTCGAGTTCCGCTTCCGCGCCCGCAACCGGGGCCGCAAATTCTGGACCCAGATGTTCGCCGGAGGCTCGATCCTGACGGCGGCGGCGCAGGGCCTGATCCTGGGCGGCTTCATCCAGGGGGTGACGGTCGAGAACGAGCGGTTCGCCGGCGGCCCGTTCGACTGGCTGACGCCCTACACCCTGCTGGTCGCGGCCGGGATCGTGGCCGGCTACGCCCTGCTGGGCGGGGCCTGGCTGATGATGAAGACGCGGGACAATCTGCACGGCGACGCGCGGCGCTGGACCCTGATCAGCGCGGCGGCCGTCGGCGCCCTGCTGGCGGCGGTCAGCATCGCCACTCTGCTGCTGCATCACCGGATCGGCATGCGCTGGGGCATCGATCTGGCCGAGGTGCAGGTCCGTTGGGACATGCTGCTGCCGCGTCTCGCCATCCCGGCGCTGGGCCTCGCGGGTCTCGCCCTGATTGTCGTTTCGGCCCGGCGCGGCTCGCATGTCCGCCCCTTCATGGGGGCGTTGCTGGTGTTCCTGTCCGGCTATCTGGGTCTGGCGGTCAGCTTCATGCCGATGATCGTGCCCTACGCCATCGACTTCCGGCAGGCGGCGGCGCCGGACAATGCGCTGGGGCTGATGCTGGCCGGGACGGCGGTCATCCTGCCGGCCATTCTGGCCTATACGGCCTGGGTCTACTGGGTGTTCCGCGGCAAGATCGATGCGGAGTCCGGCTATCATCATTGATCCGGTCCCACCGCCCGAACCCGACGAGCCGCCGGGCCCGCTCTGGCGGCGGCTGGCCTGGTTCGCCGGACTGGCCCTGGCCGCCTCGGGCCTGACGGCCGTCGTCGCCTATGCGCTCAGGGCCTTGCCGTTCGCGGGTTGAAGGGGGAAGGTCGCGGCCATGAAAATCCTCGCCGCCACCACCACCGCCGCCCTGCTGCTCGCCGGAGCGGCCCACGCCCAGACGCCGCCGCCCCAGACTCCGGCGCCCCAGACGCCGCCGCCGGCGTCGCCCGGCCGTGATCTGACGCGCGACCTCAACAGCGGCCCCCCCGTCGCGGCGACCTATCTGGCCCCGGCGCCCGCGCCGGCGCCGGTCATGACGCCGGCTCCGGCCGCGCCGACGGCGACGGTGGTTGCGCCGACGCCGCGACCGGCCGCACCCGTACCAACCGCGGTCGCGCCGCGAGCGGCCCCGACGCCCCAGCCCCGGGCCGTCCCGGCGACCCCCGCCCCCGTCTCACCGACGCCGGCTCCCCGGGTGGAGCC